>JAJDCZ010000022.1 GCA_029260555.1 Phycisphaerales bacterium
GGGGAATGGAGGGGGGAATGGAGGGGGGAATGGAGGGGGGGTTGTGGGTGTTGATTTTACCAGGGAGATGCTTGAGCTTGCTGAGTACAAGCGGGCGCGGTTGATGAAGGGGCGGCGGAGGGAAGTTGCGGGTTTGACGAGGTTTGCCTGGGGGGATGCGATGGATCTGGAGTTTGAGGATGCGTCGTTTGATGTGGTATCCATTGCGTTTGGGATTCGCAATGTGGCGGACCCGGGGCGGGCGATGCGTGAGTTTGTGCGCGTACTCAAGCCGGGGGGGCGGGTGGTGGTGCTGGAGTTTGCTCAGCCTGGCAATGGGCTGATCCGTGCGATGAATCGGTGGTACAGCGGCTGGTTGATGCCCAGGACGGCAACGCTGATCAGCCGGGACCGCTCGGGGGCGTATCGATATTTGCCAAAATCCATAGATACTTTCATGAACAGCAGCCAAATGAAAGCATGCATGGGTGAGGCGGGGCTGGGAGATTTGCGTGTGCATTTGATGACGCTGGGGGTGTGCGCGTGTTATCGGGGCACAAAGCCAGCTACAAAAGCGTAAAGCGCAGCAAATGACAGCGAAAAAACGGGGTCAACAGCTCAGCCTTGGTTATTGGACTGCGAGGAGAGGCTCAGTTCCTATAAGTCCAAGTGTGTTTGGCAGCTCATGCTTGGTTGCCTGTGTGATCGATAGGTTAGACCCAGTGCAAGAGGGCATTGGTCGGCTCGCGTGGCGGGTTGTGTGTTACGACAGATCACGCTGGTCCGGCTCGTGTCGGGATTGCGTCAAATATAAAGGAGTGCATAAGGATGGACATGGATGTTCTCATAGAAAGGTTTTTTGAAACACTGATTGATGGCGACCGGACCATGTCGCGCAGGCTGGTTTCAGAACTGCTGCATAACGGGCTGACGCCTGAGATGTTGTTGACGGATTTGTTCTGGCCGACCTACGAGATGGTGGATCGGCTGTACCGTGGGGATCAGCTTTCAAATGTGAGTCATAATCTGGCAACGCGACTATTGCGTGTTCTGGTGGATCAAAACGCAGCGAGGTTTGATTTTGTCACATCGCCTGAGCGAACAATCTTTGCGATCAGCGGGCCCAGTGAATCTGAGGAGCTTTCAGCCCAGATGGCTGTGGACATGCTTGAATCACGCGGGTTTGCGGTATCGTTTGCCGGGAGCGGGATTCCAGCGGACGAGGTGCTTCAGCAGGTGCATGAACGGCAACCTGATGTGCTGTTGATGTTTGCATCGTCGCCTGGCGATTTGCCGGAACTGCGATCGTTGATCGATTCCATCCGGGAGATTGGAGCGTGCGATAATACGCAGATTGTGGTTGGAGGCGGGGTGTTTAATCGAGCAGAAGGGCTGGCTGAGGAACTCGGCGCAGACTTGTGGGCGGATTGTCCGCTGGAACTGGTTGAGGAGATTGCAGAGCATCACGAGCATCGCGCTCCAGATGACCAGCGGACAGTGGGCAGAAGGCGCCGATCGGCTGCATAAGCCAGCTTGAGATTGGGTTCTGTAAGGATAATTTACAATGATCAAGATCCCCAGGTGGCTGGGGGTTTTTTGTTTGTATTATGAACGGCTTTCAGGAAATATAAATTGTGAAAAGGGGAATGTAGGGAGGGTTTGGGAACTTTGTAGTGATGATCGGGTATATTGGGGTAAGAGGGGTTGGTTTGGAGGATGTTCTTGATGGTTAAAGCGCGTGAGCATGAGTTGATTCGTCTGGCAGCTGCGGGGGACAAGGGTGCTGCAGCGGCGTTGATCAAGGCCCATCAGCAATCGTTGTTTGGGTACATCATGCGCATGAGCGGGCGAGTGGAGATTTCAGAGGACATTGTTCAGGAAGCGTTTGTCCGGGTGCTGATGAATCTGCATCGGTTTGATGAACGCTATCGTTTTTCGACATGGCTTTTTACCATCGCAAAACGGCTTTATGTCAATGCGTGTCAGAAGCACGCGCCAACCTTTGACAGCGAGATCGTCAACGGCTGGCAGGGGAGCAGCGACAAATCCGACCGAGCAACGATTAATCAGGAAGTGCAATCAAATGCCCGTGATGCATTAGGACAGTCGCTCCTGGCACTTCCTGAGCATCAACGAGAGATTTTGATTCTGTTCCATCAGCAGGACTGGCCGATTGCGTTGATCGCGGAACATATGTCGATGCCTGAGGGCACGATCAAGAGCCATCTGCACCGAGGTCGGCGCAGACTTCGTGATCTTCTTGAAGCCCACGAAAAACTGAGTGCCCATGTCGCGGAGGTCTGGGCATGAAGCGGGGGGATAAGAACAAAGATTCGCGTGTTGATCCGAACTTGGAATCCATTCTGGATTCTGATGTGGATGCTAACCAGATTGATCGGCTTGTGGAGGAACTCTTTAATCACGAGCTGGATTCACAGGCTGAGGTTGAACTGACCAGACATCTCAAGCATGACGATCGCAAACGGCGAGATGTGCTCAGGATGCTGCGGGTGCTGACAGCATTGCGTCAAACGCCTGACAAGCCCGATCTGACAGATGCGATTTTGAGCCAGATGGAAGTGCAACGCGGGTTTGCCAGTCCAAGGCTTCGGTTTCTGGTGAAGTCGGGCCGGGCGGTTGCGGCGTTGATGATTCTGGTTGTACTGCTTGGTGTTGCGGTGGTGCAGAGGGTTGCGCCTGGCGCAGGGCTTGTGGGGCGGGGCGATCAGCCATTGAGCGAGTTTGTGCAGACGGTGAGCAGTGAATCTGCCAGAGGTGCTGAGAAAGTCGCTGAGCGATTTGAAGAGTTCAATGGCCAGGTTGCGATGCAGATTGAGGTGCTGGCTGAACGATGCAAGGCACAGGCGGATCAAGGTGATGTTCTGAATCTGGTGAAGAATCAGGCAGATTATAATGCAATGCATCTGGCATCTTTTGCTGGTGGGTATGCATCGATCTTTGGGCAGCCGCGAGCGTTGACGCGAGCGGGTGAGGCTGCGGATCATCGTACGCAAGTTGCGTTTCTTTCCAGATCGCCGGGATATGCGCGGGCACAATCGGTGAAGCTGAGAGCGGGGTCATTTTCGGGATCAGCTTATGAGAGCGATGTTGAATATGTGAGGGGTGTTTCGGACTTTGTGTATAGAGACTTTGCAAACAATCCATGGCGGCTGCGCACTGCCCGACAGGAGAGGACGGTTTACCGTGTTCGTTTGCATGTTCGCCTAGGTCTGGAGAAAGAGGGGGATGGCGGGGGTGTGGATGATCATGACCTGCCTTGATTCTGTAGGCCGGGTGCAACGAGTCTGGTTTATCTGAGATGGTCAGCATCATGATTCGTATTCAGTTGTGCTTGTTACTGGTGGTCTTGCTTGCAGTTGATCGCGTGCATGGCGATGTTCTTGATGCGCTGCGCCAGATTGGGCCAGAGGCAGATCTTGTGGTGGTGGTTGATCGGGCATTTGAACCAGGCAGTGCAGAGGGGCTTGGGGGGTTGATTTCGTTTGTAACAAAGCTCGCGGATATCAAGGAAACCTCGCAGCGCTGGGATCATCTTGCCAACACTTTTGGCATGACAGGTGACGAGGCGTTTTCTGCCCTTGCAGGGCAGCGTTTTGCGTTAGTGGTTTTTGGGCTGGGTGATGAAGAGCAGACGCAGTGGGTGGTGATTACGGATGTAACCGATGAGACGGAGCGCCGGGTGCGCAAGCATTTGCAGGCTATGCCCAGGTGGAAAATCAACGGGCAATATCTCTTTGCGATTGAAGACGATCGTTATCGACTGGCCTCATGTCGCGGGGGGAACTCTGACGGCGGGGCGACGCTGGTGCTTGGACCTGCGGATTCGATGTCGTTGATTAAGGAGGTTGTGCCTTCGATTTGTCGCAAACCAAAGTTTCCAGAGGCCAGGGAAGTATCTGAGCCCAGTGTGATTGACAAGCTGATCAAGGCACTGGATTCAAACCAGATCGTGGGCAGGCTTCGGCTAAAGTCGGATGATGAAGAAGGGGTTGAAGGGGCTGATCGTTATATTGCAGTTGGTGCGCAGGTTGAAGGTGCTCGAGTCAATGCAAGGCTCTGGTCATCTCCGGGTCTGGTTTTGCAGAAGGACAGGGGCAGATCGATTTGGCCTGTCGCGAGTTTTAGTGAGCTGGAGTCGGGGAGTTTGTTGTGGGTGTTGGGTCGGCTTGGGCCATCGACCGAGTTTGAGCCTCAGATTGTGCCGACGGTTCCGAAGCTGGCGATGTCGATGCTCAAGCTTGATCAGGACTCATCATTACTGGTCGCACTGGCGGTGGACCCGGTGTCAGAGGATGCGGGGCTTGGTGTGAGCGTGGCGGTGCACAGCCTTGATGCGCGAGCAACAGCTCGTGGGGTTGATGCATTGATGATTCCGATTAAAGCGATGCTGGAGCATCATGTTGATCGTTCAACATCCAGCATGAACAGCAGCGAGCGAGAGCGGGAGATTCTGCCGAACTATGACGGGGTGCTTCCTGGCGCGGTGCGCACTCAGAGCGTGAGTCTTTCATTTGCCATGTCGCGTGATGAGGGGGCGGATCATCGGGCAGCACTTGCCTGGCGGAGTCAGCCGGGGATTGATGGCAGTGGCTGGGCGGTGATGCGTCTGTCACCGGCTGGAAAGAACATTGCCCAACAGGTGTCGCTGATGAGCGATGCGCTGCAGGGTCAGCTTGCACAAGAGGCAGGGGGCGGGTTGGCGGGTGGTCAGCCACTCATGGCGGGGCGGGCCAAGCCATCGCGACTTGTAGATCTGATGGAGAAACTTGGCTGGGTCGGTGAGGGCGAGCTTTCTGCGTGGCGGTTGATTGATGTGTTGAGCTGGAACACCACGCTCAATGAAGATGATTCGATCGAGTCATCCATTACGATCGATTTGAATCCGGGTTTGATTCGATAAGCTGCGGGATCTTTGGGGGCAGGATTTTTTACAGAGTTGATTCGTTTCGACGGCTTCTGCGTAAGCCGAGCACGCCGAGCAGGCTGGTGAGGGCTAAGGGTGCTGGGGCGGGTACGACGGTGTATGAAAGGCTGATGTTGTCGATGCCCCAGGATTCATCAAGGGGTGACTGGAGACCGATGCCTGTGAAGGTGAAGGTGACTGATCCGGTGCTGTCAAAGACGAAGGGGATCTGAATGTTGCGATAGATGGCGTCGTTCCATGAGGTATTGCCAGCGAACTGTCCAACAGCATTGGGAGCCCGGAAGGTCTGGTGTTGGCCCGCACTGACATTGTCGAAAGTTTCAGAGAATATGTTGTTGTTGTTGGCATTGATCTGGAAGACATCCGGGCCATTGAGGTGACGATTGCCATCCCAGGAATCAATGGGGTAGAAGTCCAGTTCGAGTGTGTAGAGAACGGTGGTGCCGTCGCCGCCACCTCCTCCGCCACCATTGTTACCTCCGCCGCCATCTCCGATGGAGCCTGTGGAACCGAGGTCACCACCTTGATTACCGATGGCGACATCGCCTCGGGTTTGTGGGAGTGGTGGTTGATTGAGTGTGAGAGAGATTGTCTGGCGGTTGAAGTCGCCAGCGTATCGAGAGAGTCGGTTTGCTCGATCAATGGTGGTGTTGGAGGACCATTCGGGGCCTGTGAAGTTTCGCTCAAAGGTTTCGCTATAGAACTCGGTGGGACCTGCATGAGCAGAGACAGCCGTCAGTGATAAGAGTGTACCGACGGAGATGATGCGAGCTTTGGTATTCATGGCAGTTCTCTTGAGATATGAGCGTGCGCTGGAGGCAGCGCAGCGATAGTGCAGAGGCGGGGCCTTGTGTTCTTTGATTGTGATTTACGCTGAGGATTCGTTGATACTTTGAGTGTGCACCATGAAGGCGTATCAGCCAGTTGCCATGCTTGAATGCGGGGGGTTGGCTGCGGGTATTGCCAGTTGGGCAAGCTGGGCAAGGCTGTTCTGGAGCTATCGGTCCCCCGAGAAGCTGCAGTTGTGGGTCATGGGTGGTCTATACTCCGCAACCTTTTGGGTTTAGGAGCCATGTGTATGTCGGGACCGCACGAAAATTTGCGAAATGTAGCGATCATAGCGCATGTAGATCATGGCAAAACCACGCTGGTGGACCAGCTTCTCAAGCAATCAGGGATGTTCCGGTCTGAGGATCTGGACAAGCTTGCTGGTGGTCAGCACTCGCTGATCATGGATTCCAACCCTCTTGAGCGTGAGCGAGGCATCACGATTTTGTCCAAGAACTGTGCGATTACATATCCAGGGCAGGATGGCCAGAATTATCGGATTAATGTAATCGACACGCCCGGGCACGCGGACTTTGGAGGCGAGGTCGAGCGGGTGCTTCGGATGGCAGATGGGTGCTTGCTGGTGATTGATGCGTTTGAGGGGCCGATGCCTCAGACGAAGTTCGTCTTGAGCAAGTCACTGGAGGCAGGTCTTAAGCCCATCGTGATCGTGAACAAGTGTGATCGACCCAATGCCAGGGCTGAGGAGGTTCTGGGCGAGGTCTTTGATCTGCTGGTGGAGCTTGGAGCAGATGACCACACGCTGGATTTTCGGACGGTTTACTGTTCGGCGCGAGATGGGTGGGCGTGTGATGATCTGGCCGATGAGCAGAAGGACATGAAGCCCGTTCTGGAAGCAATTGTGCAGGATGTGCCGCCACCGATGGCTCAGCCTGATCGACCATTGCAGATGTTAATTACAACGCTGGACTACAGCGACTATGTCGGGCGGATCGGGATTGGGCGGGTGTTTTCCGGGAGTATTGCTCAGGGGCAGTCAGTTGCGGTGCTCAAGCGAGACGGGTCTCGTGTGGATGCGAAGGTGGGGAGGCTTCTGGGGTTTGAGGGGCTAGGCCGAAAAGATGTTGCGAGTGTGGAAGCGGGCGATTTGTGTGCGGTGACGGGTGTTGAGGGGGTGGATATCGGGGACACGCTCGCGGACCCGGTGGATGCCAGGCCGCTGCCTCCGGTGATGATTGACGAGCCGACGCTGACGATGGTGTTCCGGATTAATGATTCGCCGTTTGCGGGTCAGGATGGCAAGTTTGTGACGAGTCGACAGATTCGAGACCGTCTAACCAAGGAGCTGGAGCACAATGTTGCGCTTCGTGTCGAGCCGGGGCGGTCCAGCGAGGAGTTTATCGTTTCAGGTCGGGGGATTTTGCATCTGGGCATTCTGCTGGAGACGATGCGCCGCGAGGGGTTTGAGCTGAGCGTGGGCAAGCCCGAGGTGATCATCCGTGAGATAGATGGCGTAAAAAATGAGCCTGTCGAGCAAATGGTGGTGGATGTACCCAATGATGCGGTCGGATCGGTGATGGAGCTGGTGGGTCAGCGCAAGGGCGAGCTCAAGAAGATGGAGCCTCGCGGAACTGCAGTAACTCACATGGCCTTTGAGATTGCTTCGCGTGCGTTGATCGGGCTTCGTGGGCGCGTGCTGACAGCCAGCGCTGGTGAAGCGATCATGCACCATGTCTTTCTCAGGTACGAACCTTTGTCAAGCCAGGTGATGCATCGTCAACAGGGGGTGATGATCGCCACGGAATCCGGCGCGGTGACGGCGTATGCCCTTGAGAATCTTGCTGATCGCGGTGTGATGTTTGTCAAGCCCACAGAGAAGGTGTACGGCGGGCAGATCGTTGGTGAGCACAACCGCGAAAACGATATTCCTATCAATGTGGTCAGGGCCAAGCATCTGACCAATGTTCGTCAGTCCAACAAGGAAGCAACCGTGACGCTCAAGTCGCCTCGGACCATGTCGCTTGAAGCGCTCATGGAGTATGTCGAGGATGATGAGTTGATCGAGATTACACCCAACACGATTCGGCATCGCAAGCGGATTCTTGATGAAGGGGCACGCAGGCGATCAGAGCGTCAGGCACGGGACAAAAAGAAGGTTGGGTCTGTGGGATAACGCTGTTCAGGGGTGCAGCCTACGAATCAAGGTTATTCTGGCATTGTTCGATGAGTCTGCGGGTTTCGTCGTGGGCCAGGCCTTGGGGGAGTTCATTGAGGGCTTGAATGAGGATGTCCAGAGCAGTTGAGTAATTGCGCTGGGTGTAGTGGTATTTGCCAAGTTTGAGCTTTGCCAGGCCGTTGCTGGGGGCGAGTTCGACAGCGGCTTGATAATGCTCCAGTGCCAGCGTGTGCTGGGCGGTCTGGCTGAAGCGGTTGCCAAGCAGAACATGAGGCAGTGCCCAGGTCGGGGCAGACTCAACGGCTCGTTGATATTCAACCACAGCCTGATCAGCCTGGTTCTGCATGGTGAGGATCATGCCCAGATAGAGCCGAGCCCAGGGGTCTTCAGGAGCCAACTCAAGCGCCTTCGCCAGACAGGTATGGGCGGGGGCGAAGCTGCTTTGTCGAGCCAGGATCAGACCCAACTCACGGTGTGAAGGGGCATAGTCAGGAGCAGATGCAATGGCATTTTCAAGAAGGCGCTGCGCTTCAGCGGGCTGACTCAGCCTTTTGAGCATGGCCAGGGCGTACAAAGCTTTGGGGTGATCAGGCTTGAGCTCGAGAGCTTTGTTCAGCGCATCCTCAGCTTCATTCTCCTGGCCTCGCCTGCGCTCAAGATCGCCAAGCAGAGTCCACCAGCCTGCATCGTGTTCATTAATAGTAACCGCCTGCTGAGCAGCGTCAGCCGCTTCATCAAGTTCGTCAAGTCGCCCCAGAATCCTTGCAAGGCAACACCAGCTGATGCCTTCACTCGGGTCCATGTCGACAGCTTTGCGATAGGACCGCAAGGCTTGATCAAACAGGTCCAGGTCTTCCTGCAAACCACCCAGGAGCAGCCTGAGCTTGGTATCTGAAGGCTCAGCTGTGCAGGCTCTGCCCATCAGGTTCAGAGCATCAAGAACCCGGCCTTCACTTCTTGCAAAGGCTGCCTGTTGAACCAGTTCGCTCGCTTCATCCACGATTCAATCACTCCCTCACGCATCCACCGCCAGGCGGTGATGGCACGGTCTATGGTAGGGAGGCATGAGGGGATGAAAAGGAGCGGCCAAGGGGAAATGCAGCAGGGATTACGCTCCGTTCATACCAGAGACCGCTGGCATATTCTTGATAATCAGCACAAATCGTTCCAGCATCAGCTAGCTGGCGAAAAGCCGATGCCTTTGAACTGTCACAGAGACGGGAAATCGCATTTATACTGTCACCCTCGACTGGGGCAGCGAGAGCAAGGGTTCTTTCCCTGTACAAATGCGACATAAGACTCTATTGTGAGCATAGTTTTGTACGCTTTTCACCAATATTTGTACAATATTGCGTCAAGTTTTAGTTGCAAAATAGCCGAGAGTATGGTACAATACTCTCAGGCAGTGTGGGGTCTCGCTCGCAAACTGTCGAGAAAGGACACCAGTTAGGATACTCATGACAAGCGAAACATTGGACATTTCTGAGGCACGTCGGACCTTCAATCAGCTTGATACACGGCTCGATAAGGAACCCGTGATTTATATCACGCGACACAACAAAGAGGCGTTTGCAGTTATCAATGTTGAGTTTTTGGAAACCATATTGGAGACAATTGAGATTGTTTCAAATCCGGAATCGTACCGTATGTTTATGGAAAGCCTTGAGGATATCAAGGCAGGACGGCTCCATGATCAAGACGATGTCAGACGAGAACTCGACCTGTGATGAATGATCCTCCTCAAAGACTTGTAACTATTCAATGGACAACGACTGCAAAAGAGGCCCTGCGAGGGCTACCTAAAAAAGTTGCGAAAGGCCTTCTCGACAAAGCAGAAGAACTGTATAAATGCGAGGATCCGAAAACTGCACACAAACCACTTACTGGACCACTAAAAGGAAATTACAGAATTACTTACGCCAGGTATCGCGCAGTTTATTCAGTAGAAGAGGAAGATATTGCTAATGGCGATGTTTTTGTTCACATCAGGGTCCTGTTTGTGGCTGCGGGTATTCGCAAAGAGCGTAGTAAAAAAGATGTTTACGCTGTTGCGCAAAAAATCGTTGAATTAGGAGTTGTCAACATAGATCCTGTAGATTGAAAACCGAACGAACAGCTTACTTTCTGGTCTCGCTTGTTGTTCATGACCCAGATATACTCTGATGAATAGTGAACTCATCTGTAAGTAAGCCCGATCAGGGCTTGGGTTTAAAGTGAACCACTAACGGGATTACATGGGGTAAGAGGGTAGTGGAGCTTGCTTTGGGGGGCGATGGTGCCAACAATCGTGCCACTGAGATGGTGTCCGAAGAAGGGTCCAAAGCTATGTACGCAATTATTGAAGAATCAGGTGGCCAGCGAAGGGTTGAACAGGGCGAGGAGATCCTGATCGATCTGTTCAAGCAAGGCAACGCAGAAGCTGGCGATGCGATCACCTTTGACAAGGTGCTGATTGTTGGCGATGAGGGCGGAGAAGCCAAGCTGGGCACGCCATATGTTGATGGTGCCAGTGTGAAGGCTGAGATCGTGGATCCCATGATCAAAGGCAAAAAGCTTTATATCTACAAGTTCCGGGCCAAGAAAGGCTACCGCAGAAAGACAGGGCATCGCCAACGCTATACCTCTGTCAAGGTCACCAGCATCGCAGGCTGACCCGGCGAGTGCATTTATTTTGAGAAAGATTCACACCCCGGCATCGCGTCGGGGTTTTTATTTGTGTCGTCTGATAACCGATGATGAATAAGCAACGAGGGCTGGGAGGGGGCTGGGAGGGGGGTGGGGTGGGGGTGGGGTGGGGGTGGGGAGTGAGAAAAAAACGGCGGAGTTTGCATGGGTGACGAACTTGCCCCGAGGAGGTGTCGTACCAGTGGGGTACCAAACGCAGTGTTTCTTCTTTCTCCTCCTGTGAAAAAGGCTCTCTCCATTCGAGAGCTTTTTTTACATTTTTGTGGGCGAGGTGATTTGAGATTCCTGCCTCATGTTGGCCAGCGACTGGCGGAGTGAGCCCTGGTTTTCGGAGGCTTCGCTTTGGACAGCTTCCGGGGGTGGTGGAGGTGGTGGGGCGGTTTCGTCAGCTTTGAGGGCGGAAGGCTTGATCGAGCCATCGGTTTTGACCTGATCAAAGCGCACACTGACGCGTTTGGAAACGCCTTTTTCCTGCATGGTGATGCCATAGAGGCGGTCGGCAGCCTGCATGGTTCGTTTGTTGTGGGTGATGACGATGAAGTGGCTGGAGGATGCGAAATCTCGCACGACCGAGCAGTAGCGATCGACATTGGCATCATCCAGAGCGGCATCAACTTCGTCGAGGATGCAGAAGCACGAGGGCTTGGACTTGAAGATCGCAAGAAGGAGGGCGACCGCGGTGAGGGTTTTTTCGCCGCCTGAGAGCTGATTTATAGAGCGGGGTTCTTTTCCCGGGGGTTTAGCGATGATCTCGATGCCCGATTCGAGCAGATCGATTTCATCGGTCTGAACTTTCTGGATGCCCTGATCGGTCTGAACTTCTTTGATCAGAGGCATGAGACGGATTTCTGCACGCCCGCCACCAAAGAGCTTGCGGAACATGCCATCGCGACCTGCAAAGTGTTCGCTGATGCGTTCAAAGACCTCGCCGAAGCGCTCTCTGGAAGCAAGGTTGAGTTGATCGATGAGCTCGATGAGCTTCACGCGGGCATCGTCGATGTCGGCAACTTGCTTGATAAGGTCTTCGTTGCGCTGGGCCAGGGTTTGTTCTTCATCGATGGCATCGAGGTTGACATTGCCGAGCGATTTGATCTGGGTGCGAAGTTCCTGAATGCACGCCTTTGCAGGAGCATGTTCGATGCGAAGGACATCGCCGCTTGCCATGACAGCGCAGTATTCAAAATAATCGCCTGCCAGATCGATAGCGAGTTCCTCTGCGGTGCGTTCTTCGAGGGCTTCGCGTTTGATTTCCAGCTCACGCCGAGCAACTTCGACGCTGTGCCAGTCTCGCTCGATGATCTTGGCCTGCTGACGGGCTTGCCCGACGCGGCGGGAAAACTCATCTGCCCGCTCTTTTGCGCTGGCCAGATTGGTGACGAGTTGCTGAGTTTGTGCTTCGAGCTGTTGCCCGGTTTCACGCGCTTCAGTGATGGCCAGGTCGATTGATGCGAGTGATTGTTCGTGTTCAGCTCTTTGGGTTTGAGCCTGGAGCATATGGTTGGTGAGGTTTTCTTTCTGGCGTGAAGATTCTTCAAACGCAGCTTCAAGGCGTCGGCGTTCGCGACGCGCAGAGCTGAGCTGTTCTCCAAGCTGACCGACACGCACTCGGGCAGTGGTCATCTGCTCGGTGGCAGCTTCAATGCGATGGTCAGCTTTGGTGATCTGGGTTTCGATTATCTCAGCTTTGGCTTGTTGTTCATCGTGCAGGCCTGCCAACTTCTCAGCCCGCTGAACAAGCTCAGCACACTCTCGTTCCAGTGTGACCTTGCGAACACGAAGCTGGGCGGTTTCTTCGCTGATCCCTTCGCGTTCGCGCTCCAGGCGGGCGATCGCCATGTTGATCTGATCACACCGGGTTTGTTCAGCAAGGAGCAGACGCTGACGCTCGGTGTGTTGAGACTGAAACCCGGCTTTTTCCTGAGCGAGTCTGGCAACTTCTGAATCCGCAGCCTGGAGTCTGGATCTTTCAGTTTCCAACTGGTCTTGAATGGCAGACAATTCTTTGTGCAGTTCAGCAAGTTCACTTTTCTGGCCCAGCACGCCTGAGGCATCCTCGCCGGACATGGGACCTGTCCACACCACGCCTGAGGAGCTGAGCACGGTGCCATCTTGCGTCACAAAGCGGATGGACGATGCGTTTTCTGGCAGAGCCGCAGCCAAGAGCAAGGCTGCATCAAGATCCTGCACCAGATATAGACCTGCAAGCAGCCGATCGAGCAGCTGATCCAGATCTGGGATGTCCTGAGTGTTGCGCTGATTGGCCCAGATGACTTGACGCAAAGGCGTGACCCTGCTGCTGGTGAGTACCTGTGCAGGAAGCTCTGCGGGCAGGATCTGGGTGCATGGTGCATGGATGGGCAGGAAGCCAACACGCCCTGGGAGTTGCTTGAGCGCCTCGGCATCGGGTAGATCCGAGAGCGATTGGACAACGAGGCTGGTGAGTGTGGCACCTAATGCTGCTTCGATGGCTGCAGCATGAGCGGAGTCGGTTTCGATCAGATCGGCCAAGGGTGCGATGATGCTTTCAAAGCCCTGGTTTGAGGCTTTGCAATCAAGCACATGGCGGACAGCTTTGCCAAGTGATTGGCGTGAATCGACCAGTTCCTGCAGCGTGGAGCGTCTGGCATCAAGCCGAATGGCGGTTTCGTCCAGTTCAGAGACGCGGCTGGAAAGTTGCCTCTGATCTGCTGAAAGACTTTGCTCACGGGCATCGTGCTCGACGAGCTGTTGATCCAGACTTGTCAACTGGGTTTGTAGTGAAGTGATCTGATCTTCGGAGGCTTTGAGTGAAGCTGAATGATCCTGAAACTCGCTCTGGAAGGACTGGGCTTTGGCGTGCAGAGCGGAGATCTGTTCGTCGATGGAATCGACTCGGCGCTGGTCTGCTTGTTGTGATGCAAGAAGGGTTGCGCGTTCGCGGTCGATGCGTGCTGCTGCGGATCTGTATTCTGCGAGCTTTGAGCGTTGATCGTTGAGCTGTTCGAGAATGGCTGCTCTGGCTTCAGAAGTTTGCCGCAGATCGCGCTCAGCATCAGCAACTTGCTCAGAGAGAGCTGCAACCTGGTCCGCAGCGTCCTGCAGGTCAGACTGGATCTTCTGGATGCGGCTGAGGGTTTCTTCGAGTCTTTGCTGATCGATCCGGGTGCGTTCCCGGGCATCCTGGATGGCCCGCTGGGTCATCTGCTTTTTCTGAAGGCTGGATTGCTCGTCATGCAGAGCCTGGAGTTTGGCATGCTCGAGTTCCTTGTGCTGATGCTGAAGTTTCTGGAGGTGAATCTCAGCATCCTGATGGGCGGATTCGAGCTGGGCGAGCGCTTCGGATGCTTTTTGGCGGGTTTGTTCAAGGTCAGCGATGCGTGAGGTGAGGCCATCGAGCCTTTGACGCAGGTCGTCGTATTCATCAAAGGACAGCGTCATGCGCAGAGCAGAGCGTTCCTGGTCCAGCTCGAGAAAACGCCTTGCTCTGGAGGCCTGGCCTTTGACGATGCGAAGTCTACGGTCAGTAGAGGCGAGTTGCTCGCGTGTGCGGGTGAGGTTGACCTCGGTGCGTTCGAGCTTGCGCTGAGCTTCAACGCGGCGCTGCTTGTAGCGGGCAATGCCAGCAGCCTCTTCAAAGATGGTGCGGCGTTCCTGAGGATTCGACAAGAGCATGGCATCAACCTTGCCCTGTTCAATAATGGAGTACGCATCAGCACCCACACCGGTATCCAGAAAGAGTTCACGGATGTCGCGAAGCCTGACACGCTTGTTGTTGATGAGGTAATGGCTGGTGCCATCGCGAAAGAGCTTGCGCTCAACATCGACTTCTTCAGCATCAATGGGCAGGGTTCGGCGTTTTGTGGTTGCCCAAGTCACGCCATTTTCTAATGCGTGGCCTGAGGTCTTATCATGATGAGAGTCTGATGCATCCTGGGCAATGATGGGGTTGTCAAAGGTGAGTGTAACCGAGGCGAGACCGAGGGGTTTTCTGCCCGCTGAGCCTGCGAAGATGACATCGATCATTTCTTTGCCACGGAGGCTTTTGCTGGATCGTTCGCCGAGGACCCATTTGATGGCATCGACGATGTTTGACTTGCCGCAGCCGTTGGGACCGACGATGCCGGTGACGGACTGGTCAAAGGTGAACTGGGTTCGATCAGCGAAGGATTTGAACCCTGAGAGTGTCAGCTTAGATAACCGCATGCAACCTCCATGTCGCGTCAAGCGCGTGGGCCTGGCGTTCCCAGCATCCTGCTGGGGGTTCAAGGCGCTGCACGAGGGGGGCTACAGCGCGTGTCCTGCCTAAAAACAGATCGACACACCGAGTGTCGATCCATTGAAAAACACATGGGCAGCACATCAAGAACATGATACAGCAGATTGGGGCCGGATACGAGTCTGGTTATGGATTGTTCTGCGTGTTTCCACCCAGAGGCACGATTCTGGATTTGCGTTTTTGCTCATCGGTGACTTCCGGAAGTTGATAATCTTCGAGTTGCTCATAGAGGGGGCGGTCGTCGCGGTCAGTTTCAGTCTCGGGTCTGACGCGGGTTTCAACGGGCTTGGAAGCCTTGGCAAGCTGAGCCATCAGGCGATCCTGCTCAGTGGCAAAGGCTGCGGGAATGGCACCGGCTTTTTCAAGTTCATACAGAGCGCCGACGACCTCAGCATAAGAAAGCCCCAGACCTGTACGGGGATCTTCGGGGGTGGGTGTGTGAGAGAGGAATGCGATCAGATCGGTGAGCCTCGGATTGACCTGGTCGATGATGACTTTGCCAGTGCGATAGTCCTTGTACCAGATGCGGGCTTTGGTGCCTGATTCTGAAGGCAGATCCAGCATGAGCCGATCTGACCATGCCGAGGCGAGAGTGGGTCTTTTCAGAGCGATATCGCTGCCGAAGATGACGATCTTGGGAACGCCTTGCTGGGTGATGTAGACGGTGGGTCTGGATGAAGGGACGATATCAAGCAGGAACTTGCCGGTGACAAGGCTTCTCTGGACACGCTGAAGAGTATTGCCTGTCAGGCGGGATTCTGCAGCCAGGCGCATCGCGTGAAGGCTGGTGGATGAGCCTTGCCCTGCTGAGAGCTGAGCCCGGATCATGCGGTTTAATTGCACGCGTTCTGCACGGGTTGCCAATGCTTCATAAGCTGCGACACGGACTTCCAGATCGTTGTCATTGACAAGATCCAGGAGCCATTGATCAACCTTGGGACCAGCAGGCAAGTCAGTCAGAAACTCCACAGCGACGGATCTGAGGTAGGCAGGCCCTGAGACAGCCAACTGGTACAGGGGTTCAGCGGTTTCTGGATCTCCCAGACCAGCGCCAGCACGGAGAGCAGCCATGCGGGGGATCAGTTCGCTGTGGTCGTAGAGCTCGCGAAGGAAACCCTTGGAGACGGGGCCGAGCCCCTGCAGGCACCATGCGAGTTCTTCTGCAAGCCAGGGCTGATCAATGAGGGCTTGCGTGTAACGCTTTGCGTGTCGTTTTGGAGCGGTCTGGTCGATCTGGAGGTAACGCACGAGGTTGACAAACGACTGCATTTCGCTGCGAAAGGCGTTGGGCACACGAATGGAGATAAAGCGATCATCACGGCCTCTTGCGGTTTGTCCCTGATCCCCTGGGCCGGGCGGGAAGCGGGAGTTGATAGCTGAAACGATTGACCTGGCGCGAACATGCGAAGGATTGTCGAGCATGAGCGTGAGTTCAAGTTCATGCGTGATGGAACCCCCATCGAAGATTCGGCCAGTGGTCTGGGTGATGGTGCTGAGATCTGAAGCGGGATCCTGGAAGGGGTTGATAAAGACGGGACCACGGGCCGAAGCGATGATGCGTGTTTTGGTGCCTCCGAGTGCGGTGGGTGGTCCGAGGCGAAGGTCTGTGGTCCAGAGGATGCCGCCTTCGAGCGAAGTTGTGCCTGAGCCTGAGAGGGTGCGAACATAGACATCAAAGGATTCGCCGTCGGGTAGCCCCGGCGGTATGGCAGCCTGGACAAGCACAATGGAGACGCTGGGGTCGCGGAGCATTTGCCGGGGGGTCATGCTTTCGTAGGCTGTACCTTGAAGGGCGTTGCTGGTTCTGGAGATGCCTCGTTTGCCCATTTCCTGTTCGATCTGGAGCGAGATGCGTTCGGGAACCTGTCCGCCACCGGTGTTGTTGAGGCCTACGACAACGCCATAGCCTGAAACAATGACGGGCTGAATGCCACGCATGGTTGTTTCAGCGACAACGGTGCCTCTCAGGACATCGGGGTAGTTCTTTGTGACAACTTGAACAGATCGTGCACGCTGGCGGGGTTTCTCGCCGGTGCCACAGCCGACAGAGGTCAGCATGGCAACAAAAGCTGCGAACCCGAGACTGAACAGGATGAAGGAGCGGGTGGTGATGGACATGCGAGGGATCCTTGCAACTTTGAGCATGAGCTGTGATTGTAGGTGGCGTTTTGCGCAGCCTCTGGTGTCGTGAGTGAAGCGTTTTGTGCACAACCCGCAGCGGCTGGCTGAGCATGGTTTTCGATCGCGCTGATTCGCAGGGAAGTGGTCAATGGATGCAAAGAACAGAATAAATAAGTGGTTACAGATGCGCAATGGCAAAAGAGTGTTCAACGGACCGATTAGAATGCTAACCAGGTAAAACGAGAAGGGTTACAAAAAGTTTTGCGAGGTAACTGCTTGTGTGGTCTGTATTTTCGGTTTTAGAGACAGGTTATTCACATTAAAAGATCTGTATTTTGGGGATCAACGGCTTGCAGACACGATCTGTAGTGGTGTATGCTGTATGTCTTCAAGGAAAACCTTCTTGTTTGTTCGGCTTGTGTATTATGTTTGACAGGCTTAATGTGTACTTGCATTGGTTTTGATGCATGGCGCTATCTGTGTGTGATCGTGTGGTGAGTGGTGGTTGAGAGAGAGGGGGATTCGGGTTGATTTGAGGGGGATGGGCGTGGAAAAAAGGAGTGCGTGCGGTGGGCGTGTTATGTGACTCTCAGATTCGGGCAATGGTGGATATCAAGCCCTTTGAAGCGTCGGTCAAGAGGCCTTCGCGGATTTCGTATGGCGTATCCAGCTATGGGTACGATGTGCGTGTCGGGGGGCGGTTCAAGATCTTCACACCCACGCCGATCAATGGCGGGACGACGGTGGTTGATCCCAAAGCGTTTTCTGATGAGATGATGGTCGAGGTTGATTGCGAAGCGCTGGGTCGTGACCATGTGGTTGTGCCTCCCAACTCGTTTGCGTTGTGTGAGACGGTTGAGTATCTGGAGGTGCCTCGGGATGTACTGGTGATCTGTGTGGGCAAGAGCACCTATGCCAGGTGCGGGATCATTGTTAATGTGACGCCGCTCGAGCCGGAGTGGCGAGGCAAGGTGACGCTGGAGATTTCCAACACCACGCCTTTGCCCGCACGGGTCTATGCAGGTGAGGGGATTGCACAGTTGATATTTCTCAAAGCGGATCAAGTGTGTGAAAAGAGTTACGCGGACAAGGGCGGGAAGTATCAGGATCAGGCGGGGCTGACGCTGCCCAAGGTTGATTAGCAGTTTGAGGCATGATGTGCTGGTGAGCGTTTGGGCTCATATGTTGTTTGTTTGCGGAGTTTCAAGGACGATTTTGGTAAGAAGAGGCGTACTTAGATGAAGGTCACACGGAAGTGGACAACAGTGGGTCAGGATCCATTCGAGGCTGTGCAATGGACGGTGCGGTCATCGAAGATATCGAATCCTGATGGGTCGGTTGTGTTTGAAATGAATGATGCGGAGGTTCCTGCATCGTGGAGTCAGCTGGCGACTGACATCATGGTGAGCAAGTACTTTCGCAAGGCGGGTGTGCCTCAGCTTGATAGCGATGGAAGCCCCAGGCTGGATTCACAGGGCCATGCGATCACGGGTCCTGAACGAAGTGTCAAGCAGGTGGTTTCCAGGCTGACAGGGTGCTGGTGCAAGTGGGGGCAGGAGCACGGATACTTTGACTCAGCTGAGGACGCCCAGGCGTTTGAGGATGAGCTGAAGTACATGCTCATTAATCAGATGGCTGCGCCCAACAGCCCGCAATGGTTCAACACCGGGTTGAACAGTGCCTATGGGATCAGTGGCCCCTCGCAGGGGCACTATTACTGTGATCCCGGGACGGGCGAAGTTTGCCGATCTGAAGATGCGTATACGCATCCTCAGCCTCACGCGTGCTTTATTCAATCGGTGAGTGATGATCTCGTTAACGAAGGCGGGATCATGAATCTGTGGACGCGAGAGGCTCGGCTGTTCAAGTATGGCTCGGGCACGGGGTCGAACTTTTCGAGTTTGCGGGCAGAAGGTGAAAAGCTCAGTGGCGGGGGCAAGTCCAGCGGGCTGATGAGTTGGCTGCGCATCGGCGATCGGGCTGCGGGTGCGATCAAGAGCGGCGGAACAACACGCCGGGCTGCCAAGATGGTGTGCCTGGATATGGACCATCCTGATATCAGCACCTTCGTGAACTGGAAGGTGCGAGAAGAGATCAAAGTGGCAGCCATGGTCCAAGGCATGCGCCAGATTGCAGGTCAGCACGCTAGCGCCAACGATCCTGAAACAATTGGTGAAACAGCCCAGAGGCTGGGGTTGAATCTGGACTACGACTTCAACGGCGAGGCGTATGCGACGGTTTCGGGACAGAACTCAAACAACTCTGTGCGTATTGGAGATGCGTTTTTCGAGGCTGTGGATGCAGATGGTGACTGGGAAACGCGTTTTCGGACGACGGGCGAAGTTGCCCGGACCTATCGAGCCAAAGAGCTTTGGAATGATGTGTGTTACGCGGCGTGGCGCTGCGCAGACCCGGGTGTACAGTTTGACACCACGATCAACGGTTGGCACACATGCCCAAGTGCAGGACGGATCAACGCGTCAAACCCGTGCAGCGAATACATGTTCCTGGACGACACCGCGTGTAATCTGGCATCGATCAACCTGATGAAGTTCTGGGATGGCTCGACGCGATCATTTGATGTCGAAGGGTTTGAGCACGCAGTGGACTTGTGGACGGTGGTGCTTGAGATCAGCGTGTTGATGGCATCGTTCCCGAGTGAGCGGATCGCAGCGCTGAGTTATCGTTATCGCACGCTGGGCTTGGGGTTTGCCAATCTGGGCGCGATGTTGATGCGCGCAGGGATTGCATACGACAGCAAAGAGGGCCGGGCGATCTGCGGGGTGGTCAGTGCGCTGATGTGTGGGCGGTCGTATCGGATGAGCGCGTTGATGGCTGAGGAGCATGGGGCGTTTGCGGGATATGAAGCAGATCAGCAGGACATGCTGCGTGTGATAGCAAACCATCGGCGGGCAGCGATGGGGGTTTCGCGTGATTCAGGTGAATATGAAGGCTTGTCGATTGCACCAGTGCCGATTGATCACACGATATTGCAGAGTTGTGCGAGCAAGCTGAGCAATGCGGGCGAGCTGTTTACTCGGGCAACCAGGGTGTGGGACGATGCGCAAGAGTTGGGCAAGGAGCATGGGTATCGCAATGCCCAGGTGACGGTGATAGCACCGACGGGGACCATTGGTCTTTTGATGGACTGTGATACCACGGGTGTTGAGCCTGACTTTGCGCTGGTCAAGTTCAAAAAACTGGCTGGGGGCGGGTACTTCAAGATCGTCAATGCCTCGGTGGCGTCAGCACTAAGCGGGCTGGGGTATGCAAAGGGGCAGGTTGACGAGATCATCAGGTGGATTCTGGGCGAGTTGCATCTGGATGTTCAGATGCCTGCGGGTGTGGTGCATGCTCAGGCGGGTGAGTCGTTTGGCCAGTGGCTTCGTGGCCGGGGAATGAACGATGCGGATCTTGAAGCGGCGACAGCGATGCTGCCGGGCGTGTTTGAGCTTTCGTTTGCCTTTGGCGTTTGGACGCTGGGAGATGAGGCACTGAAAAGGCTGGGCATCGACCCTGCCAAGGCTCGTGAAGAGTCTGGATTCAATGTTCTCAAGGCACTGGGTTTGTCCAGCGTGCAGATTGAAGCGCTGAATGTATTGATCTGTGGCACACAGACGATCGAAGGTGCTCCGCATATTCTCGATGAGCATTTGTCGGTGTTTGATTGTGCCAGTACCTGCGGAAAGCTGGGCAAGCGGCTCATTGCTGCAGAGGGTCATATCCGGATGATGGCTGCGTGTCAGCCGTTTATTTCCGGCGCGATCTCCAAAACGATCAACCTGCCTCACGAAGCGAAGGTGGAACAGATCGACGCATGCTATCGGCTGAGTTGGGAGCTTGGTCTCAAAGCTAATGCGTTGTATCGCGATGCGTGCAAGTTGAGTCAGCCTTTGAATACAGCATCTGATGTTTCGTTGAGTGATGAAGATGCTCAGGATGCTGGTGAAGCCGATGCGCTTGATGAGGTTGCGGGTGCGGTTGCAGGTGTGGCGTTGGCTGTGGCAGCGGGTGATGAAGAGGCTGTCACATCTGAGCGGGTTCAGATTGTGCATCGGCCCATGCGTCGCAGGCTTGCGGATACTCGAAGTTCGATCACGCACAAGTTCAATGTTGCGGGGCACGAAGGGTATCTGACGGTTGGGATGTATGAGAGCGGGATGCCCGGCGAGTTGTTTATTACGATGGCCAAGGAAGGCTCGACGATTGGGGGGTTGATGGATTCGCTGGGGACAGCGACGAGTGTGGCCCTTCAGTATGGGGTGCCACTGGAGAGCCTGATCAAGAAGTTTACACATCAGCGATTTGAGCCTTCGGGCATGACGATGAACCCGGATATTCCCATTGCCAAGAGTCTGGTTGATTACATCTTCCGCTGGCTTGGGATCCAGTTTATTGATGGGTATCGCGAAGCGAACACACCAAGACGGCGTGAGCAGACCAGTCGATCTTCTGGCCAGGCAGATGCAAATGTAAAGCAGAATAAGGAGACGCGTTCGTGGAGCGATCCAAAATCACAGGGCGGTACATCATCATCTCAACAGACCGTAGTGCGGGGTGTCGAGCCAAGTGGGGGCGGCAGCGGGGCGGTGGGGGCTTTGGCATCCAGAACGGTCGTCAATGCATACCGGGCCGAGTCGATCCAGATCGTCGAGGAGACGACTGTCAACGGTGGCCGGGCGACACAGGTGACAGCGTTATCAGCTGCGATGGAAAGTATGGGCGATGCGCCGCCTTGCGATGTGTGTGGGGAGATCACGGTTCGCAACGGCACCTGCTACAAGTGTCTGAACTGCGGCAACAGCATGGGGTGCAGCTGAGTCATGCCCGGCATGAGGCTGAGAAGATGATTATCGGGAGTGTGGCATTATGAATGCAGCCTTCGGCTGTAGTTGAAACTTTACCAGATGTCACCACCAGGTCGAGCTTGCCCAGCGTTCACACACGCAATGCGGCAAAGCTCGGCCTCCCCTTCCCCCGGGCGAACCCCCACCATGCCCGGGGGTCTTTTTATAGATATAGATAACATGCCTTTTGAGCAACTTTATAGCATGAGAGAGATAAGTTTTGAAAAGCCAAGATGATACGAGCTGTTTTTGGTGCTTATTCCTCCGATAACAACGGTGTATGAGCAATATTTGCACGAATTGGAGATAGTTTTGACCATTTTGCTTGAAAGGGCTTGAATCGTGTATGGGGTTTCCGCTATATTGCTGTAAGCCGATGTCTGAGGGAGATTAATCGGCATAGGGATAAAGATTTGCCATTCGGCAAACGGGAGGATTGAGGATATGAACATGAAAAATGTGTGCGCGATCATTGCAGCTGCTGCGGGGCTTGCTGTTGGTACTTCTGCCAATGCAGATGTGCTGCTCAGCTTTGGCTATACAGATCTTTCGGGCTCGTTTGATGGGTCGGCATTCCATGCAGTCGCGGTTGATAATGCTGCATTCAGCACCAGTGGCGATGTGACTCGGCTGGATTCAGTCGGTGGAACAGCAGCGTTTGCAGCGGGTCTGGCCTTTGGGCCGACCGCAGCGAGTGTTGAGATCACCATTGATGTGACCAGCCTCGGAGGCCAACTGGCTTCTGGTGCAGGTGGATTCGTCCTGACAGATATTGATGGCGACACCATTCAGGGTGACATCTCGGGTACTTGGACTTCAGCGGGCATTGGAGGCATCGCCTTCTTTGCAGGCATGCTCAACAATGTGACATTGACGAGCAATGTGAACGGCACCTTTGATGGCACTTCAGGGGGCGCGGTTGATATGGAACTGCCTGGTGCAGGTCCTTACGAAGGTGCCTTTGTTCAACTTTTCATCAACAGTGGTGGCGGCTTCTTTGATGCACCCTTTGATGGTATTTCCGTTCAGGTTAATGGCGAGGTTATTCCCACTCCAGGGAGTTTGGCGATTCTTTCGCTGGCGGGTCTTGCCGCTGTGCGTCGTCGCCGTTGATAAGACGAAACCCTACTTTTCAATTCCAGGAAAACCCCAGTTTGACGACTGGGGTTTTCTCATTTTGGGCAAAAAAAGAGAAAGCCCTCCCCCGGGCGGATCGGGAAGGGCATTCTCAAAAGGTGGGATCGTTAAGCTTTATACTGTTGGGGAGAGCCAACGATCAGCGTCGTCTGCGGTTGACTCCGAGCAGGGCAAGGAGACCTAAGGAAACCGCAGGGGGGGAGGGGATGATGACAAGCCCGACAGCGCCGCCCGCGGGCTGAGCATCAAGTGTCATGATCGATGAGTACGCACCAGTCTGGGTGTCCATGCTGCCCAGCGTGAAGAGGCCTGTGCTGTCCTGGATTGCTGCGTACAGAGAGCCATTGTTGAAATCAAAGCCGTCAAGCATGGCATCGATGCCGAAGCTTCCGACGAGTGTGGCGACGGGGTCTGCACCGGGGGCGGGGTTGTAGTCGACCGTGTAGAGCGAGTCATTGGAGTTGACGCCGAGGTAAAGAGTGTCGTTGAAGGGGTCATACCCAGCGCCACCTGCACTGCCGGTGCCGAGCAGGGTGTCACCTACGAGTGTTGCCTGGAATGTATTGGTATCGATTGTGTACAGGGCGTTGTCGGTACTGCGGAAGCCATAGAGCGTTTCGCCTACGAAATCGATTGCTGAGAAGCTGAAGGGCAGTTGGTCTGAGAGTGTAACGATTGTTGGTGCTTCGCTGAACACATTGAGGAGTTCGTAGATTTCAAGTGTGGAACCGCCTTCGACAACGGTTGAACTGGAAGCGAAGATTCGTCCATCAGGAGCAAGAGAAAGACCGGTGATGACATCGGTAATGGGGAAGGTTTCAACGATCCCTCCGATATTGCCCCGATAGAGCGTGTTGCCGTTGGTTGCCAGGAACAAAGGCCCAACTCCGCCGGCAGAAGCGGTGGAAGTCAAGACAGTAAAAGCCAAAGCTGACGAAATCAAAGTTTTGAAACAGGACATGATGTACCCTCTTGTTTTTAGTTATCCCCCAGTGGCCCGACGCTGGACCACCTTCATGTGCTGACCATTGAAATAGACACGCAAATCTGGTCGCTGCAAGGAAATAGAGAAAAATTTGCCAAGTTGAGTGGCCAGGGATGTCAAAGTGGGAAGCCGAGTCTGATCGTAAGGTCTACGCTGTCGTGAACTTGAGAGGCAACATGCAAACATTTTACGAACATAATAAACATGAGGTTTCAGAGTGAAAGCAGACACGAAGCTGACTTGGGCAATTCTGCTGGGGCGATGGACCGATTTTGCGCGATCTGCCGTGGCGTTGCCAGCTGAGGGCGAGCCGGGGCGGTGGAAACGGGCGGTGGCAGATGTGATCGGACTCCAGGCGATCACACATGCGCTCAATGAGC
This sequence comes from Phycisphaerales bacterium, assembly GCA_029260555.1. Classification (GTDB taxonomy): domain Bacteria; phylum Planctomycetota; class Phycisphaerae; order Phycisphaerales; family UBA1924; genus JAJDCZ01. Next base: position 24,300 of record JAJDCZ010000022.1, read on the forward strand.
TTGATCTGCTTGACCCAGAAGACTGGGCCAGCAGCATCGATCGGGCCAGTGTGGGGGTTGATCGTCATATAGCCCGGCTTGCAGCGATCTGGGATGATGGTGTGCTGCCCGATGAGATCGTCGAGCTGATGAGTGATGCAAGATGTGCGATCAAGCGGGTGCAGGCCTGGGGGCTGGAATGGGTGGTGGATGGGGATCGACTGCGTGTTGGCCATCCAGCGGATCTGATCGGAGCACTCCAGATGGCGGGGTTCAAAGGGGATCTCTTTGTGCCTGTGCCTGGTGTTGACCTGTTTCGGGGGTGCGTGGCGTGTGTGGTGCGGTGCCTGGATCTGAATGATGCTGAACTGGTCAGTGTGGTGTGTCCGCTGGTGTCGGTGTTTCTGGGTCGTGGGGTGGGGGAGGATGGCGGGGATGAGGCTGATGGTGGGGACAGCGGGCCGATGGCGACGCTTCGGCCTCGCCAGGCGTATCGGCGGTTTGATTTTGGCAAGGGTGGTCCGGTACGAGATGAGCTTTGGGATTTGAGTGGTGAGCCTTTGGCGGGTCAGCCTTTGCTGGTGGCTGCGATGATGGGGGGCGAGGTTCAACCTGTGACGCTACCGATGCGGGCGGGCGGGTTGCAGGCTGTTCTTGAGGTGATTGATCTGACGGAAACGGATGGTGATGAGAACGAAAATCCCAGCGTGGACGACTAGGATGATCCCCGGCTGTGAGTAATACAGCAGGAACTATATATAAGCGTTATTTGAAAGGGAAAGAACCATGCCCAGGCGAGCAAAGATCAGCGTTATTGGAGCAGGAAATGTCGGCGCAACTTGCGCTCACTGGGCAGCCAGCAAAGAGCTTGGCGATGTCGTGCTGGTGGACATTCCTGACAGGGTTGGTGTGGCGCAAGGCAAAGCGATCGACCTGGCGTGCTGTGGCCCGATCGAAGGCTTTGATGCCAGCGTTATCGGCACGAGCGATTACAAGGACATCGCTGGGTCTGATGTGGTGATTTTGACCGCGGGGTTGCCTCGCAAGCCTGGCATGAGCCGGGATGATCTGATCGAGACCAATGTGAAGATTGTGCGGAGTGTCTCTGAGAAGATTGCAGAGTATGCGCCGGACTCGGTCATCATTGTGGTGTCCAACCCGCTGGATGCGATGGTCTTTACCGCATGGAAGGCATCAGGGTTTGAGCACTCCAAGGTTGTGGGGCAGGCGGGTGCGCTGGATGTGGCAAGGTTCAGCACTTTCATTGCCTGGGAGATCGGGTGTTCAGTTGAGGATGTGCAGGCACTGCTTTTAGGCGGGCATGGCGATGACATGGTGCCTTTGGTGAGACTGACGAGCGTGCATGGCGTGCCTGTGAGTGATCTGCTGTCTGCGGAGAAGATTCAAGCGTGCGTGGATCGTGCCAAAGTCGGTGGTGGCGAAATCGTCAAACTTATGGGAACCAGCGCGTACTATGCACCAGCAAGCGGTTCGGTGCAGATGGCTGAGGCAATTGTAAAGGACAAGAAACGCATCATTCCCTGTGCAGCCTATCTGAGTGGCCAGTTTGGCGTGGATGGCTACTTTGTGGGTGTGCCTGCGGTGCTTGGGGCGGGCGGCGTAGAGAAGGTCATCGAGTTCAAGATGGCTGAGGACGAGCAGAATCTGTTTAATGAGTCTGCTCAGCATGTGATGGATCTTGTAGCGACAGTGCAGAAGATGTTCCCGGATCTTGCATAAAGGGAACTCGTCTGAACGAAGTTGGGCTGAGGCGTTATACTTACTCGACAGAACTATCCAATTGGGAGATTTTGCTTTGAATATGAAAAAGACTTGGTGTGGAATGATGCTGGCTGGGGGGCTGACGATGTGTGCAGGCCAAGCCCTGGCAATGACTGAAGCGAATATGCAGCGCGAATCAACAGCTGTGGCGATGGCCACCAGCAGCCCCGATATCCAGGGCGTTCTGGACATGCTGACCGGGTCGTGGAAGACCTCAGCTGGTGTGCCCGGTGCTGATGGCGAAGAGAGCGTTGATCTTGTGATGAACATTGCGCCCATCACGGTGAAGGGTGTTGATAACGCACTGTATATTGAGCTTGCCCGGGCGGATGCTTCGCATGCACCGTATCGCCAGGCGATTTTTCAGGTCTATCGGTATCACGACAGTGAGCTTCGGCTTCGGACTTATGAGTTTCGCATCGGGTTGATGCCTGTGCTGACGGGTCTTTGGCTGGCACCGGAGAGTTTTCCCGAGCTTTCAGGTACGGATCTGATTGCGACACTCGACATCACGCTTGAGCAGGAAGGCAATGGCTGGACGGGCCGAACGCCTTACCCGTATCCCACGGGCACGGGCAATGCTGTTGAGATGACAAGCGAGATCACGATCATGCCTGACAGCATTGAGAGTGTGGATCGCGGGTTTGCAGCGGATGGCTCGATCGCCTGGGGTTCTGAGGAGGGCATGCGGTATACATTCAATCGCGCAGAGCCCACTGCTGTGCTTCAGCGTCTGGCTGATGATGTACTTGTGATCGATTTTTATGAAGGTGATGGCGATGTGGCTGTAGAAGGCGACCAGATCAGCGTGCATTACACAGGTTTGACGGGCGATGGCAACAAGTTTGATTCATCGTTTGATCATGTGCCACCGGATCCGTTCACATTCCCCTGGCCTGGTCAGATGATTCAGGGCTGGAACACGGGGATGCAGGGAGTTTCGGTCGGGCTGCACCGCAAGCTGGTGATTCCCGGGCCGGTGGCCTATGGCGAGCAGGGCAACCCGCGAGCCAAGATCGGGCCCAATGCCACGCTCTACTTTGATATCGAAGTGATGAGTGTTCAGCACAAGCCAGCAGCCGAAGCAACGCCTGAAGTGGCACCTGAAGCAGAGCCTGCTGCTCAGCCTGACGCGACGGGACACGAAGGCCATAACCATCCATAATGATGGCTGAGTTTGCCTGAACGATAGATAACCATAAACTGCCTCTGTCATGTGACGGGGGCAGTTTTTTTGTCTGATCATGTTGATCCCTTGTAACCCTTTTCAATCGGGAACTTTGGGTCAGGCGTGATTCTGCATTGCAGCTTTCGCTGTAGAACTGGTGATTAGATTGAGGCGTAGTTGGTCCACAGCTCAGCGAATCGGCTATTGTCACCTCATGGCAAAGGATGCTCAAGAATGCAGCGGGGCAGATGATCAATCTCGGATTCGTGTGTCGGTGGTCGCGCCAGCGCACAATGAGTTTGAGAATGTGCCTGAGTTGGTCAGGCAGGTTGGCGATGCGATGCAGGGGATAGCCTTTGAGTTCATCATTGTGGACGATGGTTCGACTGATGGGACAGGTGAAAAGGTTGTTGAACTGATGGCTGAGCGGCCTTGGCTCAGATGTGTGTCGATGTGCAACACGCCTGCAGGAAGTGGCAATGGTCAGTCAGCAGCGTTTCATGCAGGGTTTCGGGCAACGCATGGCGAGTTGATCGCGGTGCTTGATGCGGATTTGCAGAACGATCCAGCGGATCTGCCTGCAATGTTGAAACTGATTGATCAAACCGGTGCGGACATGATCCAGGGTGATCGCAGCTACGCCAGGCGTGACAATGTGGTTCGCAAGGTTGGTTCTCGTGTGGGGCGCATGTTCCGCAGGTTGATTCTCAGCGACACGATTCGTGATACGGGGTGTTCACTTCGGTTGATGAAGCGCGAGATTGGGCTGAAGCTGCCTTTGGAGTTCAAGGGGATGCACAGGTTTATTCCTGCAACTGTCAAGCACATGGGGTATGAGGTTGTGGAGATGCGGGTGAACCATCGGCCTCGGGTCGCGGGCGAGACAAAGTATGGCATGGGCATCACCAAACGCGCTCTACCCGGGCTGATTGACTGCTTTGCGGTCAGGTATATGCGCAAAAGGCGCAGGCCTGTGACGGGCAGGGAGATCGGTCGATGAAAATTGGACCTTTTGTTGCCATGCTGGGTCTGATTGGTCTGGGAGTTTGGCTGGTGTGGTCTCGCCCTGCGCCGATGGGTTCAATCACACTTGAGCAAGGCTCGCGGATTGAGCATGTGCGAATTGGTGATGAGCGGGGGGTGATCGAGATTCTGCCAGGCGAGCCGGCACAGTTTCGGCTGCACATGCGTAATGGGTGGAACTCGGAAAAGTTTGGCCAAGCAGCATTTATTGAGCGCTTCGGGAATGATCTGCTGGTGACGCTTCAGTCTGACAATACCAACGGGTTTTTTCGGCTGTTGAATATCACATCTTGGGTCAGCGTGGTGTGGGTGGGGATAGGGTTTGGCGGGCAGATCTGTTTTTTCGGGCGGATGTTTGTGCAGTGGGTGGTATCAGAGAAGAAAAAAGAGTCGGTCGTGCCTGAGATTTTCTGGTGGCTGAGCCTTTTTGGAGGGGTGGCGCTGTTTACCTACTTTGTGTGGAGGCGGGATCTGATCGGCGTACTGGGCCAAAGCTCTGGCGTGGTGATCTATGCACGAAACCTCAGGCTGATCCATAAAAGACGCAAGCGGGCGTTGCGGGAAAAACAGCAAAGCGAGCCTGATTCTTGAAAGTGTTGCAAGACCAGGTGGACAGCATTCATTTTCATGAAGAATCATGGAATTTTAGTGTGCAGGTCGATGATTTTTTGCACAAAGCGCGGATTAATTGTGTAGGCTAAGGCTTGGCTGACTGGTATCGATTGATGCATGACGAGCAAGTTGTACTCACGGGGAAACGGCCGTTTTCGTTGTGAATGAAAGGATCCCCATTTTTTCTTGCAGCCGGGGCTCACAGAGCAGCCAGGTTGAACCTGAGTCGTGTACATGGAGGTCTGATGATGGACGGGATGCGAGTTCTCTTGGATGATGAGCAGCTTGAGGTCAACGAGCCAACGGTGGCAGCAGCACTCACTGCTGGGGTAGAGCGGGCGGGTGAGCGGGGGCGGGTGATCATTGAAGTGCTGGTCAACGATCGTGTGTTGAATGATGAGGAGCTCGCTGAGCCTTCGGATCAGTTGATGGTGGGTTCGTGTATCGAACTCAAGTCCGCATCGCCGGGGTTTGTGGTGGTGCAGGCGATGCACGATTCCATCGCGTATCTGGAGAGGGTACGAAGTGTGCAGGTGCAGGCATCGGAGTTGATCCAGAGCGGTCAGCTCAGTGAAAGCGTTGAACAGATGGGGCAGATCGTGGGGATCTGGCAGACGGTGCAAGTTGCAGCCAGCGAGAGTATTCAACTTCTGGAGTTTGATCTGACGAGTGTGCAGGTTGATGAGAGTGGCACAGCAGCCAATGAGGTTCTTGCAGAACTGACGGACAAACTGGCCCAGCTCAAACAGGGATTGATTTCCAAGGACTGGTCATCGGTATCGGATATTCTTGAGTACGACCTGGACGAGCAGATCGACCGGTTCAGTGGTGTTCTGGGCGCGATTGCAAAGCAGGCTGAGCAGCTGGATGACCATGGTACCTGTTGATTCCAGTCAGCAAGGAGCTCACAACAAGGGTCTTGCCCCGCTGGACATGCAGATGCAGCGGGCGTGTGATGCGCTGGTTCAGCAGGTTTTTCACGAAGCAGAACGGCTGGCAGCATCGGGGCTGGATCAGGCTCACAGATTGCGCGATTATGATCGGATGGGGCGGATCGCTCTGGTGCTACAAGAGGCTCGCAGGCAGCGCGTGCAACGGGCTGCGGATGCTGGTGTTGTTTGCACGGTTAATTGTTCGTCAGAGCTTGGCAGTGTGGATAGTGAAGGGGCGTGTGTGATTCAGCCGCCTTTGGTGGGGCTTGATGCTGCGGTGGTGCGCCAGACCGCACTTCGGCGGGGGCGGGCGTTGATCGTGCTGGTACGCGAGCCGATGACAAAGGCTGGCCTGTGGCCTGTCGTGGCAGCAACAGAATCTGTGGTGGTTCGCGTCATGGTTGAGCCGCCCGCTGGCGAGATGGTGTCGTCAGAACAAGCAGCGCATGAACCTGTCACTGAGCTGATTTCTATGAACTGGGTAATGGAGTCAGTGCGAGCGCTGGGTGATAAAGCCATCGACAGCATTGATGCTTCAATGCCGGGCGCCTGGCGTGTGGATGATTTGATGGAGGCACTCCTGGCGGTGCCAGAACATGATCAGCTCCACCAGGTTCTGGCAGCAGCGTGCAAAGATGCACAACACGAACCAGAACCAGCCCAGCCTAGACGCACGACAAAGCTGGGGAATCCATTTTCGTTTTAGATTGTGTTTAGTGTCTTTAACGAGCCGCGACCGTGAGGGAGCGTTTGGAGTTGGTATTGAAACTAGAAGACCACTCCCTCACGGTCGTGGCTCGTAAGAGTTCAGAATCTGAGATTTCAGACACAAAATGGATTGGTCTTGAGAGCCAACGAACCAGGCGGGTTTCAGCAGGGCAAAGGGGCTACCAGCCGCCGCTGTTTTGGTCTTTTTCGCGTCGGTTGTTCTGATCGCCTATGACTGCGCCGCTTACGCCGCCCGCGACGGCGCCGATGGCAGCACCGGTGCCAGCGTTGCCGCTGAGCGAGCCGATGATGGCACCTGCACCTGCGCCGAGTGCAGCACCAGAGAACGCACCTTCACCCGCATTTGAGCAGCCAGTTGCGCCAGCTGAGGCGATGAGTGCTGCTGCTGAGAGTGCGATGGCGAGGAATCTGGATGAGTGGTTTTTCATTTGCATGGCTGAGCTCCTTGGTTATTGTACGAAGAGGGTGGGTGTTGTGTTTACTCTTGAGATGTCGGCTTTCAGGGAAGTGCTGCAGGAATTGGAGAGTTTCTGACAGTTTTGTTCAGTTCCAGGAGCAGCCTTTGGGCAGATCTCGCATGATCTGGCTTTGGGCCTTGGCCAGAAGGTTGCTCAGATGGTCAATTTCTGTGCTGATGACCAGGGCACGGCTGGTCGGGCTGGGCTCAGCCAGGAGCTGATAGCGAAGTTCCGAATCGCCCAGCAGCGTGAATGAAAGCAGCTCAAGAATGGCTGCGGTTGGTATTTGCTCGTTATGGAGCACCTCTGCAACAGAATCAGCAGCGACGAGCTGGGTGAGAGGGCCATGAGTGAAGATATGGTCGAGCCGATCGCGGAACTCTGCAAGATCCTGCTCGCTGGATTCGCCTGATTCCAGAGGAGCGAGCATGGCAAACCGGTAGGGAAGGGCGGCAGAGTCCTGATTCAGGATGTTGATGATGCGAGCCCGGCAGATGCCCTGGATGAGAATGTGAAAACGACCATCAGGCAGGGATTCGTGCTGAACGATCTGGCCGATGCAGGTCGCGGGGCGAACCGCAGGGTGATCAGAATGTTTTGTTTCAGCGGCAGTATCGCGGATTGCCATGGCGATAAGCCCTGAGCCATCAAGCGCATCGCTGAATAGTTTTTTGTCTCTTTGTTGGGAGATTTGGATGGGCAGGAGTTGTTGAGGCAGGAGAGTGACCGAATCCAGCACGAAGAGGGGGATCGGCCTGGAAAAGTTGATGTGGATGGTGGACTCGTCGGTCATAGTGCTAGTCTGCCAGTGGATCGGGTTTGAACAGGCGCGTGTCCAGGCCCCAGATTTTTTCGGTGAAGTTGCCACCAAGTTGCTGGGCTGGTCTGTCAGGGCGTGCGGCATCAAGAGCCATGATGGTCTTGGCATCCATGTTGTCGAGCATGGAGACGAGGATGGCTTCGGGTGTAGCGGGGATTTTGGCAGCTCCGAAATCTGGAATGCCATGGTGTGAAAGAATGATGTGTTCAAGAACCATGAGCGAGCCTGCGGGCATGCGGACGCCTTTGGATCGCATGAGGTTTTGGGCTTTGTCGCGGAGCATCATGGTGCCTTCGACGATGTGCCCGATCAGCAGGCCGGGATCGGTGTAACTGAATGCCTTGTCGTAAGCCAGTTCGCGGGTTTTGCCCAGATCATGAATGAACAGCCCCATGAGCACAAGATCGCGGTTGATTTTGGGGTAAAGCGGGCAGACGCGGTCTGCAAGGTTACACAGGTTGAGCGTGTGCTCGAGCAACCCGCCAAGATATGCGTGGTGCATTATTTTGGCAGCGGGGCATCGGCGAAAAGCATTCATCAGGTATTCGTCTTCGAGATATTCCTGGGCCAGCGCCTTGAGCGCGGGGTGCTTGATGGAGTCGAGCAGCGTGAGGAGTTCAGCGAACATGTCCGCAGGATCGCGCGACGAGCAAGGCATGAGATCACGCAGTTGTTCGTCGCTTGGCTCGATGGGGTCAATGACATGGATGATGAGTTGGAGGGAGCCCTGATAGCTTTGGGTCTCGCCTTCGATGTAGACAAAGCCATCGGTGGGAAGGCGGCTATATGTTGCTTCATCGATGGACCACATGCGGCCGGGCATCTCGCCGGTTTTATCGCCGATGATGCAGCGGAGGTACGACTTGTCCTGTCTGGTTTTGCCAAGCTGAGCATTCATGATTGAATACGCACCGCTGAAGCGTTGGGCGGGTTTGAGTTCCGCGATGAAGGTTCGAGAGGGAGCGGCTTGCGATGTGGTCATGGATGAATCCTCAAAGAGTGTTGCCATGGAAAAGTGTAGGGGGTAACTAGTCGCTGAGTCGAAGCGCATTGATGGCGTGGGCTTGAAACCTTGTTACAACCCAAAGTCGATCTAACATTGAAAGCGACGGTGTGTTATTGAAAACGCGAGGGGACGGGGCCGTGCTCAGCGATGATGCGTGAACGGATACCACCTCTTCCTTTGAAGTCTGCGACGATTTGAAGCCAGGTGGGATTCATCGCGTTTGTCAGGTCATCGCGGATGCGGTTGGTGACGGCTTCGTAAAAGATACCTTCATCGCGGAACGACTGGTAGTAGAGTTTGAGGCTCTTGAGTTCAACGCAGGTGCCGCTCTTGGAAGTGGGTGCGGGCTGATAGCGCAAGGTGATGATGCCGAAGTCTGGGTGGCCTGTGACGGGGCAGAGGCTGGTGAACTCCTCAGCGACATGCTCGATGATGAATGGAGCATCAACGGGAGGGGGGAAGGATTGGATAAGTGATGGATCAGGCATACACCGGTTTTAGCCGTATCGGCTGAGAAGTTCCACGATGCGGGGCTGACGGGATTCGATCTGGATGGATCTGCGGAGGGCGTTGATGGCTTCTTTGAGAGCTTTCTGGTCGGATTTGTTTGACCAGATGTATCGGTTGAGGAGGCAGACTCCGACGCCGTTGAGTGCGGGATAGTGCTGAGAATCAAGCGTCAAGGCTTGTTTGAAGCTGGTCAGGGCGTCGTCATAGTGTCTCAGGCGGAAGTGGGCAGAGCCAAGTCTTTCATAGGCGATGGCTGAGGGCTGCATGGTGATGAGCTGATCAAGTGTGACAACCATTTCAGCATATCGCCCAGCATTACTCAAGCTGTCTGAGAGGTTGAGCAGGAGTTCAGGGGTCAGTTCCACAAGTTCCGCAGCCTGCTGATATTCAGCGATCGCATCATTGTGCCGACCCAGAGCTGCGTAGATAGCACCGAGATTAATGCGGGCATCGCCGCGCTGGGGAGCATGGCGGACAGCAAACTGGGCATAGGTGAGCCCTTGATCCGGTTCGCCGAGTTGGAGATAGGCGGTGGCGAGGTTTAGATTTGCATCAGCGTTGTTGGGTCTGATGGAAAGAGCACGGAGATAAGCACGGACCGCTTCACTGAGTCGATTGAGGATCTGCAGGGACAGGCCATGGAGATACTGGGCGTTGAAGTTGCGGGGTTCGATTTTTACAGCGTAGGCGTAGCTTTGCTCAGCACTTGCAAAATCGCCCTGCTGACGATGGATATCGCCGATGCCGACATATGCGTGGGTGAGGTTGGGGTTGATGGCGATGGCGCGTTCAAACTCACGAATGGCAGCATCAAAGTTGCCTGTTTGTGCCAATGCCTGGCCTTTGGCTGCAGCGAACTGTGCATCAGCTTCAGAAGGCTTTTCCTGCGCAACGGCTTTGGTTTTAGAAGATGATCGAGGTGAACCCGCCTGCCAGGACCGACAGCTGACCATCGACGCGGCAGTCATCGCAAGCACAATGCACAAAAGTGACCGGCTCAGAGTGTTGAGGCGAGGTTCAGAAAGAAAGGATGATTGGCTGGTATTGTCCATGTGATGGTTTTATCGGTCTTTTGGGGGTTAAGGTTCGGTGGTTTTCACATAGATATATCATCTTGGGATACACCATGCAGGCATTATTGGGGGGTGTTTGGCTCAGGCGATGATGATTCGATGAGTTTTTTAAGTCGGCTGAGGTTGAGTGTGTCCAACGCTGAACCCTTGGGTGTGGTTCCCTTGGGGGTTTCCAGGATCATGGGTTTGTCAGCAAGTTTGGGGTGGTTGAGGACCGCAGCAAAGCCTGAGTTGATGAGCGTTTTGTGGGTGGTTGATATGCCGATGGTGCCCTCACCGATATGGGCGTGACGGTCTTTTTTGCTGGCGACATCGCCGATCGAATCGTTGAGGTGGAGAACGCGAAGGTTGTCCAGATTGCAGAGCTGGTCAAACTCGTCAAGGGCATGTTGACCAAGGGTGCGAGAGGACATGTCATAGCCTCCAGCGTGGGCGTGGCAGGTGTCAAAGCAGTAAGCGACGCGCCTGGGGCAATCGGTTTGTTCGAGGATGCGCTTACGGAGTGTTGCCAGTTCCTGGAAGGTGCGACCCAGGTTTGAGCCTGAGCCGACGGTGTTTTCCAGACAGCAGATGACCGGGCAGTCTGGGGTTTTTTCGAAGATAGTTTTGTAAGCATGGGCGATGCGTGTCAGGCCTGCATCGGCTGTGGAGGTGGTGTATGCGCCAGGATGGTGGACGAGAAAGGGGATGTTGAGCGTTTGACAGCGTGTGATTTCATCGATCATCAAATTGATGGACTTGTGCCAGAGCTCGTCATCGGGGCTGGCGAGATTGATGAGGTAGGAGGCGTGGGAGACAGTGCGATCCTGCCAGCCCAACTCGTTGAGCTTGCTGGTCCATTCAGAGATGGCAGCAGGGTCCAGGGGCTTGACGCGCCATTGACGCTGATTTTTGGTAAAGACCTGAACGGTGTCCATATGAAGATTCCGGGCTTCATTCAGGGCGTTGGTCATGGAGCCTGCGATTGAAAGGTGAGAGCCAAACATCATGGTGCGATGGTAGGTGGGTGTGGGAAGGGGTGGCGGGTGTGCGTGGGAGTGGTGGGAGGAATTTGAAAAAATGAGTCAATGAGGGAACCAATGCGGGGGATGGTGCTTTATTTATGTGTGAGTATGACAGTGATGAGAATGATCGATTCGGTCGCAGAGCTCACAGAGTGTGAGCTGATGCACGAAGAGGCTGATGTTGAGCGAGCGTTGATCGATCAGGCCAGGCATGACCCCGAGGCGTTTGGTCGGTTGTACCGGATGCACTACGCGTGTATCGCGGGGTATCTGCTTCGGCGGACGGGCAATGAACATGTCGCGGAGGATCTGGCGGGTGAGACATTTGTTGCAGCATTGGGTGCGATTGGTCGTTTCCGTCACACCGGGGCACCATTTGGTGCGTGGTTGATGCGCATCGCGACGAATCAGGTTAATCGATGGGCAAAAAAGACGCGGCGAGATAGTGATGCAAAGCTGTGGATCGCAAAGCATGCTGATGGATCGTTTGATGAGTGTGAAGCAGATCACGCTGAGATGATCAGGCAGGCACTGGACTCGCTGAGTGTGGATCACCAGACGGTCTTGTATCTGCACCATGTTGAAGGGATGAAGGTTGAGCAGGTGGCGTTGGTGCTGGGTGTGAGCCAGGGGACGGTGAAGTCGAGATTGCATCGGGCGCGGGCTGCGCTACTTGTGATATGTGACAGAATCGGAGTGGTGTAATGGACAAGCAAACAGACAAGCAGGCGGACAGGATTCATCGGCTTCTCAGGCCGATGGCAGAAACAAAATGGAATGGACCGGACAGTCACCCCAGGGTCGAGAAGCTGATCAAGGAGCAAACGATGAGCAGCAAGAAGTTTTCATGGAGTCGGACCAGTATCGCAATCGCAGTATGCACGATTGTGGGTGGCGGAGCACTTGCCACGGTCGTGACGCAGCAGATCCTGGCAGGCAGAGCCACGCTGATTACCGAAGATGGCAGCCAATATGATATTGAACTGGTGCCTGATGGTGATGCAGCCACGGGGACATTCATCGCTGATGACGGCACGGTGTATGGCATCAACATGGTTCAAGAAAGTGATGGCCAGAAGCAGGTCACCGTTGAAGTATCTGGAGACAGCTCTGGATCAAGCACCGTCACTGTTGAATCTGATGATGACTGAGCTCGAGCAAGGCTCATGATCAGCCTCGGTTTAGCTGGGGCAGATACTCAAACGAAGAACCACATATTGACTCACAGGCTGGGTGATTCGACCCTCCCTGTCATGTGAGGTCCGGCCCGGTGCGCTTCGTGCGTTCCGGGCCGGTACTCTTAGGGCATGAGTGATGAACTTTCAGGACGGATTGGAATCGTTACGGGTGCAAGTGCGGGGATCGGACTTGCAATCGTGCATGATCTGGTAAAGCGGGGGGCACGAGTGGTTGCCAACGCCAGGCGTGAAGATCGGTTGATTGAGTTGCAAGATGAGCTGTGTGCAGATCGGATCGCGGTGGTCGTGGGTGATGCTGCTCAGGCGTCAACGATCGATGAGATGTTTCAGCGGGCAGAATCAGCATTTGGCAGCCAGGCCGATCTGGTGGTGGTGAATGCGGGCCGGGGGCTTCGGGGGAGTGTGACAGATTCCAATGAGGATGAATGGGAGCAGATGATCCAGACGAACCTGGTGGGAGCAGCACGGCTGATGCGGAGGGCTGCGAATCATCTGGCGGGATTGGTCGATGATGAATCCTGGCAGGAGAGGGCACGGGATATTGTGGTGCTGGGTTCAAATGTGGGCCGGCATATATCGCCTTTCAGCTCGATGTATGGGTCAACAAAGTTTGCGGTGAACTCGCTGGCGGAGGCGCTGCGACGCGAGCTTGCGTCCAAAGGCGTGCGGGTGACGCTGATTGAGCCCGGAGTGGTGCAAAGTGAGTTTCAGGATGTCGCGGGGTATGAAATGGAGAGTTTCGGGCAATTCATGGATGGGATTGGTCCGGTGCTGGTGCCTGAGGATGTGGCGCGGGTGGTGGGATTTATTGTGAGTCTGCCGATCCATGTGCATGTCAATGATGTGGTGATTCGGCCGACGAGGCAGGAATATCCATAAATTTGCGGGGTGAGTCAAAGGGGGATCGGGCGCGGGGGACGGGGTGGGGGGACGGGGTGGGGGGGTGGAGTGGGGGGGTGGAGGGTGGTGGGAATAACTTTCATGACTCGGGAGTTTGTTCAAACATGATGAACACACAGAATCCTGATGGAGCTGATCGAGGTGCGGATGGATGTAAACCTGGCTCAGCGAGCGGAGGATGCAGATCGGGGATTTGCACTTCATGTCCGGGAACCTATGTGATTGGGTCATTCATGTTGGCTCTTGCTGGCACTATGGTCTTTGATGTATCTGACGAGCAGAAGCGGGTTGTTATGCTGGCAGAAGTGGGTGTAGGGGTGGGGGCATGGATTCTGGTGAGCGTGCTTCATCGAATACGGTTTTGATCTCGCTGAGCATGATGCGAGGCACGATCGTTTATGCCTGATCGTTGATCTTGGCAGACAGGCGTGCGAGTTGAAGCTCGACGCGTTTGATTTCTCGTGTGACGACTGTGGTGTTCATTTCCATGAACGACCAGAGCTTGAGCATTGCGATGCTCTGAATCGTAAAGAAGATGCCGATGGTCCACTTGATGAGTGTTTGTGTGTTATCAGTTGAGAAGGCCTGTATTAAAAACCAGACACAAAGGCCCATCATCATGAGCGTGAAAAAGACAGCCATCGCAGTGATAAACCGGTGTCTTTGGGTGAATGTCTGCGTGGCAAGTTGAAGCATGGATGGATCGGGGCCGATTTTATCCAGAGCGATAGCATCTTCTTCAGAAAGTGCTTCAGCGATAAGTTTGTCGATGTCGTTCATGTCATATTTCCTTTTCAAGTACCGCAATTGTGTCTTTGAGCCGGGAGCGTGCGGCGTGCAAGCGGCTTTTGACAGTGCCTGAGGGAACCCCCAGGAGTTCAGCAATTTGTTCGATAGCCAAATCTCTGGCGTAATGCAGAACCAGAATCGATCGGTGATCTTCGTTCAAGCGTTTGAGTGCGTGCTGGACGAGTTGGCGAGTCGAGGTGATCTCGTTGGGATCGGGCTGGTGGACAGGCGGAGTGTTTTTTTCGTATTTTTGCCTGCGTTTTTTACTTCGGTGCATGTCGGTCGCTTTGTTGGCAACAATTCGTAATGCCCATGCGGGGAATCGAGCAGGATCGTCCAGCCGATGCAGATTTTGTGCGATGGAAATCCATGCGTTCTGTACGATGTCGTTTGTGGTGGAGTGGTCATCACAGAGTTTGCGAGCAAAGGCGATGAGTCTGGGGTGCCAGCGCGTGACCAGTGCTGCAAGGGCTTTGGGCGAGCCCGATCTTGCGAGCATGACAAGCATTTCGTCTTCGATCTGTTGTGCTGAGCGTTTCATGGCTGGTATCAGGAAGGTCGCCTGCTGAGTTCATGGGGTTCAGTTGGTTTACCATCATGCACAAAAAAACGCCTCCAGACGAGCTGGGGGCGTTTTATTTTCAGCTGGATATTGAGATTTACGGGAAGATGCCTCGAACAGCGTAGGTCTTGCCAATGTGCTCAAGGGATGCAATGAAGGCTGCGGTTCGCATGTCACAGTCATAATGTTGACGGGCGAGCTTGGTCCTGCGAGCAGCCATGATCATGTGCTTGTTGAGTTCGCGGTCGACGGTTTCTTCATCCCAGAATACATTGGATTTGTTCTGGACCCATTCAAAGTAAGAAACGGTGACGCCACCAGAGTTGCACAGGATTGCGGGGAGAACCTCGATGCCTTTTTCCATAAGAGCGCGATCGCCAGCGGGTGTGCAGGGGGCGTTGGCAGCTTCAGCAACAACCTTGCAGTTGATCAGGGCTGCCTGCTCTTCCTTGATCATCTGCTCAAGAGCAGCTGGGATGAAAACATCAACCGGCGTTGTGTAGAACTCGCTCTCGGTGATGGCGGTGGCACCCGCAGCGACATTGTTGCCAGATGCTGTGGAGGTGTTTGCTTTTTCAAAGCCTCCAACGCCACCATTTTCGACGCAATATTGAGCCAGAGCGTGGCAATCAAGCCCGCCTTCATTGCTGATGGCACCGGTGTGGTCCATGACCGCGACGACTTTGGCCCCCATGCCCTGCAGGATTCTTGAAGCCCACGAGCCGACATTGCCAAAGCCCAGAACCGATACCTTCATGCCTTCGATGGGGATGCCTTCTTCGGGGAGCATTTCGACAAGGACATCGACAACGCCTTGGCCGGTGGCTTTTTCGCGACCGAGTGAGCCACCGATTTCGATGGGCTTGCCGGTGACAACGCGTCTGCCGTCAGCCTGGTTGGCACCACTTTGTGACATCTGGTAGGTGTCTGCGATCCACGCCATGACTTGTGCGGTGGTTCCGACATCAGGTGCGGGGATGTCATAATCGGGACCGATTTCGTTTGTGATGGCACTGGTGAATCGTCTGGCAACGCGTTGGAGTTCGCCAGTTGAAAGTTCACGGGGATTGCATTTGACGCCACCCTTTCCGCCACCCAGAGGCAGGCGAGAAAGAGAGCACTTCATGCTCATGAGCAGTGCGAGTGATTTGACATCATCAAGATTGACATCCGGGTGGAAGCGAAGGCCGCCCTTGTACGGGCCGAGCGAGTTGTTGTGTTGAACGCGATAGCCTTTAAAGAGCTTGTAGTGACCATCATCCATGCGAACGGGGAAGTGAACCATGATCTCGTTCTTGGGCTGAGCGAGAATAATTTTAACACGGTGTGGGAGTTCAATGAGTTCTGAAGCGACAAGCATCTGACCAACAGTCTGTCGGTAGAGATTGTCGGGATCTCGGGGAAAGTCGAGTTCGTCAAACACGGCATTGTTATCTGGCAACAGATTCGAGACATTTGTGTCTTTGGTCGCAGTACTCGTACTCATCGCAATGGGTTCCATTCGTACGAAGGGTGAATGAATCAGGCTGCTCTTGCAGTCTTTTATTAGTCAAATCTAAACACACGCATGTTTAGATCGTTGATCCTAGGCTACAGGGTTTGCAGATCCCACAGAATCGGATTCTTGAATCGTTTTTCAAGGCAGGACATATCGGTCTAAGCTGCTGTTATGCATATCGACCAAATAGACGGATCAGACAAGAATGCGGAGAAAAGACCGGGCGAGGAAGGGGCGGCTGCGGGGACGGTGCTGTATGTCGCCAGCGATCTGATCTGGGCGACGAAGATCAAGAGCACAGGTGAAGCAATCGGTGTGAGTTGCAGGCCGATTCGGAACATGGAGATGTTGAATCAAAGGCTTGATGACTGCCCAGTATCAGGCGTGGTGGTGGACCTTGAAGCTGGAGCGTTTGGGATCGATGTTATCGGTCAACTCAAGGGTGAGAGAAGTGGGGGAGAGGGGCTTGGGGGCGGCGGGAGTGGATCAATAAGAGTGGTGGCGTTTGGGCCTCATGTTGCTCGGGAACTCTTTGATCAAGCCCGCGAGGCTGGGGCTGATGTCGTGCTGGCGCGTGGGGTATTTGCCTCAAACCTGCCTCAGGTCTTGCTGGATCTGAGTGCGAGGTAGTGACGAGACCTTTTTGTCAGCTTATGGCCAGTGGCGAGAGGGATCGGAAGGGGGAGCAGGATGGGGGCAGAGAGGGGAGTGAAAGTGGGGGGTATTGGCGATTGCGGGTGTTGATGCCTAGTGTCTGGTTCCAATATCCAGAGTTGGGCCGATGTTTCCACGCGCGTGGATCGGTTATATGTAAGGTTACAGCTTCGCGTGGCGGAGTTGATTTTGGCGGTCTGGGGTCAGGATGGCTGAGGATTTTTCGCAGGCACGAAAGTGCTGGCAGGCGAAGAGCAATCAGCCCTGGGAAGAAGCGAAACAACAATGGTAGATGAGATTCTGATTCACTCACTTGGCACGGTAGACAGCGACGCACAGGCGCTTTTGGACGAAGCGTTTGCAGGCCAGGACGAAGGCATGGAGGCGTTGCTCGGGGATGAGACCAAGGAACTGACCCCCGGGAAGCTGATCAAGGGCCGCATCATCGGCATGGCTGGCGATGATGTTGTGATCGAGGTTGGGCTTAAAAGCGAGGGGTTGATCCCCAAAGACGAGTTCGACAACATCCAGGACATCAAGATTGGCGACAGCGTCGATGTGCTGCTGGAGAACCTGGAAGGCCCCACCGGACTGGTCGAGCTTTCCAAGAGGCGTGCTGATCGAATCATTAACTGGCAGCGGATCATCGATACGACCAAAGAGGATGATGTGGTCGAAGGCATGGTGATGCGCAAGATCAAGGGTGGGCTTTTGATTGATATCGGCGTGCCGGTGTTTCTGCCTGCTTCACAAGTGGATATCCGCAGGCCTGGCGATGTGGGGCAATACATCGGCAAGAAGATCCGTGCGGTGATTCTCAAGATTGACATTGAAAGGCGCAACATCGTCATCAGCCGTCGCAAGCTGATCGAGGAAGAACGCTCTGACGCCAAGAAACGCCTGCTTGAGAAGATCAATATCGGCGACATCGTCGAAGGTACGGTCAAGAACATCGCAGACTTTGGTGCATTTGTGGATCTGGGCGGGATCGACGGCCTGCTTCATATCACGGATATGTCGTGGAACCGAATCAACCATCCCTCAGAGCTTGTGAAGATCGACGAGAAGATCGAAATCAAGATTCTGTCCATCGATATGAACAAAGAGAAGATCGCTCTTGGTCTCAAGCAGAAGGATGCAAGTCCCTGGGAAGAAGTCGAAGAACGGTTCCCCGTGGGTTCTCGCACCACAGGCGAGGTGGTCAACATCATGTCCTACGGTGCGTTCATCAAGCTTGACGATGGCGTCGAAGGCCTGGTGCACATCTCTGAGATGTCATGGACCCGCCGGGTCAATCACCCCTCAGAAATCATCAACCCCGGCGATCAGATCGAAGTGGTTGTCCTTGATATTGACAAGAACAAGCAGGAAATCAGCCTGGGCATCAAGCAGACCGAGGTGAACCCCTGGGAGTTGGTTGCAGAGAAGTATCCTTCAGGAACGATCATCGAAGGCCCGGTGCGGAACCTGGCCAACTATGGCGCTTTCGTGGAGATCGAACCCGGAATCGATGGCCTCTTGCACATCTCGGATATGTCCTGGACCAAGAAGATCACGCATCCCAACGAGTTGATCAAGAAGGGCGACGAGATCAAGTGCGTGGTGCTGGAAGTCGATCAGGACAAGCAGCGCGTGAGCCTGGGTATGAAGCAGCTTAGTGAAGACCCGTGGGTCACAGCGATTCCCGAGCATTACAAGCCGGGCATGGTCGTTCGAGGCACCATCACCAAGATCACCAACTTTGGTGTGTTTGTTGAGTTGGAGGATGATCTGGAAGGCCTGCTTCACATCTCCGAACTTGCTGATCACAAGGTGGAAAACCCGCAGGATGTGGTCAAGGCTGGCGAAGAGGTCGATGTCAAAATCCTCCGCGTCGATACGCAGGATCGCAAGATCGGCCTGTCACTCAAGAGAGCCCAGTGGGGCGATGTGGCAGATGGCTCGGGCGATGAGGCTGGCCAAAAAGCCAATGATCTTCCCAAACGCGGCGGCATGGATGACCACGGCTCAATGGGTACGGACAAAATCTCGTTCTGATTGTCCCCCCCATTGCCCCCCGGCATTGCCCCCCGGCATGGTCCCCCACCTGTCCCTCAGTGCTTTGACGAGGGTCTGAAAAAAGTACTTAACCGGCACCCGATCTCGGGTGCCGGTTTTTTGTGTCCAGGCTGATTTAGCACAATGCAAGGAAGCTCAGGACAGCAAGAATCGCTAACTGACGCTGATGGTCGCTGATGGTCAGAATATGTCGCATGGTCAATTTCTCCAGTTGTTACCAAAACAGGTTCAACCGGTATGCCGAACTGGTAGCCAGTTGGCATGAAGGCGTCAGGGGCGATAATCTGCGTGTGTCGGTGTCGTGAGAGGGGGACAGTCGCAGGGTGGCTAAACGGAAGGGGTATGGTTTGTCTGGATTGTTGATTCAACGCATCGTTGGCTGTGGTCTGGGAGCAGCGTTGATGTGCCTGAGCGTAGTGGGTGCATCTGGGTTATCAGTCCAGGCTCAGGTGGCTGAGGGGGGAGCGACCGGGGGGGCGGAGGCTTTTTCAGTGTCGAAGCCTCGCCTGGCGATGCAGGCCTTTGGCTGGGTTCGAGATACGGTTCGCTCATGGGCGGTGCTGGGCGTTGATCAGGAAGATCCCGTGCCTGGGATTGCATCTGCTGCGGTGACGCTTCGCCTGGGCGGGAAGATTGTGGGTCGAGGCGGGGATGCTGCGGGGGATGGCCGATCACTGGTGCGGGCACTTCGTGAAGCGCGAAGTGAAGCGTTAAGGCGGCTGCCGATCGATCGTGATGCGACCTACGAACAAAGACTGGCTGATGCTGCCCGCCGAATCACCATTTCAATGGAACTCGGGGGGAAGATGGTGCTGATGGATGCAGCATCACTTCAGGAGGTGGCGATGATTGTCGCACCCGGGCTTGAAGGGGTCGCGGTTCGTCTGGGCGATACAGTGCAGGCTGTGTTTCCTGAAGCGATGTTGATATCCAGGATCAACGCGGGACAGGCTGTCGCGGGATTGATCTCTGAAGTGTCAGGCAATGCGAATCTTGCATTCAGTTCCTTGAGTGACCTTCGCGACCAGTCAGGCTTGCGGGTGTATCGATTTGAAACAATGCAGATTGCCCAGCCTGCACCCGGTGAGCCGGGCACATTCATGCACAGGGGTGGCAAGGTTGTGCCCATGTCCAGCATGACGATTGATGGCCTGGTCGAGTTTGCTGATGGTCTGGCCCAGCATCTGATGCACAGGCGATGGCCCGGAGTTGAGCCTTATGGCATGTTCGGGACCATGGACCCGGTGCAGGGGCGATTCACAAACGGGCTGGCTTCGCCACTGGAACAAGCGACCTGTGCCTATTCGCTGATTCGTTACGCATCGCTCATGCGGGCAGATAAGCAGATCGCAACGCGCGCAACTGCACAGGCGCACAAGCTCATGCGCGATCTGGCAAAGGTGCTTGAGGATGAGCCAGACCCAGCATCTGATGTGGCATCCGCAGCCATGTGTGCGGTTGTGCTGATGAACATGAGCGTTCAGGATTCTGAACAGGGGCTCGCGGGGCTGAGTCGGCGTTGTAACGCCAAGCTTGACGAAGCCTTGGCCCATCCTGCGGGAGTGGATGAGAGGGTGTTGCCTTTGGTTGCCTGGGCAATTGCAATGCGTGTGCAGGTCAGGCCTGGGGAGTTTGAAGGGGCGCAACAGTTGGTTCGGGAGTTGTTTTTACAGAGTCTCGACGGGCAGGTCGTTGGCATGATGCCCTGGCTGGGGTGGGCTGAGCTTGCGATTTCAAAGGGGGAGCCGGAGGTGCCTGTAAAAGTGGCGTTGGAGCGCATGCGGGATCGGGTGTGGGCGCACCAACTGACTGTGCGTGATGCTGGTGATGATTCAGCAGATCTGGTGGGGGGGATTGTGTTTACAAAGTCCAGCAATCCGCTTCCAAGCTGGAACACAGCCCGGGCGGTGGCGTTTTTAGCGACGATGCTGGGCGATCCCAGACTGACTGCAAAGGACGACCAATCAGGTCAGATTGTCAAACTTCTGGGTTCGCTCAGGTTTTTGAAGCAGCTTTCTGCACGCGAAGCTGAGACGCATATGTACACATGGCCAGGCCGGGCAAGGTGGGGCGTGCGGGCTGCGCTTTGGGATCAGGAAATGCCGGTTCAGGCGTCCGCTTTGACGCTGTTATGCCTGATTGAGACATTGGAGAGCCTGGATCAGATCAGTTCGGATCAGAGCGAGTAACAGCATCCAGATATATGCCTTAATCAACGGTTTTTTGCGGGCTTTTTGGGCGTAGATGCGCTAGTATTGTCATCGGCAGAATACGCTGGTCAATCGGATTTTGTTCGGCAACATGACAAGTTGCTTTGAACAAGAGATTCGAGCGGTCGGTCTGGTGCATGATGCACATGGATGGCCGACTGGAAAGCATTGTTTTTACAAGATTTGGAGCACTATTTGATGGCAGCTGACCATCCTTCACAGACATCGATGGATACACAAAGCGCAGAGAGCACTGGCAATGGGGATGGCGGGGCGCCTCCGGGCGACGATTCGACGCTTGCCAATGGTGCCAGCGGCGGGGATGACGGTGGTGGTGGGGGGCGAGTGATCGATCTGGACATCGAGCAGGAGCTTCGCGACAGCTACCTGACCTATGCCATGAGCACGATCATGGACCGGGCACTGCCTGATGTTCGTGACGGGCTCAAACCAAGTCAGAGACGAATTCTGGTCGCAATGAACGACCTTGGACTTCGCCCGGGCAAGAAGCACCTGAAGTGTGCCAAGATCTGTGGCGACACCTCGGGCAACTACCACCCTCATGGCGAGTCGGTGATTTATCCCACGATGGTGGGGATGGCGCAGAAGTGGAAGATGCGTGTGCCTCTGGTTGACCCGCAGGGAAACTTTGGTTCGATCGAGGGTGACCCGCCAGCTGCGATGCGTTACACCGAAGCGCGGATGGGGCATGCAGCGGTCGACATGATGGCGGATCTGAAGCTGGGCACGGTTGTTTTTCAGCCCAACTACGATGATCGCCTGACCGAGCCGACGGTTCTGCCGGGCAAGTTCCCGAATCTTCTGATCAATGGCGGGATGGGGATCGCGGTGGGGATGGCGACGAGTTTGCCGCCTCACAATCCTACGGAGGTTCTGGATTCGATTACGCGGGTGATTGACAAGCCTGAGATTGAGCTGTTGGAGTTGATGGCAGACGAGGTTGATGGCGAGGGCAATGTGCTGCGCCATGGCATCAAGGGGCCGGATTTCCCCACGGGTGGTGTGATTCTGGGGCGAGGCGGGATCCTCAGAGCCTATTCAACGGGTCGGGGCAAGGTCCGGGTTCGTGGCGTGTGCCATATCGAGACGCAAAAAAGTGGTCGTGAACATCTCGTGATTGACGAGATTCCGTATGCACTTGGTCAGAACACGCTGGTTGAGCGGATCGTGGATACGGTGCGTGATGGTCGCATCAAGGACATTTCTGATGTTCGCAACGAGTCGGGCAGGCAGGCGCGCACACGGATCGTGATCGAGCTTAAACGGGGTGCAGATTCAGCGGTGGTTGAGAACCAGCTGTATCAGTACACGCCATTGCAGCAGACGGTGTCGATTATGAACATCGCGCTGGTCAACCGTCAGCCTCGCACGCTCAACTTGAAACAGATCCTTGAGCATTACATTGACCATCGTGTGGATGTGATTCGCAGGCGTACAGCCCACCTGCTGCATGAAGCCAAGAAAAAGGCGCATGTGCTCGAGGGTCAGATTTATGCGGTATGTGATATTGACGAGGTGATTCGTCTGATCCGGGCCAGCAAGACGCGAGATCAGGCCATCAAGGAGTTGATGAAGCGTCGGTTCAATATTCCCATGGATCATGAGCACGCATCGCAGATTCCTGCTCGGCTGATGCAAAGGCTCGAACGGGCGCAAGCTGTGGGCGGGGTGTT
Organism: Phycisphaerales bacterium; assembly: GCA_029260555.1. Lineage (GTDB taxonomy): Bacteria > Planctomycetota > Phycisphaerae > Phycisphaerales > UBA1924 > JAJDCZ01. The sequence goes on from JAJDCZ010000022.1 coordinate 46,960, forward strand.
GCTGACGCGCATTCAGGCTGAGACGATCGGAGCCATGCGGCTGATTCAGCTGGTGGGGCTTGAGATCCAGAGGCTGGTCAATGACTACGCCCAACTGGTGGAGCTGATTGGCGAGTACGAAGCGATCCTGGCTGACCATGAGATCGTGCTTGGAATCATCAAAGACGACTGTGCAGAGATGAAAGCCAGGTACGGCTCGGATCGGCTGACGCAGATTGATGAAGCTGCTGAGTGTGACATCGACATCGAGGCATTGATCCAGGTCGAGGACATGGCGGTGACGATCTCGAGGCAGGGTTATGCCAAGCGGGTGTCCTCAGCGACCTATCAGTCTCAGGGGAGAGGTGGCAAGGGGATCAAGGCTTCAGATTCCAAGGATGACGATTTTATTGAGCATCTGTTCTTTGCCAGCACGCATGATGACCTGTTGTGTTTCACGGAAACGGGTCGTGTGTTCAAGAACAAGGTTTATGAGTTGCCCGAGATGACCCGAACCAGCAAGGGCAGGCCTCTGGTGAACCTGCTGGCGATGAAAGAGGGTGAAAAAACCCGCGCTTATCTGGCGATCAAGAACTTTGAATCGTCCAGCCAGTTTTTGACATTTGTTTCCAAACGGGGTGTGGTCAAGCGCACAGCTCTGAAGGATTATCGCAATGTCAATCGTTCAGGGATCATCGCAGTGGGGCTTCGCAAGGGCGATGAACTGCTGGATGTGATATTGACCGAAGGCACGAGTGATTTGCTGCTGGTGACCGCCAGGGGTTCTGCGATCAGATTCAACGAGCAGGATGTTCGGCTGATGGGTCGATCAGCTGCGGGGGTCAAGGGGATCGATCTGGCAGATGACGATATGGTGGTGGGGGTTGTCGGGATCTCGATGGCTGAGGATGAAGATGGCGATCTGATGACCACCGATCCGGCGCTCTCACTCTTGACGATCACCGAGCATGGCTACGGCAAGCGTACACCTGTCGATGAATATCGCGTTCAGCCTGAAGCTGGCAAAATGCGAAGCCAGTCACGAGGCGGCAAGGGTCGTGTTGATATTCGCACGACCGAGCGGAACGGGCGGTCGGTTGCAGCCATAGGCGTGCTTGAGGGCGATGATGTTGCGGTGGTGACGCGTCGCGGGCTTCTGGTGCGTATGTCGGGGGCATCGGTGAGTCAGTATTCCAGAGGTACGCAAGGCGTGCGGGTGGTAAGGCTCAATGATGACGACGCGGTGATTTCCGCAGCCCGGGTGGTTGATGTTGACGATCAGGATGACGCTTCGTGATGAGATGTGGTAGAGTGCAGATGGATGAGCGGTCTGACAGACAGGTGGCAGCGTGATGCAGAATGACTGGTCCGAGGACATCGTGGTTGTGGATCTGGCTGATGAGCCGGCGCTGTCAGACGAGTTGACGGACATGGCCAAGCGGATTGAAACGGGTCAGGCCAAGCGCGTGCCTCATGTTGTTCTGAACTTTTCATCGGTGACCTATGTGAACAGCTCGAACCTGGCGCAGCTGTTAAGGCTCAACAGAGCTGTCGAGGCGATGGGCCGAGTGATGAAGCTCTGCTCGATCAATGAAGAGATTATGAGCGTGCTCATGACGACGGGTCTTGATAAAATCTTTCATTCCGCACCAGATCCGATGACAGCACTTGCGGGGATTCAACTGGACGACGCTGAGGCGGACTGATTGTTCATTTTCCAGAGGCAGTTCAACGCACATGGGTTCGATTCTCACGCTCATCATCATCGCTTCCATATCGATGTTGATCGTGCGGACGGGCGCGCTGGCGTTGATGGCGACAGGGCTGAGCGCTGATGCTTCGATGTTTCAGGCGTGTAGTGCCTACTTTGGTGTAGGTTTTACCACGCGCGAGGCAGAGCTGGTTGTCAGTCATCCAGTTCGCCGAAAGATCGTGACTTATCTGATCGTGATCGGGAATGTGGGGGTGATGTCAGCACTGGCGACGGTGGTGGTGGGGTTTGTAGGAATAAAAGTGGAGAGCATTGGGCAGGCAGCTCAGCTACTTGGGGTTGGGCTTCTGGGGGTGCTCTTTTTGATCGTGATTACGCGGTCTGGTGTGATGAGTTATGTGATCGATCCGCCATTGCGGTTTTTGATGTCGACGGTGGGCATTATTCGTGTGCTGGATTATGAGCTGCTGCTTCGAGTGGAAGCGGGATATTGCGTGTCAGAGGTTGAGGTTGAGCCTGGGCACTGGTTAATCGGGAAAATGCTGGTTGAGGCAAATCTTGGGAAGAGGGGCGTGATCGTGCTTGGCATAGCTCGCAGTGACGGGGTTTATATTGGTACGCCTTCAGCCAATACGGTGATTCTCGAAAAAGACGCCTTGACGGTCTATGGCAGGGAGAAGATCGTTGAGAGTCTGGTCGAACTGGAAGAAAATCTACCTGCGGTTGCCTGAACAAGCCGCCACCTGAGCCTTGCCCGTCGGTAGTGATTGTGAGCATGACCATCGTAACCACCCAGCCCAAGTTCAAGAATGCTGACAAACCAGCAGTGACTCCGGTCGCCGAGCTGGCGGGGGTGACGAAAACCTACTACAAGCCAGATGGATCGGTCATGGTCACGGCCCTTGATGGGCTGGACCTGTGTATTGAGCAGGGCGAGTATGTCGCCATCATGGGGGCATCTGGCTCAGGCAAGAGCACGCTGATGAACATTCTGGGGTGTCTTGATCAGCCAACCAGCGGGGTGTATCGGCTCGACGGGCAAGAGGCTGCCAGCATGAGCGATGAACAACTCTCAGCGTTTCGAGGCAGAAAGATCGGATTCGTGTTCCAGGCATTCAACCTGATCCCCCAGCTCATGGTCGAGGATAATGTCGCGGTGCCTTTGTTTTATCAAAGGGTGCTCAAGACTCAACGGCAAGAACGAGCGATTAAAGCCCTTGAGCAGGTGGGACTCGGCGATCGGGTCGGGCATCGACCAAACGAACTTTCCGGCGGCCAGCAACAACGCGCAGCCATCGCACGGGCACTCGTCACTGACCCTGTAGTTCTGATGGCAGACGAACCGACTGGCAATCTTGATTCCAAGACGGGGCTTGCCATTCTCGAGATGTTCGAATCGCTGCACGAAAAAGGCATGACGATCATTATGGTCACTCACGACGATGCTATCGCAAAGCGTTGTCAGCGGGTCATCAGGCTCAAGGACGGGCAGATCGAGTATGACCGCAGAAATCAGTAAAACAGCTCATCGGTAAAAAAATGCTCAGTGCAGGCCCAGTCACGCTGCGTTGATGCGGGCGATTGCAGGTTTCAAGCCTGAGATGGCAATAGCTGTCAGATCGTCAGCCTGATGCAGTGAACCAGCCTGGGTATCAAGATCCAAAGCGAGTTGTTCGAGCGCTTTGCTTGAAGTTGTTTGGGAGTTGTGCAGACTTCGGCCGAGGGTGCTGAGTTTCTCGATGTAGGTATCATTGATCGGTGCATCATCCCGCGGGAAGGCCAGTTCAAAGCCATCGGAGTAGATCAGGAGAGTTTGCTCAGGATTGATGGTGAAGTGGACAGCTTCAAAGTCATCGGTCGCAAAGACACCCAGCAAAGGAGCTGTCGAATCGAACCTCTGGATGACGGGTCCGGTGACGAGTATGGGCGGGGGGTGACCCGCGTTGACCATCTGGACCTGACCTGTGAAGGTATCGAGTATGCCATAGATCGCGGTGGCAAAGCGGGCGGTTGTGCTTTGGCGGCACAGCATGTGTTTGTTGAGCTGTTGCATGACGAGCTCAGGAGGCGTGAAGGGGGCATTGCCTGATTGTTCGTGAGAGAGTCTGATGCTTTGGGCGATGACGATGGTGAGGAGTGCTGCGGGCACGCCATGGCCTACAGCGTCAGCCAGGAAAAACGAGAGATACCGGTCGTTGAGTTTTCTGATGTCGTAGATGTCGCCACTGACATAGCCCGCGGGTCGAAAGAGCACCCCCAGATCCCAGGCTTCCAGTTCTGGCAGTTGCGTGGGCAGGAACTCATTCTGGATGGTGGAGGCAAGCTGAAGCTCGTCATGGATTTTGTTCATCTCGCTGCTCATGTTTCCCCGATATGCAGAGAGAATCTTGAGCTCGCTCTGGAGTTCATCCAGTGCAGGCTGACGCTGATCCAGCGTATAAAGCATTGACGCGAGCAGACCGACAGGTGCGTTTCGTGACTCGATCAGGACGCCTTGACCACACAGTGAGTTTTTGTTCAGCGTATCGGGGATCAGCACCAGCGAAGGGATGCAGGATTGCTTGATCACATCAATGACCTGCCTGACGATGTGCCTGGGTTCGTCGGGTTCGATGATGATGAGATGTGGGTGCTGAGCAGATGTCAGCATCGTTGTTGTCGAATCTAGCAGGCTTGAGAGTGAAGCGAGTTCGTGCGAGACAGGTTCGCGGCGGTCAGGCCAGGCATTCGTGATCGCCTGAGCAAGAGTCACCAGATCATTGGTGTCCTGATGCGACGAAGCGATGAAGAAAGTACATGGCATATGGACGGGTCCGATACACTTTGCTGCGGTGAACAAACGCAGCTCGTGCATACTCGGCATCGGCCTATTTTGCGCGTTTCTTCAGTCCAGCGATGTCAAGTTGGATTCGATCGCCAGGTTTGACCTCGAGTTTTTCCAGCTCGCCTCCCGCCAGTTCGATAACAAACTGGGAAGCAAACCTGCTTGGGTAGCGTTTAAGCCTGCTGTGGTAGGCGGGGTTTTCATCGCCGACCTCGCCTTCACCTTCTCCCCTGAGTGGTTCCTTTGGCATGTGGTGTGTTGCTACGACGCGTCCAGAAGCATCCAGAAAGAGAATGTCGATATCCGCCAGGCAGTCGCGCATGACAAACTCGAGGTTCAGTGCGCGGGGGAAAACAAAGAGCATCCCGCCATCGGGTTCGATGGTTTCTCTGCCCGCCAGCCCCTTGAAGCGGACGGGATTATCAAGTGCCAGTTCAAGGTGGTAGGTCTTGCCATCGACTTTGACCATCGCCACATCTCGGCCCGCTTCATCGTCGCAGCTGACCATGCCCACAGGCAGCAGGACAAGCATGATCAGCGTCAGGCATCGAGTGATAATTGTGGATCTTTTATGGGTTAATGTTTCATGAGCCATTGTTCATCCTCTGCAGTAAACACCACGGGCTGGTGGTCAATGGTATGCGGGTCGAGTCCTTGCTGGAACTCAAGAGCGTTCATAGGCGTTGGCGGGGGATTATGGCGGGGCGTGTTGGAGGTGTTGGAGGTGTTGGGTGGGGGTGGGGTGTGTGTGATGTTGCACCAGGAAGCGATCAGGCCGATGATTCGTTCTGGTGGCACGCCCAGAGATTTGTAGTGGTCGAGTCTGGTGTCGCCATGGCGTTTGGCAAGGCGTCTGCCATCGGGTCCCAGAACCAGAGGCAGGTGCCAGTATTGGGGGATGGGTGTGAGATTCAGTGCGTGGTAGAGCATGAGTTGACGAGCTGTGGAATCCAGCAGGTCATCGCCTCGGATGATCTGTGTGACGCCTTGGCGTGCATCATCGACGACAACTGCCAGTTGATAAGCAGGGAACGAGCGTTTGGTCCAGACAACAAAATCCCCGACACTTTGCCCAGGGCTAAATGCCTGAGAGCCTGCAAAGAGATCGACAAACCGAAGGCTCTCGTTTCCCGTGCAAAAGCGCCAGCTGGTTTCAGGATTGTCAAAGGCTATGGGAATGGTCGCGGGTCTGAGTGATGGGTTAAAGCGAACTTCGTGTTCATCTGCATGAGGCGCGTTGTTGGCTTCTTGAATCTGTGACCGGGTGAGTGAACATGGATAAACGAGTGACTGCTGCGCCAGCCTGTGTATGGCTTCAAGGTAAGGCTCAGCATCGTGAGACTGAACCATCGGCTCAGAATCCCAGTCCATACCCAGCCACCTCAGGATGTCGATGGTCGATTCGATCGCTCCGGGCTTGACGCGAGGCCCATCCAGATCTTCGATCCTCAGAACGATCTTCCAGCCTTTGGCGCGGGCGATGGCCCAGTTGATCAAAAAAGTGCGTGCATTGCCCAGATGCAGTGCCCCCGTGGGCGATGGAGCCAGGCGAGTGGTCTGATAATGGCCTGATTGGCTTGTAGTCGGGTGTTGTAATTGATCCTGGTGTTTCATTGTGTGCCTGAACAAGATACACTGTCCCAGAGTCACAAGCGGGGCCTGTCTCGCCTGACCAGGGAGCTGCTGATGGAAAAGCTGACAGATGGCCAGATCGAGACAGCTCTGAACTCTGTACCTGAGTGGTCTGAAGTCGGAGGCGAGATCCAGCGGACATACCAGTTCGCCGACTTTAACGAGTCCATGGGATTCGTCAACAAGATCGCAAAGATCGCTGAAGATCTTCAGCACCACCCCGATGTCCTCATCCGCTACAACAAAGTCACACTCACACTCACCACCCACGACGCGGGTGGCATCACAGAAAAAGACTTTGATCTGGCAAGGAAGATCGACGCTCTTCTGGTCACATCAAAAAACTGACTGCCCAACACTCTTTGGTGCCCGTATCAGCAGAAATTTATTTAAGCTCGACTGACCAGTACGCTTCACTCAAGAAGGTCTTCCAGACCGCATACTTGTCATTGGTCAGCCTCATGGCGATCATGGGATTGCGTCTGGGCATGCGAGGCGTGCAGATGAGTTTCATGTTGGCCTGATCGGGGGTTCGGCCACCTTTTCTGGCATTGCATCGAATACAGGCGCACACCAGATTTTCCCAGGTATCCTTGCCGCCCTGACTTCTGGGGTGGACATGATCGATTGAGAGCTCGCTGGTGGGATAGTGTTTGCCGCAGTACTGGCATCGGCTTCGATCACGGGCAAACAGGTTGCGTCGATTCAGTTTTACGCGTTGTGCGGGCAGTCTGTCGTAACCCAGCAGCCGAACAATGCGAGGCACCGCAAGGTCATACCGCACGGTATGAATCCAGTCATGCGCGTGAGGTTCAAACTCGCTGCGCAACTCGGAAAGCTCAGCCCAGGTGCTGAAATCATAATTGGCAAACACACCATCTTCGACATGGATCACTTCTGCCTGATCTCGATAGAGCAGACAAAATGCACGGCGAACCGTGATCACACGAAAAGCCATGTACAGCTTGTTGAGGACCAGTACCTTGGCATCAAGCCCATCCGGGTGTGTCGCTGCTGCAAGGGCACCTGCCGATAACGCGGGCTTGGCAATGTTGTTGAGCTTGGGTTTTCGCTGTCTGGACCTTCTCACGCGAGGATTCACTCCTGCTTTATCATATCGACCAGGCACAGCCCGGGCATCAAGAGCCTAACGGACAAGCCTTGCTGGTTCAAGGGTTTGTGAGTGAATTATCGGTTCAGACTGCTCAATGACGAAAGCGACGGGTGCCTGTAACGACGCATGAGACGCTTTTTTCATTGCACAAGGCAAAGGTTTCTTCATCGCGTTTTGACCCGCCGGGCTGAAATATGCACTGAATACCAGCAATAATAAGAATCGCAGGACCATCAGGGAACGGGAAGAATGCGTCGCTATAGGCACAGGCGTTCTGGGCGAGTTCGCCCGCTTTTTCAACGGCAATTCGGCAAGCTCCCACGCGATCCATCTGGCCCGCACCCGCGCCAAACAGGCGCAAAGCCTGCGGGTCTTGGGGTGTTTGACCACCAATTGCAATAGCGTTGGATGCAAGGGCTGAACCAACGACTTCAAGAAATCGGCCGGTGCGAAGCTGATTTTCTTCAGCCTCAGCTCCCGCAGCACACGCCCACTCAGCATGGGCTGTTGTCTCACGCTGTCCAAGCAGCCCCCCTTCCAGGAATCGAAACCGGGTTGCTCTGGATGAATGTTCAGCAGCTTGGCCCAACTCCAACAGCCTGACATTTTTCCAGCGTGCCTGCAGACAGCTCAAAGCCTCAGGCTCGAAATGATCCGCCAGAATGACCTCAAGAAAGACATTGGGCTGGCAGATTCGTGCTGCAGCCGCTTCGTTGAGTGTTCCTGAAACTGCAAGGATCCCGCCAAAGGCTGCCAGTGGATCACCCAGTAGCGCATGATCGACCGCAGCCTGACACGAACTTGCGATCGCTGCGCCGCATGGGTTGGCGTGTTTGATCACGCACGCTGAAAAGCTGCCAGGTTCAAGAGCAGCCAGTTGGTCAGTGAGTTTCATCGCTGCATCAGCATCATTGAGATTGTTGTAACTGAGCTCTTTGCCATGATGCTGAGTTGCATGGATGACAGATCGACCCTGAAAAGCCGGATCAGAATACACCGCTGCAGCTTGATGAGGATTCTCGCCATAGCGAAGTGTGCGTGTACAAGCAAGGCTCAACTCGATGCGCTCAGGCAGAAGCTCAGCTTGGTCTTCACTCTTTGAATCAGAGATTGAAGGCGAGTTTGTTTGGCTGCTCAGATACTGTGTAATGGCTCGGTCGTAGCGGCTGGTTCGATCAAACGCCTCGACCGCCAGTTGCATGCGGAGAGCCAGACTGGTGGAGCCTTGATTCTGGTTCAGTGTATCAATGACGCGCTGGTATTGAGCTGGGTCTGTGAGAACAACGACATCATTGTGGTTTTTGGATGCAGACCTGATCATGCTGGGGCCACCGATGTCGATCTGCTCAATGGCTTCTCCAAGGGATACGCCAGATTGTGCGATGGTCTTCTCAAAGGGGTAGAGGTTGATGCAGACCAGGTCGATCATCTCGATCTGGTGTTCTTGTGCCTGCTGGGCATGGTCCGGGTCATCTCTGCGGGCGAGGATTCCGCCATGGATTTTGGGATGAAGGGTTTTGACCCTGCCATGCATGATCTCGGGAAAGCCGGTGACATTTTCAACGGGCGTGACTGCGATGTCAGCATCCATGAGAGCTAGAGCGGTGCCACCAGTTGAGATAATTTCAACACCAAACGATGCCAGCGTTTGTGCCAGCTCAATGAGCCCGGTTTTATCGCTGACAGAGAGAATGGCTCTGCGTGGTCTGACCAGATCGGACATGAAAGATATTCTCAGGCAAGGTTCAGGTAAGTCTGTTATCTGGCTTTAAATCGTGCGACCACACCCTTGAAAGAAACCGTGATCAAATCGCCATCGTCATAATCGGTCATGAAAGCCATGCTCAGGTGAGGCACATCGATCTGGCTTATGATATCGCCACGCCTGGGGTCAAGCGTGGTCAGCTTTCCATCGCCAAAGACCATGAGGTAGCCATTTCTCATGCCCAGCACGGTGCCCATGACATCTGGCGCAGCCCACGAGGGTTTTTTCTTGCCGATTTCAATAGCAATAAGCCCAGCATCTTCAGTCGCGACATACACCACGCGATTGTGAACCACGGGTTGATGGGTCAGCGGGTTGGATGTGCGATAACGCCAGACAGTTTTGCCGCCCTGGCTTGCATCAAAGGCATAAAGAGACTGGTCCCGGCTGGCCACGATCATCATCTTGCCCTGAACCACAGGGGTCGTATCTAGGCCATCGTAGATGCGGTTCTGACCCAGCAGGCTGCCACTGGCTGCATCAACGAAGATGACTTCACCAGTATCAGAAACCGCTCCGACGATCCCGTTGTTGATCAGCACAAGATCAGCTGAGATTGAGTCAGAGGTGGCGTTGGCCCACTGGGTGATGTTCTGAACGAACTGGTGTGCGAAGAGATTGCCGGTGGCTGTGCCATAGGCTGCTGCATCGGGCAGCATGAGGGGGGCGGTGTTGACAACATGGTGCAGTCGATGGCGAAGGATGGGGTTGCCAGTAGCAACATTCAGGCCAAAGACTTCAGTATCGCTGGTCACGAGGATTCTCGCACCATCTCGGCTGATGCCTACAAAGCGAGTCAAAGGCGTTGCCAGCTCATAAGACCAGCGTTGGCGCCCCGTGTCAGCATCCAGAGCGGTGCATCGGCTGCCTGATTCCAGTGCAACCACGACATCGTCATAGGCTTTGATATCAATGATGGAAGCACCCCGGCTCAGAGCGGGATACCCCACCCAGTCCAGCGCATAGCCGATTTTTTTGTAATCATCGTGCGAGATGGGTGAACTGGCTCGGCGTTGCTCAACGCTTTTGGACGAACCCGTTGAGCTGCCCGACATGGATGAACAGCCACCAGAAAGCAGCAAACCCAACCCCGCCAGCGCAACCGCCAGCGATCGGTTCAGCGAGAATGACATTATGCGTAGCGTGGTCGGCATCCGCCTTGACCTCCGGTTCAATAGACCCTTGAATTGCCAACTGGGTAACAATCAACCGAGCAGGCTTGCTAGCAGTATCCTGCCGACCAGCCGTCCGGTCAAGCAAGAGGCTTGGAATCTCATCGTAGCAGGCACCATTCCAGGAGTTATTCATGTTCACCGGGCTCGTCCAGACCGTAGGCAGGATCGTTCAGATTTCCTCCACAAAAACCGGCAAGAGGCTCGTTATCGAACCCGAAAACTGGGATTACCAGCCGGGTATTGGTGATTCGATCTGCGTGAGTGGCTGTTGCCTGACTGTGGCTCAAATCGGCTCAGATCAAGGCTCACAGGCGGCTTTGGGCTTTGATGTGATCCCCGAATCGCTCGCCAAAACCATACTCAAAAGCCTGAAAGAGGGCGATCAGGTCAATCTTGAGAGCTGTGTCACCCCCACCACGCTGCTGGGCGGGCACATCGTCCAGGGCCATGTCGATGGCGTTGGCGAGGTGCTCAAAGTCGAGCATGATCAGGAAACGGGTGAATATCGCGTTCGCATCGCTCCGCCTGCGGATCTGCTGTGCTACACCACGCCTAAAGGCTCCATTACGGTTGATGGCGTCTCGCTCACCATCGCAGCCTTGAACACAGATGTTCGTGCAGATCAGAAAAGTGAGGCAAACCAGGGCTGGTTCGAGGTTGCTCTGATCCCCACCACACTGGCCGAAACCACGCTGGACAGCCTTGCCCCAGGCAGCCGATGCAACCTTGAGATGGATGTTCTTGCCAAAACCGTGATCCACTGGCTGACCAACCATTGCCCCGCAGAGCTTTTCAATGCCGCTCAGCCAGGGGCTTTTCATGGAGCCAAATGATCCATGCGAGTGCTAGGCGTCGATCCCGGTTTGCGCATCACGGGCTATGGCTGTCTGGACTGCACCGATGACAACACCACAATCCTCGAAGCTGGTGTCTTTAATCTGAGCAAACTCGCCCAGAGCGATCGTTCCGGGACAGAAACCGTGAGTGCTCGGCTGATGGAGCTTGATCAGGATTTTCGTGAGCTGCTGGATCGGGTTGAACCAGATCTGGTGGCAGTCGAATCGCTCTTTGCTCATTACAAGCACCCGACGACCGCCATTGTGATGGGTCACGCCCGAGGCGTGCTGCTGCTGGCGATTAAAAAAGCGGGTGTGGAACTGATCGAACTCAAACCCAACACGGTCAAGAAGTCGGTCACAGGTCATGGCCATGCGTCCAAAGAACAGATGCAACACGCTGTGCAAGACATTTTTCACCTGCCTGAGCTTCCTGAGCCACCTGATGTAGCAGATGCCCTTGGAATCGCATTATGCGCAGCACGACGCATCGCACTGGAAAAAAGCATCTAGCTTGCAATCTGACAGCGAACGAGCCGCGACCGTGAGGGAGCGGGAATCGTAGAAAGATCTGAAAAAGTCACAGGGAGACCACACCCTGACGGTCGTGGCTCGTCAGAGTTCTGAATCCGGTAGAGTTGCCAGTCATGCCGGGTTTTTGTGTTATTCTCAGCAACACCCGATATCTCGTTCGGTATCACATTCAGGCGTGATATGATTGAACTGTTGCGTGCCAGTGGCTCTAAGCAAGAATCGAACAGGAACCATGCTTTTATCATCAACCCAATGCAATCGGTTTGTGACAGCTGCGTGTGTGGTGTTTTTCCTGCAATCCGGTTATGCATCTGCCCAGGTGTCGCCTGAGAACCCAGTTGATGGAACCAAACCTGTTCCAGAAGTTCAAGCTGAGCAAGTCGAGCACACTGACCGGGCGATGATGAGTGATAATCAACTCATGAATCTAATTGAGCACATGGGTGATCCTGAGCTTTCGATTCGTGATGATGCTGCACTGGCCATCCTTCGTGATGAATCCGCAGCCCTCACGCGGCTGGAAGAAATCCTGAAAAACAATCACACGCTCACCCCAGAACAAAGGCTCAGGCTTCTCTGGATCACACGCTCGCGGTTCTTTCAGACGCCTCGTGGTGCGATTGGCATCTCGTTTGGTCAGGGCAACGATGCTGGGCGCATCGGTAAAACCTACGACCACTTCCCATCATCAAAAACGCTCCGTGTTGGCGATGCAATTATCGCCATCCAGGGGCATTCGATGGATCAGCTTTTGTCCACACTCCGCAGGCAGGTCATCAGCCAGGACCCGGGTCAGAAGTTGATCTTTGACATTCTGCGCGACGGCCAAAGGCTCAAGGTGCCCGTCGAACTGGGATCATGGGACATGTTGCCTAACTCGCCCAGGCTGGGCAGGGCTGAGCTTGCTGATGCATGGCTCTGGCGCAGCCAGTCGTATTGGCTGGATCAATCTTCTGCGGGATCATCTGTGCCGATTGATACGGGTCTTGCTCCTGAAGCGTGGTATCCCCCCGCGGGGTCTACTCAGGTGCTCACTCGTAGATCATCCAGAAGCCGAGGCTTTGAAAATCAGCCTCCGTTTCTGGTCGCAGGCGGTGAGCCTCGCATGGATCTGATCACCGATGCCCTTCGTGTCGATCCTTCTGCTCAGGGCTGGCGTGGTGCTGGGGGGGCTGGGGGGATTGATGAAGCAGAACAGGCGATGTTCAACCGCCTCCAGGCAGAGCTGGATCAACTCTACAACCAGCGAGCAACGATTGTTGACTCGATCGCCCGGTCAGAAAAACTCCTGGATCTCAAAGTGAACGAACCGTTGCAGCAAAAAAGCATCCTCAAGAGAATCACTGTCCAGAAACAGATGCTCATTCAGTACGATCAGCAGATTATTCAGCTTCAGAGCATCCTCCGCAGACGCTGAGCCTTGCCAATCAGCATTTTCTCAGCCCTGTGGCCGGGCTGTTGGTAGCCTGTTGTCATGCAAACCATACTTGTCACGACTGGATTGACGCTTGTTTGCCTGCTTGCAGGAGCGGGGCTGCTGCATCTTCTGCCCCCGCTTGGTTCTGCGGGTCGGGCGTTGAGTGAGGCGTTGTGTCGGGCACCGCTGCTGGATTTTCTGGTGACATACTTCACGGTGTTGCCTCCGATCGTGGGGGGGATCGTTGTGGGTTGGCAGGGTGTGCTTGGAGGCATCGCCGGTCAGGTGGCGACACTCTTTGTATGGAGCTGGCTGCACGAGCTATTCCATCCAGAAGCAAGGCGAGGCCCCCGAATCGTCAAGGAAAACAATCGACTTGTCGGCCGATTTCAAAATCACGCCGGGCTCTGGATCTCTTCACTGGCGGTGCCTGTCTTCTGGCTCTTGCGTCTGACCGAACTGGTCGTATATCCGTTCCTGATCGTGCTGTTGCGTTTTCCGCGTTACAAACAGGGCGACTGGGTCAATCTTTCCAGGCACAAGTTCCAAGGCCTGGTCGGACACGATCTGATCTGGTGTCTGTACTGCGACTGGATGACCGGTCTGTGGTCACTGGGCTCGGAAATGCTGCGGAATCTCGAATCGTTCTGGTGCCCGATCCGATTTCATAGCGACAAAAAATGCGACAACTGCGCGCTGGATTTTCCAGATATCAACAACAGCTGGGTTGCTGCGGATGCCTCGATGACCGATGTGACCGAACTGATCAAACGCCGTTACAGCAAAGACGATCCCCCCAATGCCTGGCATGGCTATCGCACGCCACTGACCATCGAACGCAAACCGCTCGATGAGGATCAGTCATAACCCGCTCCTGACCTGTGCAGATCATGGGCTGACTATGGATATATTCTGGGCAGCAATAAAAAGCGGAGAGAGCGGGATTCGAACCCGCGGTACGATTGCTCGTACACACGATTTCCAGTCGTGCACCTTCAGCCGCTCGGTCACCTCTCCGGCTGGGTCGCCCATCGTAGACAATCAAACCTCCTTTGTCATCGCTCAGTAAGCCCCTGAACTTGACCCCGGCATCCAGCTTGTCATTCAGAGTTTGCCTGTTTCATCTTCAAAAAAGCAGGTGATGCTGAGCGATCCACGAATCGAATCCACACAAAATCCAGCACCCTCACCCCCCAGAACCCGCCCACAGCGTGGTCTGCAATCACAAACGCTACTGCCATCCCCACAAACACATCCGATGGATAATGTGCTCCCAGAACCACCCGAGAAATGCCCACGATCGCCACCAGCACGATCATGACGCCTGCCAGCTTGCTGTAAAGTCTTGTCAGGAATACAGCTGCGACGACCGCAGCCGCGGTGTGACTCGAAGGCATCGACCACAAATCTGACCCGATCCCCTTGCCAACCTCCCACGCATGGACCACGCCATGCTCAGCCCCCATTGGATACGCACCAAACGGACCCAAAAAGGTCGTGGGATCATCAAACTTGGGTCTGGGCCTGCCCACGACCATTTTGATCACCAGAAGCACCAGCCCGTTGACCGCCAGCGCAAAGCCCCAGTCCAGCAATCTACGGCGATTGGCTGGGTCCATCGCCCAGATCACCAGTGCAATGATCAACGATAAGCCCAGGCCGCCAAACTGTTGCAGTGCTTCGAGTTCCCGCTTGAGATCGCCTCCCAGATGCACCGATCGAGCCGCGTGTGAGAGAAAGTTGTCAAAGGGATACACAATCAGTGCTGCGATCAGCCCCAGTGCCAGAGGCAGCGTCCATCTCCGCCTGCGATGATCCAGAATCCAGTTCCAGATCGGGCAGATGATCAATGCCAAAGGCACGAACAGGACATGGGCAAACCGAACCACGGGGTCCAGCCCACGGTTATAGTCCCACGAGATGCGAAATGGATTCCTGGCCATCTTCTTCGGTTCCAATCACCACGCAGCTGATGCGAGCCCTTATCCATGGGCACGATCCTGGCCAGCAGTGTTGCTGTTCGTTCTGCTGTGCCTGACAGTGTACACACCAGGCTTGCTTTCCATCCCGGTTGTTGACCGTGATGAAGCCCGATTTGCTCAGGCCAGTCGGCAAATGTTCGAGTCAATCGCCTTTCCGACTGCTGCCCGCAACCCCGATCTGCACGCTGGCGGGCTGGTTGTGCCCATGGTTGGTGAGAAGCCGAGGCTGAACAAGCCGCCGATGATCTACTGGCTTCAGTCATCATCATCAGCACTCTTGACCGGGGGACAGCCAGAGCATGATCGCATCTGGATGTATCGTCTGCCCTCGCTCATTGCAGGCATCGGCATCGTGTTGATCACATTCCAGCTGGGCTTGTGGATGTTTGAGCCTCGCGTGGGATTGCTGGCTGGTGCATTGATTGCATTATCACCAGTGTTTGTCTGGGAAGCGCACCAGGCGCGGGCTGACATGGTGATGGTCTTGTTTACAACGCTGGCACTGGCTCTGCTCTATCGCATTTGGCAGAGGCAGGATCGAAGCTGGTTTCTTGCAATCGGATTTTGGATCTGCGTCTCGCTGGGCATTCTCACCAAAGGCCCGATCACGCCCATGATCCTGATCCTCACCACATTGAGCATTTCTTTTGTGTGCCGAGACTTTCGCTGGCTTGGGCGCACAAAGCCCGTCATTGGCCTTTTTATTGTCCTCCTGCTTGTGCTGCCATGGGTGGTGCTGGTCGCTCTGAGGGTGGGCTTTGAGAACTACGCCAGTCTGGTGTTTGACGAAACGCTGGGGCGAAGTGCCAGTGCAAAAGAGGGGCACGCTGGCCCCCCCGGCTATCACCTGATCCTGCTGGTGGTTCTGTTCTGGCCCGGGTCAATGCTGGCGGGCGCTGCGGTGCTGCAGCAATTTTCCACAGCCCTGCCTCGCAAAGTGTCCGTAATTGCAGATAAATTGCGACCTCGTCGAATCTGGCAGGCGATTGTTCATCGCACGCCCGGCGAGCCTCAAGCGTTGTTTCTAATCGCCTGGGTTGTGCCCAGCTGGATCATCTTTGAGATTGTGCGCACAAAGCTGCCTCATTACACCATGCCTTTGTACCCTGCGATTGCGCTGCTGACCGCCAAGAGCCTGGTCGACCTGACCCGGGCTCGCTGGTCGCTTAGTCGACTTGAACGAACGGGGCTGTGGTTCTGGCTGGTGCTTTGTGCAGTGATCGCAGCCAGCCCAATGATCCTGAACAGCGTGCTGCGCTCACAAAACACGGCACCCAGCATTGACCCAGTGCTCATCGCGGGGCTTGTGATATTGGTTGGTCTTTTTGTTGTCGTTAGCCGAGCCATTTTCCACCAGAATCTGATGCGAGCCCAACTGGCAAGTCTGGCTATTGCCTGGTTGACCAGCATCACGCTTCTGGGGCGTGTGCTGCCAAATGCTGAGATGATCTGGGTGACGCCTGGCCTGATGCAGGCGATTGAGAAGATTGATCCAGAGCACACCAGACCCATCGCAGCGATTGAGTATCACGAAGACAGCCTGGTGTTTGCAACCCGAAGTCGTCTGTCCAGAATCAATGCTGATCAACTTGGTGCATGGTCAGTGCAAAATCCTGCAGGATTAATCATTCAGCCGTACCACGAGGACTTGATTGATCCAGAAACTTTCATCGCCCGCATCACAGGCTACAACTATTCCAGAGGCCGCCGTGTCGATCTCGCCATCCAGACGACAACAAAACCATGACTGATTCGACAGACCTTGAACAACTCAATGCGCCCCCGCCCACACCATCTGGGCTTCTTGTTATTGACAAGCCTGTGAGAATCACATCGATGGGTGTGTGTTCAGCGATTCGCCGTCGCCTGCGTGCAGGTGGAGCTCCCAAGCGCATCAAGGTCGGGCACTGTGGCACGCTCGACCCTCGAGCCACAGGCGTGCTCGTGGTCATGGTGGGCAAAGCCACAAAGCACTGCCAGTCGCTCATGGGCACACTCAAGTGCTATCGCACAGAGATTGACCTTCTGCACATCAGCACAACCGATGATCTTGAAGGCGATTTAGTCGAGGTCAGCGTGTTTCGCGCGCCATCACTCGAAGAAATCAATGAAGCCTGCAATAAACTCGTAGGCACCATCATGCAAACGCCCCCAGCCTACAGCGCCATGAAAGTAGGCGGGCAGCGTGCATACAAACTGGCAAGAGAAGGAAAAAAAGTCCACCTTGAACCTCGCCCGGTGGTCATTGATTCTATTGAGGTACTCAGCTATGCCTGGCCCATGCTCACGCTGGACATTGTCTGTGGTAAAGGCACCTACATCCGAAGTCTTGGGCGAGACATCGGCGCATCATTGGGTGCTGGGGGTGTATTGACAGCTCTGCGACGCACCGCTGTGGGAAGCTACACAATCGATCAGGCAACGCCTCTGGATGATCTGCCCGACCAACTGGAACAGTCAGACCTGATGCCGATTCAGCTTGATCAGTGATTCTGTCAGCGACAGGTTATTCGTCGTCCTGTTGCATCGCCTGATGTCGCAGCTCAAGAGCCATTGCAGCTTCTGCTTCAGCCTGGCCCGGCACCCACAGCTCGCTGGTGTCCTGACCATCGACATGTCTTCGCATCGTCAGGTAGAGCATCGTCGAAGCGCAGCCATAGAAGCTGTACAAAAACCCGAGTGCCACAATCAAAGGCAACAATCCCCAGAAACCAAGCCAGAGCCGCACCCAGTGCGATATCTCAACGGGCACCTCAGTTTCAGCAATACTTCCAGCACCGAGAATCATCGCACTGATCTCAGGCCCCGCCACCCACCCTGCGGTTTCTGCTGAGATCCAGCGCGTCCCAAGCGCAACACCAAAGGCGATGGAACACACAACAACACCTTGCACCAGCAAAATCAACGAGTACCAGATCAATCGGCCCGGTCGTCCCGCCACGATGGCAAGCCCGCGCGAGATGCCATCTACACCATCGGTGCCTTCACAGACCACGGCTGTGGAAAACAATGGAGTTGCCAGTATCGCACCTATTGCCAGCAAACACACCGTCATGGCGCCGATCAAAATCAAGCCGAATCCCATCACGCCCAGAAATCGAACAAACGGAATCCCCATCAGAAGCCAGGTTCCCGCAGCCAGAACCAACATCAACCCCGCCATGATCAGCCATGCACCAGCCTGCGAAACAATGATCGAAACCACGCGATCAAAGGCAAAGCCAAGCCCCTTCCCCGCACCCATGGAACGATCCAGACAATACTCTTCTGCGGCCATGCGGCTGATCGCAGCCAAACCGATGATCTCAATCACACCCATCGGCACCGCCACCAGCACCATTCGCCAGGGAGCGATTGCAAAGGTATCAAAATAAGGCACAAACACCGTTGCCATGAAACCGTGCTCGTGAATGTTTGCAAAGGAAAAAGACTCCACAGTTTCCCAGATCGCTACAAGCCACAGGTCAACCAGAGGCTCAAGGTTGCCAATCGCAGCGACCAGACGATCCAGCGATACAACTGCAAACGCGATCAGGATGCCCACTATCAGCCGATGCAGATGCACCGCAAGCCCCGCACTCTTGAGTAGCGCAGGCCAAGTCAGATCCGCAAACAAATCGCTGGCTGTCAACCCAAAGGCGTGCGCCAGATTGGGTCCAGCGCTGTCTTCGCGGGATTGATGATGGGAGGGAGGGGGTGTGGGAGGGGGGGTCATGTCAACTCCAGATGATGGCCATGAAACGACGCGCCTTGTCTGCCCAATAAGTATATGTCAGTTACTGACGCGCGGAATGGCTTTCTCAGCATTCAGCTCAGGTGGCTGCGGAGGATGCTGTGCCCTGATGCACACAATTCGTACACATTGCGTGTTTTACAAGCAATCATCAAGCGAATATTCTGCACAGGTATCATCAAACACCTGAAGATTTGCTCTGAATCACAACCTTGTACATGGCAAGTCTTGCTGGGCACAGCCCAGGTATTGTCGTATCATATTGATCAACTTGTCGCAGCGGGTTATTGAAAATGATCGCTGCATGAAACAGAAGGGAGCACGCTGTGGGGATTTGGATCGGACTTGGAATTGTCGCTGTACTTTTTGTTGTCGTATTGATGTGGTTCATGGGCATGTACAACATGCTCATTCGCAGGCGTGTTGACTGTGACAATGGCTGGTCACAGATTGATGTACAGCTCAAACGCCGTCACGACCTCATCCCCAACCTTGTCGAAACCGTCAAGGGCTACGCCTCGCACGAAAAAGAAACCCTCCAGGGCGTCATCGCAGCCCGCTCTCAAGCCGTGTCAGTCCATGATGACAGCAGCAAAGGCGTTGCGGACCAGGCCAGAGCAGAAGGCGAGCTTACCCAGGCGCTGGGCAGGCTCTTTGCTGTTGCGGAAGCCTATCCGGATCTTAAAGCCAATCAGGGCTTTGGCCAGCTTCAGGAAGAACTGTCATCGACGGAAAATAAAATCTCGTTTTCGCGTCAGCATTACAACGATACCGTGGGTCGATATGAAACCACGCGACAGGTCTTCCCGACCAACATCATTGCGGGTTTTTTCAACTTCAAGCCTCGTGAATACTTTGAGCTTGATTCTGAAGCTGAGCGTGCGGTGCCCAAGGTCAGCTTCTCATGACCGACCCGGCCCCGTCACATCTTGACGAGCTTCGCAAAACACTGGCTGATGACATCCGTGCCTATCCAGGCACACTCACCTACATCGATCTGATTCGCAAAAACAAGCGTCAAAGCATGTTGCTCATTGGGCTCATGTTCATTTTGACAGCAGCTGTAGGCGCTCTGATCGCCATTGCCATCACGATCTGGGTGGGTGTGGATACTCAGCGCGGGCAAGAGGTGCTTGTTGGTGCTGCAGCAGCAGGCATCGTGGCGGGTTTGCTTACAGCCCTGATCATGACACTCTGGAGCTGGTCTTCAGGTGCGGGCGCCATATTGCGGATGAGTGGTGCCAGGCAGATCACGCCTCAGGACGACCCTGAGCTATTCAATGTGGTCGATGAAATGCGCATCGCAGCAGGGCTGCCCATGCCCTCGGTGTATCTGGTCAAAGACTCTGCCATGAACGCCTTTGCCACCGGGCGTGATCCTGAACATGCTGCCGTTGTCATTACTACAGGCCTGCGAGAAAAGCTCACCCGCGATGAACTCCAAGGCGTAATTGCCCACGAAATGGCTCATGTCAGACATCTGGACATCCGTTTTTCCATGCTCATGGCCACCATGGTCGGGCTCATCGTTTTTGCTTGTGACGCCTTGCTCCGCGTCGCGTGGTACTCCGGTGGCACAGGCCGATCCCGCCGATCCAGTAACTCCAATGCATCCGGTGCCATTGTGCTTCTGGTTCTTGCTCTCGTGCTGGCAGTCATAGCGCCCTTTCTGGCAAGGGTGATTCAGATGGCCTACTCAAGGCAACGCGAATACCTGGCTGATGCCGGTGCAGTCGAGCTGACGCGTAATCCCCAAAGTTTGGCAAGTGCCTTATCAAAGCTGGCTGGGGATCATGAGCCTCTGGTCGATCGAGCCAACCGAGGCACAGCCCATCTCTATATCATCAACCCCTTGCGCAAAATGCGTTCGTCAGGTCAGTCGCTCAACTCAATGCTCAGCTCACACCCGCCTGTCAAAGAACGCATCGCCCGCCTTCTGGCGCTCACACGATAAAATCAGCGTGCATTCTTAAACAGAGTGCATTGTCTCTTTTGACGATTGGCATTTGCATGTATTGTAATTTGAAAAAACCCAGGCTGTCAGAGGTTGCTCAAACGACCTGTTTTTTGGTCAACGAAAGACGAAGCTGGTAATTCTCAGATTTATTTTGGAAATATCCGGGTGGGATGAAGGATTCACCAGAGAATTGTATTGGTTGAGACTGTGAGCGCAGGTTAGAATGGTGCACTGCAAGAGTAAATTTTTTTGACTGAACAGCATGATCAGGAGACACGAGAATGCGATTTCATTTCATAATTGCAGTGCTTGCCATCGCTCTTGTTGCACCGATCGGGACGGCAGAGGACACACTCGAACTTTCCGATGGACGCGTGCTTTCGGGGACTTTCATTCAGCAGCGCGATGGACTCGTATGGTTTGAATATCGCGTTCATGGCCTTTTGCAGACGCACACATTCCGAGAATCGACCGTTGTTCGCATTGACATTGATCCCGCTTCAACTCTGGATTCAAAAAAGCCAGAGGGGGATACAGAAAGGTCAGAGGATAGTACGACTCCTGAAAAGGTCGTTACTGATACACAAACTGCTGATGTCGAGACGGATCAACTCGTCATCCCACGGGAAAACATACAGCGAGTTCGAGATGATTTTGTCTCACTTGCGCCGTTTCTGTCAATGGATCAGCAGATAACGATGGAAATATTGAATGCGATTAAGGTCGCGGAAAAAGTTGTCCGCATCCATTCGTATGCCTCTGCGAGCTTTGACTCCCACCCCATTCTGGCGAGCGTGGGCACAGCTCATATGAAGTATTTGATTGAGTCTGAATCCAGAGTCACCCTCGTTTATCGCGCTGAAGAAGTTGATTTGGAGTCGCTTTTTTTGGAAGCCTTCTCGAGATTGGCTGAAAACGAAGCGATCCGAATCTGGCAAGCAGAGCTTGAGTATAAATGTTATATTGGCTATCGACGAATCATTCCAGTAGCTGCGGCTCTGGCAGCTTCGCCAGACAGAGAGGATCTTGGGCGGTTACAGATCGAAGACCATCGTGGTCAATTATCCCTGGTCAATCACTCAGATGTTGAGCTCACAAATACAACCCTTGTGGTAACATTCAAGTCGCCAACAAATCAACAAGAAACCGTCTTTTATTTTGTGCCAAGCTGGCCAGCAGGGGCAAACTATGAACTCCGTACGCCACTGGGATGGAGCAATCGTGGGGGCCCGATGCCAATGCGGCTTTCAGCCCGGGTGCTCAGCGACCAATGGAGCACAACAACCACGGGCTTTGAACTGCCGGACGGGGGACAGCGTGCTGTCAAGAATGAGTTTTATCGTATTGAAAGACTGATTTCTTCCTCACCGGGCAATGCAGTCGCATTACTCCAAAAGCTAAAGGGCCAACTTCCAGCAATTAAAGAGTTCCAAACGAATTATCGTGATCTCTACCGTCAAGCCAGAATCCGCCTTAATGGGCAAATTGATGCTCTGAATGAATCACTCAAAAGGCAGCGAGCAAAGCTTCGTGATCTTCAAAAGCAGGCAAGATCACGAAAAGCTTCGGACAGCACCAAGGAATATGCCCGCAGGAAGATCAAGAGCTTGGAAGCCAATATTCGCCAGACAAAGGACCGTCTTGCTGAACTGCGACGGATGAAATAAGCGGGTAAGTGCTTGGGAGGACCACTCCTGAAGCGTTCGCAAAATCGTGCTATTCGCAGTGATTAATCTATATGCAGGGTGCCACTACTCGCCGTCTTCGGCGCAGTAGTGTTTCTACAGATAAATGAACAAAGACGCTACTGCGCTGCTGCGCATCGAGTAATGGCACCTTCACCATCAGGCTTCACGAGAAATCCTCCGAGGCACGAATGTCTTACTGTTTTGATTTGTTCCGAGTAGATTTTCGGGCTTCAAATGCAGATATTGAACTGCACCATGCCTGCTCGTTGAACAATCCGTGTTGTCGATCAGCATTCAAATCACACTCTTCTACCAATCCACAAGTCTTTGTTCAGCACATCCTCTGTAAAGGCTGTGCGAGCGGATGAATGAGCAGGGCTTGATCTTTGCGGTTTCATAAGCCATCATCTTGATCATGCAGGAAACGCTAATACGCTGGTCGATCATCACTTTCTCCGGAGCTGTCCTCGGGCCAACAGCGGGCTGGCTTGTCTCTACACTGCATCTGTCAGATGGCAGCGATGCCGCCACACTTCTTGTCAACAGTTCTTCCGTCATGGGTCTGCTCGCGGGGCTGGGTGTCATGGCGTTGACCACGATCGCAGCACTGATCGCAGCAAAGCTGGCTGACAGCGCCACGGGTTTTCTTTGTGCAGGTCTGGTCCTGGGCTGGGCTGCCTGGCGTAGCGGCGACATGGAAACCATGCTCTTGATCACACGCAACCCTGCCATATTCTGGACCCTTGCCCTCGAAGGCGCCATGCTGATAGCCTTTGGTATCGCGCTGTGTGCAGCAATTTGCACTCTTGGCAACAGAAATCTCCATGCCGATCAAGACGGGCTTGAGAGCAACAAGCCTCTGAGCCGTGAGATTGGTTCATTGATCTTTAACGCTGTTTCAAGCACAGGTGGACTTCTGGGCAATGCTGCAGCATTTATCGCAGCAGCGGTGGGGGTGTGGATCGTGGCCTGGTCGAGCCTCAAGGGCCAGACGGTCTGGGCGGTGATCGCAGGTGCGATGCTCGCTGGTGCTGCCAGCCGTGTCGTAGACCCCCGCATACCCACCGTCTCAATTTTCCGGACCATCCTCCTGCTGGCTGTGCTGGGTCCCATAGCAGGTGCCTTGCTCGTCGGTGCAGATGCGGTTCAGGCTGCTCATCGGGGCACGATCACCGCTCTGGCCCTGCCGATGCCTCTGGACTGGCTGGCGGGAGCCTTCCTGGGCATACCCATCGGCCTGGGGTGGGCCAGTTCCATGACCGACAAGGTCGAACATGAAATCGACCCCAAGCCACCTCACGCCGCTGAGCCGCCTCAGAGCACCTCGCATCAAGCTGGCTGAGTGAATCAATCAGCGGACAACTCGGTCCAAACTCTCTGCAGGCCTAGACTTGTCTACATGCCTGCCAAGCCGAGAATAACCAACCCCCCAGTTCATCAAGAGGTGCTCGTGCCTATCACCAAGCCCGTTTCGTCATCTGCATCCATGCCTGATGTTCAGGCATTGCGTGACTCACGCCAGATCGCCATCGAAAAGGTTGGCGTCAAGGATGTCACCTACCCCATGCTACTTGCGACCAAAGAAGGTGGCGAGCAAACCACCATCGCCAGCATCAACATGTATGTCGCGCTGCCTCATTGCCAGAAAGGCACCCACATGAGCCGATTCCTGGAGGTGCTCAACGAACACCATCAGGCACCCCTCATACCCGACCGTATCCCCGCACTCACACACGAAATCAAACAAAGACTCGAAGCAAAACACGCCCATTTCCAGGCTGAGTTTCCATATTTCATCAACAAGCCTGCGCCCATTACGGGCATGGCAGGGCTCATGGACTACCGGGTGAGCTTTGAATGCGAATCCAACGATCAGGAAGACTTCGTCATGGGTGTCACCGCACCCGCTGCCAGCCTCTGCCCCTGCTCCAAGGAAATTTCTGATCGCGGCGCTCATAACCAACGCTGCCAGATCCAGGCTCGCGTTCGTTTCAATGGCACTCTCTGGATTGAAGATCTGGTTGAGCATCTGGAACAGTCAGCCTCATGTCCGGTCTATCCCATTCTCAAACGCCCCGACGAAAAGCATGTCACCGAAGTCGCCTTTGACAACCCCAAGTTCGTCGAGGATATCGTGCGTGATCTTGCCATTCGCCTTGATGCTGACGACCGGATCACCTGGTACTCGATTAACTCGGAAAACTTCGAGTCTATCCACAACCACAACGCTTACGCACAGATCACACGCGACAAGCGATAAACCCGTCGTGTCTTTGGCGATACAATCATCGTCAGAGAACTCCTGATCACACACGGCGGTCCCATGGGTCACAGACTCCTGTTCACCAGCATGTACCTCCGCAGACTCGCTCTGCTCGCTTGCGTCATCACGCTGCCAGCTGTCGCTTTGACAATACAACTGGCAAACCTCACCCTCGTCCAGGGCGGTGAATATCGCAATAAGGCGGAAAAGAACCTGGTCCGCCGTCAATGGCTGCCCAGCGTTCGTGGACGCATTCTTGACCGCAACGGCCTCATCCTCGCACAAGACCGACCCAGCTTTGATGTCTCAATCGACTACCGCGTGATGACCGGCGCATGGGCAGAAAGACAGGCTGCCAAACACGCGAGAATCACGCATAAAGATCAATGGGCTCAGCTCTCGCCCGATCAACGCGAAAGGCTCATTGTTAACGCCTTGCCTCGCTATGAACAGCTCGTAGACCAGTCTTACCAGCGCATCATCGACATCACAGGCGTAGACCGGCAAACGCTGGACATGAACCTTGCCAAGGTCAATGAACGCATCGACCGCATGGTCCGATCCATCCGAGGCACACGCCGAGTCCGCGAGTTTCAGGCTCTGCTCGCCCGAGGCCAGGAGATCTCCACTGGCCTGGACCCCGCTGAGCGAAGACGCATCGATCAACGGGTCGATCAGAACATCCGTGAACAGGAGATGCCTCATGTGGTGCTTCGCAATATCTCAGATGATGCTGGCTTTGAGCTGTTACGACTTTCCGAGCAGTTCGTCGATCTCTGGCCAGAGCTGGATGAAAGCAAACCAGTTTCCATGATGCCGGGTCTGACTGTGCTGAACGCGGGCGATCGTGCCTATCCCATGGATTCCATGCAGATCACACTTGATGCCTCGACTAGGCCCGGTCCGCTGGCAAGCAATCAACCCGTCACCATTCAAGTTCAAGGCGTGGCAGCTCAGCTTCTCGGTTCCATGCGCCATGAGCCTCAAAAACAAGACCATGATCGGCGTGCTGCTGCACTGTTAGCAGACTCCGCATTGGCACAGCGCGTTGTGATTCAAACCGACAAGAGCCAGATTGATCGCGGGCGTTACCACCCTGATGATGCCATCGGCGCATCAGGTGTCGAAGCGGACCGCGAGGATCAACTCCGAGGCTTGCGAGGCTTGCGCATCGAACAGAGAGATACTGGCAAGGTCACTTCCGTCTCGCCCACTCCGGGCCAGGATGTTCAACTCACCATCGACATCAAACTTCAAGCCACCATCCAGGCCATCCTCGATCCGCGGTATGACATGGCTGTCGTTCACGAATGGCACAACCAGAAGAACCCCACCATGCCCATCGGCGCGCCCATTAATGGTGCTGCGGTTGTGCTGCAGATCGACACTGGCGATATTCTTGCGATGGTCTCCTCGCCATCGTTTGATCGCCAGATGCTCACAGACGATCCGGGTTCAATCTTTCAGGACACGCTGAACAAGCCCTGGATTAATCGTGCCATCTCGGTGCCTTATCAGCCCGGTTCAATAGTCAAAGCGCCCATTCTCGTCGCTGCGGTGACACAATCCCGCTATGACCTCTCCGAGCACATCGTCTGCACGGGGCATTACTTTCCCAATATCCTCGATGCCTTTCGTTGCTGGATTTTCAAGGACTATCAAATCACCCATAGCCAGCAACTTGGTCATGACCTCTCCGCTGCCCAGGCCATCATGGTCTCGTGCAACATCTTTTTTTACACCATGGGTGATCGCCTTGGACCTGCAGGCATCGTCAAAGCCTACCAAACCTTTGGCGTGGGCAAAAAATGGAACCTTGGTGCTGGCGATGAGTTCTCAGGCTGGCTTGGACCCCGTGGCAACCCCGATGCCATAGAACGATCCGATGCCATCTTCATGGGCATGGGTCAGGGTCCAGTCGCATGGACCCCGCTTCACGCTGCCAATGCTTATGCCACACTCGCAAGGCAAGGCATCTGGATCACGCCTCGCCTCATCATGAACACCAGTTCACTGCCTGAAGCTCGCGATCTCAATCTTGATCAATCAGCCATCACTCAGGCTCTGCAAGGGCTCTGGCAAGTTGTCAATGACACCGAGTTCGGCTCAGGGAATGCCATCCGCTTCCCTGACAGCTCACGCCAGCGGATCTTTAACGCCCCGGGTGTTTCAGTCTGGGGCAAAACAGGCACCGCAGAGGCAAGCCCAACCATTGGCGACCCCGATGGCGATGGCCCCTTGCCAAAGACTACCCGCACAGGCGATCATTCATGGTTCCTTGTCCTGGTTGGCCCTGAAAATGACAGACCCCTCTATGCCATCGCCGTCATCATGGAATACGCAGGCAGTGGCGGCCGCGTCTCAGGCCCCATCGCCAACCAGATCATCCACACATTGAAAAAGTTGGGATATCTCTGAATGCTCCAAAGGCTCGCTGCGATTGCAAGAAGTCAGCCTGTGGGCATTACACAGCGCCTCCGCTGGGCGAATCCTGCCTGGCTTTGCGTTGCAAGCGCGCTGGCGTTGTCATTGCTCGGCATCTACGCCATTGATCTTGGCAGATCCGATCCCACAGGCTCCATTTATCAGCCCAGTTCTCTTGCCATCAAACAGGCGGTCTTGCTGTTCATAGGCCTGCTCGCTGCTGGCACCGTCGCGCTGCCTCCATATCGCATCCTGTGCATTATTTCATGGGCTATCTACGCAGCGTGCATCGGGCTTCTCGTCTTTCTGCTCATCCCCATCATTCCCGACTGGATCGTAACCCCGCGCAATGGAACACGAGGCTGGATCAACCTGGGTGTCACCGATCTTCAACCCGCAGAACTCGCCAAGGTCGCTTTCGTCATGGCCTGTGCACAACACCTGCGCTATCGCAAGTCACACCGCAAACTGCTGGGCCTGATCACGCCGGGCCTCATCGCCTTTGTTCCCATCATGCTCATCATACTTCAGCCAGACCTTGGCACCGCGAGCCTCTTTGCTCCAAGTCTGCTCGCCATGCTGATCGCTGCGGGCGCTCGCCTCAAACACCTGGCGCTCATCCTCACCATCGCACTTATGGCTGCCCCCGCCAGTTACCCCTTGCTCCGCCCCCATCAACGCACACGCATCGTCGCTCTCGTCAAACAGTTCCAGGGCGACACCGAATCGGCCAGCGACATCAACTACCAAAGCTACACAGCTCAAAAACTCATCGGTGCGGGCGGCATGACCGGCATGAACGAACCCCATGCCCGCGCCATCATCCGCTTCAACCCTCTGCCCGAACGACACAACGACATGATCTTCGCGGTCATATCAACCCGCTTTGGCCTCCTCGGCGGGCTTGTGGTGATTCTCCTTTACACCCTCTGGATGCTCGGCGCCTTGCTCACCGCAGCCACCACCCGTTGTCCCCTGGGCAGGCTGCTGGCGGTGGGCCTCTCGCTGTTTATTGCAACTCAGGCGGTTATCAATATCGGCATGAACATTGGTCTGCTGCCCATCGTCGGCATCACCCTACCATTCGTCTCCGCAGGCGGGTCGAGCATGATCGCTTCATGGATCATGGTTGGCCTACTTGTTAATGTCGCTCTGCGTCCGCCTGTCCCGCCGTTCCGTTCCGCATTCGAGTTTGATGAGCCTGCTGATGACTGACACCCCACCCACCCACCCCACCCCACCCTCCCCTTCCTCCTCCCCCCTCCCTCCGGTCAGTGAATCTCCGCCTCCGCCTCAGTCATTTCTGGATCAGGCGCATGATCTTGGTATCTCATTTGAAGCTGACGATCTCACTCGTCTCAGCAGATACCTTCAGCTCGTGCTTCACACCAACAAATCATTCAATCTCACAGCCATCACCGATCCGCTCGACGCCTGGCATCGCCATATTCTTGATTCGCTTACCCTCCTGCCCGTGATTGCATCGCTGGAAGAGCCCGTCACAACTATCGCAGATGTAGGCTCTGGCGCGGGCCTGCCCGGCCTTCCCCTTGCCATCATTATGCCTCAGGTCACCATCACCATGATCGAAGCGACTGGCAAAAAAGCCCGCTTCATCCAGTCTGTGATAGATGATCTCAACTTGACCAACGCCCATGTTCTCAACACCCGGGCAGAACTCGCAGGCCAGGACCCCGCCCATCGCGCTTCCTATGACCTCACCACCGCACGCGCTGTCGGAAAACTGTCAATCATCGCAGAGCTCTGCGTCCCCCTCACCCGCGAACTCGGTCACATCGTCCTCATCAAAGGCCAAAGAGCAGACGAAGAACTTGACCAGGCTCGCAAAGCACTTCACATGCTCCACGCACGCCATCTTGGCACCCACGATACACCCTCAGGCCGAATCGTTATTCTTGATAAACCACGCAAAACCCCCGCGATCTATCCCCGCCCCAATGGCGAGCCTCGCAAGTCACCCCTGGGCACCAGCCCATGACGGATCTCATTGAGCATCTCCTCTCAAACACTGGTCCCATCGCAGAAGAACTCGGCGATCTGTTTGAACCACGCCCCCAACAACTGGACATGGCCAAAGCGGTCACCAACGCCCTTGCACAAAAAACTTCGCTCCTGGTCGAAGCAGGCACAGGTGTCGGCAAGTCCCTGGCCTATCTCGTGCCCGCAGCTGTTCAATGCGTCACGCAATCCCAGCGTGTCGTCATCGCCACCAACACCATTGCGCTGCAAGAGCAGCTCATCTCGCGCGATGTGCCTTTGATTCTCAAAACACTCACTGACAACATTCCCAGCGAGGTCACGCCTCTGGTGCCCGTGCTTGCCAAAGGCCGGGGCAACTATCTCAGCATCCGCAGACTGGCGCGGGCATCCAGCCGTCAGGAACGCATCTTTCCCGATGCAGCTTCTCGAAAATCGCTCCATGTCATCGAACAGTGGGCATACGACACCACCGAAGGCACCCTGGCAACACTTCCCGAGCTTGATCGCCCCGCGGTCTGGGATCGTGTCCAGTCAGATGCCAGCAACTGCATGGGTCGGCGCTGTCCACACAACGATTCATGCTTCTATCAAAACGCCAGGCGTTCTCTGGAAAACGCCAATCTCATCATCTGCAACCACGCGCTGTTCTTTTCTGATCTGGTCATGCGCATCAAAGGCCATGGCTTTTTGCCACACTATGACCATGTCATCTTCGACGAAGCACACAATCTCGAAGATGTTGCCAGCGACCACTTCGGCCTCTCCCTTGCAGAAAGTCGTGTCAGTCACATGCTGGCCATGCTCTACCACCCGCGTACCGGCAAAGGCCTGCTCTCAGCTCAAGCCCAACTTGGCGCTGATACCGATACGATTGATGTCGCAATCGCCCGCGTTCATCAGGCAACCCATGCTGCTCGCGCCTTCTTTGATGATCTTGCAACTCTGCACCATGGTTTTTCCCGTTCCGGAGGCAGGATCAACGAGCCTGACGCAGTTCCAAATCCACTGACCCCCGCAATGAACGATCTGACGCTGGTCCTCAAACGCCTCAAAGACAATGCAACAAACGATGCTGACCGCTTTGATCTGGCCTCCATGGCTGAGCGATCTTCAGACATCGCCATCACCGCCGAGTCATTGATCAAACAGTCCATGCCCGATTGCGCCTACTGGGTTGAAATCACAGCCAGCACCCGAGGCTTCGGCGCTCGCGTGCGATTCTCATGCTCACCCATCGAGGTCGGCCCGCTGCTCGATGAACATCTCTTTGTTGAAGACAAGAGCATCATCCTGACCAGTGCCACGCTGGCAACGGGTCGGTCTCAACGCTCCAAATCCGATCCATTCGCCCATGTCCGTCACAGGCTGGGATGCGATAAAGCAGACGCTCTGCAACTGGGAAGTCCCTTTGATCACGCCCGCCAGACCAGGCTTGTCATTGATCAGACCATGCCCAGCCCAGATCAGGGTCAAACATACCTCGATGCCATCGCCCAGCGCGTCATCGAACATACTGCTGCAACTCAAGGCGGGGCCTTTGTCCTCTTCACCAGCTTCAAATCGCTCCATGCGGTTGCAGATATGGTTGAGAGTGAGCTGGAAATGCTCAACTTGCCACTTCTGGTTCAAGGCCGGGGCGGCTCGCGCAGCAAACTCCTGGAAACATTCAGAAACGATCACGCTGCGGTCCTTTTCGGCGCCGCATCGTTCTGGCAAGGTGTTGATGTGCCGGGTAACTCGCTGCGCAATGTCATCATCACCCATCTGCCCTTTGATCCTCCAGACAGGCCTCTCACCGAAGCCCGCATACAGCGCATCAAGGATCAAGGCGGCAACCCTTTCATGGAAGAATCGCTCCCCCGCGCCATCATCCGCTTCAAGCAAGGCTTCGGCAGACTCATCAGAACACAATCTGACGCAGGCCGAGTTGTTGTTCTTGATCCCAGAATCGTCACCAAACGCTATGGCAATCTCTTCCTCCGCGCCTTGCCTGAAAATGTCTGCATCGATCATGTGACAGCCTGCGAATAAACTTTTTTGAGCTACAAGCTTTGATTTCGTGCAACTTTCTGCACGCTGGAAAACTATTTTTACATCAACCTGCAATAGCTGGCTTAGACCATCGTTGAATCGTGTGACCGGTCATACTCCTGCGCAGGAAACAACAACTGGTTGAACGAGTAGAAAACTCGTGGGGTCCTCCCGAACGGGAGGTAGTAAACAGCGGCTGGTGGGTTGTTCCCACTCCACAAAGAGAACCTAAGGAGTTTAAATGTTTACCAAGATTCTGAATGTGCGCGGCTGGACCGCGCTGGCCATCGCTCTGTCCGCACTCTTCACGCTGGCAACGCCCGTAAGCACTCAAGCTGCAAATGATCCTGCACGATTCGCAGGCATCATTGGTGTTGTTGTCAATGCTGATGGTGATCGTGTCGCCAGTGCAGTTGTAGCCCTTGTGAATCGAGATGGCGAGGTCGTCAGGCGCACACGCACAAACGATCGAGGCTTCTTTCACATCGCTCATGTCAGACCTGGCCGATATGTTGTCAGAGCTGCCAAACGCGGGCAAGGTGCAGGCCATCAGGGTGCAGCAGTTCTGCCTCACCATATCACCGAGGTTCGTGTTCAAATCAGTCAATAAACGCCCCCGTGCGTTTCAATGACACTGACCACGCGGGTCGATTCTGACCGAATCGGCCCGCTTTATGAGCTCATCTCGCGTCACTCATCGTCCCCGGCGGGATGGGCATCTAGATTGTCATACTCACCCAGGTATGTCACCTGAAGCGCGTTATTGAACAAGTTGAGCATGTTGATATACCCGATCAAAAAAGTCAGCTCCACGATTTCAACATCTGAAAAATGCTCGCCAAGTTCAGCAAACAACTCATTGCTGACGCGCGTCGCGTCCTTGGTCGCAGCCCGTGTATAGAGCACCGCCAGCCGATGCCGGTCTGACAGTTTCTCAGGTTCCTGCACATCTGCAAGTGGATCGCTGGTCATGTTCAAGAGCTTCATCACCGCAACATGCGAATCGCAACAGAACTGACACGCATTGGCTCTTGACGCTTCGACGATGACATACTCCTTGAGCTGACGATCTAGAACCCCTCCTGGATAGACACATTCTGCGGTAGCCCCAAAGGCGCGCAAAATCTCAGGCCTCAGCGCTAACGCACGGATCATCTCCGTAGGCAGCGAGCCCGAATCCAGAAGCGCACAACTTTCTTCAAAGCACGCATCGTCTCTGACATGCTCAAAGGCTTCTTTAAGCTGTTCGTTGTTGATACTCACTCGCATGGCTGAACACTGCCTTTCTAAATAAAGAACCTTGTAGCTTGTCAACTCGTCCAGGTATCAGCATATTTCCTCTGTTTGAAGATTCAGAGCCAGATCTTCACGATGTTGACAAATCATGCAGGTTTTGGATCAATATGGACCAGGCTGGGCTGAGGTGGGACAGGCATAAACAAAAACGCTGCCCGTTTTTTGACAGGCAGCGTCTTGGCGGGGCATGTTTGGGAGGAAGGTGGTGGTGGGTTGCCCCGCAGAACATATCAGTTTGTAAAAGTGTCCGATCGGCGATCACTCGACCGGACACATGTGAGCCCAAGGCAGCTGACCCGTGTTCCCTCTGGTCCTGCGTCCTTGCAGAACACTTATGAAGGCGTGTCAACTCCAGATTCCATTCCGTCCTCAGCCCTTAAAAACTCGGGCTTTCAAACCCCCCTCCGTCCCCCCCTCCCTCACCCTTTCCACTCTCCATCCTCGTGCAACCCCCATCCACCAGTCTCATCCTGCTTTTTCAGATTCAATGAAAAAGCAAAAAAACCTTCATCCAGTGCTCAAAGATCAAACGGATCGGCACTGCCCAGCATTTCGTCCAGCAGCCCGAGATGCCTCTCCTGATTCTGCAGCCACTTCTCGCGATCCACTACACTCAGATATTGACCCGAGCCTAGCACCATCACTTCGCCCCCAAGACCTGAGATTTTCAGATGAAGCTTGGGAATCGTGATTCGCCCGGCAGAATCGGGCACAATCCCTGCTGTGTAGCTGTGCAAAACCGCGTTGCGACTCGCCTGTTTTGTGTCGGGTGTCAGAGTCTGCTCGGCCATGGCGTCGGCCAGGTGCTGATAGGTCGTTTCGGTGTAAAGTTTCAGTTCCCCGCTGCGAGGCACACACTTCCACTCGGCCCCATCGCGCTCCGGGTCCCATCGGTTGCGAATGCTCGCGGGAATCGCAAGCCTCGCTTTGGAATCGATGAGATGCTCGAATTGGCCGGTAAACAGCAAGATCAGTGTTCCTCATGGGCATTCGAGGGATTATGCCCCTAATCGCTGTCCAATGCAAGCACAATATGGAACATCGGTAAAATTCTTTTCGTTATTCACAGGCTATCCCCAAGCCACCTCCAAACACATGCCTCACAATGGATACAAGTTCTGAACAAGGTCCGATATCTGTTGATATGCTGGCGTGTGCATCATCGCCGGTCTCTTGAGTTGGTCCGAAATTGAGCCGACGGTGAGGCAAGAGGATTGCGCCTGAAATGTCAGACGAAAACACCACGCCTGAGATTCCCTTTGATGCGCTTCCAAGTGCCACATACATCATGACAGCAACGCATGATCACAAGCGCTCGGGCATGGTTGTGCATTGGGTTCAGCCTGCCTCACTTGATCCGCCACTGCTTTGTGTTGTTGCACTTAAGGGGCATGCGGTTAATCCACTGATCCGTGACAGCAGAACCTTTGGCATTTGCCGTATTCAGCAGAACGATCGTCTTGTGTTGCGAGCGTTTTCCAGCTTTACGCCTCTGGATGATCAGATCGACTTGCTGGAGGAGCCGATCGACCCGTTTGATTCGCTGGAGGTGTTTACGCTTGGCACAGGTTCGCCTCTGCTTCGTCGATCAATAGTGGCGTTT
Source organism: Phycisphaerales bacterium (assembly GCA_029260555.1). GTDB lineage: Bacteria > Planctomycetota > Phycisphaerae > Phycisphaerales > UBA1924 > JAJDCZ01. The sequence goes on from JAJDCZ010000022.1 coordinate 80,925, forward strand.
GATTGTGAAGTTGTGCGCAGGTTTGATCTTGAAGCTGACTACGAACTTTTCATAGGCCGCATCGTTGGGGTACATGAGTCAGATGCCTGAACAAGTTCGCTCTCATCACACTCGGGATCTGCAAGAACTTTCGTGATTAACGCCTTGAATCTGGTGTTGAAAGTTTCTGCAGAGAATCGCTGGGCATGAGCTGCGCACGCTTGTGCATCATTCGGCACAACTTTGCATGCCTGAACAATTGCCTGAGGCGTTGGGTCGTCAAAAAAAGCGCCTGTTTGTGCATGAATGACGGTGTCCAGTGCGCCGCCTTGGGCGCGGGCGACAACGGGCAGGCCACAGGCCTGGGCTTCGACAGCGATGATGCCAAAATCTTCAACTTGCGGGAAAACCAACAGCTGGCAGGTGCGGTAGAGCGTTCGAAGTTGTTCATCGCTCACTCGGCCCAGGAAAAAAATGCTCTTTTCAAGGGCATCGCCTGCAAGAATCTGCAGTTGTTTGCGTTGTGTGCCACCGCCGACAATATGAAGCTGCGCGCCTGCAAGTTTGGCAGCAGCAATGGCAAGATCAAACCTTTTGTAAGGCTCAAGCGCGCCCACCGCCAGCCAGATCGGTTGACGCACCGCATCTGGATCAATCGAATAAAACTCGGTGTTGACCGGCGGATGGATTACGATGGATGGCCTGTCGTAACACGCACGGATTCGCCTGGCAATATGGGAAGAGTTTGCAACAAAGTGAGTGACATGGGCTGCGGTTTTGCGATCCCATGCACAGAAGCGTTTTCCAAAGAGTTTTAGGCCGACGCCTTTGAGACCTTGTGAGTCGTTTTCGCTTAAAGCCCATGCGTATCGAGCCGGGCTATGGCAAAAGCACACATGGGCGATGCCTCGCGGCGGCGCCAGCCCCTTGATGGCGCAAGAACTGGTCGTTACCAGCAGATCGATTGCACTCTGGTTCTGATTGCTGGCAAGGGTGCGCGACAGACGATCGATCGCTGAGGGATAAAGCGGAAACAGCCATCGGCGTAACGATGTCGGCCCCATCGGGATGCGCTGGAGCATGGAAGTTGTGCGAGGCAATGTGTCGATCTGCTCGCTGAGCGAAATGCCCGAATCGGTCATGGTGTATAGGCGATTGATGGATCCGGTTTGGGCGAGTGTTTGTGCGATGGCGTCAAGGACAGCTTCGCCGCCCCTGTTGGTGCAGAGCCAGTCATGACCCAGAGCAAACGCAGGTTGTCTTGAGGCAGCGTCTATCATTCAGGCAATCATTGCACACCAGCGGGCATGACAGGAGATTGCTTGTGACAAACCAACCTGCCCCGGCCAATCGTCTGGGGCTCTGCTATGAAAAACTGGGCGCGGACTTTGCCAAGTTTGATCAGCCCATCATTGATACTCATGCTCACATCAATGGTCCTGCAGCAGCACGGATTTATGCTCGTGCTGCTGAAAGCTACAGCATCGGTCGAACCTACTCCATGACTCATCTTGATCAGGCGAAAGCGGTTCAGGAGGTGATGGGTGATCGGATTCGCTTTATTGCGGTGCCGAACTTCATGTCAGAAGACAAGGGCTTTGCGTTCCGGCAAGGCTTTCTGGACGATATCAAGCGGTTTCATGCCGAGTTTGGCGCGTACATTGTCAAGTTCTGGGCTGCGCCGCGATTTGTTGATTATTTTGATCCGCAAACAGATCCGGACATGCAGGGGCTGGACAGCCCATGGCGAAACAAGCAGGCAGAGCTGGCGTGCGAGCTGGGCATGTCGTTCATGGTGCATATCGGTGATCCGGATACATGGTTTGCGACGAAGTATGCCGATGCTTCGCGGTACGGGACCAAGGCTGAGCAGTATGCGGGGCTTGAGCGGATGCTGGATCGGTTTGATCGACCCTGGATTGCAGCACATATGGGTGGTTGGCCTGAGGATCTGGATTTTCTTGATGGGCTGCTCGAGCGACATGACAACCTGCATCTGGATACATCCGCGACCAAGTGGATGGTGCGTGAACTGAGCAGGCATTCTGTGGAAAGATTCTGCACATTCATGAAACGCTGGAAGGGGCGGATACTTTTTGGTTCAGACATCGTTACCAGCGATGAACATCTGCACACGAGTGATGAAGACACGCAACGATTCGCAGCTCATCTGGCCAGTGGCGAGCAGGATGCTTTTGATTTGTATGCAAGTCGGTACTGGGCGCTTAAAACACTGCTCGAGAGCAAGTATGAAGGTGAATCGCCGATTGCTGATCCTGATCTGATGATGGTTGAGCCGGATCGGTATGACGAGATGTCAGCTCCTGCACTGAATGGCAAGAACTTGCCTGCTGATGTACTGGAATGGATCTATTTCCGCTCAGCACACAAACTCTTTGCACCCTGGGAGGGCGGCCAAGCTGCAGAGCCTGGTTCAAAGCGTATTTCAGTCTGAGCTTGGAGTGTCGGTGGCAGCTTTAGCGGGTGGTGGTGTTTTTTTGCTTTGTGTTGAGGGAATGGGGGTTGCGACAGCGAGCAGGTCGTCGAAACGCGCCTGGATTGTGCGGACGAGTTCGGGGTTTTGTTGAGCGGTGAAGCTGACAGAAGCCTGAGAGGCTCCGAGGCGATCGGCAAAGCCTGCGGATCGGCTCAAGAGGCGGAGTGTGGATTTTCTGGTTGAGCCGGCGAATTTTTTGCCGGTGGGTTTGTTTTTGGGTATGAAGAATCCGCCGCCGCCATAGATCCCGACGCGGCCTTGGGAGATGATGGCGTGGCGAAGGGTTGCTGTGGAAGCTTCGGAGGCGATGGGCGTTTTGCCAGCTTTGGGGACAACGAAAAGGTGCAGATGCATGATCTGGCCTGTGATGTTGGAGATGGGCGCGCCGGGTGTGAGATCCTGCAGCGAAAGGTCTGTGAGGTAGACATCAGCTTCATTTTCGCTCTGGCTGATGAAGACGATGGTTGAAAATGAAGGTTTAAGGAGCAGGCCTTGATCCAGCGAGCGGATGGATGCCTGGCCGGTGGGGCTGGACCAGCCCGCCAGCCCGCTGAGAGAGCGGCAACCCGGCATCAAGAAAAGTGCAGACAGGAACAGCAGCAACAAAGCCAGATGCCCGATCCTGCATATGAGAGGGTTTTTATGGTAGTGGGAGATGTTTTGCACAGGGGAACAATACCAGAGGTGGGGGGGTTTGTCAGAATATCAGCTCAAAGGACGGTGTATGAGTGAACGATACTGTATAATTGTGCAGATCGCACAAAGCGACTGGCAGCGGGTGACAGGAGAATCGACATGGCTTGTCAAATAAACAGGATGGGGCATGGGTTTGGGTTCAGATATGGGCTGATACTTGCAGGTGCTGCACTCGTGATGGCGGGATTGCCAGCAGAGGGCCAGGGCGTGCGAGCGCAGACGCCTCGGACGAACACGACGAAAAGCTTGGGGTCTGGGCGGGGCGTGTTACCGATTAATCGCCAGATAAGCAGGCTGAGCCCGGTGACGGGGCGAGATATCAGGAATGTTGGGCCGCCAAATGGGCGCAATATTCATATCAACAATGCAGCTGAAAGATCGATTTACAGTGCTGAGGATCTGAGGACACATGTCCAGGCAGACCCGGTGGATATTGGCAGCGTCAGTGATCATTTCAGTGGCGGGTCGGGGCTGGGCGTGCGTCTGGAGCACGAATCGGGTGGGACTCGATTGTCGGTGAATCTGAATACGGGTGCTGTGGTGCATTTGCCATCGTGCGACAGGCATGGCTCGGGCAACTGTCAGCGGATCAATCCCATTTACTGGCGGTATCCCTATGGATATGGGTATGGCAGGGGTTCGTATGTCAGTGTAGTGGGAGACTCGAGTGGCTATGGTGGGAATGTTGGCGTGGGAACGCCTGTCAGGGGCGGGGGGGCTTTGGGCGGGGGGGTGACGCAGGAGCAGCTTGATGAGATTGCAGCATTGCCTGGCAATGAGCGGGCGTATCGGTTGATGATGCTGGGGATGGTGAAGGATGCGGTGGCAGTGCTCCGAGAGTATCTGCGGCAATCGCCTGAGGATATGAAAGCAATGCGAATGCTGGGGCTGGGGCTGGTGCAGCAGGGCCGCCTTGACGAAGCGGTCGCGACGCTTTCACTGGCGTATTACACCGAACCTGGGCTGGCAGGACAGGTGGTAGAGCCGATCGAGTTGGGATTGACCACTCGAGGCGTAAGGCAGGGGCTTCGCAAAGCAGTAGGGCACGCCAACAAGGTGCAGACCGGGTCTGCATGGCTTTTGGTTGGGGTTTTGATGCAAGTTGAAGGGCGCGAGGGTGTTGCGAGGCGGATGATTCAGCGTGCAGCAGAGCGCGGGCTGGAGAGTTCGGTCGCCGATGCAATGCTGGCGGAGCTTTAGAACAGCAGAAAGACATGCGAGCGGAGTTGGCCTGGTCATGCTTGGAGTGTGCAAGGCACTAGCAGATAAGACTTTACATGGCATGAGGCTATTTAGAGCGGGTCTGAGCAGTAGGTCCAGACGACTGCGTTTTGGGTGCTGTGCTTTTTGATGTAGTGGAATCCATTGATCTGGTGGATCCGGTCGCGGATGGGGAGGCAGCGACAGCGGACAGCCCAGATGCCACCTGGTTGGACAAGCGATCTGTCTGAGAGCATTCGAGCACTGTCCTTTTTGGCGATGCCGATCCATTTGCGGGGTGTGTGGTCGGGGATGCGGGCCAGGGTGTGGAAATGGTGGTCATTGATGGCGACCGCGAGGACAGTGATTGCGTGTCTGAGGAGAGATGCGGCGAATTCGTCACAGGCGATTCGGGCAGCTTGGGGTGAGAGATGGACGGGAGGACGGGTCATGAGCATCTGCGATTGTATATGGAGTTTGTTATAGGTTCCGGGTGGGGGTGGGTTTTTGTAATCTCCCACAACATGTTCGCGATGGTGGCGGGCACGCCAGCCTCGATTATCACCACGGAGCCAGGTGCCATAGGTGTTCCCGTTGATGTGGTACCAGTCATTCCAGGGGAGCATTGAGGGAGTATATATGGGTTGAGCAAAGGGAAATTGGTGCATGAGCAAGCCCAGGGATTTTGATCCCTGGGCTTTGATCGATATAAGAGGGGTGTGGTGTTGCTTGGGGGGAAGTTGGTGCTAGGATTGGTTTCTGCGCAGCCGATGTGGCTTGCGCTGACAATTTGTGAGTAGACCGTTGGAACCACCGAGCTTGCGCTGGTCATTGGCTGACTGGCGTGTGTGGGCATTGTTGCTCTCAGGCCGGTGGGAGGTGGAGAAATATGGCCAAGAAACAAGTTATTGAACAGTTCAAGATCATGGCACCGGGTGGGAAGGCGACACCTGCGCCGCCTCTGGGTCCGGTGCTGGGCGCCAAGGGTGTGAACCCGGGGCAGTTTATTCAGCAGTTTAATGCACAGACGAGTGCGTTGAATGGCAAGATTGTGGGTTGCATTGTGACGGTCTTTAATGATCGTTCGTTCAGCTTTGAGGTCAAATCGAGTCCTGCGAGTGTGCTGATCAAGGAGGCTGCGGGAATCGAGAAGGGATCCGGCGAGCCCAACAGCAACAAGGTTGGCAAGATCACCAAAGATCAGGTTAAGAAGATTGCTGAAGAGAAACTGGTGGATATGAACGCAGTTTCGGTTGAATCAGCGATGCGAGTGATCGAAGGCACAGCCCGTTCCATGGGCGTAGAGGTGGAAGGCTGATCAATGCAAAAGGTAACCAAGCGATCAAAGGATAACGAGAAGTTGATTCCTGTGACGAGCCTGCCGGTCGGCGAGGCGATTGTGGCGATCAAGAAGTTCAAGGGGCCGAAGTTTGATCAGTCTGTCGAGGTGTGCATGCACCTTGGCGTTGATACCAAGCAGGCGGATCAGTTGGTGCGTGGATCGGTGTCATTGCCTAATGGCATTGGCAAGTCCAAGCGGGTCGTGGCATTTTGCCAGTCTGATGTGGTTAAACCCGCATTGGAAGCTGGTGCTGTGAAGGCTGGCGGCGTGGAACTGGTCGGCGATATTGAAAAAGGCTGGATGGATTTTGATGTTGCGGTGGCATCACCTGACATGATGCGTGTGATATCCAAGCTGGGTCGGGTGCTTGGTCCCAAGGGCTTGATGCCATCGCCCAAGGCGGGCACGGTGACCCAGGATGTTGCATCAGCGGTGAAGGAATATGCAGCAGGCAAGGTGGAGTATCGCACAGACAAGGGTGGGAATATCCATGCGATCATCGGGAAGATGAGTTTTTCTGATGCGGATCTGATTTCCAATTACAACCATTTTGTTGAGACGATTGAGAAGGTCAGGCCTAACGCTGTCAAGGGCGAGTATGTCAAGAAGATCACGATGAGTGGGACGATGACACCTGGCGTTCAGATCGAGCATGAGTCAGCTGTTGTTGAGAGTGATTGAGAGTTGGGTTTTTTAAAGAGAGTTAGTTGATCCGAAAGGGTTTATAAGATGTCAAAGCCTGTGAAAGACATGATGGTTCGCGAGTATTTGTCGCGGTTTGGCGAGACGAGCGAAGCGCTCTTGATCAGCATCCGCGGTATCGGCGGACATGGCAACAGCGAAATTCGTATGGGGATGGCTCGCAAGGGCATCAACATTACCGTGGTTCGTAACAACTTGGCGCGTAAGGCGTTTGCCGAGACGGATCTTGGGCTGTTGTCGCCGCTTCTGGAAGGGCCTTGTGCTCTTGCGTGTGGCGGCGAGAGTGTGGTGGAAGTGGCGCGTGAGATCGTGGAACTTTTGAAGAAGTTTCCCGAGCTTGAGCTGAAGGGCGCGGTGCTCGATGGCGAGTTGTTTGAAGGCAATGCTGGTGTCCAGAGGCTGAGCAAGTTCCCGACACGGGACGAGGCGATTGCTGAGGATGTGGCGTTGGTGCTTGGCCCGGGCCGCAAGCTGGTTGGTGCGGTGAAGGGTCCAGGTTCGAGGCTTGTGGGTATTCTCAAAGCGCTTGAAGAGAAGCTGGAGAGTGGCCAGGAGATTGCAAAGGTAAGTTCATGAAGGGGTCCGGGTTGTGCTGGAAGCGGCATGGCATGGGCACCGGAGATTGAAAAAGAAGAATCAGCACTCGACTGGCCCCTTACAGGTGTGAGCCTTGGGGTTAAAGAACCAAATGGTTTGGTCCCTATTGGGTGTGTTTTTTGAGGCAGCAAGGCTGTCTGAATGAAAGGTGAGTCACGATGTCTGAAGAAGCAACCAAAGAGTTTGAAGCCAAGATCAAGGACCTGGGCGATCAGCTTGCGGGTTTGACGCTGAAGGAAGCTGTGGACCTTGGCGATTATATGAAGGATGCCTACGGGATTGAAGCTGCTGCGGGCGGTGCGGTCATGATGGCTGCGGGCGGCGATGCGGATGGCGGCGAGGAAGAGAAAACCTCGTTTGATGTGATCCTGAAGGCTATTGGCGACAAGAAGATCCAGGTTATCAAGGCGGTGCGTGAGGCGACTGGTCTTGGTCTGAAAGAGGCCAAGGCAGTTGTCGACAGTGCCCCCTCGAAGGTCAAGGAAGGCTTGTCCAAGGAAGAGGCAGAGTCTCTCAAGAGCGCACTGGAAGATGTTGGCGCCGAGATCGAGCTGGCCTGATTGTCGGTCTGACAGTCTGGTGAAAGCGGATATTCATGGAGCGGGTCGGCTTGGCGTCGGCCCGCTTTTATCTGAATTTGATCCGATCTGAATGCTGAAAGATGATTGGCACATGAAAAAATATTTATATTTTTGCAGGTTTGGGGTGGCTAACCGTGTGCATTGTCGGTAAACTGAGGGGTTCAGCACGACACAAGGGCGATTTTTGTATACTCGGGCAAGATCTTTAATCAGAGTAAACTATCAAGCCAGCGTTTGAGAAGATCAAATGCGGCTGTCATACCATCACGAGGGCATCGATGGCAGGGAAGACCGTGCGCAATTTTGCGAAGCGTGGTGATGCGCTTCCGGTACCGAATCTAACAGAAGTTCAGACAGACGCTTACGAGCGTTTTCTGCAGCTGCAAAAAGGCCTTGAAGAGCGAACTCGCGATTACGGGCTGGAATCTTTGCTGCATGAGATCTTTCCGATCGAGTCATACGACGGAACGATGCGTCTGGAGTATCTGAATTATTCGCTGGAGGAGGCGAGGTACACAGCAGACGAATGCCGGGAGCTTCGGCTGACCTATGGGTTGCCGTTCCGGATCTGTGTCAGGCTTTCTCGCGATGGCCACTCGGATCTTCCAGAGGAAGAGATTTATCTGGGCGAGTTCCCCATCATGATGGGTGGGGGCGAGTTTATCGTCAATGGTGCTGAGCGTGTGATTGTGAGTCAGCTTCATCGCTCGCCTGGGGTCGATTTTTCGATCAACTCAAGTGAGGGTGACAGGCCGTTGCACTCAGCCCGGATTATCCCCGAGCGGGGGTCGTGGATTGAGCTTGAGGTGACGAAGAAAGATGTGCTGGTCATGCGGATTGACCAGTCAACCAAGCTTGCAGCGACGACATTCCTGCGATGCCTGGATGAGTCTGTAGCGAGCACGGATGGGATTCTCAGCCTCTTTTATGAGGTGACAGAGATCAAGGTGGAGAAGGTTTCGCCTGAGGACTGGGCTGCTGAGACGATCTTTGATACGGAAACGGGCGAAGAGCTTGTGGGTGTGGGCTGTCAGATTGGCGATGCTGCTGAGGCGATTTTGAACTCGAGCTTGAAGAAGCTTCGTGTGATCCAGAATCCATCAGATTCGCTGATTTTGAACACGATCGCAGAGGAAAGCCTGACGCAGTTTGCTGATCAGGCTCATACGGAGCACGATCGGGCACTTTTGCGGGTGTATTCCAAGCTCAGGCCTGGCAATCCGCCTCAGGTTGAGAAGGCCAAGCAGTTGTTTGTCGAGAAGTTTTTCGATGACAACCGGTATCGGCTGGGTAAGGTGGGGCGTTTCAGGATCAACCGCAAGTTTGACATGAATACGCCTGAGGACATGATCTTCATTAGCGGGGAAGACTTCCTGCGCGTGATTCAGTACATTCTGGACTTGCGCTCGAATCGTCAGGACCCCAAGACTGGCCGATCAGTGGCCAAGGTCGATGATATTGACCATTTGGGCAATCGTCGATTGCGGACGCTTGATGAGCTTGCAGTTGAAGAACTCCGCAAGGGTTTCTTGAAGCTTCGCAGGACGGTTCAGGAACGCATGAGCGTGAAGGACCCGGACGAGGTTGCCAAGATCGCAGATCTAGTGAACTCCAAGAGCATCTCGTCAGCGATTGAGTTTTTCTTTGGTCGCAGCGAGTTGAGCCAGGTGGTGGATCAGACCAACCCGCTTTCGTCGCTGGTGCATGAGCGAAGGCTCAGTGCGCTTGGACCTGGTGGCTTGAACCGCAAGCGTGCGGGCTTTGAAGTTCGAGATGTGCATATCAGCCACTATGGCAGGATTTGCCCGGTGGAGACGCCTGAAGGGACGAATATCGGTTTGATTTCGTCGCTGGGGATTTATGCATCGCTGGACAAGTATGGATTCATCCAGACACCTTATCGTCAGGTCAAGAACAGCAAGGTTGCTGGGAAGGTGGCGTATCTTCGTGCTGACGAAGAGATCCGTGAGGTTCTGGCGCCAGCAGATGTCGTTGATCCGGACGGGAGCTTGCCCACGGGGGCGGTGATTGCACGGGTGGATGGCGAGCTTGCGCAGGTTGATGTTGGTGAGGTTGCTTATGCAGATATTTCGCCGAAGCAGATGGTGGGTATTTCTGCATCCCTGATTCCATTTCTTGAGCATGACGATGCAAACCGTGCGTTGATGGGTTCGAACATGCAGCGGCAGGCTGTGCCTTTGATCAAGGTTGATCCTCCTTGTGTTGCAACGGGGATGGAAGTGGAGATCGGCAAGAACTCTGGCATGGTGGTGAAGGCCAAGAACGCTGGTGAAGTGACCTATGTGGACAGCTCGCGGATCATCATTGATAACTCTGATGAATATGTTCTTCGCAAGTTTGTGGGCTTGAACGAGCGGACCTGTCAGAACCAGAAGCCGATTGTGAATCTTGGCGACACGGTTTGCAAGGGTCAGATCATTGCTGACGGAGCGGCGACGCAGCTTGGCGAACTTGCAATCGGCAAGAATGCGCTGGTGGCGTTCAATACATTTGACGGGTACAACTTTGAAGATGCGATCGTGATCAACGAGCGCATGGTTAAAGATGACACCTTTACGAGTATCCATATTGATGCGTTCAGCGTGGAGATTCGTGAGACGAAACTTGGTCGCGAAGAGTTTACTCGCGACATTCCCAATGTTTCAGAAAAGATGCTTCGGAACCTGGACGAGAGCGGAATGATCCGCATTGGTGCACGGGTTGGACCCGGCGATATTCTGGTCGGCAAAGTCAGCCCCAAGTCCAAAGCGGAGTTGACACCTGAAGAGAAACTGTTGCACGCGATCTTCGGCCGTGCTGGTGAAGATGTCAAGAATGATTCGCTGGAGGTTTCTGCGGGTGTGGCGGGGATAGTGATCGGTGCCAAGAAGTTCAGCCGCCGGATGCACTTGTCAGATGAGCAGAAGAAGAATCTGAAGAGAGACATTGAAGCTTTTGAAGCTGAGATGGATGGCAAAGCGATCGAGCTGTTCCAGCAGATGGTCGTGGTGATGAATGAGATTCTTGGTACGGAGATGGTCGATCCGTTGACGAGGCAGAAGGTGGGGGCGAGTGATATTCCCGAGGTTATTGCCGAGCAGATCAAAACCTTTGACTTGAAATGGGCCAAGGGATCCAAGGAAGCTCGTGAGCAGGTTGAGGTGATTTATCGCCAGTTCTGGCCTCGCATTGAGGCTGTGGAGAAGGAGAAGCAGCGTCGCGTTGCGCACATGAAGCGAGGCGATGAACTTCCCACGGGCGTGCTTGAGATGGTGAAGATTTATGTGGCGACCAAGCGTCAGTTGTCAGTTGGCGACAAGATGGCGGGTCGGCACGGGAACAAGGGTGTGGTCGCCCGCATTGTTTCAGAAGAAGACATGCCGTTCATGGAGGACGGAACACCTGTGGATGTGCTTTTGAATCCGCTGGGTGTGCCGAGTCGAATGAATGTTGGTCAGATTCTTGAGACGCATTTGGGCTGGGCTGCTCGGGTTCTGGGATTCCAGGCGGTGACGCCGGTGTTTGATGGTGCTCAGGAAAACGAGATTCACGCTGCGATTTCCGAGGCCAATGAGCATGTACGAACCAAGGCTGCGAACTATGAAACAGAGGGTACCTGGCCTCATCCACGGGAGTTTATGGCGGAGATGCCAGCGGGTGGAAAGATTCAGTTGTATGACGGTCGAACGGGAGAGCCGTTTGATCAGAAGACGACGGTCGGTTTCATGTATATGTTGAAGCTGCACCACTTGGTGGATGACAAGATTCATGCGCGGGCAACGGGGCCTTATTCATTGATCACGCAGCAGCCTCTGGGCGGCAAGAGTCGAACGGGCGGTCAGCGGTTTGGCGAGATGGAAGTGTGGGCACTTGAAGCGTACGGGGCAGCGTACATTCTGCAAGAGTTGTTGACGGTCAAGAGCGACGATGTCGAAGGTCGAACGAAGATCTACGAATCGATGGTCAAGGGCGTGACGAAGCTCGAAGCAGGGATGCCTGTGGCGTTTGATGTTCTATGTAATGAGCTTAAGGGTCTTGGGCTGAACATTACGATGGAGAAGAGGCGTCTGGAAGGGGCGAGTCTGCTGTAATTCTGACAGATCAGTTGGCATTGACATAGAGCGAGTGAGCTTTGTGGGAATGTTGCTGTGAGTTACGGGCTTGCATGAGAGGGTTGGGGTGTCGGTTCTGAAAGAAGTTTCAATAAGCGCATCAGAGATTTGAGGTTGTGAACCATGGCTGAGAGTGTATACGAGCGGGTGAACGATTTTACGGCTGTGAAGGTGACGCTGGCGTCGCCGAACGACATTCGTTCATGGTCTTATGGCGAGGTTAAGAAGCCAGAGACGATTAACTATCGCACCTATCGGCCTGAGAAGGACGGCTTGTTTTGCGAGCGGATCTTTGGGCCGGAGCGCGATTACGAGTGCTCTTGTGGCAAGTATCGCGGCACAAAGTACAAGGGAATTATCTGCGATCGATGCGGTGTGAAGGTAACGCACAGTAGAGTGCGCCGCAAACGCATGGGTCATATTAACCTGGCTTCGCCGGTCGTTCACATCTGGTTTTTCAAGAGCCTGCCGAGCCGGCTGGGCACATTGCTGGGCGTAAAAACCAGCGATATTGAGAAGATTACTTATTATCAGGATTACATCGTGATCGATCCTGGTGATACGGAGTTGAAACCCAACCAGGTGCTGACCGAAGATGAGTATCGCGAAGCATTGAATCAGTTTGGCAATGCATTCAAGGCGATGATGGGTGCGGAGGCGATTCGTGAGTTGATCGAGAAGCTGGACCTGAGCGAGGTGGCAGCGGAGATTCGTGAAGGCATTGCGGGGACACGCTCCAAGCAGAAGATCAAGGACTATGCCAAGAGGCTGAAACTGATCGAACAGGTGCGCAACTCAGAGAATGATCCTGCGTGGCTGGTGCTGGATGTGATTCCGGTGATTCCGCCGGACCTGAGGCCTCTGGTGCTGCTGGAGAGTGGAAACTTTGCGACCAGCGATCTGAACGATCTGTATCGAAGGATTATTAACAGGAACAACCGGCTCAAGAAGCTGATGGATCTGAATGCGCCAGAGGTGATCATTCGCAACGAAAAGCGGATGCTTCAGCAGGCGGTTGATGCGTTGTTTGATAACAACCGTTGTCGCAGGCCTGTGCTTGGATCATCGAACCGTGCGCTCAAGTCGCTGACGGACATGATCAAGGGCAAGCAGGGTCGATTCCGTGAGAACTTGCTGGGCAAGCGCGTGGATTATTCTGCTCGTTCGGTGATTGTGGTGGGGCCTGAGTTGAAGTTGCATCAGTGTGGTCTTCCCAAGAAGATTGCCCTTGAGTTGTTCCAGCCTTTTATTATCCGCAAACTCAAAGAGCATGGTCTTGCTGACACGATCAAGAGCGCCAAGAGAATGCTTGAGCGTCGTGACCCAGCGGTGTGGGATATTCTTGAAGAGGTGATTTATCAGCATCCGGTGATGTTGAATCGTGCACCGACGCTTCACAGGATGGGTATCCAGGCGTTTGAGCCCGTGTTGGTGGAGGGCAACGCGATTCGTGTGCATCCGCTGGTGTGTGGCGGGTTCAATGCGGACTTTGATGGCGATCAGATGGCGGTGCACTTGCCTTTGAGTGCAGAAGCCCGGACTGAGGCGCAGGTGCTGATGTTGGCGCCACATAACATTTTCAGTCCGGCCAACGGCTCACCGATTATTTCACCAAGTCAGGACATCGTGATGGGTGTTTATTACATCACGCTGATTGCACCTGAGGAGGTTGAACTGGAGAAGATGCCTCGGTTCAAGGATCGGCGTGAGGCAATTCTGGCTTATGACATGGGCAAGATTGGTCTTCATGACCGGATTCTGGTTCGACTGGGCAGCTTTGATGAGATTGTTCAGTCTCAAAGCGGTTCACCAGAGGCCATCCCGGAGCATCGCAGGGTTCAGACGACGGTTGGGCGTTGTTTGTTCAGTGAAATTTTGGCTGCGGGTATGCCGTTTTATAACTGTGTGCTGGGCAAGAAGGGCGCCAGCCGGGTTATTGATGATACTTATGATCGTTGTGGCAGAGCGTCTACGATTGATCTACTTGATGAACTTAAGTCGATCGGATTCAAGCGTTCGACAATTGCCGGGCTGAGTTTTTCTGTGACGGACATGCGTATTCCGGATGCGAAGCAGGGTTTGCTGACCAAGGGTCAGAAGGCTGTGGACCGGGTCGAGAAGAACTATGACCGCGGCATCATGACAGCACGCGAGCGTTACAACCAGCTTCTGGATATCTGGTCACATTGTCGTGAAGAAGTAACAAAGAAACTGATCGAAACGCTGAAGCATGATCGAAGGCATCCGGATGGTTCGTATGCGGATATCGAAAACGGTGAGGGTAAAGCGTACCTGAACCCGGTGTACCTGATGAGTGACTCGGGTGCTCGTGGTAATGTGAGCCAGATGCAGCAGCTGGCAGGCATGCGTGGCCTGATGGCCAAGCCAAGCGGCGAGATCATTGAGACGCCGATTCGTGCCAACTTCCGCGAGGGATTGACGATTCTGGAATATTTTTCTTCAACGCACGGTGCGCGTAAGGGGCTGGCGGATACAGCGTTGAAAACGGCTGACTCTGGATACCTCACACGCAAGCTTTGTGATGTTGCTCAGTCGGTGATTATCAGTGAGCACGATTGTGGTTCTCGTCGCGGTATTGTCAAGCGTGCAACCTATAAGGGCGAGCAGGTTGATATTCCGCTTCACGAGCAGGTCATTGGCCGTGTGAGCTTGAACACGATTAGGAATCCGGTGACGGATGAGGTGATCGTGGAATCCAATGAGATCATTACTGCAGAGAGTGCTTCCAAGATCGAGGATCTTGGTATCGATGCGGTGGCGGTGCGTTCGCCTTTGACTAGTGATTCACGCACGGGATGTTCGGTGCTGGATTACGGCATGGACATGTCGACTGGCAAGGTGGTAGAGGAAGGCATGGCGGTGGGCATCATCGCAGCTCAGTCGATCGGTGAGCCTGGCACGCAGTTGACGATGCGTACCTTCCACACGGGCGGTATTGGTACACGAGCAATCAAGGAAAAAGAATTTCGTGCAACCACCTCTGGTACGATCGAACTTCGTGATTGTAATGAAGTGTTGACGCAGGATCCTGATGGCAATGAAAGGCTTGTTGCACTGAAGAGGAACAGCGAGATCGCGATTCTTGATGAGAAGGGACGCGAGCTTGAGAAGTACAAGGTGCCTTATGGCGCATTCTTCAGCGTCAAGCCTGGCGAGAAGGTGAAGCGGGGGCAGGTATTGGTGGACTGGGATCCGCACAGGACGCCGATTCTTGCTGAGAAGAATGGCAAGGTGCAGTATGTCGATCTGATCATGGGCGAGACTTACCGCGAAGAGGATGCTGGTCGTGGCAACAAAGCCAAGGTTGTGATCGAGCATAAGGGTGATCTTCATCCGCAGATCAACATCGTTGATGATGAAGGCCAGATTCTGGACTTCCATTACCTGCCTGCCAACGCAAGGCTTGAGATGGAAGATGGCGCGCCGATTATGGCGGGGCAGATGGTTGCAAGGCAGCCTCGCGCAGCAGCGGGTTCATCGGACATCGTGGGTGGTCTGCCTCGTGTGACGGAGATCTTTGAAGCACGCAAGCCCAAGGATCCCGCGGAGATGGCGGAGATCTCGGGTCGAGTTGAGATTCTGCATGACAAGCGCAAGGGCAAGATGACGATTCGCGTGGTCTCGGATGCGGGGATTGAGAAGGACCACCATGTGCCCAACGACAAGGGATTGCGGGTGCACACGGGTGATATGGTGACCGCTGGTGATCCGTTGACTGAAGGGCCACTGGTGCCTCACGATATTCTGGCGATTAAGGGCGAGGAGGCATTGTGGGCCTACATGCTTGCTGAGGTTCAGAATGTGTATCGTGCTCAGGGCGTACCAATCAATGACAAGCATGTTGAGTTGATCTTGAGTCAGATGCTTCGCAAGGTTCGAGTTGAGACACCTGGTGATACGGGCTTGCTGCCTCATGATGTGATTGACAAGTTCATGTTCCGCCAGAAGAACAGCGAAGCTGCCGGGATGGTGTGCGTGACGGAAGCTGGAGGCACGGATCTGCGGGTTGGTGATCTGGTATCCAAGGTTGACATGAAGGAGATCAACGCCAAGGCTGAGGCTGAGGGCAAGGAGATCGCCAAGAGTAAACGGGCAAGACCAGCGACGGGTCGCACGCTGCTTCTGGGTATTACCAAGGCGAGTCTGCAGAGCGAGTCATTCCTTTCGGGTGCTTCATTCCAGGAGACAACAAAGGTGTTGACCGAGGCGTCACTTCGTGGAGCTGAGGACGAGTTGATTGGTCTGAAGGAGAATGTGCTGCTTGGGCATCTGATTCCTGCGGGTACGGGCTTCAGGCCTTATCAGGCGATTCGTGTCAAGACACTGGTTGAGCTTGATGAGGTTGAGCTTGAGGATGAGGATCAGATGATTGCTGAAGCAGCAGAGGCTGCAGAGGCACTGGGTGCAGATGTGAATGATTCTCTGGGGATGCCTCAGGTTGAGATTCGTGATGTTGTGATCGGCGAGGGAGCCACATCGCCTCTGGACAACTGAGGGTTTAGTTCTCAAGCTGTTAATCTAATATAAGTAGAAGCGCCCGGGCAGCCGGGCGTTTTTTATTTAACCTGGACAGGAGGTGTGCAAGCATGATTCCCGGGTTTGCCTTTGAGTTACAATGGAGGCTTGAGGCGGGATCAAACAGGAATGTGCTTATGGCTCAAAGAGAGTGTTGCTGTCGCAGGGGCCGATCCAGCCGACATTTACAGCACGGGGGTTTTGAGGGTAGAGACCTGTGGGTTGAGTGAAGGACATGTGTTGCTGAGAGACATGGCCATCAAGCCATGCGATGTTGGCGGTTTTGCTGTGTCTGAAGTGGATGGAGGGGTCTGGTCTTGCGTCAGGAAATTCAGGCCAGAAGCATGGTTCGATGAAGCTGTATTCGATAACGCCTGCGCTCCCCTGGCCGGTGGCAATCGCGGCATCGGCAAAGCTGAGGGTTGAAGTCGGGTGCATGAAGGTGTGCAGGGGTGAGCCTGTGAGATCAGTGCGGACGACCCACTGGTCGATTTTTTTGAAGCGGTATGTGCCTACAAAGGCATTGTTGTAGCCATAGCCACCAGCGGATTGTTCAAAGCCGATGTTTTGCTGGATGAGATCTCGTGCGATGTGCGAGAAGCTTGGGCATGAACGGATGGATTGTGAGATGCCTTGTGAGTCTCCGAAGTATTCTAAGAGTGAGCCTCCGATGGGTTTGAAGGGTTCGGAGGGATGGGTTCGTGAGCCATGCCAGCGATTGAGGTTGGAGATGATGTTGGCTGCGCCGGGTGCGTGGAGTTCGTTGTTGTCGCCGGTGTAGAGGGCGTTTGCAAGTTGGAGCTGGCGTGCATTTGAGCTGCACACGCTTTGGCGGGCGGTCTTTCTTGCTGAAGCGAGGCCAGGCAGGAGTGCGCCGAGGAGCAAGGCAATGATGGCGATGACAACGAGCAGTTCGATGAGTGAGAAGGCGGTGTGTTGATTGTGCAATCTAGGGTTCATTACTGGCGTGTGGAGGCGGGTTGAGTTTTTGATTAATGAACTTGCGTAAAGGATCCAGGATGTCATTGGAATCCGGGTTTTGGGGTCCTGTTGCTCCTTCGGAGCTTGAACTCAGGGTCTCTGTGATATCGTCGAAGATATCGTCGATAGTTTGTCTTGGTGGGTCGATATCGGCTACTGCATCGATTTCAGATGAGACTTCACCGAGCACGGGGTGTATGTGATCAAGAGCGGTGGTGATGCGGATGAAGTCAAAGCCTGGGAGGTTGGCGGGCAGGCTGGTGATGGGGTCGATAGCCCAGGCGATATCAAAGGCATCGCCGCCACCAGATTTGGGTGAGATGCCAACTATGAAGGGGTCATCGGGTGTGGTGTAGAACTTTTCAGGCGTAGCGGTGGGGTCATCAACAATGTTGTCGCTGTCAAAATCACCAAGGATGAGCGTTGGTGAATGATCGGCGTAGCCAAAGACGCCTTCGGTGGTGGCGCCGGGGCCATTGGGGTTTTCCAGAACGGTGCTGAGCGTAAAGGGATCATCAGGCAGGAGATAGCCTTGAGTTGTCCAGACACCTGTGTGTCCGGGCGGGATCCATGAAGGGTTGGAGGGGGGGTTGGTTTGATCGCTGGTGTCATCATCCCAGGTGACTTGTGTGAACTGGCCGATCGGATCGGTGATATGTGAGCCTGGGATGAGGAACCATGGATCGTCAGCGATGGCATTCTGGTTGACATCGAGACTGATTTCGATGGTGGCACACTCGGCAAAGCGCCGGTTGGGGTTCGCTGCGATGAATACTGCATTTGAGAAGACGATGGCATCCAGCCCCAAGGGGTTGGCAGCGTGGTCTATGACGGTGTGATCGAAAGCGAGCGTGATTGAGCCGCCAAAGCCGCCGAGGGTGACAATGGAGGTATTGTCGGGGTTGATGGTTCCGCCGCCGATGGGAGAGCCCAAAGCGAGAGCGGGGTTGTTGAACAATGGATCGTTGACAAACTGCCCTGGTGCAGGGTCATAATCAAGGACGGTGGCTGCAAAGGGTGAGTTCTGTGCTACAAGCGGGCTTGCACAAGCCAGAGCAAACCCGAGTGAACATATAGCTTGCTGTGCAAAGGCACTACGCATGCCTTGATCTCCGGGTGTAAGTCAGCCCGAGCGACAACAGGCAGAGCGAGGATGCGGGTGCTGGGATGGTGGCATACCAGGTGCTAAAGTCCAGAACGACGAGTTCGCCGGTGGCATCGTTGTAGATTGAGCTGAAGAAACCGAAGCTGTCGTTTCGTGGGTCGAGCCTGCGAACGACAGATGGATCGGACCGATCCAGCGCTGGCCCTCCAACCAGCGCCGAATCGATCGCGATCCCATTGAGCACAGCCAGATAGCCTGCGTCAAATTCTGTTCCAAAGTCCCCTCCGCCTACGAAGAGGTTGCCTTGCATATCAAAGTTCAATGCACTGGCAGACAAGACATCAGCGATGAAGGTGCCATCGCTTTCAAAGTCGACTGTCGTGCTGGACTGAGGGCTGGCCCAGACGGAGGAGTCAAAGGCTTTGATCCAGCCGGTGCCTGAGCCGCCAGTTGCACCATCGAACCCGTTGCCGGTGTAGAGATTGCCGTTGGCATCAAAGGCGATGCCCGCAGAACTGCCCTGGATGTTGTCGATGATGACGGTGTTTGAGGGGTTGGATGTGGGGGAAGTGATATCCAGCAGCGTGACCTGCGAAGGTTGGCCGAAGGTTCCTGCGGTGATTGCCAGGCGCGTGTTATCTGCCCATGCTGCATCAAAGTGGGAGACGGAGAAGTAGTTTGCGACGGAGCCTTCGGTGAGTGGTGCGGGGGCACCGGGTGAGCCCAGGGCTGAGGTTGGGAAGACCGCGACGGGCTTGGAGAACCCAGTGCCAACAGCGATGTGTGAGCCATCAGGGCTGACATCAACGAACGAGGGATCGACCGAGCCTGCGGTTTGAGCTGGGTCAAAGGTGGCGACCGCATTGAAAGCGCCCGAGCCAACTGCGGATTCGAGGAAGAGTTGATTGCCAGTGACAGCGATGAGTCGGCCATCGGGCAAGGCATCGCCCACGACGGAAAACGAGCCGGAGCCTACGGGTGGCGGGGAGATGGCGTGATAGGACAGGCCATAGGTATCAAAGGCTGTGCCTGCTGCTTGTGCTGGGTGAGCCAGTGTTGCAGCGGCGGTTATCAAGAATGTGAGTGAACGGATGGGAACGGATATGCGGTTCATACGAGAACCTTTCATGGCAAGCCTTGATTCGCGCAAGGCAACAAACGAATACCCGTCGGTTCTCTGTTTTTGTGCACGGGGGGCAAAGCGAGGGGCGTTTTGTGCCTGAGCAGAGGGCTGGGCACTAACACCGCCGCTGGCCCCGAGCACGCGAGGACCGACACGACACACGACAACGGCAGGTTTTCCGGCTTGGAGTTTGGCAAGTCCCCGGCCTTCCCGTCAGCAAATCGCCGACAGTGGCCATCAAACGATCGGGAACCAGAAGAGTCCCGATCAAAGTGGGGGGCTTGCTTCAGCACTCCTTACGGCGGCGCGTCCGCGGTGGCATTTCACCACACTTCCCTTTTACCCTCGCCACGGAAAATGCGGGTCGGGCACCGATGTCTTCCACAGGCTATCAGAATCGCAGGCCGTGTCAAGTCTGGTGTTCGAGTTTTAGAGTTGTGCAAGCATGAGGAACGGGGATGGGTGAGGAGAGTGGGGCAAGTATCTGGCGTATTTCCATTTTATTCAAGACAAAATGGTCTTTTGTCTCTGGCTTGCTGTATCCAAGATGTCAGACTGCTCTCTATATCTAGGATTGTTGGTCAGTAAATGAACACGGCATAGAAGCGACGGGATCAGATGGGCGAACTGAAGCAGTCTCTTACCGGTTGAAAACAGCCTTTGCAAAAACTGAGAAAACACCACGAATTACATAGTAACAGGTTGCGAACATGAAACTACTAAGAACTCTGGTAATACTCGTGATTATCCTGGCTGGTTTTGGGCACACAGCAAAGGCTCAGCCAGCATCCATCGGTGAAGTAGATCTGCCGCTACAAGCAAATGCTTTCAGTGAACTCGCACAATGTCTGAATGTAGATTTAGACAATCCATGTAATGCCTGGGTTCGGTTTTTCACTTTTTCACCGACCTCACAGGTTCCCTGGAATGGTTCGCTGACGGGAGAGCATCTGGGTGATGTGGTTGTGCCTTATTTTGATTCGCTGGACAATATTCGCCTGGTATTCAAAACGCCGGTTCGCAACTTGCCTGGCCCGGATCTCTATTTTGCTGAAGCCAAGTTTACTACATTTCCAATGAATGGCGGTCTTGGTGATATGGCGTTCAAGTTTCGTGGAGAATCTGTCTGGCGCCCGATCAACGCAGCGAATTTTACTCACGATCCAACGGGTGGTGATACAATCGTACTATTCTATGACGGGTCATTTTGGGGCATGTCATATTCCAACTACTATCACCTGATGGACCTGAGTGATTACGGGGTTGCTTTGGGTGAAGTTGTTCGTGAAATAAATATTAGTACGCCAATGTTTGGGATTCACTTGTTGGCGGTCGCCAATTTGAATACTCCGCCTCTAGGCGATATAGACCTGGACATGGATGTGGATATCGCAGACTGGCAGAGCATGTCTGGCGCATTTGACAGCTGTCTGGCAGATAGTTCGTACGAAACTTTGGCAGATTTAAATCAGAGTGGATGTATTGATCTTCTGGACTTTGCTGTTATTCAGACCAACTTTGGAACAGGTATTCTGCCGCCACCTGGTGCGAGCATTTCAGGTGCAACCATAATTGGCAATCCAACAGGGGCGACGCCGTCGGGTGCAATTCTCATGGTCATGGGACCAATTACTACTGCGATTCGGACTGAGCGTATTTCTTACGGTGATTATCAATATGAAATACCAGATCTTCCTGATGGCACTTATACTATTCGCCCGGAAATGAAGTCACACCTTTACTTGCCTTATCAAGCAGTCGTAACTGTTGCGAGTAATGATATCTCCGAGCTCAACTTCGATGTTTATGCAATGCCAGGCGAGCCGCTGGAATATGAAGGTATTATTGTTTCCATTGATCCCGCAGTCCCTTCGTTTAGAATTATTGATTCAGGTGGTATTCTCAGGAATTATTATCCTCATATTGCAGCGGTTTACGAGGGTGTCGCATTGTCCTTTCCAGAACTGAAAACAGGCATGAAAGCAATGGGAAAATACTATAACACAAGCACGGGAACAGCATCGGTCAAAACAGAATGGCCATAAACCCTCCTTTCCTTTTATATTCCACCCGTGATACATTCCCAATGAATACAAATGGAAAATACACGAGATTGATAAAATGATGATTCAAAGAGCAATATTTTGTCTATTGGGTGTGCTGAGCTGTGCATCAACGGTATTTGCAGACGGTTCGGTGACAGTAAGTTTATCTTCACTACAAGCCGGGAAAACTGTTGCCCCGGGTGAGATTGTTGACTGGACAATCACAGCCACAGTAAGTAGTGGGGACAATCTGGGTCTTGCATTAATTTCATTGGATCTGGTTCAAGGCACAGCCAACCCCGCGATGTTTGACCTTGAACCCGCACAGGTTGTGCCAACTGAAATGACGGGATTCAGCAGGCCTGCTGGCATCAGCAACATAGATGCAATGGGGTCGGGTTCAGGGTATGGAGGTATGCTGAGGGGTACATTGGGGCAGCAGAATCTCACACAGATCGGCGGAGCGCAGAACACTATGGGTGTTGCCAGTTTGATCATGGGTCAAGATGTTGATGTAGATACTGGCATCGGACAATCACCTGGGGGACAGATAATCGCCAGTGGCACTTTTGTTATGCCAGTTGCAGAAGGTGTTTATACATTTACTATTCAATCACCTCTTGCCAATGTGCTGGAAATAGTGAATGCTGCCCCTGCTGCTTCAACGGTCAGCACAGGGACAGTAACAGTTGGAGATGCCAGTATTACAGTAACTGTTGCTGCTACATGCCCCGTAGATTTCAATAATGACGGCATCGTTGATGTTCTTGATTTCTTCGCCTATGTCGTGTTATTCAACTCCAGCGATCCAGCAGCGGACCTGGATGGCAATGGTACGGTTGATGTGCTGGACTTTTTCCTGTTTGTAAACCTGTTTAATGCAGGATGCCCGTGATTGATGGATTCAGGAGATATAAGTACTCGTGGTCACATTGAGCATGACAAGTTCACTATGGGTTTAGTATAAACTTGGTGCGGTGTGGAGGGTGTTTTGTTTGCCATCGTGGACAGCGAAGGTGCGTTTGCCTCGCATGGCAGCGGCTCCGAAGGCGCCGTCTTTTCTCAGGGCGTAGAGCATGACATTGAAGTTGGGTTGACCCCTGGCGTTGAGCAGGCGTTTTTGGCGAGTACGGCTTGCGATGCGTTTAAGGACCGCCAGACAAGCCTCGGTGGGGGATTTGCCGCTGGCCATGTGCTGAACGACGGAGAAGGCACCGCAGTTCTGGATGACGGCTTCGCCGCGCCCGGTTGCCCCGGCAGCTCCGATGTCATTATCACAGAACATGCCTGCGCCCACGATGGGAGAATCACCCACGCGGCCGGGGATTTTGTAGCTGAGCCCACTGGTTGTAGTGACGGAGGCGAGGTTGCCGTTGCTATCAAGCCCAGAACAGTTGATGGTACCCCATGTGAACGGGATGGTGCTGGCCAGGGAGAGGTCACCCGCGGGGTCTTTGATGTCGCGCTGGATGTCATCGAGCCAGTCGTCGTTTGGGCTGAGGTTGGCTTTCCATCTGAGCCAGGCTTGCCGAGCTTTGTCGGTGAGCATGTTCTGAGGCTCAAAGCCTTGCGCAAGGGCGAAGTCTCTGGCACCCTGGCCCACGATCATGACATGATCTGTTTTCTTGAGAACATCGAGTGCGACACGGGCGGCGCTGCGGATGTCTTCAAGTGCGCCGACCGCGCCGGCTTTGTGTGTGGGGCCATGCATGACGGAGGAGTCGAGTTGGACGACACCTCGTTCATTGGGCAGGCCGCCGAAGCCTACGGACATGTCGTTTGGATCATCTTCGACGAGCGAGACCCCCGCGACGACAGCATCGACGGGGTCCATGCCTTTGTTGATGAGCGACATGGCTTTATCGGTGGCAGCCAGGCCGTTGCCCGAGGCGATGACACACGGGCCACGGTGGTTGTCGCCAGCAGTGCCCGGGTCTTTGAGAGGCTGCCCGAGCAGATGGGGCATGGAGAAGGCGGGGAGTGTGAGCAGACCTGTGCTGCTGACAGCGAGAAACGATCGGCGGTTGAGTGTGTTCATTGTGCGCACAGTATGACACAAATGCATCGGAAAGTCATGCCTGCAATTTTCAAGAGTGGGGTGTGCTTTTTACCACGACTTCGCATGGCGCATGGATGATGAACCACTCCAGAGATGCTCGCGGGCAGAGCGCCGGGTTCACAGTTCAATGAAAGAGGGCGTGTTGCAGTCAGAGAGCATGTGTTTTGTTATTGATGTGTGGGCTGGCGTGCTGGAAGGTTGGTTTTTGATGATGCTGGGGTCGTGCCTAGAATGAGGACTTGGGACGGGCGTTTGGTTGTTGCTGGTGGAGTGTGCTGGGATGGTGTATAGACCGACATCGAGTTTTTCGCCGAGGCGGAACCCGGAAAAGCCCCGGCGGGTGTACAACGGCGTCAAGATGGGCTCGTCCCGGCAGGAGCTTTCAGCCAACTGGTCTGCTGAGCGGATTTTGAGTGTGCTCGAGACGCTGTTCACCGAAAAGGTCTGCACGGATGGTGCTGAGTATGCCAGGCTTGGGCAGGCAAGGGAGGTGGTTTTTCAGACGGGTGAGGTGATCGCCCGTGTGCAGGGCCGGGCACCGCGATCGTACAATGTGAGGCTGGGGTTTGATGCGTACAAGCCGGACCAGTGGGAAGCCTTGACCGCAGCAGCGGTGGAGCAGGCGACGCTGGCAGCATCGATTGTGTCTGGCGAGATGCCTGTGACGATTGACGAGTTTCTTGAGCCTCTGGGGCTTGAGCTGTTTCCTTCAAATGCAGCGGGGATTCCGATGTCATGCACATGTGAGGAGGAGAAGCCTTGCAAGCATATGTGGTGTGTGGTGTTGTTGATGTCCAGTTCGGTGGCGCGGGATCCTTGGGAGCTTTTGAAGGTACGGGGATTGCCACGGGAGGAGCTCGGGCTTCGTGTGCGTGAGTATCGGACAAGTGGTGGCGGGGTTGGAGGTCCAATGCCCGTGTATGTGCCGCACTTGGGGGTTGGGAGTGGTGGGGGAGCTGATGGTGGGAAAGGGGGTGAGGTTGAGTCACTGGAATCGCATGTGCATGATTTCTGGGGTTCTGGTCTGGGGCTTGATTCTGTGCAGATGCCGATTGAGCTGCCTGAGGTTTCGCATCCGCTGCTGAGAAGGCTGGGGCCGAGCCCTTTTGGTGATGCGAAGTTTCCGATGGTTGGGCTGCTGGCGACCTGTTATGACCTGATCGCAGAGCGGGTGATTCTGGACGAGGAGAAGGATCTTGAGGAGGAGTTGAAGCAGGAGGATGGATCTGAGGATTCGGGGGGCTGAAAGCGGGGGGGTGATAGGGACTAAGAGGGGGATTGATTCTTGAGTTTGGGGTTCTAGGATTGTGTGTATTGAGGGGCCGACCATGACGGATGGCTGCCTGGCGATTGAGCCGGGTTGGTTTGAGGCGTGGTCGAGGGTTTTTCCCGTGGCGATTTCGTCAGCGGCGGGGAGAGATCCAGCTCCAGTCGTTCATTGAGGACGACGACAAGCCGCGGCCGAGCCGAGTTTCCTGCTTGTGATGGCGGGCGGGCGGACGCGAACAGAGGTTTTGCGGCTCGGCCTATTTTGCTGATCCACGAAGGTCAGGAGCGAATCAAACACGAACCCCGTTGGTAACTCAGGCGTTGTATTGGCGTTGTGTGAGCTGAATATTGAGCCTTTTACTTTACCCGATGGTGTAATGGTAGCACATCTGGTTTTGGTCCAGTCGGTCGAGGTTCAAATCCTCGTCGGGTAGTTTTTCCGGGTGTTCGTGTTGATTTGATTAAGGATCTGATGGCAGAAGCGTGTGACAACACAGCTGACAGGGGTGTGGGTGATCCTGGGGATGGTTGCGGTGCGTCTGCAATTATTCTTGCTGCGGGCAAGGGGACGAGGATGCAATCGGATTTGCCGAAGGTTTGCCACGAGATTGGTGGCAGGCCGATGGTTTGTGCGGTGGTTGATGCGTGTAAAGCTGCGGGATGTGGGGTGGGTGGGGGGCGGATCGTGGTGGTGGTGGGATTCAGGCAGGAACTGGTGCGTGAAGCCTTAGCGGGGATGGATGTCGAGTTTGCGGTGCAGGAAGAGCAGCTTGGCACAGGGCATGCGGTGGGTGTGTGTGAGCCGATGTTTGCGGGTGGTGGTGGTGGGGGTGGTGAATGCAGGGATGTGCTGGTGTTGTGCGGGGATGGGCCTCTGGTTCGTCCTGGAACGCTGAGGACACTTCTGGATCGGCATCGTTCAAGTGTGGCTGCAGCGACGCTTGCGACATCAGTGATTGATGATCCAACCGGGTATGGGCGGATTGTGCGTGATGCATCGGGGCGTTTTGAGCGGATTGTCGAGCAGGCTGAGGCGGGTGAGTCAGAGCGTGCGATTTGTGAAGTTAATCCGAGTTATTACTGTTTTGATCGCGAGGGGCTGTTTGAGGGGCTGAGGGGTGTGCCACGGCAAGAGGGGAATGGGGAGTATTACATTACGGATATATTTTCGCTGATGCGAGAGGATGGGCTGGGGATAGAAGTGATCGAGGCTGTGCCGAGCGAGGATGTGTTTTCTATTAATACACCCGAGCAGTTGGCGCAGGTGGATGGGTTGTATCGTCAGAGACACGCTGAGGCTCAAACAGAGCGGGGGGTGCGGTAATGCGACACGATCCACAGAATGGTCAGCTCAAGGTTTTTTCAGGCCGACACAGCATTGAGTTGACGAAAAAGATTTGTGATCGCCTGGCGATTCCCATGGGCGTTGCCAGGACGACGACATTTCCTGATGGCGAGATATTCGTTTCGCTTGATGAGGATGTTCGGGGGAGCGACTGTTTTCTGGTGTTGTCGACCTGTACGCCTGTGAATGAAAACCTGATGGAGCTTTTGATCACGCTGGACTGCTTGCGTCGGGCTTCAGCGGGTCAGGTGACGGTGGTGCTGCCTTATTACGGCTATGCAAGGCAGGATCGTAAAGACGCTGGGCGAGTGCCGATTACTGCCAAGCTGGTGGCAAACATGATCACAGCTGCCCGGGCGGACCGGGTGGTTTCGATTGATCTTCACGCAGCCCAGATTCAGGGGTTTTTTGATATACCCGTGGATCATTTGTCAGCATCGCCAGTGTTTCTGGATTATTTTCGTTCAATCCGCAGCGAACTCAACGAGCTTTGTCTGGTGAGTCCGGATGTGGGTAATGTGAAGGTGGCTGAGAGCTTTGCAAATTTTCTTGATGCGGACATCGCCATTATTAATAAACGGCGTATCAGCGGCGACAAGGTTTCGACTGGGCACTTGATCGGATCGGTCAAGGGCAAGACCGTGTTGATGGTCGATGACATGATTTCTACAGCGGGCACGATGTGCGAAGCAGCCAAACTGGTGATGGAGGAGGGGGCGAACGAAGTGATGATCGCAGCGACGCACGCGGTGCTGTCGGGCAAAGCGATGGAGCGGATATCACAGAGCCCGATTACGAGGGTGGTGGTGACGAATACAATTCCGCTGGGCGATCGTTGTGATGCGATCAGGGGCAAGCTGGTAGAACTTTGTGTGAGTCCGCTGCTGGGTGATGCGATCTATCGGATTCATCACAAGCAGTCGGTGAGTGCGTTATTTCGAAATACTGCGGGCGCCAAGCGTTGATGCCCGTTTGAAAAAATTAGTCGATCATTGGAAGGGTATTGTGCCTTTTCGATGAATAGCGAAGGAAGGATCGAGTAATATGAGTCATGAAACTCCGGTACTCAGTGCCAGGAAGAGAGAGCGTCTGGGTTCGCGTTATGCCCGTCGTGTGCGTGATGCGGGCAATCTTCCTGCGGTGGTGTATGGCCATAAGCAAGACCCGGTTTCCATCAGCATGGATGCCAAGGAAACGCTGGGTCATATTTACAAGGGTGTGAAGCTTTTTTCTCTGGACATTGAGGGTGAAGAGCAGATCGTGCTTTTGAAGGATCTGCAGTATGACTATCTGGGCACGAACATCATGCACATGGACTTTGCTCGTGTGGATTTGACTGAGCGGGTGAATGTGCGTGTGCCTTTGCACTTGATAGGTGATGCAGAAGGCCTGAAGACATCAGGAGCGCTTTTGATTTCAGGTATTGCCGAGATTGAGCTTGAGTGTCTGGTGACGAATCTGCCGGAGTTTATCGAGGTTGATATTTCCGGGCTTGATGTTGGCGATCCCATGACTGCCGGCAAGGTGCAACTGCCACTGGACACGATGGTTCTGCTGACGGATCCAGAGACGCTTGTTGCCAATATCGTTATTCAGGCTGCTGAAGAGACTGACGAGGAGGCTCAGGTGGCGGGTGCTGAGGGCAGCGAGCCTGAGGTGCTTACGCAGAAGAAGGATGAAGCTGACAGCGAGTGAGTCAGTTACTGGTTTGAAAAAGGCATCGGAGCAATGAAGTTGATCGTCGGTCTTGGAAATCCTGGACGCCAGTATGAGCGCACGAGGCACAATGTGGGCTTTCGTGTGCTTGATGCGCTGGTGGCTCGGCATGCGCCGGGCGCGGTCGCCAAGGGACGGTTTAATGCTGCGACATACGAAGCGCGGGTTGCAGATGAGCGTTGTGTGCTGATCAAGCCGGGGACTTTCATGAACCGGTCTGGGCAGAGCGTTTCTCAAGCGTTGAGTTTTTACAAGCTGGATCCTGCCAGTGACTTGCTTGTGATCGTTGATGACACGGCATTGCCAACGGGGCAGATCCGTTGCAGGCAAAGTGGTGGCACCGGCGGGCACAACGGGCTGGCGGACATTCAAAGGGCTCTTGGGACCAGTGACTATGCGAGGGTTCGCGTAGGGATTGATGCCAAGCCTGCGGTGATGGACCTTGCGGACTATGTGCTGGGGCGTTTTACGCCTGAGCAGGAGACGATGCTTGGATCTGCGATTGACCGAGGTGTTGAAGCTGCGGAAGTGTTTGTCAAAGCGGGTATCAAGGAAGCGATGAATCGTTTTAATGAAAAAGCCCGCAACGATGGCGATTCACAAAGCCAGAATAAGAAAGAAAGCAAGGGAAATGGTGGTGGGGGACATGGTGCTTCGCAAGTGCATCCGGGCTGGCTGGATGGATGAGTTGGAGTAATGGTTTTTGAACTGAATGGCAGGCGCAACTGAATGAAGCGCGAAAATGAATGCTCGATCCTGAGCAGACAATGAGGAAGGCGAATAACAATGTCTGAGAGTCGCACGAATGTTTACGAGGGGATGTTTCTGATCAGCCAGGCTGAGGCAGCAATGCTCGGCGAGGTGATCGATCACATCAAGGATCTGCTTGAGCGTGCTGGTGCTGAGCTGATCGCAATGAAAAAGTGGGACGAGCGCAGGCTGGCCTACGAGATCGACAAGCAGCGTCGAGGTGTGTACATCCTGACATACTTCCGGGCACCAGCAGAGAACATGACTCAGCTGGATCGCGAATGTAATCTTTCTGAGCGGATCATGCGAGTGATGGTCTTGCGGGCGGATCACCTGAGCGAGGACCAGATGAAGGCTGCGGACGCGATGCAGGAGCTTCTGGATGAAGCGAAGATGCGGGCAGCCAAGGCTGCAGAACGCGATGCGATCGGCCAGGGCAGCGGCGTGACCATGGGAGCCCCAGTGGCAGCAGATGCCAAGGTCGAAGAAACGGTTGAGGCAGAGACATCAGACGAGAAGGTTGCGGAGCCCGTTGAGGCTGCAGCTGAGGGCGAGTGAGAAAACTTGCACGAAGTTTGGGTTTCGATTGGATTTGTGAGGGCGGTTCTGATAGAGTCTGAGTTGGCTCGGGTTCTGGTACAGATACTCGTTCCGGGCGTACTGGAGCGAGGCTGATAGATTGGAGGATTCCATGGCTGGCAGCTACAACAAGGTTCTGTTGATGGGTAACCTGACGCGGGACATCGAGTTGAAATACACGCAGAATAACAACGCGGTGGCCAACATCGGGCTGGCGGTCAATCGCCGGTTTAAAAGTGGCGATGGGCAGATGCGTGAGGAAACGACCTTTGTAGACTGCGAAGCATGGGGCCGAACCGCTGAGGTCATGAGCCAATACCTGACCAAGGGGCGCCCGGTGTTCATTGAAGGCCGACTTAAGCTTGACCAATGGCAGGATCAGCAGGGCAACAATAAATCCAAGCTTCGCGTCGTAATCGACAGCTTCCAGTTCATCGACAGCAGCGGCGGTGGTGGAGGCGGGGGTGGTGGTGGACAGGCACCTCGCAGTCAGCAGGGGGGCCAGCAAGGGAGCCAGGCACCCCAGCAGGCACCTTCTCAGACGGGCAGCCCGGTGATGGGTGGCGGCGGGGGGCCAGTCGAGAGCTTTGGCGAGGACGACATTCCATTTTGATGGACCTAGGCTTGGTGCTGAAATAATCAGTTATCGTTGGGGCACGCCTGCGTTTGGCGATGCTCCTGAACTTTCGATCAAGGAAAGGACAGCGGATCATGGCAAAGACAGTTCAGTTACTATTGACAGAGAATGTGGACAACCTCGGCATCATCGGGGATGTGGTGAATGTGAAGCTCGGGTATGCCAGGAATTACCTGCTCCCGCGTCAGATGGCCACGGTGCCTACGGACGATGCGGTGCAGGCGGTTGCTGAGCGTCGCGTTGAAGCTGAGAAAATGGTGGCGCTGCATCGCAAGGATCGTGATGCTCTGTGTCAGCGGCTCACGGACATTGAAATCACCATGGAGCGTTCGTGTAACAACCAGGGTGTGTTGTATGGCTCGGTGACTCAGGAGGACATCGCGGGTGCGTTGAACTCGCTGGGATATGCGGTGAGGCCTCGGGATGTGAGGCTGCCGGTGGCGATCAAGAGGCTCGACTCATACGAGATTCTGCTCAAGTTTGATGCAGACCTGGAATCGACCATCAAGCTCTGGGTGACCTCAAACCGTGAACTCGATGAAGATGAACGCGAAGAGATGGAGTTTGACAACGAAGGCAATCTGATCGAAAAGCCTGCCAAAAAGGGAAAGGCTGAGGAAAAATCCGAGCCAGCAGCTTCTGAGGGCTGAGCCTATTAGAGTCAGACATTCAAATAACCAGAGCGACCGGTTTCCTGATGGAAGCCGGTTTTTTTATCTTGTGGTTTTTTACTCAGGCGTGGTGTTTGAAGATGTATCTGGTGGCTTGTAAGCGGCAGCGAAGACCAATTCCTGACGGCCCCGGCTCGTTTTGATTATGACATTGTTGGGAAGGTTCTATCGTCCTGTCCTGTTTGAGCTGGAGCATCCCAGAGGTCAGCATGGCCGACTCGAAGACTCGCTGGCCATGGCACACTTATTAGACGGGTTTATTTTTGAGACCTGTTCAGGAGCAGGCCGCCTTCGTATTCGGAGACGACTTTCTTGCCAATGACGAACTTGACGATGCGCACGCCTTGGGTGACGCGGAAGAGGAGCATGAGTTCCTGATCGTCTCTTGAGCGTGTCAGGGCGGTGGGGATTTCAGACATGGCTCGCATGGGTTGACTGGGTGTGTAACGGATATCGCCTTTGTTTCGGTCGCGATAGACATAGCCGACCGCGGGGTACTGTCGCCCTTGATCGTCGATGAGTGCAGGGGCTAGCACGCGTTCAGCAGCGTCCAGCGATTTTCCCAGCAGACTCGAACGAGAAGTGGGTGAGACATCAACTTGAACCATGACGGTGTCATTGGTGACGCCAAAGAGGCTCACGCGAAGAGCTTTTTCAGTAACTCTCAGTGAGAGCTGCTCAGCGGTGAAGGCAGCCTGGCCATCAATGATGTGATTGGTGTCGTCGACCTGAAGGCTTCGCTCCTGGCCTTTTTGCAGTGTAATTCTAAAAGGAAGGCTGTTGCGAGCGACGATGCCATCGAACTGGCCTGACTGGTTCCCGCTTCGTCGATTGCGTCTTGGGTCGATATTAGAGATGTTTGCAGCACCCGTGCTATCCAGATCGTCAATGTCGACCTTGTTGGAGTGGATGAGCTCACCTTCGTTGACAGCCGCGGTTCGGTCATCAGGTGTACTGAAATCCTGGGAGTTTCGCATCGCTGGTTCAAAGTCAAGGCGAGCACCTTTGACATACAAAGCAACGGGCGTGAAATCAGGTGGGATAACAAACTCAAAGCCCATGTCAACATCCTGCTGGGAGCCTCGAGAGGGGATGGCCAGTGCGGAGGTGTCAAAGAGGAACCGTGCGTAATCATCAGCCTCGGCATTGTCCAGCGAAACGCAGGCGATAGGAAAGAGGGTTTTGGCTTTTCCTTCAGAGGATTCAGCGATCAGGCGGATCTGAGCGCTGGTGATGATGATCTGGCCACTTTTTTCCTTGGCGCCTGATCCGAAGCGGATGATGAAGCCTTCGATGTGTGAGCCTGTGGGATAGGGCTCTTCATTGATATCCACAGCGTTCTGGGTGGAGTCAAAGCCGTCATTCAGAAGATCGCGTGCAGGAAGCCCCTGATCCAGCCCCACGGTGTAATGGCTGAGAACCTTGCCATCCTGAGTGCGCATGGAAGTGGTTGCTTCGCCGAGTCGTACATCGCCATAGGTCATTTTGAGAGAGACCGGGACGATTTCGAGGTCTGGGTAGTATTTAGCCAGGGGTTCATTGGTGGCGAAGACGGTTTTAGAGAGCTGACTATAGAACTTGGCGGTGAGTTTGTCGGTTGGGAAGATGAGGCTTGAGGATTTGTGGAGGGAGCCGCTGTTGGTCCAGTCGATGGGCTGATATCCCCAGAGATTTGGGGGGAGGTGAAGGAAACCGATGGAGATGATGAGGATGCCTGAGACGATGGTGCCTGAGACCAGGCCACAGAACCCGCCTCCGAGCATGTTGGGCAGGTCATCGGGGGAAGCGTTGGCTTTGATGATGGAGTCGGTCCCGGCTCTGAGCAGGGCGAGTGAGACGGCAAAGAGAGTTGCCAGAGATATGCCCCAGGCGGTGTCGGTGATGAATGAGAGGAAGCCTCGCTGGGGTGCATTGTCGAGGATGATGTTTGCCAGGGGTTCCCAGAAGGCAAAGGCGATGGCACCAGCTGCGATGACACAGATCATGTTGAGGAGCGAGGAGAGGAAGCCTCTGGTCAGCCAGATGTAGGCGACAATTCCTGCAATGCCGATGGCGATGATGTGCATCATGAGTTTGATACTCCCGGAGTGCTTTGAGATGACGCCCTGGTGTGGTTGGGCGAGGCTTCTTGAATCAAGATGCGTTCATGTATAAAGACGCATCGGATGGGTGAAAAGTTCCCAGCGGGTCGTCAGGTGCCTGCTTTGGCAGCGGGCTTTGGAGCGGGTTTTGTTGAGGATTTCTTGGGAGAGGCCATGATTCGCATGACTTCTTCGACGCTGGTGATGCCTTGGACTGCTTTGCGGATGGCGACCTGTTGAATGGAAGGGAGCTGCTTCTTTTTGAGTTCAGCGCGCAGGCCTGCAAGATTGCCTTGCTTGAGCATTTCGCGGTCATCTGGGCCGATTGGGTAGACCTCATAGGCAGCGGTTTGGCCGAAATAGCCACCGCCATTGCAGATCGGACAGACATCGGGCTTGTTTTTAATGATGACCTGGCCACCCTTTTTATAGAGTTGTTTGACTTTGTCAGCGGGGAGGCCGAGCTTCTTGAGCATGTCCGCGGAGGGCTGATAAGGAACCCGGCAGTTTGTACAGAGTTTTCGCATGAGCTTCTGAGCGATCACGCCATGGAGAGGCTCCGCAGCAGCATCATCTTCACCTACGGCTTTATTCCAGATCTGGATGGCACTGTGGGCGTTGTCAGATTTGATGCAGAGGTAGGTACGAGTGCGATCGGTGTCACTCTGGGCAATCTGCTTGGCGGTGTCAGCATCCGGGAGTTCAGCGATGCCTACGACATCGGGATCTCTGCGGAGGGTTGAGCGAACGAGGGTGGCGTGGTCAGCCCCTTCGTGCATGGGATCAAAGATATTCTGGCGGATGCCTTCCAGCGAGACTTGGGTATCAAACTCGATGGTCTGAACATTGCTGGTGTAGGCATCGTGCATGCGGACGATGGCGTAGAGGGAGGAGGTCAGGCCGTTGTCAGGCGGTGATGCGAGAAGGACGACACCCTTGCCATCGTCAACAATTTGCTTGAGCGTATCCATCTGGTTTTCGAGCAAGCCCAGATCGTCTGCTTTGAAATCAACCGCGGTTTTCGGGTCAAACAAGAGGGTCATGCGCATGCCTTGGGCAGTCCCGCTGGTGGTGACACGGATATCGCGGCGGGTGGTATCGCCGACGGACATTTCGCCTGAGAGTTTTCTTCTGCGATCTGAGAGATCAAGCTTGGCAGCCGATTTCCAGAAGTCGATGAACTTGGCAGCATCCTGGGCTGAGAGCGTCTCGGATTGCTGGCGGACGCCATCGACCAGGAAGGTGATGACATGACGACCATCTTTACCCGTTGGAAGCACATCAAGCTGGGCAGCCCGAGCTTCACAGGCTTTGAGGTAGATGCCTTCAGCAGCGAGTCGGACTTGATATTCAGGTGTTTCTGAGTGTGGAGGCGCGATGACTTTGCCTTCAGCAGAGTGGATGGTGAGAGCAACTTTGCCCTGGTGTTTGGATGCTGCTTTAGTCTTGCGAGCTTCTTTGAATGAAGACATGTCCAGCTTGATCTGGAAGGCTTCTGGCACGCGGTCATCGCGGTTGGCGATGTTGATGTAAACAAGGATTTCGACGAAGAGCACTGCGGTGAGGCTTACAAAGGCGATGAAAATCGCCAGGATACCGGGTAGGGGGATCAGCAGGACGCCAAGGATTGAGAGTGTGGCGATGATCAGGTGAGCGAGGTTCCATTTTTTGCGAGCGAGGTGGAACCGTAAAGCGTGTTTGTCAGCGACAGTGGTGATAAACCAGAGCCATGCCAGGATGGGAAGCATGAGCAGCAGCGGTTTCCACCATGAGACGAGCATGTACCCGAGTGATGCGGGTGAGCTGCTGATGTCGGTGAGCCAGTGGAAGAGGATTGGGGAGTCTTGCATATACCTTGGACCTTCGTGATCTGATGTCGGGCGAGAGGATTGATGATACGCTGGCGAGAGGGATCAGCCGAGTTTTTTGAGCCTCATTGTCAACTCGTCGCGGTTGGGGGTTGCTTCCATGGCGACGCGCATGTGGATGAACTCGGATTCAACGAGATCGACGAGCGACTGGTTGAAGTCGCGCATCCCCGAGTTCTGGGCTTCCACGGACTTGAGGAACTCATGGAGCTCGCCTTCACGGGCTTCAAGGATGTGTTTCTGGACCACGGTGTTGTTGATGAGGATTTCGATGGCGGGGATGCGGTGAATGTCAGGGTGGAGCGTGGGCAGGAGTTTCTGGTAGACGAATGAGCGCATCTGGTAGCCGAGCACTTTCCTGACCTGTTCGACATCTTCTGGTGGGAAGAGCGAATAGATACGGCTGAAGGTTTGAGTTGTGCTCGAAGCATGGATGGTTCCATAGACAAGGTGGCCGGTTTCGGCAGCGGTGAGAGCTGCTTCAAAGGTTTCAGCATCGCGCATTTCACCGATGAGCACGATGTCAGGGTTTTCACGGACGAGGGCACGAAGGGCGATTTTAAAGTCCAGGCAGTCGATGCCGATTTCGCGTTGGTTAATGGTCGCCATCTTGTCTTCAAAGATGTATTCGATGGGATCTTCGATGGTGACAATATGGACTGGTTTTTGCTGATTGACAAAGTCGAGCATGGAGGCGATGGTGGTGGACTTGCCTGAGCCTGTCACGCCACAGAGGAGCACGATGCCCTGAGGCTGAAGTGCGATATCACTCATGATGGGTGGAAGGTGGAGCCCTTCAAAGGGGAGGATGTTGCTGGTGATAAGGCGGGCTGCGATTGAGAGCTTGCCACGGGCTTGAAAGAGGTTGACGCGAAAGCGGTTGTCATCGTCGTAGTCGTAGGCAAAGTCGACCGAGCCGAACTTGTGCAGATCAGCAAACTGATCTTCGGTAAGGACATGTTTGGTGATAGAGAGGAACTCCTCAGCGGTGAGTGCTGGTGTGTTCAGCGGCTTGAGCGCACCTTTGAGCCTGATGGTCGGGGGGCGGCCGGTTTTCATGAGCAAGTCAGAGGCTTTGAACTTGATGGTGGCTTTGAGGAAATCACCGAAGCGTGTTGCATGGGGGTCATGCTTGGCATCAGGGTCAAGGCTGACATGACCTGTAGGAGATGGAGCGGCTTGGGTATCAGATGAGAGAGGCATTGTTTTGTATGAGCTCCTGGAGCCAGAATGAAAGGGGTTCTCCATCGAACGATTTGATTCGCAGGTGGTGAACCGGGTTGTGGGCATCAGCCGCTGTGGAAAACGAGCATCCACAACTGAGCCTCGTTGAACAAGCGTAGCGGGTCCGGGTGTGCCCGGCGAGAGACAGACATCGCCAAAGCGGTCGCCAGCAAGCTATTCGCATCAGAACGCGTCTGGTTGCCAGATTTGGGCCAGAGGGTTGAGCTTTGAGAGCCAGTTGTCTGACCCGATAAACAGCTCGAGGCTGAGTCAGCGATGAGTGATTTTCAGCATGAGACCAATGATCAGCACAAGCAGAGGCAGGCCTGCGATGAGCAGGAATCGGATGAGGCTGAGTTTGCGGGGTTCGATGGCACGGATCATGGGGATGGCCTGAGTGGTGATGCTGCGGGCGATGAGCTCGTCCTGATGGGCAAGCCAGCGGATCGAGGCATCAAAGAGTTCGAGGTTGCCTGGCCAGGTTCGGGCAGCCCGGTTATCGATGAGGCGCTGGTTTTGAGCGATGCGATCAAAGAACCAGCCGCTGGCACCGATCGTGATGAGCCTTTGTGGAGCAGCTCCGGGCATGGAGCGTTGGACCGCCATGGCGACGGGCCAGGGGCCTTGGGTATCGTCAGCATCAGAATCAGGCGTGGGGGATGATTCCATAAGTGAGCGGTATTGTCTGGGCGTGCGGTAGAGGGTCTGCCAGTCGCTTTCTGCCCAGCCTGCACCTGCAGGGATCTGATAGAGCACCCAGGTGGAATTGTCTGAGCCTGTTGCTCTCATGGGAACAGGCCAGGGGAAGTAGGTCTGGAGATTGGCGATGGCCTGGGCGATGGGGTTGTCACCTGGGGCTGCGAGCAGTTGCCAGTCGGGTTCAACGCGGCTTGTCCCGGATGTGACATCCATGTGAAGCAGGGGTCTTGCTGTGTCAGCGAGGATGCCCAGAGGCTCGATAGCCTGAGCAATGGGATCAGGTTGACCAAGTGCGGAAAGCGGGGAAGGCGTGAGTGAGAGCAGGACATTTTCGCCAGCATCGAGGAGTGTGGTGAGTGTTGTTGCCAGCGCTGCGGTGCGTTTGACGCCTGAAGCAGAGTCCTGAGTTGAAGCAGCATCGACGCTGGTGGGGATGACGATGAAGACGACGGGGCTGTTGGGGGTCGTGGGTTGAGGTTGAGGCATTGGCGGGTTGGCAGCGACTGCCCATTCTTTGAGGTCAAAGCGTTTTTGTGCTGCGTGTTCAAAGAGTTGCTGAAATCCCGGTGCTTCATCAAAGAATGGGCGTGGTTCGCCATGGACGATGATGACGGTGGGGTTGATGGGTGAGGCGATGGCGGACAGCCCAATGGCAATGAGGCGTTCAGCGTTTTGGGTCAGGTCTGCTCGTGCGCCGCCTGCAGCATCGATCAAACGCGCAGGTGGGAAGATGCGGTCAAACGAGATGGCTGCCAGAGGCGTGCCTGCAGGACCGATGATGAGCACCGCTGACTGTGATTCAAGAGCAGAGGCAACTCGGAGCACATCTACAGGCTCAAAGAGCTGAAGTTGATCGCTTGTTGATGCCAGAGCATCGTGGACTTGCAGAAGCTGATCCGTGATTGAAGCTGCAGATGAGGTGGAAGTTTCGTTCATGCCCTCAGCCTGGGAGAACTCGTTGAGATCGTGAGCGAGTTGATTCAGCGCAGAGATTGTCTCGCTCAGCCCGCGGGTGAGAGAGGTCTTTGCTTCGATCAGGGGGGGAAGTTTTTGTGTTGTATCCAGGAACTGTTCTTTTGCTGAGGCTGAGGCTGCGGTGAGATTCTCACTGGTCACACGCAAGAGCGAGGCTCGTTGACGGAAATACTTGCGGAGATTGTCTGCATTTGGGGTTTGAGCAGGCAGATTGAGCGCGATGGAGCTGAGAGAGGGTGCAAGATTCTGGAGTGCTGTGCCAGCTTGTAAAAGCGTGTCCGCAGCGATCAGGATGGCCTGGGTCTGCTCAGCGATGGGGGATTTGTCACGATCGACAAGTTGATCGATGAGCTGATCGAAATCGCCAGGTCCCTGAGATGATGCGGTGTCAATGAAGGTGTGGGTGAGGTTCTGGCTTGCGCGTTCCATGCGATCAAGCACCGTCCGGGCAGCATCGACAGCACGGCGGTCCAGAGTTGAGATGGGACCTGCGATGACACAGCGGACGGGCTGATCAAGCAAGTCCAGGATGCGACTGGTTTGTGGAGCCAGTTGATGAGCGCGCGTGGCAGTGACATCCAAGCGGATTTTGGCCTGATCAGTGAGCCACATGGCGAGGATTATGGAAACGGTGGCAGCGGTGATGGTGAGAGCTGTGCGAAGTGCCCAGCGGGCTGCAGCGGATCTGCGGGCGTGTGGTGTGTTCATCGCCACCTCCGCATGGTGAGGGCTGCGGTTGCAAGCACGAGGAACCAGAGGGACCATGAGAGGAAGAAGACGATGTGACTCAGGTCAATCACGCCAGTGGCAAAGTCGCGGATGCGCCGGGTGAGTGAAAGCCAGGCAATCGCAGAATCCAGAGGCGGAGGCAGATTGGCTGATGCCAGTGTCGATGAGACAACCAGAAGCCCGAGCAGAAAGAAAAGCGTTGCCAGAAAAGCAAGTGTCTGACTGGGTGTGAGTGCTGAAGCCAGTGTGCCGACACTGAGAAAGAGGCAACTGAGCAAAATAAGGCACAGGTAGCCCGCCACGATGGGGCCTGGGTCTGGTGCAGGGTCTGCTGAGACAATGAGTACGATGATGTAGAGGAGTGTGGGGGCGAGCATGGTGATGACGAAGCCCAATGCTGCAGCAAACTTGCCCGCGATGACAGAGACATCAGAGACAGGGCTTGTGAGCAGCATTTCAATGGTGCCGACGCGGTACTCGTCGCTCATGAGCTTCATCGAGATGGCGGGCGCTACGGGAAGGAGCAACCAGCCTGAGAGGGCAAAGAAAGCCTGAAGACTGGCGGGGCTGCCGGGCTGAAAGGTGATCAGCGAGAACACGGTGCCTGTGAGTAAGAGGAACAGGGCGATGGAGATCCACCCCGCGGGTGAGCGGAACAGCGAACGATATTCTCGCGTGGCGATGGCTAGTGCTGCGGTCATTGGATCTCCTGTGGCGAATCTTCTGCTTCAATAAGCTCCAGAAACATGCGCTCCAGCGAGACATTTTCAGCGTGCAACTCACGAATCAGCAGGCCTGATTTGAATGCTGCCCGTGCAATGGATTCACGCAGATCGCCGGTGTTGGAGTGGTCAGGATCAACATCAACCTTGAGTTTGTGCCAGGTATCAGTGGTGTAGGAGGCATCGGTTGAGGAGAAACGGGTGATTTTTTTGACACCTGGGATGGCGCGGAGGATGGCTGCGGGGTCTGGTGTTGTGGAAGTGGGCAGGATCTCAACAGTACAGCTTGGTGAGGCTGACTGGGCTTGGGTGAGTTCGTCAGTCGGGGCGTCAGCTCGGACTTTGCCTCGGGCGATGATGATGATGCGCTGGCAGGTTAGCTGGATTTCGGAGAGGATGTGGGAGCTGATGAGGAGGGTGTGGGTTTGGCCTAGTTCGTGCATGAGTTTGCGGGTTTCGAGGATTTGGGAGGGGTCCAGGCCATTGGTTGGCTCGTCGAGCACGATGACGGGTGGATTGTGGACAATGGCGCTGGCAAGCCCCACGCGCTGGCGATAGCCTTTTGAGAGATGCCCGATGGGACGGCTCTGCATTTCGTTGAGCCAGCAGCGCTCCAGAGCATGGTCGATGGCGGAGTTTCGTTTGTTGCGAGGGATGCCAAAGAGTCTGGCACGATGGGCGAGATATTCCCTTGGAGTCATTTCAGGGTAAATAGGGGCGGATTCGGGCAGATAACCGATATTTTTGCGTGCATTGATTGCATCAGCGTTCATATTCTGATCTGCGATGGTCACGGTGCCTTGGTCTGGAGTCAGAAAACCGGTGATCATGCGGATGGTTGTGGTCTTGCCTGCTCCATTTGGTCCCAGGAGACCTGCAACAATGCCTTTGGGCAGGGAAAACGACACATCTGAGACAGCCAGGACTCGGCCGAAGGATTTGCGGAGGCTTTGAACATGGATCATTGCAAGACAATATGCTCTTTTTTTGTGTCGCAATCAAGTCTGAGGCGATGATTGGTCTTGTGCGTAGGGCTGGTTAGCAGATACAGTGGGTATCTGGAGTGTTGCGGGATCAAGTTGATGGCAAAAGATCGACCCAAAATACTGGTGCTTGGGGGACCGGGCTTGAAGCCCGAGGCTCTCAGCAAGAGGCTTGGCGATCACTTTGAGGTGGTCGTGGTGGGGGATGGTGCCGCGGTTGAGCCTTATGCAGCGATTCTGGTCGATGCGGGTTTTGAGGGGGTTGGAAATGGGGTGGGTGATGGCGTGCCTTCGCTGGAACTGCTGGATGCGATTGGCGAAGGCGTGTGCGTGGTGGAGCCGAGCGGGGTGGTAAGCTGGTCGAACCGATGTTTTTCAGAATTTGACGAGTCGACACAGAATCGTGTATCGACGATCTGTCGGAAAGCTGCACGCTGGTTTGTTCAACGCGCTGAAGCTGCGGGTGTGAGGGGGGGACGGGGTGTTAGTGGGGGGGATGTGGGGAGTGGGGTAGGAGGGGAATCAGGGGACGATGATCAGGGCTGGGTTGAAGGGACGGATGAGGATTGTCGACATTTTGAAATTGCATCACATGACCAGTCCCGGTTCTATGAGATTTTGACATGGCCCATGTGGGAGGGTGAGGGGGATGCGCGTCATCTTGAGCATGTCGCTGCGGTGGTGCGGGATGTTTCAGAATCCCGGCGGATTCGACAGAAGATGGAAGCGATTGATCTGGCAGGCGGCGAACTGGTGCGGCTGGATGCTGATGCGGTGCGTGGTATGAATGTCATGGAACGCCTGAGCCTGCTGGAAAAAAAAGTGGTCAAGTACTCGCGTGACCTGCTTCACTTTGACCATTTTACGATTCGACTGATCGATCCATACTCGGGCAGACTTGAGACGGTGATGGCCTGTGGGTTGCCACCTGAAGCAATGGATCTCGAGCTGTATCCTCTTGTCGATGACAACGGGATCAGTGGCTATGTCGCAGCAACAGGCAAGGCGTGGCTCTGTGCTGATACGGAAAAGGATGAACGATATCTGCCAGGTCTGGTTAACGCCCGCAGTTCGCTGACCATTCCATTAAGGCTCCACGACAAGGTGATCGGGGTTCTGGATGTTGAATCCAAGCAGCCTCACGCCTTTGCTGAAGAAGATCGGCAGTTCGGTGAGATATTCGCCCGGTATGTCGCCATCGCGATTCAGACGCTTGACCTGCTGGTGGTCGAACGCTCGAGCACCAACGAGGCCCTCAGCGGGCAGGTGCGTGGCGAACTTGTTGAGCCTCTGGAAGACATCCTGCGTGAAACTGATTGGCTTGAAGCGCAGGACAAGCAGGTTGATGCAGAGACGGCAATACACATTGCAAAGATCAAGGCAGATGTCGATACGATTCAGCGTCGGGTGAGCAATGTGGCATCTGGGCCTCAGACTTTGCTGGGTGTCGAGCGAGAGGCCCAGACCTCCAAGCCTGATCCAATGTTGATGGGGCGGCGGATATTGGTGGCTGATGATGAGAAGAAAGTTCGCAAGATCATTGCTGATGTGTTGCGCCGCCGGGGGTGCGAGGTGGTGGAGTGTCCCAGTGGTGCTGAGGCGATCATTCAGCTCAATCGCGTCGCTGAGGGCAAGAGCCAACCCTTTGACATTGTTCTGAGCGATATCAAGATGCCCGATCATAACGGGTATGAGGTGTTTTCAACATCCAAACGCTGTCAGCCCAACTTGCCGGTGATTTTGATGACCGGCTTTGGATATGACCCGCACCATTCGATTGTGCGTGCTTCGCAAGACGGGCTGCAATGTGTATTGTTCAAGCCCTTCCAGGTGGACCGGATGATCGAGGAAGTAAAAAAAGCGATTGCTGATCAGGATGGTGCAGAGACGCTGACCGAGTAAGAGCCTCAGGCAGTCTCCAAGGGTGCGGGGGATGATGGCAGATAGTAAGGGAGCCTGGGTGGGGTTAGTTTTTTCTTGTGCCCACGATCACGCGGTCCAGGCCTTCGAAATCTTTAAGTATGGTCGGTTCGGTGATGACGGGTGATGCTGCCAGTTGATCTCGTGCCTGCTGGGCGTGGCTGTCAGCAACTTCGATGATGATCTGTCCGCCGGGTTTGAGCAGGTCGATGCCATTTTCGATGATGGGGTTGATGAATGAGAGGCCATCAGTGCCGCCCCTGAGGGCGAGGGCTGGTTCGTGGTCTTTGACATTGGGCTCGACCGTGTCCCATTCATGATCGGGGATATAAGGCGGGTTTGAAACGAGATAATCAATCTCGCCTCGGTTGCCAATAGCGGGGTGGTTCAAGATGGGTTCAAGCAGATC
Organism: Phycisphaerales bacterium; assembly: GCA_029260555.1. GTDB lineage: Bacteria > Planctomycetota > Phycisphaerae > Phycisphaerales > UBA1924 > JAJDCZ01. The sequence continues at coordinate 123,057 of JAJDCZ010000022.1, forward strand.
GCCAGCCAGGAAATCGATGCGCGTCTCGACGCTGTGGTGAACCGCATTTTCATGGGCCAGGACCAGTGCATCTTCAGACAGGTCGGTTGCGACAGCGCGAGCGTGAGGCAGGTGTTTCATGAGCGAGATGGCGATGCAGCCGCTGCCGGTGCAGACATCTGCAATGAACAAGCCATCGCCCTGGGGAGAGCTTTTGACAGCACGGGTATGTTGAAGAATGTGCTCGACGATCGTTTCGGTGCTTGGGCGAGGGATGAGCACGCGGTGGTCAACATGAAACTCCATGCCGAAGAAGAACGCCTGACCTGTGAGATATTGCACGGGCTCGTGTTTGAGAGCACGGGTGACGAGGTCTCTGAGGCTTTGGCGTTCCAGTGGTGTCGCGGGTCGATCGGTTTCCATGTAGAGGCGCAGGCGATCGCCGCCGATGACATGGGTGAGCAGGATCTCAGCACTGAGTTTGGGCGAATCCAGGCCTTTGGCTGAAAAGGCTTTGCTCATCCAGTCCAGAAGCGTGCGTGTGGTCCAGACCTGTTGTGAAGGCGAAGCTGACATGCCAAGAGTTTATCACCAATGCCAAGATGCAGGCGAAAGAATCTGATAAGACGGGTTCGATTGCGATCTCTCTGACAGGCTTGAGGTGAGAAGCTGATCACTTGCCTTCGTACCAGTTTTTTCCAATCGAAGCGTCAACGACCAGAGGCACATCAAGTGCCATGGCAGCTTCCATCTGGTTGACGATCAGCTCTTTGACTTTCTCTGCGTGCTGTTCAGGCGACTCAAAGACCAGTTCGTCATGGATCTGAAGCAGCATGAACACATCGGGAATCGCAGGCTGTCCATCTCGCCAATGCTCAGCATATGGGCTGAGGGCTTTGTGCAGATCGAGCATGGCCAGCTTGATTAGATCTGCTGCAGAGCCTTGCACGACGGAGTTGATGGCGATGCGTTCAGCAAGTGCCCTGCGCTGCGGATTGCGTGAATCCAGATCGGTAATGGGTCTGCGTCGGCCCAGGATGGTCTTGACATAGCCGAACTTTTTGGCATGTTCGACGCATTCTTGCAAGAAGGTGTTGATGCCGGGGTATTTGAGTTTGTAGTCGTCGATGATGGTCCCAGCCTGGGAGTTGGAGATACTCAGGCGTGATGCCAAGCCATAAGGCGTGATGCCATAGACAATGCCGAAGTTGACCATTTTGGCGCCGGAACGCTGCTCGCGTGTGACCTGATCGACAGGGATGTCATGAATCTGGGCTGCGACAGCAGTGTGGATATCCTGCCCTTCACGAAAAGCCTTGATGAGCGCTTCATCACGCGAGAGATGCGCCAGAATACGAAGCTCGATCTGGGAATAGTCCGCGACGATCAGCACGCGATCTGGTGGCGCGATAAAGGCTTTGCGAATCTCGCGGCCGATGGTTGTGCGGATGGGGATGTTCTGGAGATTGGGGTCGCTGGATGAAAGCCTGCCGGTGGCTGCGATAGTCTGATGAAAACTGGCATGAACCCTGCCGGTGTCGGGGTGAATTGCTTCCTTGAGTGCGACGAGATATGTGCTGACCAGCTTGGTGAGTTGACGGTTTTCGATGATTAGTGCAGGGATCTGGCTGGTGACGGTGGGGTCCAGTGCCAGTTTTTCGAGCACTTCGGTGTCTGTCGAATACCCCGTTTTGGTTTTCTTGATGGGTTTAATACCCAGACCCGGTTCAGCAGCATCAGGATCGTTGAACAGAATGCCTGAAAGTTGCTTGGGAGAGCCGGGGTTGAAGGATCGGCCACAGGTTTCCATAGCCTGGTCAGCAATCTGAGTATGGAGTTCATCAATGCGTTTTTGCAAACGGGTTCGTTGTTGGTCAAGCTCGTCAGGGTCGAGCAGGATGCCCGTGGATTCCAGAGCTGCCAAAACCTCGACGAGCGGATACTCAACATCGCGGGCGAGAGACTCAAGCTCCATAGCTTTGAGCTGAGGTTCAAAGTATTCAGCCAGTTGTAGCGTGACATCGGTGTCTTCTGCTGCGTATGGGGCAGCATCATCAAGAGGAACAGAATCAAAGGTTCGCTGGTTTTTGCCGGTGCCTATGAGATCCTTGATAGAAAGATTGGTTCGCCCCAGAAGCGCCTGGGCCAGTGCGTCCATGGCATGGCTTGTGCGCGAGCCATCTGCAAGAAAGCTGGCGATCATGGTGTCACACCCGCCCGGTGCTGTCAGGCCTTGCAATGAAATGCCAGCACGGGCAAGTACGATGATGTCATACTTGAGATTGTGTCCGATTTTTGCGATGGCGGGGTTTTCGAGGATCGATTTCAAAGCAGCAAGGACGGTTTGTTCGTCCATGTGCGTTGTTGGGTCTGGTGAACGGGTGGGGATGTACCAGCCCGCACCTGTAGCGATGGAAAAACTCAGGCCACAGAGTGAAGCGCGGGTGGGATGGATGCTGGTGGTTTCGGTATCGACTGCGATGCGCTTGGCACAGCTGAGGGTTTTGACAAGGGCTGCGAGTTCTTCGGGTGTGGTGATGCAGGTATATTCACCAGCAGCTTCTCGCTTTGGTGTGTTGAAAGCTTGAGTAAACAGGTTTTCGGGTTCATTTGCATGGGAATCTGGCTGGGGTCTGGCATCTGTCTCAGAGTGGGAGGCTTGGCTGGTCAGATCCTTGAGTTCGCGTTCGGCGCGGTTCAGTCCCAGTTCGCGAAAGGCTGGCAGGAGTTTTTCAAGGTCCAGGTTTTCGACGCGGGCGCTCTCCAGATCAAATGCAAGATCAACATCATGGCGAAGCGTCACGAGGGATCGGCTCAGGGGGATGGTCTTGACTGAGGCGCGGATGTTTTCGCCTCGCTTGCCTTTGATTTGCTCAGCATCCTGGAGCAAGGCTTCGAGTGAGCCATATTTCTGGATGAGCTGACAGGCGGTTTTCTCGCCGATGCCCGGGACACCCGGGATATTGTCAGCGGTATCGCCCATGAGTGTGAGCATGTCCAGCACCTGGTCGGGTCTTATGCCTTGGGCTTCCATGAGGGCGGCTTCGTTGATGACCTTGTCAGTATGAATATCAAACAGCTCAACCTTTTCGTTGTCGAGCAGCTGTTTGAGGTCTTTGTCCTTGGAAACGATGCGGATGCGCAGCTCAGGGTGTTGATCGCGAAGCCGGGTGACGATGGTTGCGATGACATCATCTGCTTCGAACTCTCCTGCGCCGATGACGGGCACACGGGCAAGTTCCAGCAGTTTCAGGCAGCGATCAATCTGCTGACCAAGGTCTTCAGGTGGAGGCGGGCGGTTGGCTTTATATTCAGGATAAAGCTGTGAGCGGAATGTTCCTCGATCGTCTGAAACATCAATTGCAACCGCGACATAATCAGGCGGGCCACCGATGGCGCCTTGACCACGCAGGAGTTTGAGGAGCATGCCTGTGAACCCGAAGGTCATGTTGGTCGGTTCTTGAGTGACCGGGCTGGTCATGGGTGTGCGTATCGCGTGGAAGGCGCGGAAGAACTGGGCGTGACCATCGATGAGGTAGAGTGTTTTCATAGTGAAGCGTGGCAGTTGTCGTGGATTTCGGTAAGGCGCTGCAGGTAAGCCTGTGTGGGTTCAATCCCCCGGCGGGCCATGACTGTGGTTGCGATTTCGATGAACTTGCTGATGCGAAAGGGTCTTGTGCCAGCATCGGTGGTCCATGAGAATGGACTGATTGTGCCTGAGATGGGCGAGGTGGCTGCATGCATGGCGCCGGTGTGGATGATGGAGCCTGTCATGATGCGTGTGCCGATAGCGGTTTTGACATGATCGCCTATGATCGAGCCCAGGAATGTCAGGTTGGTGCGTTCTGATCGGTTGTTTGGCAAGGCTTTGCAAACGACAGACGCATAAGTGTTGAGCAGGTTGGAGTTGACGGTGTCTGCACCGAGATTGACCCACGAGCCGACCCATGAATCTCCCAGGTGGCCCGCGTGGGATTTATTGGAAAAGCCCTGGAAGATTGAGCCTCCAACTTCGCCTGCGACTTTGCAGTGAGGGCCAAGGGCTGTGTTTGACTTGATCAAGGCGTGTTCGTTGATGGTGCTGGAGTGACCGATGTAGACAGGGCCGACGATGATCACGCCGGGGCGAATGGTGACGCCTGATTCAACAACAATCGGTCCTGATGCTGAATCGAAGATAACACTTTCGTGAATGGACGCATCAGGAGCGATCCAAAGCGGAGGCAACATGTCAACATCAACAGGTTGATTGTCAGCACGCAGGTGAGTGCTGATGATGTGCTTCAGGTCATTGAGCAGGACAGCGTCTTGCATCGCGCGCACATGCCAGGGGCGGGCGATGAGCTGACGATGTTCTTCAGCCTGATATTGCTCAACACGAAGACTGGAAAATTCTCCAGCCAGTACAGCTGCAAGTTGCGATCTGGAGATATTGGCGCAGACAAGCGGGCAAGCCTGTTGATCAAGCTCAGGTTCGGTGAGTGCCTGATCAGGGGCGAGGTCGGGCAAGGGTTTTGTGCAGTGAGCCCAACTGCCATTGACGAGTGTGAACCGGTCTGGCAGGGCACCGGGGTCATTGACAGGCACGCCAGGGTGGTCCTGTCTGGTCAGCTCTGCCAGATGTTCGGGCACGATCAGACCTGCCAGCGTGATGCCCGGGCTGATGGCAATGCGTTCCAGCGTGGTCAAAGCACCGGTGCGGACATCAAAGACTGGGCGCAGGTCGGTCATCACAGCCAGCTCGGGTACGCCGGGGTCGAAAATCACGATCGGTTGTTTCATCGCTGCAAGTGTATCGGGCAATGAGCCTCTTGCCCGGATTCCTGCTCTGGTGATTGATCCTACGATGGGCACATGACTCAGCAGGCGGTGGTTTTTGATTTCGATGGCGTGATTGCTGATTCTGAGCCTTTACACTGCAAAGCATTGCAGCTTGTGAGCCAGAGCGTGGGCATGTGCCTGAGCAGCGAGCAGTTTCAGGCAAACTGTGTGGGCAAAGGCGATGATCAGTGCTGGCCCATCATCGCCAAACTCAACAATCTGGATGAAGTACCCGGAATAATCGCGGAGCTATCCAAAGCCAAGAGCGAGCATGTGATCCGCCTGACGAAAGAGGGTGTTGAGCGTGGATATGGGGGACTGATTGCTCACAGGGGGTCGGTCGAGCTGATTCATCAGGCTGCTGGGCATGTGCCTGTAGCGGTGTGTACGGGGTCTCGTCGGTGTGAGATTGAGCCCATGCTCAGGGAGCTTGGCGTATTGGATGTGATTGGCGCCTTTGTTACTGCAGATGATGTCGCTCTGCCCAAGCCTGATCCTGCAGAGTATCTGCTGGTGGCAGAGCAACTGGGTGTTCGGCCCGAGTCGTGCACAGCGATTGAAGATACGCCTACAGGCATTGCTGCTGCGGTTGGAGCGGGATATGGCAGAGTGATCGGCGTCTGTCATACGATGGCGCCCGAGCATCTGGGTGAAGCTCATCGGGTCATTGAAAGGCTGGAGATGCTGAGCATTGAAGATGTGATCTGAGCAGTGTGCATCGAACGAGCCGCGACCGTCAGGGAGCGGTCTTCTCTTGTTTATTCACTTCAAAAGTGAGCTGTGAACAAAGGAGCATGAATCGCAAAAAGACACGGGAAATACACGAAAAAGATCGCTCCCTTACGGTCGCGGCTCGTAAGACTTGACGCACCTTCTAAATGCGTCGACCTTGCCTGCTGGGTGGGTGAAACCCCAGCAATGGCGTGAGGATCGGTGCTGCGATGGCAATGACGAGGGCCATGACAGCGGTGTAGACCGCTTGTCCGAGCCTTGCCAGTAGTTCTGTGCCGCCATGGAAAAGGATCTGGTCAATGAACGAAGCCCGGATCGAAAGCATTGAAGTGACGACGATGTGAACCAGCAGAGCGCTTGCAAATGTCAGGCAGACGAGCGTAATGGGGTTACGCCTGATGACGATGCTTCGCGTTGTGAGCACGAACTTGCCAGCCAGCAGAAAACCCAGGGCGTAAGGACCGATGATGGTCAAGGCTTCAGCACTGGCACTTTGAGAGGAAAGCTCGACCGCTGTAGTCAGATCGACCAGCAGCCCTAGCACAAAGCAGGCCCAGAGCGTCTGTTTTCGTTCTGCTGACAGGGCAATAAAGACAGCCAGAGGCAGCACGAAACTGGGCGATACACTGTGACCAATGCGCAGTGCATCACGAAGACCTGTTTCCATGCCCAGGGTGATCCACGCTGCGATGGCGAACATGAACCAGTTCATCCACCCCCATCTTTCTGAGCTTCCGGCGTCTTGAGAACACGGAGCACAACCTCGCTCACTCGGCTGAGCCTGGCGCGGGGTTGAACTGTTATGACCTTGCGTGTGGGCAGATCCTGAGCAGGTTCCACAGCCAGAACTTCGCCCAGCACGAGCATCTGGGCATTTTTGGGCCAAACTTTATCTGCCAGCCGAACGAGTTGCCCCGGGGCAATGGTGGGGGACTGATCCGGGTTTGCCGGTGCCTTGACGAGACCTTTGAGGACACCCGTGCCGGTGGGCAAAAGTGTGCAGTCCAGACCGGGGCTGCCATCACCAAGCATGATTCGGCCCTGTATTCGCCCCGCACCTTTACTGGTGATGGGCTGAACATACGAGAGGTTTTTTGAGGTGCGGACAACTTTTCCGAGCAGGTCGATGCCGTTGACGACCGCGACGGTGTTCGGTGTGACACCATCGTTGGAGCCTCGGCGAATGGTGAGGAGTGACGAGACGGGATCACTTTGTCTGCCGATGACCGGAGCTGCAATCTGTATGACAGGCAAGTCGGGATTGAGAGCGACACCTTCCTGGAGATCGGTGATGAGCTGGCGCAAGCGGCGGATTTCATTGGTCTGCTGGAAGTAGAGGGTTTGAAACTGGTCCCGCTCGCGGAGCAGTGCCTGGGTTTCATTGTCGAGGCTGGGGGTTGTGCCAGAACGGGTCAGCCAGTGCGAACCCTGGTAAAGGGGATGCCCAATGGGCGCGATGATGCGCTGGGTGAAATCGCCAAAGGCTCCGACCCAGCGAATAAAGCGTGCGGGTGCCAGACCAAGCACAAGGCTCAGAATAATGGCGGCTGCCATGAGCCGGGTTGCGTGTTCTTCGTGTTGGATGGTGCCTGCCATGGACTGAGGAATCCGTCAGAGATGCGTACTACATCTCCATGTCGTTTTCGAGCGTGGCTTTCCAGTCTTCAATGTGTTCGAGATAGATTGCAGTTCCCCGGGCGACGCAAGTGAGCGGGTCATCCGCCAGGCGAACATCCAGACCGGTGCCTTTCTTGATGATCTCAGGCATACCCCGGAGCATGGCACCGCCTCCAGCCAGGACGATGCCGTTATCTACAAGATCTGCTGCCAGTTCAGGCTCAACACGCTCGAGTGTGCTGGTGACGGTTTCGAGGATGGCGTTAATAGGTTCCTGCAGTGCTTCACGGATTTCATCGCTGGTGATGGTGGTTTTGCGAGGCAGGCCTGAGATCATGTCCCGGCCTCGAACTTCCATTGAAGTATCGTCCTCAACAGCAGCTGCGGACCCAATCTCGATCTTGACGCGTTCAGCGGTTTGTTCGCCAATCATCAGGTTGTAGGTGCGCTTCATGTGGCTGATGATGGCTTCATCCATGTCATCGCCTGCGACACGGACAGACTGGCACACAGCAATATCAGCCAGCGACATGACAGCAACCTCGGTGGTGCCGCCTCCGATATCCACGATCATGCTGGCTGTGGGTTCGGCAAAGGGCATGCCCGCGCCGATTGCAGCAGCAACGGGTTCTTCCAGCAGGAAGGTCATACGCGCTCCGGCTCTTGCTGCTGAATCAAACACTGCTCGCTTTTCAACCTCGGTGATGCCCGATGGCACCGAGATGACAACGCGAGGCCCCACCACGCGGTATCGCCCCATGACCCTTTTGATGAAGTAGCTCAGCATGGCTTCGGTGATCTCAAAATCGCTGATCACGCCATCTTTAAGAGGCCGAATCGCTGTGATGGAGCCAGGGGTCTTGCCAAGCATCTCCTTGGCGACCCATCCCACAGCCTGCCCGTTCTTGAGCACCTGATTGGTGTTTTTACGAACCGCCACCACGCTGGGCTCATTGAGCACGATGCCCTGGCCTCGAACCGCAACCAGCGTATTGCAAGTTCCCAGATCGATACCAAGGTCAACACTGAACAGGCCCACGAACCGATCGAATATCACGGGCAAACTTCTCGCTTCCAGTTTTCAGCCAATGTGGCTGAGAGGGGGTTAGAGGGGACGGGGGAGGGCGGGACGGGGGGTTGGGTCCATGTACGATCACTTTTACCTCAGAACAGACCGACGAATCCAGAAGCTGAGGCTCAACAACAGGATATCGGATGTTCAGCGTTCTGGCCACCCGGGGCGGTTGTGAACATTGCCAGAGGGGCTGGGCTGCATAACAGGAAGGATATGCGAACAATGCCCAAAGTTGAAGGCGGATCGGTGCGGAGCCTTGGTACGAGGTGCAAAGCGAGATCAGGTGTCAGAGAAACCCGCATACGAGCTGGGCCAAACAGCGGGTTTGTGAAACCGTGCTTATCTGACGGCGGATCGAGTGCCGCAAATGTTGCGCATGAGCGGTGTGTCTGGCTATCTATTTTCAGAGGCGAGAGCATTGATTCGTGCGACAAATGAATCGACTTCGTCTGGGCGAAGGCCATTTGCCTGAGGCATGACAGCTACTTGAGATGAAAGCTGAGATAGCACATATGGTGCAGCAAGAAGCCGGCCATCAGAAAAAACAGCAACCCGGTGATTAAGGTATGAGTCCGAATTGTGTTTCATGATCTCAGATCCGCTTTCAGTGAGATTGATGACGATTGCTGTCCCATAGCTTTCCTGGCGCGTAAATGCCCCCTGTAAGTGACTTGTGTTGATAAAAGGTGTGGAAGCAACATAAAACGCACGGCTGTAGAAATCAGTGTACTTTCTGCTATACACATCAGACGCCATGTCAGAAGCAAGATAAATCTCAAAAAAGGCAGCATTGCCAGCTTGAGGAGATGTTTGAGAACTTTGAGCCAGCTCTTTTTCAGCCACTCGAGATGCACAGCCCCCTGTTGAAACTACAACTGCAAGCAAAACGGAAAACAGGAACACATTTTTCATTCTGCTATCTCCTGAAAAGCTTCTATTTGCTCAGTGTTATGCTTTGATCTAAATGGCAAAGTGCGATCAAGTGTCAGAGAATCATGTTATACCGACTGAGTGAGAAATTGTGCTCGTCGCTCTGCTAAAAAGCATGGCACTTGGCTGCCAGTGCCATGAACTGTCTCATTGTTGAACCTTTCTGTTGAAAATTGAACCGCAAGTATTTAATACTTCACAGGCAAGGAGCCCTTACGAAAACCTTGTCCCGGTGCTACAGGTCGCGAGTCTATAATTATCATAGTATCCTTTGGTTTCTGAACTGAGTACCAGTGACCCCAGATCCGTCGCACAGATATCGGTAGGCCGCCGCGCGGGCTGGTAACCGCGTGATTGGTGTTGTTCCACCACACGATTCCCTTTATGCGTGTGCCGTTTGGGGAGATGCCTACAACATCCACTTTTTTTGGTAGTTCGTCAAGATTGGAACGGAGCGTCGGCCAGATGAAGGTGGTGATGATCTTGTAGCGATTGCCCGGATAGACCTCCAAGCGAACGGGAACGCGATAGACATAAAGAGAGCCAAGCAACGCGACAATTGCTACGCCTCCGACGAGGCAGATCACGCCGAGTCTCTGCATCGGTTTGTTGCGGAACTGAGAAAACGCTGCGTGTAATCCTGATCTTCGCATCATTGTGATGCTCCTGATTATCGCTGCAACCTACAAGCCGTCGATATTGGTTTCGCCGCGTCCGTAGAGGACTCGGATATGATTTGATCCTGCAACCTCGCCAATATGTCCTGGAAGAAATGTGCCATGAGAAAGCTCAACCCCTTGCAATCTCATTTCTACTCGGTAGATGCCACGCCCCTCGTAGATGACATATACAGGGCTTTTAAACTCTATGCTATCCACCGGATTATCTGTCGTGTTCCTGTAAACCACGCCGGGTGTTTGTGTGCCATCAGCGGCGATCGAGAATACCGGGATCTCCATCGGCAGTGTGATGCTGATGTCATACTTGTCCGCAGGTTTGATGGGCTTGGTGACGACCATGATTCGGCCATCCTCATAGATCTCCACTCGAACCGGCGCTACGCGGATCAACTGCGATCGTCGCAAAGCGATCACGCTCACGAAGGCGATCAGGACCACACCAAGAATGATCCACAGCCCCCGCGATAGCCGTCTTGATCGAGACCCATTCGGTGATGCCATGATCGAATCTCCTGGTCGCTTATTCTAATCATCAGCTTTGCAGTCTGTTCAGGATGCCAAGTCCTTTTTCCAGGGTGGTTGCGTGATTGATTGGAAAGTTGATCTTATAGCAAAACACAAGGATTAAAAAAATGCCGCCGGGCCCTGCGGGGGTGTCCGGCGGCTGCGGAGGTGGCTTGGGAAAAAGGAGTTTGTTTCTGGCCTTAGTCTCCGTGGTTGCTCAAACAGTTTTACTCTCAAAGGAGTTTAAAGTTCCAGCTTTTTGCAGAAGAATCAGTCGATCCGCGAAGCCATGGGGCTGGTGTGCTCTTCAGCTTCATCATCAGGGGTGATTTCAAGCACGGAAGGCTTAGTCTGAAGGGGGATCAGTTTCAACTCAGAATCCTTTTCATAGATCGAGCGGGCTGAGTGGTCACGGTCCAGATCAAACTCTGCACGAGAGACATAATTATCCTCGACGGCGTTCTGTGTCAGCAGAGCCAGCGTGCGTTCCTGCTTTGCCTTGATGCGGGCGACCTGGTTCTTGTAGTTCTCAAGGCTGGTGCCTGAATAACGAGAGTTGCGATCGATAGTCTCCTGACGCTTTTGCATCATCTCAACCAGTCTCTCATTGCGAGCGATGGTGTCGACATCCCGGTCCAGCAGCCAAAGCTCAGCCTGGAGCTGAGACTGCTCAGCTTCGAGTTTGATGAGCAACTGAGCCAGCTGGGTGCGCTGCTTGGCGAGATAGCCCAGGTTCTGGTTCATCTCGTTGGTGCGCTTGGCGTAGGCGTTGCGCTGGTTGGTGATGTGCTGAGCCTTGGCATAGGCCTCGTCAACGGTCAGTGAGTTATCACCAAAGCGGACGCGAACGACTTTGTAGCCTGCATTTTCGGTGCGAGCCTGAGTTGCCCGGGTGAGCATGGAGTCCAGCGTGCTCAGGTCAGCTTCAGCAAGCTCGACGACGCGCTTGGAGACTGCCATCTCGCGGTCAAACTCAGCGATCTGCTGATCGAGTTCCGCCAGATCAGAACGCACATCGTTGATGCGCTTGGGGTTATGGGCGACCAGATCGCGGAGCTTGGCTCTGAGTGCGATGGGATCGTCAATGTTGGAATCGATGGCTTGAGAGATGTTGTTCTGTGCCTGACTGAGCAAAGCCCGGGCACGAGGAGAGTTGGCCGCCACGACCATCACTCCACCGGCAGCCAGTGTTCCGATGAGCCCGATACGAACGATTGTCTTAGTGATGCATGCCATGGTAAATCTCCTGGTCACGATGTTGTCTAAGGCCTCAGTTGGCCGATGTGTTCTCGAATATTTTCTTGGGAATCGCTCTGGGCTTTTTTCGCAACCATGTGGTTTTCAGATCAATAATCAAAGCAATTTTTCAGTTTCCCTTACAAAGACCTCGAATCAGCATCAAAAAAAGCTTCAAGTGGTATGCGCGTCCGAGAACTGTCACAGGCCAACAATGAGCTGTGCGTGAAAGAGAACCGGGTTTGAGGCGAATGACCTGTATGAAATGTGAGAGGTTGTGCGTCGAGGTGGAACGATCGGCGTTTGATCGTGTAAACTATTCATAAGCCAATAGATAGGAGCAAGAATGCTCAACTCGATGACAACGGGCTTCATTGCCCGCCTTCGTGGGAACGATGAAGCAGCCTGGTATGAACTGTGGGAAACCTTCGGGCCTGTGGTCCGGGCTCAGCTATCCAAGTGGGGTCGGGGCCGAATCGGTGTTGAAACAGTGCGGGATCTGTCTCAGGAGACTCTTGCAGCACTTTCCAACTCCATAGAGCGCTATGACCCCACACGCGGTGCACGGTTCAGCACCTGGCTTTTGGCCATCGCCAAGCATGTTCTGGGCGATGAAATGGACCGCCGAATGGCCCTTAAACGAGGCTCAAATAAAAAAAAGGCTGAGTTTGATGAAACCTGGATGATGGCATCGCCGTCTGTGGGGGTAGATGATGCCTATGAAGCTGCGGTGTTTCGCGCCAAGGTCGAAGCCGCGATCAAACTGGTGGAAAAAGATGCTGATTTTATGGATTTTTCCATTTATCGGATGCGTGTACTGGATGGCCGCAATGGCAAGTCCGTCGCTGATGCTGTGGGGGTCAGTGAGCCTACCGTGAGCAGAAGACTGGCCAAGGTTCGTGTGATGCTCAGAGGTCGATTGAACCAGGTGATCGCGACCTACAGCTTCACACCTGACGAAATGGACGAAGCACAGCGAAATGGTCTGGAGCTCAATCCGAGTAAAGCGGATGACGCCCTGTTTGATGAGGCAATCGCAGAAATCTACCACCAGCAGCTGGAGCTGAGGCGGGCTGATGAAGCGAGCGCGCGGTCATAGATGCAGATCCTGCAGCTGACCGAATCTAGGGGCAGTCGGTCAGGAGGTTAGTGATGGCAGTTGGCATCCCGCTACTGATTCTTTTGGTTCTGGCGATTCCTGTCGCGGTACTTTTAGTGATGTATGTACTCGTGCCTGTGTTCAAAGGCATCGGCTGGTTCATTCGCCATATTTTTTCGTTCATCTTTGGTGAAATCAGCGATGTGCTGCGCCTTGTCGGGGCGATTGTGACAGGCCTTGTGCTGGTACCCATGACGATTGTGAATGTCATCATCGGCAGGTGGAGCGCCTCTGCGCACTATGGAAGAGCAGTCAAAAGCGAATGCAAAAACGGATGTCTTTGCATCTATCGCATGGCGATTGGTCGCCCCGCCAAGCTTTTGTGCCTGAGCGCACTGACAGACGGGCTTGAAAAGCGGTTGCCCGAAGTGATGGCAGGAGCACCGACTTCAGATACGCCTTCCAAGCGCACGGGTCAGTTTGAGGGGTACAAGATTCTGGGTTCGCTTGCAGGTGGTGGTTCAGGGGGCAAGCTGTATGTTGCTGAGCCTGACGCGCGCAAGCTCGCGTCCTTTGCGAGACAGGGGCAGGCGGATGTCGTTCAGGTTGTGATCAAGTCGTTCAGCCTGCGTGATGGATCGAGTCTGCCTCAGATCGTGCGTGAGAGCCGGGCTCTTGAAGCAGCCAAGAAGCTTGGGTTGGTGCTCGAACATGAGATGGGCTCTGAACGGTTTTATTATGTGATGCGTTATGTCCCAGGCGAGTCTCTGGGGCTTTACACGCAGAAGCTGCACGCTTCGAGCGAAGAAACGGGTCTGGATGATCGCGCGATTGGCCTGGTGCTGGGTGTAGGCGCTGATCTGTTGCGGACGCTTCAGCAGTATCACCGTGGCGGGCTTTGGCACAAGGATGTCAAGCCTGACAACATCATCATTCACGACGAGCGCGCTCACCTGGTTGACTTTGGTTTGATTACGCCAATGCGCTCAGCCATGACGCTGACAACCCATGGCACAGAGTATTTCCGCGATCCGGAAATGGTGCGTCTGGCACTCAAAGGCGTCAAGGTGCATGAGGTCGATGGTGCCAAGTTTGATATCTACGCATCAGGTGCTGTGATTTTCTCGATGATCGAAAACTCGTTCCCCGCGCATGGCGGATTGAGCCAGCTCACCCGGAGATGCCCCGAGGCATTGCGGTGGATCGTTCGTCGAGCAATGACCGATTACGACAAACGCTATAACTCTGCTGCTGAGATGCTGGCGGATCTGGAAACGGTGCTGCTTGCTGATGAGCCTTTCAAGGTTGTGCCTGCGGGTCTGCCCAGCATGAGAGGCCGAGCCGTTGAATCTCAGGATGATGCCAAGCAATCAGAAGATTTTGCAGCCGGTTTTGCTGCAGCAGTTGCAGGATCGCCTGTTCCCCCACCGGTGCCACCAGTCTCACCAGAGCCACTTGTCACACCCGCGCCTCAGACACCGGCTACGCCTGTAGCTGCTGGTCAGCGCGGCAAGCCGAAGCTTCGTGTGTCAGACTGGTGGACGGGTCGGTATGAAGTGGTTGATTCAGAACCCCCATTCCCCCCACCCCCCCCACCCCCTCCACACGAAGAAGCCCAGGCTGAAGCACAGGATGGTGTTTATGTCTATGCATCTGTTGTGTCGGCAAAGGATGCAATTGGGATCGTAAGCCGATCAGCAAAGGAGCAACTGGCATCTGCAAGAAAGCGTGTCAAGGCAAGACGCGCTCAGGCTCATGATCGCATGTCACAACATCGCATCCATCGGCGTGATTCATTCAGTTCAGGGATCAACGGCGGAGTCGTTGTAGCCATTGTATTGTTCTTCGGCGTGGTGGGCATTCTGGGCTTTGCACTGCTTGTTCCTGCATTTTCCAGATATGATCAAACGCGTGTGCGCATCGTGCAATCACCACCGGATGCTCCTGAAGCACTCGCAAATGCTGAAACTTTGACGATCGACTCAGATCAGATCCTGGATCAGGTTGATCGCGCCAAAGCTCAGGTTCAAGAAGCAATGAGAAAAGTTGATGAGCTGGCTCGCCAAAAGCAGGAAAGCTACGCATCTGCACTGAAGCTTGAAAAGAATGCACGAATGCTGATTCAAAGCGATCTGAACCCGCCTCTGGACGAGAAGGTAGGGGCTTACCTTAAAGAGCTTTATCAGACGCTTCGAACCGCAGGCGTAGAAGTCTATGGCGGCCCCTTCTCTCCCACGAATCTGGACGAGGAGACCGAGTCAATACTGGTCGAAACGCTGGCATCTTTGGAGCACGCCCGTGCCCAGATGCCTTTGGATACAGAGAAAACCTCGCAAGTCCTCACAAACTGGATTGCTGATCATAAAGATGATCCCGGGCTTGATCTGGTGCTGTGGATCTCGCCTTCACTCAAAGGCAAACCCGGCGAGCTTCCCATGCTGACGCTGTTTGGCTCACTCAACGATGCAGACATGAAAGTCATTCGCATGATCCTGGGCGATTAGTGATCGCAGATCGGTTCGTGAGATATCGCAGCCAGTTTTTCAAGTGTTCGCCATGCTGATCCATCGCTTAAAACGCTGCGAGCAAGCTCGATTCCTCCAGCGATGGAATCACAAACCGAAGCAACACAAAGTGCTGCGCCTGCAGCCAGCAGCACCATGTCTGTACGAGGGCTGACAGCTCCTTGAAGAATATCCCGGGCTAGCTCCGTCGCATCATCAAGTGAATCAACACGCAGTTTATCAAGCGTTGCTTTTTCCAACCCAACACTTTGGGGATCAAAAGTCTCGGTGGTGATGCGATTGTTCTGGACATGGTGAATGGTGGTCAAAGCGGTGGTGGTCAGCTCGTCCAGACCATCACAAGAGTGAACAACCATGGCCCGGTTTGTGCCAAGCCTGAGAAGTGCGTGCGCCAGTTTTTCGGTCAGCACCGGGTCATACACGCCTGTAACTTGCCGGGTTGCCCCAGCCGGGTTTGTCAGGGGGCCCAACAAGTTGAAGATGGTGGGAAAGTTGAGTGCTTTGCGAGCAGCAGCAGCGTTTGCAGCTGCGGGGTGGTGGTTGATGGCAAAGCAGAAGCACACGCCTGCATCACTGAGACACCGGGCTTGAGTTGCGGGTTCTGCATCAAGATTGACGCCCAGCCTGGCCAGAACCTCTGCAGACCCTCGTCCGGTTCGGCTGCGGTTGCCATGCTTTGCCACCAGCACTTTGCCATTTCCTGCAGCCGCCACGACAATGGCAGCAATGGTCGAAACATTAAAAGTTTTGGGTGCCCCGCCCGTTGAGCAGGTGTCGATGATCATAGGGGAAGGCTCTAGAGAAACAAGCGACTGGACAGGCACGCGGATCATGCATGATCGCATGACTCGTGCTGCAGCGACCAGTTCATCGACTGCAACTCCTTTCTCCTGAATCAGTGTGAGCAAGGTTTCGATCTGCTCGGGCAACAGGCTGCCTTTGAAAAGTGCATCAAAAGCACATGATGCCTGCTCATCAGAAAGATCGTGACCCGCACGCAGCGTTGAAAATACAGTACTAAGCATGGCCAACAGTATGACACGAACCGATCTGAGGTGTCAGCGATGTGTAGATGGAGTGAGCGTGGGGTGGAGGGGTGACAGCGGGTTAGTGGGGGGGAAGGGGGTGGGGGGGTGGAGGGGTGGTAAAGAAAGTTCAACCAGAACTTGTTGCTGATCGTACAATAGAGACAGATGACTACGAATCCACGATTCAGACGATTGGCTGCAGCCGCGGGACGCAGGCTCTGGCTCAGCGCCACGCTTGATCACCTTGGGCGATGGCTCTGCATTGGTGCGGGGCTGGGTCTTGTGGGCGTTGTAGCAACCAAGCTGATGGGGCTGGATGCCATGTGGTGGCTGGTGCTGACCGTGGGGATATTGATCGGCATCATCGCGGGGTTTGTGCGCGGGTTTGCAGATCGGGCTGATGAACTGACCGGAGCCGTGGAACTTGATCGCAAACTCAAGCTCAACAGCTCAATTGCTTCAGCTCTTGAGTTTGATCACCAAGGCGCGACAGACCCGTTTTCAAAGCTCGCAATTGATCGGGGAGCTCAGCTTGCAGATTCAGTGCGTCTGAACCAGGTCTTGCCGATCAGGATCAGACGCAGCTGGGCACTATGGCCGATGCTCTTGGCAGGGAGCGTGTCTGTAGGCTTATTTGTGCCAGAGCGTTCCCAGCAGGAGATCAAACCAAAGCTGGATCAAGAAACGCGACAGGCGCAAGCTCAAGACGATGCGGTTGCTGCGATTGAGGAAGTTCAACAGGAGCTGGCCAGTTTGCGTCAGGAGCTTCCCGCGGATCTGGTCGAGCAGGAGTTTGATGCGATCGACCAGATCGAGCAGGAACTGGCCGCTGCGCAGACTTCGCCCGAAGAAGCCCGTGCACGAACCGCAGTAGAGCTTGAGGAACTGTCCAAAGCAATCCAGGACCAGGCAACCCAGCAGCTCGAAGCAAGCCAGGCACTTCAAGATCGTTTGACTCGATCAAATCAGGACGACACGCCTCAACTGGATTCTGAGCTTGCACGGGCGCTGGCCAGTGGTGATCTTGAACAAGCCCGCCAGGCGACGCGCAAGCTGGCGGATCATTCGATTGATGCCGAGACAGCAGAAAAACTCGCCCGGGAGCTTCGCGAGCTTGCCGATCAGATGCAAGAGCAGGATCAGGATCAAGGTGCAGATGCCCAGCGCAGGCCTGAGTTGGAAAAGGCTGCTGAGGATTTGCTGGATCAGGGGCTTGATCCTGAAACCGTGTCGGATCTGTTGGCGGAATCTGATGCAAATCGTGTCGCAGATGAGCTTGAGGAGCGCGGGATTGACCCCAATGTCGCGCGCAGGCTTGCAGAAAAACTCGCTCAGGCACAACAGCAGAACCAGACCAGACAGCAGGCTGAGCAGGACACACAGGATCTGAGCAAGGCACTGAACGAGGCTGCTGAGGAGCTGGAAAAACAGGCAAAGGAATCAGACCCGTCTCAAAGCAAGGACAACTCATCAACCAGACCCGAGTCATCTGAGCAAGATCAGGCTGATGATTCAGGAAGTAAAAACAACTCAGCTCAGCCAGAGGGGGAGAAAAACAGCGAATCGGATCAGAAGGATTC
The DNA here is from genome assembly GCA_029260555.1 of Phycisphaerales bacterium. Taxonomy (GTDB): domain Bacteria; phylum Planctomycetota; class Phycisphaerae; order Phycisphaerales; family UBA1924; genus JAJDCZ01. The sequence continues at coordinate 140,863 of JAJDCZ010000022.1, forward strand.
CAAGCAGGATGGATCGCTGCAGAAAAACTCTGGAAACGACAGCTCTGCATCAAAGAATGACCCATCCGGCTCGCAAAAATCCACAGATAGTGACAGCCAGCCGAAGCAAACCAAAAATGCACAAGATCAGTCTGGTGACCAGTCGGGTGAGCAGCCCAGCGGGCAAGTTGATGACAGAGAAGGCAAACCCAAAGCTGGTGAACAATCAGACGATGGCAAGACCAGCAAGCAAGGCACTCAGCCCTCGTCTGGGAAAAATGACAACCCCGCTCAACAAAAGGGCAAGAGTGATCCATCCGGCTCGCCCGCAGAATCAGGCAAAGGCGATTCAAAGCAAGGCCAGCAATCCGAGTCACAAAATGGCTCTGACCAGCAGGTCAAAGGCCAAAAGCAAAACCAGCAAACAGGCACAAAGCCCGGGACTCAGCAAGGTGATAAACAGGGTGAAAAACCCGGTGATCAGCTTGATCCAGATGGGTCGCTCAAAGAGCAAGGCCAGGATGGTCAGCCCGGAGGAAAAGATCAGGCACTCACTGACTCAGCAGAAAAAAGCGATTCTGAGAATGGCCAAAATCAGCAAGGTTCAGGTTCCAAATCGTCAAATGATTCAGACAGGCCAGTTGGTTCCGGGCAGCAGGATGCAAGTGATGGCGATGGAGAGGGTGGGCTGAGGAATCTTGAGAAGCAGCTGGATCGGCTGGAAAAACGAAACCGGAATGCTGCCAGGGATATGCAAAATGCTCAGAAGCTTTCTGAGCAGGCACAGAAGCTCATGGATAGTGCTACGCCCGAGCAGCGTCAGCGTCTGGAACAGCTTGCCCGGAAATATGCCAAGCAGGATTCACCCAAGTCTCAAAAAACAATGAACGATCGGGATCTGAATTGGCAGACGGAATCCCTTGATGCCCGATCCCATGCACAAAAGAGCAGCGGGCCTGCATCTGGCAGCCAGATCGGGACGCGACTGTCAGAAGGGCAAAGCGATCAAGCGGGCATTCTTGAGCCTTACTCATTCGCGGAAAAACTGAATCTTGCAAACAGGGATCGCAAAAGGGCGATGGAACAACAGTTGATTCCCGCGCGGTATCGCGATCTGGTCCGCAGGGTCAACCAGAGAATGGCTGCGCGAGCCAAAGCCATCACGCCCATTCAGGATGCCAAGGATGCAGATGGGAAATAGCAGGTCTGTGACAAATTTGTATAGCGGAGCCAATGGTTGACGATTGGATTTGAGCATCCCGAATGGCTGTTGCTGGCAGCGTTGATCCTGCCCATGGCTGTGGTCGGGTTGCGCTGGTTTTCAACCATGAGCAGAGTTCGCAGGTGGTCAGCGGTGCTGGTGCGTTCGCTGTTGATCGCGCTGCTGGCTGGAGCACTAGCTGGGGCGACAGCAGTTCGCCGGACAGATCGACTGGCCGTGATCGCGGTGGTGGATGTATCAGGCTCGGTTCGCAGGCTTGCTGGTGCTGACACCCTGTCACCAGGTGGAGCTGCGGACCCCATCGCACGGGTGCAGGAGTTTTTGAAAACAGCATCTGCTGATCGCAGCCCGGATGATCTCTTAGGCATCGTGGTCTTTGGTGAACGGGCTTTGGCACTGGCTGCGCCCACCGCAGCTGATGTCGCAGATCGATCGCTTGATGTACCCGTCGGTCAGGGCACTGACATCGCAAACGCCATTGAGCTGGCAGCTTCGATGATCCCGCCGGATGCTGCTGGCCGAGTAGTCCTTTTTAGTGATGGCAATGCCACCCGAGGCGATCTGCAACGCGCTGTACAATCTCTGGGTACTGCCGCAGACTCAGATGACGAGTCATCCTCAAGTTCATCACCAGGCATTGTGATTGATGTGGTGCCTGTGAAATACAACATTCAAGAAGAAACCATGATCGTGCGTGTTGATGCCCCGCCCGCAGCTGCTGAGGCTACAAAAATCACCGTGCGCATCACACTTCAGTCAACCCGAGGCTCAACGGGCACACTCCGACTCGAACGCGAAGGTGAACAGCTCGACATCAATGGCTCAGCTCCAGGGCTTGGCAAGCACATCGTCATTCCTGCGGGCCGAAGTATTGAAATGGTTGATGTCGAGCTGAGCCATGAAAAGGTGCATCGGTTTCGTGCTTTTTATGAGCCAGATCCTGTCGTGAGTGCAGATGGCACTGAAGCATTGCAAGGCGACACCATCATCGAAAACAACACCGGTCGGGCGTTTACCATCACGCCGGGGCAAGGCTCGATTCTGGTGGTCGATGGTGTCAGTGGCGGAGCTGTGGATGGCGATGGCGCCATCTTGCCTCGCGTGCTGCGCGATGCCGGTTTTGCGGTACAGACGGTGCCCGCAGAAGGCGTGCTGGATGATCTGCTCTGGCTCCAGGGCTTTGATCTGGTGGTGCTTGAGAATGTGCCTGCCGATGCGTTGTCACAAAGCACACGCAGCAATCTGGCGTTGTATGTCCAGGAGCTCGGTGGCGGGCTGATCATGGTCGGAGGGCCAGCATCATTCGGCGCTGGCGGCTGGAAAGGCACGCCCATCGAGCCCATCCTGCCAGTGAAACTTGATCTGCCCGAACGCCTGGTGATGCCCGAAGTTGCCATCGTGATCGTTCTGGACAGCTCAGGCTCAATGGGCCGAACGGTGTTGGGCTCGATCCGCACCCAACAGCAGATCGCCAACGAAGCTGCTGCCTTGGCGGTGCGAACGCTGGACAAAAAGGATCTCGTAGGCGTGATCGAGTTCAGCAACTCATCACACACGGTTGTGCCTCTGGGGCCGAATGTCGATCCGGATTCAACCGCAGCACGCATTCGATCAATCTCGCCCGATGGAGGCACTAACCTTGGCCCAGCACTGCGCATGGCTCACAAACAACTTGCAGGTCAGCGCGCCAAGATCAAGCATGTCATTGTGCTCTCTGATGGTCAAAGCCAGGCTTCAGAAACCCTCAGCGATGTGACCGCATCAATGCTGGCAGATGGCATCAGCGTTTCGACCATTGCAGTCGGTGATGGCGCTGATGTTCAGACCATGGACGAGATGGCAGAAAGAGGCGGCGGGGCGTTCTATCAGGTCATCAATCCTGAGGTTCTGCCTCGAGTGTTCCTGCGCGCGGTGCGCGTGGTTCGCAGCCCAATGATCCGCGAAGAACCTTTCTTGCCCATTGTGCCTGCAACTGGCTCGCCTTTGACCGCAGGGCTGACGAATGTGCCTCAACTGGGCGGGTTGGTGATCACCCAGGCGCGAGATGAGCCTCAGATCACACTGGCGATGTTGAGTCCTGAGGGTGAGCCGGTGCTGGCGCACTGGTCGGTGGGTCTGGGGCAGGTGGTTGCGTTTACTTCTGATACCAGCAACTGGGCTCGGGACTGGCTCACCTGGAATGGATTTACACAGTTCTGGACACAAGTCGCCCGGGCCGCTTCACGGGCGGCTTCATCAACTGCCCATGAAGCGGGAATGAAGGTGGTTGATGGTGAGTTGACACTCTGGCTCGATGCCTACGACCAGTCGGATCAGCCCATGGACATGCTCAGCGTTCAGGCAACAGTGTTCGGCCCGGACAACGAGCCTGTCAGTGTCACGCTGGATCAAACCGGCCCCGGTCGGTACACAGGCAGGTCAGCACTGGGGGCAGATGGCAACTACATCGCAGTGTTCAAACCCAAACTGGGCGTGCAACATCTGGCACCAGTCGTAGGCGGTGTCGCTGTTGCTCAGGGCGATGAATACCGCGTGCTTGGTTCCAATGAAGATTTACTCACGGAGCTTGCCAGTCAGACTGGCGGGCGTGTGATCGATCTGGCTGGTGCAACTCAGGCAGAGCTGTTTGTCAGGCAGGATGCAAAGTCGCGCGAGGCGCGAACGCCGATCTGGGGTTTGCTCGTTTTATGGGCGCTGGCGTTTTTCATGCTGGATGTCGCAACGAGACGGGTTGCATGGGATCGATTCATTTCCAGAGAGTTCGGCCAGGGGTTTGCCCGCTGGGCCGCTGACGCTCAAGCCCGGGATTCAGCAGGGACATCCAGAGCAATTTCCGCATTGAAACAACGAACCAGTGCTGAGCCTGATGATGATTCAGTTTCCATAGCACTGGATGATGCGGATGCCAAAACGCTGGCAAAGCAGGCAAGGCTGCGCCGAAAGCAGGCTCGGCTTGATTCATTCCGTCATCAGACACACTCGCACAGCGCAGCATCTGATCTTTCTACGCCTCCTTCTGATGCACAGACAAAGCCAAAGGCTCAAAGCGCAACCGATGATGCTGATGAGCCAGCTTCGGGGCTGCTGGCAGCCAAACGCCGAGCCCGCGAGCGATTCGGTGATGAAGATGAGAGTTCAGAGACAAGCTGAGCGAAAACGAGCCGTGACAATCAGGGATTGGTGGGCTTGGGTGGAGAGCTCAAAGACCACTCCCTCACAGTCGCGGCTCGTAATAATCCTGAACCCTTCAGATCTGTCAACTCATATTGAGATGAGCGATGAAAGGGCTATCCATCATTTGTATTGTGACTCCAGGTCCATCAGCACCCCTCAGCGTCTTCGGCGTGTCGTTGCAATCGCTCCAAAACCAAGGAGTGCAATCACACTCGCGGGGGCGGGCACAGCAGCGACGCTGGCGCTTCCTGAATCATTGAAAATCGTGTAGGATCCCGTGATTGTAAACGGAGCGTTCTTGAGGACATAGCTGATGGCATCGTCCATCGCAGCCTGAGCCCCGCCAATGGGGTTGCTCGGGTCCGGATCACTTCCGCCAGGCCAGAAGGCATTGCCGACACCGACATAAACGATCTCATCGACCAGTGTGGCGCCATTGCCCGAGGTGTAGATGATGTCATCGCCGCCGCCTTTGGAGCGGTCAGCACCCCAGTCAACGCCAAAGCGTGTCGAGGAATAGCCAAAGCCCGCGAAGTTACCAACGAAGCCCAGCGAGTTGACATCATCGCTGCTGATGATTTCAAAGGCGACATTTTGCAATGCGAACTGCATGACACCATCGCCAAAGGCGTGCAACCCGAAGTGCATGCGATTGCCCAGTTCGTTATTGAACGGGCTGGCAGGGTTGGCTGTGCCGCGCCAGCTCTTGAAGCTCGAAACCATGAAGTCGCCAGGATCAACGATGGGGCCTGAGATCTCATAGGCACTGGGATCGGTATTGCGATCGCCGATGTTGCCCAGCGAGTTCTCCAGCGAGTTCAGTGAACTGGAGAGGTATCCACCCCAGCTTGGTGAACCAAAGACATTGGGTGCAGATGATGGCACAACATCGATGGTGATGCCTGCGTTTGCACTCATAGCCAGACCTGCCACAGCGACAGCACTCAGATATACCCTTGTCATGTTTTGTCCCTCTCTCGTTGGGTCCTGTGAAACCCGTTATGGCCCGCAGGTGACGCACCCGCAAAGTAACATCTCTGTGCATCAGAGATTCGCCACACAACAGTGTACAAAGATGTGACCTTGAATGCTACGCTTTTGTCTGAATAACCATATGTTTATGATCTGATCGGCTTGCGGGTGTCGTTTGCTCACATGTTTTTGACAGTCCAAAGCTATGCTTGTCCAGCTTCAAGGGTCATGGCAACAGGAGAACGCAGGTGAACGAGTCGCGATGGAAAGAAGTTGACGAGTACTTGAGCAGCACGCTCCTGCCACCAGATGATGTCCTTTCAGCCACACTCAAAGCCTGTGACGATGCCGGCCTGCCTCAGATCAGCGTGTCGCCAACCCAGGGCAAGATGCTGTGGATGCTGGCCAAGATGAAGGGTGCCAAACACATTCTCGAGATCGGCACACTCGGCGGCTACAGCACCATCTGGCTCGCCCGGGCGCTCCCGGACAACGGCACGCTCATCTCGCTGGAATCAAACCGTGCCCATCACGAGGTTGCCATAAGCAATCTCATCAACGCCGGGCTGAAAGACAAGGTGACAGTCCTGCTGGGTCGAGCACGGGATCAACTGCAAAGACTCGATGCTCTGGGCATTAAACCGTTTGATCTGATCTTCATCGACGCAGACAAGCCCAGTAACCCCGAGTACCTCTCATGGGCGCTCAAACTCGCGCTCCCGGGCTGTGTGATCGTCATTGACAATGTTGTACGCAATGGCCAGGTTCTCGATGCACAGAGCACCGACCCCGGCGTGCAAGGCACCAGAACACTGATAGAGATGCTCGCTGCCGAACCACGCCTCAGCGCCACCGCCATGCAAACCGTCGGCTCCAAAGGCTACGACGGCTTTGCCATTGCGATCGTGACCAAGTGACCCGAGTGCCACAGACCAGTCCTCTGGTCAGTGCTCTTGATACCCCCTCACCCAACACTGATCTGAGGACAGATCAGTGGCACGCCTTTCTTTCTTTTCCCCTTCCCCCATGAACCCCCATCCGTGTGCCACGCACAGCAAAGGTGGGAGTCGTGCGTTGTGCCTGCCCGGTGAAGACGGTAACGATAAAGGGTTACGGACAACCCGCAGCGAAGAACGAGATGAAGGCAAAGAAGTCCAGCACATCAAGCGCACCACTGCCATCCAGGTCAGCCCGCATGTCACCAGTACTGAAGAAGCCAACGAACACAAAGAAGTCCAGCACATCAAGCATGCCGTCGCCGGTCAGGTCGGCGGGGCAGCTTTCGTCCCTCAGGCCCAGGCTGTGGGTCCCGCCCGCCGCGACCGCCACGAATCCGGTGTTGGGCGCAGGCACGGGGGCGGTGCTTCCCCACGCCTCGATGGAGCCATCGGCCCTCAGGCCCAGGCTGTGCTGCCCGCCCGCCGCGACCGCCACGAACCCGGTGTTGGGCGCAGGAACATTGAGCTGACCGCCGCCGTTGTCTCCCCACGCCTCGATGGAGCCGTCGTCCCTCAAGCCCAGGCTGTGCTGCCAGCCCGCCGCGACCGCCACGAACCCGGTGTTGGGCGCGGGTACATTGAGCTGGCCCTCGACGTTGTTTCCCCACGCCTCGATGGAGCCGTCGTCCCTCAGGCCCAGGCTGTGGTTCCCGCCCCCCGCGACCGCCACGAACCCAGTGTTGGGCGCAGGAACATTGCCCAGGCCGTCGCCGTTCCATCCCCACGCCTCGATGGAGCCGTCGTCCCTCAGGCCCAAGCTGTGGGTCCCGCCTGCCGCGACCGCCACGAACCCGGTGTTGGGCGCGGGCACATTGAGCTGGCCCCGGTTGTTGCTTCCCCACGCCTTGATGGAGCCGGTCTGGGCGCCAGCGTCCGCCGTCATCCACAGGCACAGGCCCAACGCCGCCAATACCGACATTCTCAAATGCAACATGATGATGGTTCCTCGTTCAGCAGTTTCGTTACACAGACCGCCATGCAACAACAAGACCCCAGCATACAGCATTCTGCTCGCCCGACCAAGACAAAACACCGGCTCAAGCCACTTTCTTACCTATGCAAGATGCCCGGAACCTGCCTTCTTCTGGTCCGTGACACACCCACCCCCCGCTCCCCCCCTCCCCCCTCCCCGGACAAAGCCTGCCCGATAGATCATTCGCCAAAGAGGGCTTGGGATACTTTATTGAGCCGCTTCCGGGCATCTTTATCACCCTGCTCTTTGGCCAGTGCGATCGCAGCTTCAATAGATATTTTGAATAGAGGATTCATGTCCAGTTCACTCTTGACCGTATCCGCCAGCGGCACCAGTGCCTCGGCCATCGCTACTGCTCGCTGCATATCTCCTCCCGCCGTGGCAGTATGTACGGAAACACCGTACGCCTTGGCGAGCAGTACCTGGACAGCCGTGTCATCGATGTGAGCTTCGGCCAGTTTTCGTAGTTCATAAAGCAGATCATCGGCACGCTCAGAGCCTGATTCGCTCTCATACAACGCATTGAACAACCCTGAGGCGAGCAACTCACGGACAGCCGCGTCATCGGCGTGAGCCTCGGACAAAACACGCAGCTCAACAAGCACACTCTCAGCACGAGTAAAGTTCGAACCGCTGTCGCTGATCGCATTGAACAGTCCCATGGCAAACTGCTCGCGGATAACGGGGTTAGCCGGGCTAGCCCTGGCCAGACCACCCAGCTCATCAAGAAGACTCTGGGTACGGACAAAGTCGGAATCGCTGTCGGCAATCGCGTTGATCAGCCCTTTGGCAAACCAGTCACGGACGGTCATGTCATATGTGTAAGCTGCAGCCAGAACACGCAACTCATCAAGCAATCCCTCGGCACGGACAGAGCCTGATTCGCTGGCATAGAACGCATTAAACAGCCCATTGGCGAGCCATCCACGCACATGAGTGTCATCGGTGTGAGCCTCGGCCAGTTGACGCAGTTCGCTCAGCAGACTCTCGGCCCGTTTTGAGCCTGATTCGCTGTCGTACAACGCATTGTAAAGGACCCAGGCGAATCGATCGCGCACAACCGCGTCACCGGGATGAGCCTCAGCTAGTTGACGCAGCTCACGAAGCAGACTCTCAGCACGGGCAGAGTCAGAACCGCTGTCGACGAACGCATTGAGCAGCCCCTTGGCGAGTGGCGCACGAACAGAGTCCTCATCAGGATGAGCCTCTGCCAGAACACGCAACTCATCTAGCAGGCTCTGGGTACGGGCAGAGCCCGAATCTCTGTCGTTAGAAGCATTGTACAGTGCCACAGCCAGATTCCCTCGGATATAAACATCATCCGGAAAAGCACGAGTCAGCGTACGAAGCTCCTTGAGTAATACCTCTTTCCGTTGCGGTGAACTGTCTGCAATCCAGAGTGCATTAACGACCGAATCACTGAAAGCAGAGCGTGCCGTCTCATCATCGGGTTTGAGATGTGCCGCTGCGAGGTAAGTGTCAGCCGCATCGGCGTATTGCCGGAGGTAGAAAAGCCGGTTACCCTCAGCCATCTTGACATCGAATGCTTTATCTGCATTCCTTGCAAGCTGTCGAGCGACCTTGGGCTTGAGGGCTTTGATCTGTTCAGCATCGCCCGTGCGAAGAGCAGCTTCATAGAGTGCCAGCGTCGCTTCTGAATTGCCTGATTTTGCCAGCGTCGTCGCCAGAGTCTTGAGCCGCTCATACTCGACCCGCTCATCTTCGGTCAAGGGTTCACGCACCGGAGCCGGATCGCCTTCTTCAATCGGCTCAATGCCCGCAGCGTCCTTGGCATCACGCTGAGCGTTGAGTATCGCCAGCTCCTGTTGCATCTGTGCGAGTGCAATCTTGATGTCCTCTTGCCCGTCGGCTAGCTGCTTCTGACCCTGAAGCAAGGCATTGAGTTTGGCATCAATCCCCGACAGTTGTGTATTGATCGCCCCCAGCAAGATGCCATGATCAGGAGACAATGGCAGGGCGTTGCCAAACAGGGCCATCATCAATGCCGCCATGGGCAAGAGCATATGTTGCACCCGCTGCCCGCCCCGAGTCTGCCAGGCGAGATAGCCCAGGAGTATCGCCAGCAAAAGCAGGATCACAGGCAGACACACGACTCTTGTATCAGGTGCCCCCAGGAGCACCAGCAGATCCAGTGTAGAGAACGCAATCAACAACCCCACAATCCAGGCGCGGTGTCTGGGAGAGCTCTGCGTTGTGGTAGTCCTGGCCAATGAGTGACTGGCTCGATGCCACCATCTTGCAATGAATGGCTGGACAACCCTGCTCATACCGCCGAGCACACCGAGCAGAACCAGCGTGACTTGACCAAAGACACTGTATTGAATCGCCGACGCGACCACAAAACCGATCCCGCCGAACGCCAGTGTTGAGACAGCCGTCAGCAGAATGACCCCGCGCCTGCGCTGTAAAGAATCAGTAACCATTTAAACACTATATCAAACTATAAACACTCCAGTGTGCAACACCTGTTTTGTCAGACCAGGTTTTTACACAGACATTGGCTGACATTGGGGCCAGGTCCTGTGTCATTCCGATCAAACAAGATGCATGAAAGGCATCGATTGATGCTGAATCAGATCAAGGACAATCAGCAACATAGAAAGTGATCAAGGCGAAGTACCCTCGCACATCCATGCAACCATCACTGGTCAGATCAGCGTGTCCCTCAGGTCGTCACGGACTGCCCAACCAGTGTGCCATGCAGGCTCAGGCGGTCAGCGTGGGTGATCTGCACGGGCACGATCCTACCGATCCAGTCGTCGGTATTCTGATTGGCAGGTACATCAAAGAACACGATCTGATCGCCATCGGTTCGACCTGAGAGTTGAACCGGATCAGTTGAACTGTCACTGAACTTGACAGCCGTTTCGTCAGGTGTGGTGGCAAGTGGAATCGCATCAAGTCCAGGCTCAGTACCATTGACCGTCAGCGAAATCGCATTGCCCTTGCGGATCTGGCTCTTGGTCAGACCTCGTTCCTTGCGCGTCTTCTTGCTCAGACCCTGCACAAAGACATCAAACGATTGTCCCACGCACGAACGGCTGATCTCGTCGCAAATCTCTGCTTGCACACCCAGCAGATGATTATTGCGATGGCGTTTGACAGCCTCGGGTACATCATCAGGCAGCTTGTCGTATGCAATCGTCCCGGGACGGGGCGAATACTTGAAGATAAAGCAATTCTTGAACCTGCTTCGCGTCAACAGATCAACCGTGGCCTGGTAATCCTCATCAGTCTCGGTAGGAAAACCCACAATGAAATCACTCGAGAGCATCAAAGGCCTGCCGATCTCAGGCTGATGGCAAAATGCCCGCGCCCGATCGATGAAATCCATATATTCCCCCACCGTATACCCCCGGTTCATCGCTGTCAGGATCCGATCAGACCCAGACTGCACCGGCACATGCAGATACCTGCAAATCCGTGGATGATCGCGAATCACACTGAGTACATCATCACCAAAATCGCGAGGATAACTGGTCACAAACCGCAAGCGTTTGATCGCAGGAACCGCCTCGTGGATCTGTGCCAGCAGATCAGCAAAGGTCGTCACGCGCTGACCCGCAAAGGCATCACGATCATGCCCGCCCTTGTAAGACCGACCCTTTTGAGATTGCGTCAAGCCGTTCATCGTCACCGCTGACCCGTGCTCAAAGCGGTAGTGATTGACCGTCTGCCCGAGCAGTGTGATTTCGATCACCCCCGCATCTGCAAGCCTTTTGCATTCATCAATGATGTGCTCCGGCGGGCGATGGATCTCAGCACCGCGCGTAAAAGGAACCACGCAGTAAGTACAGAACTTGTTACAGCCTCGGGTGATCCGAACATAGGCGCTGCCCGGGTTGGTGCGTCCCTGACCGATCGGCGAGATCGAACGGGAAAGATCCAGGAGTTCCAGCGTGTCGCCCGCAGCTGCAAGCGTTGAACTTCGGCGCGACGCATTGCCTTGCAGCGCAACCTGATCCGCGCTGCAATCAACAAGGTTGGTGCTGTTTTCCTGCGCCAGCATCGAAGCCCGTGTGCGCACCGCGTTGTCCAGTAGCTCAGGAAGCTTGTCAAGCTCTGCTGGGCCACACAGGATATCAACCACCGGCATGCGCTGGATCAGAGCGGTGCCATCGCGTTCTGCCAGACACCCCAGCACGCCCACGACCAGCCCGGGGTTTTCCTTCTTGCGAGCTTTGATCTCGCCCAGGCGTGACCAGACCTTCTGCTCAGCCTGCTCGCGAACCGAGCAAGTGTTGTAAAGCACTACATCCGCCTGATCAGCATTCAGGGTCAATTGATAGCCCAAATCGGCCAGTCGGCCTGCAACAAGCTCAGAATCCAGCTCATTCATCTGGCAGCCAAAGGTTTCAAGATAGACCGACGCATTGGGCATGGACGAGTGTATTGCATGTGATTCACCGGGACCAATGCCCTAAACTGAGCGAGATGTCTCGATTGTCACTCGCCAACAAGTGTTTGCTCCTGTTCGGGTCTGCGGTGATCGTGATCATTGTTGCTGCTCTTGCTGTGCCTTGGGCGAGGATGAATGCACTTGTAGGCTCAGGGCAGCTCGAGCTTTCACGCGAGCAGGCCCGGATCTGGCAAAGGCTGGATTCTCAAACTCGCAGGGCTGGCCAGCAGATTCAGGCTGATGAAAATGGACGGGTGGTTCACGCAGGGATTGCTGCTCGCTACCTTGATATTGATCAGGCCAGGCAACTGGCCGAGCAGGATGCGTTCATCAGGCGCGCCATCCGCAGGTTTGAACAGCAATCTCACGAGACTGACTATCAGCAATCAACCCGCCTGGGAACGACGCTGCGGTATCACTACGCTGCAGCAATCAAAAGCCCCCCCTCTCCCCCCTCTCCCAACACCCCCCCTCCCAATACCACCTCTCCTGACAACCTGAGCCCCAGCGATCCTGAGCGCAAGGTGCTGACCGGTCTTTTGTTGATGGATCGGCAATCCGTCGGGGCAGCCTGGCAGCTCTTGATCAACACCGCATATATCTACGGTGCGGGCACGATCGTGCTGGCGATGGCGGTGCTTTTGTTTTATCTGATCACCAATCGGTTGATCCTGAGCCCGGTGCGATCGCTCAAGCGAACCGCTGAGCTGGTGCGCGAGGGGAACCTGACCATCCGGTCACACATCGGCACTGGTGATGAGTTTGAGGAACTTTCAGAAGCGTTCAATGCCATGCTCTTTGCGCTGCAGACCAATCAGGAACAGCTCAGAGCAACCAACCGGGCCATGGACCTGAAGCTGGGCGAGATGGCTGAAGCCAATCGATCGCTCTATGAAGCAGCCAGACTCAAAGCAGAGTTTCTTGCCAATATCAGCCACGAGCTGCGCACGCCCATGAACTCGATTATTGGCTTTGGCGAGCTGCTGCAGGAAATCGCCATGAAGGAGATCGGAGATACGGAGCCTTCACCTCTGGATGCCAAACGCCTGCGATACCTTGACAACATTGTGACTTCTGCCAACGACTTGCTATCCATGATCAACACGCTCCTTGACATGGCCAAGATTGAAGCTGGCAAGATTCAAGTTCGCTGCGTGCCCATGAGTCTATATGAAGCCTGTGAAGGACTCATCGGGCTGATCCATCCCCTGGCTGACCGCAAACGCATTTCACTCAAGATGGAAATCGCGCCGGATGTGCCCATCATCGAGACCGACCAAAGGCTCTTTGGCCAGATCATCTTCAACTTCCTGTCCAACAGCGTCAAGTTCATCCCGCCCAGAAGCACCGAAGGCGATGCGCACGAAATCATCCTGCGTGCAGAACAGCTCATCACTCATTCCAACAGTGCTAATGAATGTGAACGCGTGCGAATCAGTGTGATTGACACTGGCCCGGGCATTGCAATTACTGATCAGAAAAAAATCTTCGCCAAGTTTCAACAAGGCGAAGGAGGTCTGACTCGTGAACATGAAGGCACCGGGCTGGGGCTTGCGATCGCTCAGGAACTGGCATCCCTGCTGCAAGGCCAGATCCAGATGGTGTCAGATGTCGGGCGAGGCTCGATGTTCAGCCTGATCCTGCCTGTCAAGATGGATTCCCAGCGCAGCGCTGAAGCCAAACTCGAAGCGGCATTTCGAGGCAAACTCGCATCAAGCCGGGATTCAGACCAGAACAACGACTATTGAATCTGCTTCCAGAACGACACCTGCCTGCAAACACCTAATAATTATCGTCGATCACCGCACCGATCAAGTGTTCAAGCTGAGGCTTGGCAGCGCTTTTTGCAAACAACTGAACGCTGACGACATCAATCCGGACAGGTCGGTCTTGCCAATGATTCTTCCTGATCAGCCAGCGGGCAATAGCGCGGAGCTTGCGTCGTTTATGTGCATGGACATTGGCATGAGGTGCAATGGTCGCTGAAGCAGTTGGGTGCTGAGTGCGTGTTTTGACCTCGACAATAACAATGGTTTGTCTATCCGGTGCCAGACACACCAGATCCGCTTCGCCCATGGGCACGCGGACATTTCGCCCCAGAATGCGATAGCCAGCTTTTTTCATCAGCCTTGCTGCGAGTTTCTCACCTTTTCTCCCTGTTGCAACTGTCCCCTTGCCAGACCAGAGAAAACGGGTTCGATCAGCCAGAAACTTCACGATCCATCGCTGGCAGAGGCGTTCGGCAGGTAATAACGCTCAGCTGCTATGCGAAGCAGCAACTCGGACATCTGATCAACATCCGTGTAGGTCGCCTGATTGCGCAAACGACGCATGTATAGAACACGCTCACGCTCAGCAAAGATGTTGCGAAGTCGCTGTTCGATTTCAAGCTGAACCATCTGATCATCCAGAGGTCTGGAGATGCGCTTGATCTGCTCAAGATAAATCCAGTCAGCCTGCGGCGTTTCCAATGCTTCCCAGCGCAGTGGCCCAGTCCACGAACCTGAAGTCAGAGTCTTTGCAGCGTCATTGGTAACCACAGGTCCGATCTGGAACTCGGTATCAGAATATGGATCCTTAAACGACACATCTGGAACCATGCCTCCCTGCTCGGGGTTGTAGAGGTTCTTTGAATCAGCAGCGACCAATGCAAACGCCACGCCTTGATTGAGTTGATCCGTGATTCGAGCAATATCTTCTTCTGATGGCTTGCGCAAACGGATGCGTCTGAGCACCGCAACGGGGTCCGGGTTGTAGCGGTCCTTGTTCACTTCATAAAAACGCTGAATGTCGCGCCAGGAAATATGAACCTTGTTGAGGATCTGGTTGTCGATCTGATGGCGGACCAGTGCTCTTGCTTCCTGATTCTTTATATATTGGTCAAGTGAAACGCCTTCTTCGCGCTGGAGCGTTTCGTTGGCCTGAGTCTCTGAGCCTCGGTTGGTGCGCACAATGTTCTCGCGAAGGTTCTGTACAAAGTAGCGCAGCCCCTGTTGCTGTTGAGGGGTGAATGATGCCAGGGCTTCAGCTCTGAGCAGTTCATCTTCGATCAGTCGTTCCAGTTCGTCACTGATAAGTTTTCTGGCAAAGCGAAGCCAGATGGCTGGGGACTTGTCCTGAGCTTCTGCGATGAGTCGTGCTTCCATGACCGAAAGAAACGCATCTGCATACACAGGTCTGCCGTTGATATCTCCGACCTTGGCATCAATCAGTACCGGCTGTTCCGTCGCAGCTGCGGTGGATGCGTTCAAAACCGGACCGCCGGGCGTGATCACCGCAACCGCACCTGTATCATCTTGCGTACGGCGAACGAGGAGGCGAGCTGTGGGTGCAGAGATCGCCGGGACATCGTCAGAAGCAAAGTCTGCAGCATCAATGACGGTGCGAGGACGCAAGCTCAGCCTGGTGTTCCCACACCCAGTTGTGAAAAGTGAAGAGCTGGCAATGAACCCGATCGCTGCAAGCATCACAACACGATTTGTGTTGGGCAGACAAAGTATGTGACGATCCATGGTGTGTCTCCGAGGTTTTTGAGTCGGTGAAAACAAAGGCTTGAATGCCTAGAATCGCATCCTGTATCCGATTACAATGAGGATACCTTACTCTAAAACACAAAGGAAATCTCTGCTATGGGTGATGACGACCAACCAAAGATTATTGTTGATTCAGACTGGAAAGCCCAAGCACAGGCCGAGAAACAGAAAATTGCTGAAAAAGCCGATCAGGATGAGAAAAAACCAGCTCAGGGTGACCCCGGTGAACTGCCCCCGGCCGATTTCAATGAGTTGCTTCGCCTTTTGATCGGCCCCGCCTTGATGTACATGGGAGGCGTACCTGACCCCCAGACCGGCAAAGCCATCGTGGCTCTGGACATCGCCAAGTACCATATTGACCTGCTCGGCGTTCTTGAAGACAAGACCAAAAACAACCTGTCAGAAGAAGAGAGTGAGGGCGTCAGACAAGTGCTCCACGAGCTTCGCTTGCGGTATGTTGAGGTTGAAAAACTGGTCGCTGAAGCGGCTGCCAAAGGCGTGCAGACCATCGATCCCGCAGCCCCCGGCTCGCCCCTCTAAAACTCCGAGTATCGCATTCGGCCTTATTCATTTATGATCCCAGGCAGGAGGAATCGACTCCATGGCCACCCAGAAAAACAGCCCCCTCCGTCAGCACCACTTCCTGCTCCGCAGGCTTCATTCGCTTTCGGGAATCGTGCCCATCGGGGTCTTCCTCATCCTGCACCTGACGACCAACGCAACCATCTTGTGGGGCGTGCTCAACTCGCGTGCTGGCTCAGACATGCTTGCACGAAGGGTCGGGACTTTTCAAGAGGAAGTCTCTTTCATCAACGGCCTGCCCGCCTTGCTCCTCATCGAACTCACCCTCTGGATCTCACTTGGGTTTCATTCCATCCTCGGCGTCTATTACGCCTTCTCGGGCAGACCCAATGTCCGTGAATACCCATACCCGGATAACTGGCGCTACACACTGCAAAGAGTCAGTGGCTATGTCGGCATCCTCTTCATCTTTTACCATGTCGCCACATTGCGATGGGGTTGGAGCTTCCTCGTGCCCGGTGGCACACAGTGGTCACACAACTTTGCTGCATCAACTCTGGCTGCTGCGATGCAAGGCTCAGAGCAAGGCTACACAGTTGCAGGCATTGCTGTTTCACTGTTTTACTTTGTTGGTGTAAGCCTGCTGGTATACCACTTTGCCAACGGTCTCTGGACCGCTGCCATCACCTGGGGGCTGACCATTTCAGAGCAAGCACAAAAACGCTGGGGCTTTGTGTGTGCGGGTCTGGGTGCAGGCATGATGCTGCTGGCTTGGGCTTCAATCATCGGCTTTGCCACACTCGATTACGATGCGGCTGCTGAGATCGAAGGGGCAATGCATTCTGAGACGAACATTCCTGCTGCTGCTCAAAGTCACGCAGACAACACGAATCCATAAAGCACACTGGCCCAGCTGGTGTAAGAGAGGCTGATTCTCATGGCAGACAAAAGAGTCATCATCGTTGGTGGGGGGCTGGCAGGTCTGGCAGCTGCAATACGCATCGCCGAAGCAGGGCTCGCGGTCGATCTGTTCTCAATGGTCCCCGTCAAACGCTCGCACTCCGTGTGCGCCCAAGGTGGGATCAATGCCTGCAACGAGGTCGCCCGCCAGCAAGGCTACAGCGAATATCAACACTTTGATGAAACCCTCTATGGCGGGGATTACCTCGCAGATCAGGCGCCAGTGCTCGAAATGACCAACTTCGCGCCCAAGGTCATCGACCTGCTCGATCGCATGGGTGTGCCTTTCAATCGCACTGCAGAAGGTTTTCGAGACCTGCGCCTTTTCGGTGGCTCGCTCTTCAAACGCACGCACTTTTCCGGTGCCACAACCGGACAACAACTGCTCTACGCTCTGGACGAACAAGTCCGCAAGCTCGCAGTTCAAGGCAAAATCAACAAATACGAGTTCTGGGAGTTCCTCTGGCCCATCTGTACAGAAGACACCGATGACAAACGCTGCATTGGTATTACTGCCCAGGACATGCGCACCATGCAGATCCGGTCTTTCCGAGGTGATGCGGTGGTCATGGCAACCGGCGGCTGCGGGCTGGTGTTCGGTAAAAGCACCAACTCCATCATCTGCACAGGTGGTGCAGCATCACGCTGTTACCAGGCGGGTGCGTGGTATGCCAATCCCGAAATGATACAGGTCCACCCAACCGCCATCCCCGGCGCTGACAAGTGCAGGCTGATGAGCGAATCTGCTCGTGGCGAAGGCGGGCGTGTCTGGGTTCCTCGCAAAAAGGGCGATGCCAGGCAGGCACGCGATATTCCTGAAAACGAACGCTGGTACTTCCTTGAAGAGAAATACCCCGGCTATGGCAACCTCGTGCCTCGCGACATCGCAACGCGCGAAATCTTCGACCTCTGTGTCAATCAGGACATGGGCGTTGATGGTCAAAACCAGGTCTATCTTGATCTGACCCACATGGACCCCGGTTACCTCACCCGCAAGCTCGGCGGCATCCTCGAAATCTACGAAAAGTTCGTAGGCGTTGATCCCCGCTTTGAACCCATGAAAATCTTCCCCGCGGTTCACTATTCCATGGGAGGCATGTGGACACAATACACGCCTGGCAGTTATGAACCCTCATCCCCCCATGGCATGCACAACCCCTTTGATACTTCGCCCGTAGATAGCGACATCGGCAAAGGCATGGCACTGGGTGCTCCCAACAACATGCAGACCAACATCAAAGGCCTGTACGCCTTTGGCGAGGTGAACTTTGCCTACCACGGTGCCACCAGACTCGGTGCAAACGCCTTGCTCAGCTGCATTTTCGATGGTCTCTACAACGGCGTAAGTGTGGCAAACTATGTCAATGACTGTGAACCCAGCAAAAACCCCGCAGCCCAGTTCGATCAGAACATCTACGACGCAGCGGTCAAACAGGAGCAGGCCAAGGCCCAGAAACTGTTGAACTCGGTGAGTGATGGTCCCGCAGATGATGCCACCAATCCCTACAAAATTGGCTATGAGCTTGGCGTTGAAATCACTTCCGCCAGCACCGTCGTCAAGACTGGGAAGGGTCTGTCAGCATGCCTTGACAAAATCCACGCTCTCAATGATCGATATCAAAATGTTCGACTTGGCGATGCAGCATCGTGGACCAACCAGACGCTGTCATACACACGGGCGATTGGCGACATGCTCGTGCTGGCTGAGGTGATTGTCAAAGGCGGCATTTTGCGTGAAGAAAGCCGAGGCAGCCACTATCGCCTGGATTTCCCGGACAGAAACGACGAAAAGTTCCTCAAGACCACGGTTGTCTCGTATCAGCCCGGTTCAGATGATCCCCATCAGGTGACCTTCCGTGATGTTGATACCCGTTTTGTAAAGCCCAGGCCTCGGACCTATGGCAAGACCGATACAAAAAACGCCGAATCAACCAAATCAGACCAACCCGAGACCGCCACCGCCTGATGCAATGGTCCAACACACTTGGAGAGTCCCATGGCTCACGCCAGCACAATTAAAAACTTCAAAAACACACCCAAGCCTGACCGAACCGTGCAGTTTAGAATCAAACGCTGCGATGGTCCGGGTCAGCCTAGCAGATACGAATCATTCAATGTGCCGATCGAATCAGGCTCGAATGTCATCAGTTGCCTGCAATACATCGCAGCCAACCCAATCACCGTCACGGGCCAAAAAACAACGCCCGTCGTCTGGGATGCAGGCTGTCTTGAAGAAATCTGTGGTGCATGCACCATGGTCATCAATGGCAAAGTTCGCCAGTCATGCTCCTGCCTCATTGATGAATACGCTCCCCACGAAGGTGATGTGATCACGCTCGAGCCCATGAGCAAGTTCCCCGTCGTGCGAGATCTCTGGGTCGATCGCCAGAGGCTGTTTGAAAGTCTGGAAAAAGTCAGTGCATGGGTGCCGATCGATGGCTCGTATGATCTGGGTCCTGGCCCGCAGGAAACGCCTCAACAATCTGAGATGCGTTATACCCTCAGCACCTGCATGAGCTGTGGCTGCTGTCTGGAAGCCTGTCCGCAATATCAAAAAGAAGATGATGCCTCATCCTGGGACACCTCCTTTATAGGAGCTGCTCCCCTGAGTCAGGCTCGGCTCTTCAACGAGCATGGCACCGGGCGTCAGCTCAAAGGCGCTCGTCTGGATGCACTCATGGGTCCTGGTGGCATCAACGACTGTGGCAATGCCCAGAACTGCGTGAAGGTCTGCCCCAAGGAGATCCCACTGACCGAATCCATCGCTGCGGTAGGGCGGGCTGTCACCATCCATTCATTTACCAGATTCTTTACAGGCAAATAATCCATCAGTACATGCTGAGGTTCCGGATAACCCCGTGACCGTTCTGATCGATTCGTTTTTCCAAGACCTGACCAGCGAGGGATCAGCACAGCATACTGGCGTGCCGATGGTCAGAGCGTGAATGCTAAACGAAGTGCTCAATCAGGTGCCAAATCAGGCAGGTTATCACGGCTCGCCCCAGCTCCGCAAAAGGGCAACGGGTCTGGCAGTGCGGTGGTGGGGTTTGTTCTGGCATCATGTGCCTTGGTTGTGACAGCAACCTGGCTTGGTGCAGAGTGGATCAGCACCATTATTCTGGGGGTTCCAGCAGGTCTGTGGCTGATCGGAGCAGCACTTGCTGGTCGATCCCTGATGCATGCTTCAAAGCAGTTTGTTTTCAGAACTGTCACACTAGACAAATCAGTATCTAATCCTGGTACATCCCTTCAAGAACAAGCTCAATGTGGTCCAGATATGATCGTCACTGAGCAAGACGCTGTTGCAAGTTCACCAGAAGATCATCAGCCAGGTTTATTTGATGCGGTCGAGCAACAGCCTGATCTGGTTCTCAGTGATTCGGGCGTGCATGAAGAGCTTGGGCAGGGTTCACTCTTGCAAGCGGTGCTCAATGAGCAACAAGCCGAGTCTGCAAAGGCTGGGACAATCCATACTCAAACTGAATCTGGCAATTCGGACAAGGCATCTGCGAGTCCTTCACGGGCTGCAATTTTGCATACTGTGGGTCGATGTCTGGATCTGGCTTCCTCAGGCACCGCTCGCATCGCAGCACATCAGTCAGACCAACTCAGCAACTCGCATCAGATCCATCAACGCCTGGTTACCTGGCAGGATCATTCCCCGACTATTGAAAGAGCGTTTCGCATTGGGCTGGATCTTCCCAAAGTTGATGCAGACCGAATCACCAGCTGCTCGCCAATTGCAAGCCATGTGCAGTGGGTCACTCTTCGTGCCGGGCGAAACGATGATGCCGACTGCCGGGCGCATGATCTTGATGCGCTCTTGCGCATGTCTGACGACCATCATCTGAGAATCTGCACACGCGAACATGCAGGCTTTGAATCAGCCTGGTACGACTGGGCAATCAATCCGCCTTTGTTCTCGCTTGTCAGCCTGTTCCCCGGGCGCATTGATCCGCACCATGCCACGCTGGGGCGTATTGATCTTGCCGATTCAGCTCAGCGATCATCGGTCATGCTGCTTCTTGAAGCGGCAGCCTCACTTTCCCGCTCGCGTGACAGACTCTGGCTGGCAGATCGCCTCAAAGGCAGACTGGTGTGGGATCAGGATTCAGCCCGTGCCCGCGCCATCCTTGAACATCTGGTTCGCTCTGACGCGCTTGATATCGCGATTGATGACCCAGAACCTGCACCCCTCTTGCGAATCAAGGCAAGACTCATCAGCGCCTGGCTCGGGAGTCAGCTCTGGCCTGATGAAGATCTGCTGGGACGAGGTATGGAGCTCTGCGCAAAGATCCTCCGTGATGAGCCGATCACTCAGCTGCGTCACGCGGGCATTCTGCTGGCATTGGGTGAGGATGAAGCTGGAATCAACGCGATGACGGCCCAGTGTCGACTGCTCAGAGACTCAGGCTGGTCACCAGGCTGTGACACGCTGGGCCTTGTGCAATCAGAGATCGAGCTTGGCCTGGATTCCCCCATGACACTGTCCCGCGTCGCCTGTGGCGTATGCCTGCTGGCAGCTCAAACACCAACCGACTGCCTGCGCTTTGTCCGTGATGACCTTGCTGACGAGATGCGCTTCGCGCGCTGGCTCACGGGGCGTGATGCTGAGAGGGCGCTTCTGTTCAGGCTCTTTGATGCCTTTGAATGCGATGCAATGTCAGCAACACCCAGGCACACGGGTATTTCTCACGCAGCCTGATCAAGCCTGAATGTCAATGTGGCTGGGTTGATCAGAGTCCCCAGCAGTGTCTTGAACCTGATCCTGCTTGTGCTCAGAGCGTTCACGATGTTGCTCTTGATGAGGCTCATGCCCCAGCCCGTCAATGGCTTCTGGCAAATCTACTTCAGATAGTGCGCCGCGAGCAGCATCCTTTGTCTTACCAGTTCGTTTTGGTTGCGAGTTTTCCTCTGCCGCCCGGTTTTTGCGCAATGCAACACGCTGGGTGTTGGCCACGCCTGCAACAGACTGAGCGACATTGCTCCCGATACTGCTCATGAATAAAATATCGACCCAATTTGGGCACCTGCTTGACGGTTTTGTGCTCTATCTTGTGTTAGTGAGCCCTAAATAGCCTTGCAGACTACCAGATAGAGAGGGGCTTGATGGCTGGGCGATGTTGAATTGAGTGTTATCAGACACCCAGGGTGTTCACGCCACAGTCTACATAAAGGTTTTCGCCGGTCACGCCTGCAGCCAGATCTGAAAGCAGATAGATCGCAGTATTGCCAACATCGCTCCCCACGACCGCGCGCCGAAGTGGAGCCCGGGCGATCGAATAATCAGCCATGGCATCCGTGCCTCCCACTGCAGATGATGCCAGCGTGCGCAGGTATCCGCCAGAAATGGTGTTGACACGAATATTGTGTTGACCGAGTTCCGCAGCCAGATATCGCGTGGAACATTCAAGTGCAGCTTTGGCAACCCCCATGACATTGTATCCGGGCACGACTTTTTCTGAGCCCAGATACGACATCGCGATGATCGATCCGCCGCCGGTGTTGATCATGATCTCCTTGGCGCGCTGGGCCATCGCCACCAGCGTATAAGCTGAGATATCAATCGCGTTGAGGAACGCCTGGCGAGGCGTATCAGTAAATCCGTCAATCCGAAGCCACTCGCGTTCAGCAAATGCAATCGAATGCACCAGATAGTGCATGGCATCAAAGGATTCACGATATTTGGCAAAGACCGCGTCCATGTCCTCATCGCTGCCTGCATCCAGAGGCACCATCCAGGGATCCTGAATCCCTATTGCCTCAATGGCTTTACGGGTTCGTCTTTCGTTCTTAGCGCCCGGCAGATGTGTAAAAGCACATCGGCCGCCTTGCTCTGTGATGGATCGAGCAATGTGCCAGGCGTATGAGCGATCATTGGCGATACCAACGACCAACCCGGTTTTCCCTTCAAGCAGTCCCATAGATACGGATTCCTTATTAAATCTTCATGGATCGTAGGTGGTGTATGTTAGCCATTGTACACGGATCAGCCCGCTGTGACATATCATCACCCATGATGGACCTCAACGCATGCTCCCTGAACGAACTCTACGAGTATTTCTCCTCGCTTGGTCTGATTCGCAGACTCCTGGAACTGGCCCACGACGAGGATCTGGGATCAGAGGCTCCCTGCGATGTAACCACACGCGTCTGTCAGCTTGATTCAAACACAACACAGGCAGCAATTGTCACCCGCGAGCCATGTATTGTGGCAGGACTGGCTGTGATGAACGACCTGATCGAGGTTTTTGCACAAGATTGCCAATTTTCGCCTGTGCTTGCAGATGGTCAACAAGCACAGTCCAATCAAACTCTTGGGCATCTCACAGGTCCCGTGGATCAGATCCTGCGTCTGGAACGCCCCATGCTCAACCTGCTGGGCCGACTCAGTGGCATCGCCACGCGAACTGGTCGCTTTGTTCAAGCCTCAGCTGTTCATAACCGTGTGTATGACACACGCAAGACCATTCCGGGCTTGCGACACCTTGAAAAATACGCTGTCCGTTGTGGCCAGGGCTCATGCCATCGTCTGGGTCTATATGACGCGGTTCTCATCAAGGACAACCACATCGCGCACTTGTCACTTGACGAGATGGGTCAATGGATTGCTGATGCAACTCATCGCGCCTGGCCTTTGCGAGCAAGTCAGGGCTTGCGCTTTGTCGAGGTTGAAGTTGACTCAATCGATCAACTCAAAAAACTGCTCACCATTGAGCAGGGGCTTGTCGACTTTGTGCTGCTGGACAACATGACGCTTGAAGAGCTGAGCCAGGCCGTCATCCTCCGCAACGAACTGACCAGCACCATTTTGCTCGAAGCTTCCGGAAATGTCACTCTCGATACCATTCACTCTATCGCTCAGACCGGTGTTGATCGCATTAGCGTGGGTTCACTCACACATCAGGCTGTGTGGGTGGATATTGGGCTGGATTTTTCAAAAACCGATCATATTAAAACGCACGATTCGTGAATACGCCAGGCCCACTGCAATCATGGTCCAATTCCATTGAGCAGGTGCTTCAAAGCAACCCTCAAGGCACCATTAACCGAGCTGTCGCACTCGAATCCGTCAGCTCTACGCAAGATATTGCTGTAAAGTTGGCAAATGGTCAACCCGGACTCATGGTTCTGGCAGGTTCACAGACTCAGGGCCGAGGCACCCAGGGCAAAACCTGGCACCAACAGCCAGCCCTCGCGCTGGCCTGCTCATTTGCACTCGCTTCCACATCTGAAAAGTCGTGGCGCCTCTCGCTGGCTGGCGCATTGGCAATCCGCAGTACTGCTTCAACGCTTCTGGGTGATGATCAGCTCCTGGGCTTGCGCTGGCCCAACGATATTGTGCTTTGTGAAGATCCCGTGCGCAAACTCGCAGGCGTTCTTGTTGAACAGTTTGATAGCCTTTACATTCTGGGCATCGGCACCAACATCCTTCAGCAGACTCACGACTGGCCCCGGGAGTTGCAATCCTGCACCGTGTCACTTGCCCAGCTTGGCTATCAGAACTTACGCATCGCGGTTGCACAAGAGCTGGTTCTCGCACTTAACCGCATGTTGCTTCTGAGCGATACCCAAATCCTGCAGCAGTTTGCTCTGCATGATGCGATCACAGGCAAAGCTGTCAGCCTCGTCTGGAACAACCACCAATACACAGGCGTTGTGCGCCAGCTTGACCCTTTGGGCAGCATTGTGCTTGAGCAGGGCGATGGAATGTGCATTGAGATTCCTGCCATGAGCTGTTCGATGGTGCGTGTTCAGGAAAGCTGATCGCGTATTTTTTTCGCCAGTTCCGAAGCATCGTCGTGGTTGATCTCTTGCGTCTTCCAGATTATGCCCAGTCCCGCCCCCGCCTGCTTGTCTTTGAACCGCGGGATGACATGAAAATGCACATGCATGACTTCCTGGTGGGCATCAGCACCATTGTTTTGCAAAATATTGTAAGAACTTGCACCCGTTGCGTGCATCACCGCACGGCTAATGCCAGGCAGCACCCGACCAATCGCAGCAGCGGATTCACCTGAAAGCTCATCCAGCGTTTTTGCAGCCTCTTTGGGTATCACCAGCGTATGTCCCGTCGCCAAAGGCCCGATATCCAGAAACGCCAGCACCAGCTCGTCCTCATACACGCGATGGCAGGGGATTTCACCAGCGATGATCTTGGTAAATATGGTGTCGCTCATGTACAGATTGTAAGCCTTGGAACCCTTGCTGATCGGGTATCATGTTTCCATGGCCAGCACCACCCAGACTCAGCTGCAAAGTCGCATCGAAATGCTCAGCCCGCTGATGGTCAACCAGATCGCAGCGGGCGAGGTCATTGAGCGTCCTGCATCGGTGGTCAAGGAACTGCTCGACAATGCTGTGGACGCACAGGCTCAGACCATCCGCATTGAACTTGAAAAAGGTGGCATCGAGCTTATCCGCGTTACAGATTCAGGTATGGGCATTGTCGCGGATGACCTGCCTCTGGCTCTTGCTTCACACGCCACCAGCAAGGTCGCCAAGCCTGAGGATCTGGATCGTGTGAGCACCATGGGCTTTCGAGGTGAAGCTCTGGCATCCATCGGCTCGGTGGCGCGCCTGAAGATTCGCTCAAGAGTGTCAGGTTCTCCCTCAGCATCATGTATCGAATGTGATGGCGGAGCGGTCGTTGGAGTACGCCCGGATTCTGGACCTGCAGGCACCAGCGTCACCGTACGCAATCTCTTTTACAACACACCCGCCAGGCGCAAGTTTCTCAAAACCGTGCAGACCGAGCAAGGCCATTGCATGGACCGCATCCGCGCCATTGCCATGTCACACCCCGGCATTGCGTTTGAAGTTCGCTGTGACAATCGTCCCACGCTCTTGCTGGAAAAACGCGAAGACACACGCAAACGCGCTGAAGACATCCTCGGCAAAGAACTCGCATCTCAACTCATCGACATCCACGCTGACCAGCAAACCGACGATCGCGGCTTGCTCCTCTGGGGCCTGGCTGGGCTGCCCTCGCTTGCCCGCGCCACCACCCGCGCTCAGCATGTCTTTCTCAATGGCAGACCCATTCGTGATCGCACCATTCAGCACGCACTTAAAGAAGCCTATCGCGGGCTGATCGAACCTTCGAGACATCCCACAGCGGTGTTGATGCTCGAGATGGTGCCCGGCTCGTTTGATGTCAATGTCCACCCCGCCAAGTCTGAAGTTCGCTTTCGTGACCAGTCACTGGTTCACACCGTCGTGCTTCGTGCTGTGCGTGAAGCACTCCAAAGCACCGATCTGACCACAGGTTTCATGCCCGGAAAGAGCGGCTATGCCCCGGCGCCGGGTTCAGCCATCCTTCCCGGTGCCGCCACTCGCCCGGATGATGCGCCGGACATCATGATCAGGCAGAATGCTGATCGCTTTGTGGATTATTTTACAAAGCAGGTGCCTCAGCAGGTCCAGGGCAAAATCTCCTATGACGCACTGCGCAAAGCGATGGAATCACCTTCGCCAGAGCCTTCGCCACCCCCAGCTGCGCTCACTCATAATGCTCCTGAACAGGCTGATGCGGGTTCGTTGCCGATGCCTGTGCCTCGTGACCCGGTGTTGCAGGTTCATAACAGCTTTGTGGTTACGCAAGACGAGCAAGGCATGCTCATCATTGATCAGCATGCGCTGCATGAACGGGTGATGTATGAATATCTGCTGGCCCGAATTCAACGCGAGCCTCTGGAAAGCCAGCAGCTGCTCATGCCTGTAGTCCTGAGCGCATCTGCTCAGCAGATTCAGCAACTGGGTCGTCTTGAAGACATCCTGACGACGCTGGGCATCCAGGCAAGCGCCATCGGCCCAGAGAAGCTTGCTATCCACGCATTCCCGACCTTTCTTCTGGACAAACGCATTGAGCCTGACGAGTTTGTTCGAGAACTGATCGAACGGGCTGAACGCGATTCGATGGAACCCAATGCTGAGGAAACGCTTCACGAGATTCTGGACATGATGGCGTGCAAAGCAGCGATCAAAGCGGGCGATCAGCTTGGTCAGCTGGAAATTGAATCGCTCTTGAATCTCCGTGAACAGGTCGAGCGATCCAGCAACTGCCCCCATGGCCGACCGACATCAATCCGCCTGACCATCGCCCAACTCGAAAAACTCTTCGGCCGAACCTGACCCCCCCTTCCCCCCCTCCTCCAACACAGATGCTGAATCTTGTCGCCACATTCGTGATCGTGCTAGGTTGCACATAAACGAGTCCCACTCGATGCTGAGAGATTCGAGCCTTATTCGTCAGTGAAAAAACAGTTCATACAATGGATAAACATGTCCACTGTTCAACATGAGATGCAACACCGCATAATGCTTCTGTTTTTTTATTGCAAACCCCTCGTATTCGATTAAAATAGTATTGGGGTTCCCTCCTGCCTGAAGCAGCATGGGGCTGACAATCGGTCCGAACGGTAGTTTGGTTTCAGCACTCAAAGAGAAAGTGAGCTTTGCATGAACCTGAAGAACACAGTTGTCGCCTTTGTGATTGTCAGCTTTGCAGGAATCGCAAATGCTAGGGTATATACCCATATTGCGAACATCGAAAACTTTGGTGCTGTGGCTGAAAATGTCATCGATCACGACTTTACGCTTGGTGCGATCGCCTCGGTTGATTCGGTTGTGATAGATCTGGCTCACAGCTGGGCATCAGATATCGAGCTTTTCCTCACCGCACCGGACGGCTCAGTCTTTACGCTGGTCAATGACAACGGCTTTGGAAGCAACTTGGGCGATGGTGGTTCGCTCCTTGGGGGTGTGGCTACCTACACATTTGTTGCTGGTGGCACGGGCAAGTCCTGGGATGATTTTATCGCCCATGGCATGATTATCCCGAGCGATACCTACGACTCGCAGACCTGGCACACCGGTCCATTTGCTGCGGGCACATGGAATCTGACGCTCAATGACGATGCAAATGGCGATGACGGTGCTGTGGCAAGTATCGTGGTCAACTACATCATTCCTGCCCCTGGCTCGCTCGCCATCCTCTGTCTTGGAGGTCTGGCTTTGGCGCGCCGTCGCAGGGCCTGAAAATCTTCCTGATTTGCAGCAATTATTGATTCTGACCAGCGCCTCTGGAGACATTCACATCCGGGGATGTTGTGGCCGTATGCTGTGATCGGTGGGTGGGGATTGAGATGGGGGGCATGGTGGGGGCGTGGGGGTGTATTTTCGTCTGATTTTGGGTCGCCAGTAGGGAGCAAGGCCGCTATCCTTGTGCCCCCTCGTGTGGGGTCTGAAAGCGGCTGATACTTTCAGGAGAGAATAGTACCGGTTTTTTGGTTTTTACTCGTAAGCGAGTCTTTGATCGTGACGCTCGAGCCGACGATGCTGCCCCCGCGTGTACCCATGGCGATTGCCATCGTGGCTGCGTGCATTGTGGGTGCTGCGGGTGCCTTTGGGCTGGTGGGGCTCTTGGGTGGGAGTTCATCGGCACAGTTGCTCTCAGCTGGTGTTGTAGTGGTTTCGTCATGCTTTGCGTTGTTGCCAGCAGTCGGTAGCGGGCGGGTGACGGTTTCACGATGGGGCATGCTGGTGTTGATGGGTACGATGGGTCAGACGCTTGGGACACTGGGCGTGGGTCTGGCATTAAGTATGCGGGTGGGGGAGGTTAGTCGCCGGGGGTTCTGGATAGGAGCCATGGCGGGTACGGTTGTGGTTCTGGTTGTTCATGTGGTTGTTGCGATTCGGACGCTCAAGCGGTCGATCGTAACGACTGGGTCGGAGGTTTAGTTCATGTTTACTTCTTTCATGCTCGCAGCTTCTGACCCGGCTTCACATGTGTACAACCATGTGGGCTACAAGATTGGCGACTGGTGGTTCTGGTCAGGCAATCAGGGCAATCTGTTGCTGACAGGCCTCATCATGATCTTTGGCATGCGCTGGGTTGCCAATCGCGTCGCGACCGGAGCAGAGTCTCAGGGCAACGACAGATATGTCACGAAAAACAAACTCGCCCACATGGTCGAGGTGATGTGTGTGTATTTGCGTGAGGAAGTCGCTCGGCCTCTGCTTCATGAACGCACAAACCGCATGATGCCTTTCCTCTGGACGATCTTTTTCTTCATCCTGATCAACAACCTGCTGGGGCTGGTGCCTTTGCTTGATTTTCAGCACTTCTTCGCCCGCCTTGCTGGTGATGCTGAGCCTCACTGGGCGTTCTTTGGTGGCACTGCTACGCAGAACATCTGGGTGACAGGCATCATGGCAGTGGTTGCAGGGATCTTCTTCAACATTGCTGCTATTCAAAGGCTGGGTCTGGGGGGCTACTTCAAGCACATGACCGCAGGAGCACCATTTTATGTTGCACCGCTCATCTTTGTGCTGGAGTTTTTCGGCCAGATCGTGGTCAAGCCCGCAGCACTGGCCATTCGTCTCTTTGCCAACATGACCGCGGGCCATATCCTGCTTGCGACATTGCTTTCATTCTCTGGTGCAGTGGTGGGGAAGGGATTGTTCCTGCAGGGACCAGTGACACTGATCTCAGCGGTGGGGAGCATTGCATTGATGTTCCTGGAGTTGTTCGTCGCGTTCTTGCAGGCGTTTATTTTCATGTTCCTGACCGCGGTGTTCATCTCGCTCATGGACCATCACGATGACCACGCCGAGGCACATGCACCAGCACACTGATCGTTTTCCGGGGCCGCCCACAGGAATGAGGCGGAAACAAACCCCTTTTTTCAACTCGTTAGACTTGGCCGATTGTCGGCCGACAGACAAACAAGGACAAGCAACTTATGAAGAAGATGATGAAGAACATCGCTCTCGCAACCGGAGCCATGCTGCTCGTTGGTGCGACCAGCGCCTTTGCACAGGACCATGCAGCAGATGCAGCTGAAGTGGTCGCAACTGGCACCGCTGTCGGCAAGGGTCTTGCTGCGATCGGTTCGGGGCTGGCCATTGTCGGTGGTGGCATCGGCATCGGCCTGGTCGGTAAAGGTGCAGTCGAGGCCATCGCCCGTCAGCCTGAAGCCTCTGGTAACATCCAGATCAATATGATTCTGGCTGCAGCCCTGATCGAAGGTGCCACGCTCTTTGCTGTGGTAGTCGGCTTCCTGGCCTGATCTGCAAAACCCCAGCACAAGCAATACCCCTTGTCAATAAGGTGTGTCGCTTGTGTGTACAGAAAAACCGGTACCGATCGCCCGTGAACAGCGAGCGGTCGGCTTTGAACCAGAAAACGCAGGCTCGGGCAACTCGCCCTCTTGCAGGAGATCGTGAACAATGAAGCAGCTCAGCATGATGTCAGCGGGCTTGGTTTTACTTGGCAGTGCCCCGTCGGTGCTCGCCGCCAGCGAGACTGTCGGACCGATCCCTTCGATTCAGCAGGGGCTGGTCACGGGCGTGATGGCCATCCTCGTGTTCTTCATCGCTCTGATCGTTCTTGCAAAAACCGTCTGGCCCAAGATTGATGCCGGGCTGGCTGAACGCGAAAACAAGATCCGCACGGAGATCGCAGCAGCTGAGGATGCTCGTCAGCAGGCCAAAGATGCTCTGAACCAGTACGAAAAATCTCTGGCTCAGGCTCATGCTGAGAGCAAGAAGATGCTTGAAGATACCAAGGCTCAGCAGCAGAAGCTGGCTGCGGAGCTTCGAGAAAAAGCTGACATGGAACTGACCGCGATGAAAGATCGCGCTCGACGCGATATCGAGTCGGCTCGCGAAGCTGCGATCAGCGACTTGTACGCTGAAGCGACCAATCTTTCCATGATCGTGGCTTCCAAAGTGCTGGGGCGACAAATCACCAGCGAAGATCATCAAAGACTGATCGAAGAGTCACTCTCTGAGCTTCAGTCATTGGGCACCTGAACACACACGCTCAGCGTGTCAAAGTAAACGGATCGAACCATGCCTTTGATCGAATCACAACCTGACGCTCTCTCTCATATTTATGCTCAGAGTCTCTTTGAGCTGGCTGAGCTTGATGGCGGGCAGAGTCGCACCGAAGAAATCCTTGATGAACTGGAAAACATCCTGGAGATCACGCGTAGCGATCATCAGTTCAATGAGTTTCTCGCTTCGCGGGTGTTGTCGATTGCATCTCGCAAAGCATCGATCACCAATATCTTCACAGGCAAGGTTTCTGACCTGACACTCAGATTCCTGCTCGTACTCAACGAAAAAAACCGTATCTCGCATTTGGTGCCCATTGTGGCTGCCTACGACGCACTGGTGCAGGCTCAGTTCGGCAGGATCGAGGTCGATGTATTCACCGCATCGCCCATCGGCAGCACCGAGCTCAACCTCATCAAGGATCGCTTGCAGAAGGTGCTGGGCAAACAACCCGTCGTTCACCCTTACACAGACGAAGCCATGATCGGGGGTATCAAAATGCAGATCGGCGATAAACTCATCGACGCTTCTATCGCATCCAGACTTCGCAAGCTGCAGCAGCAAATCCAGAACCAGGGCGGAGACAGATTGCGTTCAGTTGCACACAAGGCTATCGAAAAAAAGGACGAGCAGTCTGACTGACACAGCTCGTACTCTGGCAACCCCCCCCGCTCACAATGCAAGCCGATCGGCAGGCATGAAAGGCCTAGGAAATGGCTAAAAAAACAGTTGAATCTGTCGATGTTGCGTCCAAACGCATTCTCATCCGTGTTGATTTCAATGTACCTCTGGATGACGGCGTTATCACAGATGACCAGCGCATCAGAGCCGCCCTTGCCACAATCAAAAGTGTCATAGGCAGAGGCGGGCGCGCGGTGCTCATGTCGCATCTGGGTCGCCCTGCTGGAAAGGGGTATGAATCTTCATTGTCACTCAAACCCGTTGCTGCCAGACTCAGCGAGCTTCTGGATACACCCGTGAGCTTCCCTAGCCAGGATTGCACTGATGCTGCTGCTGAACAAGCGGTCAATGCGATGAATGATGGTGATGTCGTGCTTCTGGAAAACCTGCGTTTTCATGCTGATGAGCAGACGGGCGCTGCAGATTTTGCTGCCAAACTCGCAGCACTTGGCGATGTATATGTCAACGACGCCTTTGGAACCTGCCATCGCAATCATGCCTCGATGGTCAGCGTGCCTCAAGCGATGGCAGACCGCCCCCGCGTTGCAGGGTTGCTGGTCGATAAAGAGATCCGCTACTTTGCAGACACGCTTGAAGCTCCTGCTTCGCCCTTTATTATTGTGCTGGGCGGCGCCAAGGTGTCTGACAAGATCGGCGCTATTGATCACCTGCTTCCCAAAGCCGACTCTGTGCTTGTAGGCGGCGCGATGGCGTACTCATTCCTGAGTGTGATCAAGCGAAAAATCGGCAACAGCCGCGTTGATGATGAATCAATCAAACAGGCACATCACATCGTCGAAAACGCTGCCAACCTCAAAGCGGATTTGCATTTGCCCGAAGACCATGTATGTAGCACCGCATTCACAAGCACCGGCAGCGATGTTCAGGTCTTTGACGAACTCATCCAGGATGGTTTCATGGGCATGGACATTGGCCCCAAGACCCAGTCCCGTTTCGCCAGCATTATCCAGGAAGCCAAAACCATCATATGGAATGGTCCCATGGGTGTGTTTGAATGGGCTCCATTCTCTGTAGGCACACAACAAATTGCTGAAGCCATGGCTGTCGCGACCGATCGCGGTGCCACCACCATCGTTGGTGGCGGCGATACCGCAGCAGCAGTCAACAAGTTTGGACTTGCTGATCGCGTCACGCATGTCTCAACCGGAGGCGGCGCCTCACTGGCCATGCTCGCAGGTCAATCATTCCAGAGTGTTGACCTGCTGGAAGATGCCTGATTCAGCTGCAAGCGATCCAGAAACATCGATTTCTCCGCCAGAGATGAGCTGACACTGTGCCACTTCGTCTGGGCGGGTATTGTAGTGAAACATTGAGACCGTCAACTTCATCCCGCACACGCATCTGGCGTGATCTGAGCATCCTTTCCCTGTTGGGGTTTGTGGTGTTTTTCATCAGGCCTACGAGTCATGGGCTGACCAACTGGCAGGAAGCTCAAAGGGTTCTTGTCGCGCGCGAGATGCTCGATGCCAACCAGTGGCTGGTGCCGACCTCCGCAGGGCAGGCTTACCTTTCAAAGCCGCCCGCGTTCTACTGGGCACAAATGGCAATGGCCCGAGTCATGGGTCATCGGGTGGGCGAGCTTGAACTGCGTCTGGTTGTAGCCTTGTGCGCCATGGCTGGGGTGTTGTTAACATGGCTTGCTGCCAAAGACATATTTCAAGACGATGCAGACGATCAACTTGTCAGTGATCAGCGATGGCGCGCGGATGTGGGTTTGTGGAGCGCACTTTCATTAATGACCGGCGTGCTCTTTGTTCGCTCAGGTCGCATCGGCGAGCTTGACATCATGCTGGTGCCCGTCGTGGTGGGGGGAATCTGGGCCAGTGTTCATGCTTGGCGTTATGCTCGGAAAAACCATCGTACTGCCTTTGGCATGGTCATCGTTTCGACCATCGCAGCTGTGGCAGCTGTCATGACCAAAGGACCACCCGCCCTGCTCGCTCCGCTGCTCGCACCATTTGGAGCGATGGCGTTATGGATCGCGCTCAAACCTCCAGAGCCTTCACGCACACGCAAGATCGCTGGGGCACTGGCAGGAACGCTCGTCAGCCTGACAGCCATCATCATTGTGCACCGCTCATCATTGCCGGCTGATCCAATGAGCCTGGCAGGAGCTGCGGTGCTCATTGCGATCAGCGCGACACTGGGCTGGTTGGCAGCAGGGCTGACAACCACAACCCGGGCGTTTGAGTTGTTCCGTGTCTATTCACGCACGCACCCTGTTGCTGTGGCCATCGTGCCCATGGCGGTTTTGCTGGGCTGGTTCAAGCTGGTTGCAGCCCAGATCGGGGCTGATGCTGTCGCCCAAGGCACCGCGTACGAAACAGCAGACAACCTCAGGCTCCTGGTCCTGCTTGCGCCCATTCGCAATCTCGAAGCCATGTCTTATGGCGCAGGGCTCAGTTCCATAGGCACCATCATCGCCATCATCTGGCTCATCAAAGATCGCCCTCGCTTTACGCCAGGTTTGTGTGTTGTGCTTTCATGGATCGTCCTGAGTTTTTTCGCTCTTAGTATTCTGGGCAAGGGTGTGCCTCGCTATCTCACACCCGTCTGGCCCGCGATGGCTATGCTGGCGGGTGTGTGGATGGCAAGCGCCTTGCGTGATCTTAAAGCCGCCAAACATCTGCCGCGTACCGGCTGGATCGCGGTCATCGTGCTCGCACTCAGCCAGAGTTGGTGGTACAGCATGGGCCGAGAGCAAAGCTATGCCTTTCGCAGCCCGCGCTCACTTTTCAAAGAGCTTGAGCCTGTGCTGATGGATCCGAAACTGCACACAATTGCCACCGCAGCTTTTCATGCTCCAGCCATCGAGTTTTATGTCGATCGCCCCGTGCAGATCCTTGGCGACCCCAACATGCCCGGGTCATCA
The DNA here is from genome assembly GCA_029260555.1 of Phycisphaerales bacterium. Taxonomy (GTDB): domain Bacteria; phylum Planctomycetota; class Phycisphaerae; order Phycisphaerales; family UBA1924; genus JAJDCZ01. The sequence continues at coordinate 175,032 of JAJDCZ010000022.1, forward strand.
GCCATCCGACCAAGCCTGTCAGTTGCAGATATCGCTCGTGATCTTGAAACCAGCCAGGGCTTCTGGTTAGTCTTCGCCCGTGCAGATCAAGCCGGTCAACCCGCAGCAGGCCTGGGCGATGAACTGCATGATGCAAATCTGGACTGGTCGATTGTGCCCACCAAAGCCTCGTTTGCCATTGATGCCAATCGTTCAAATGCCATCGTGCTTCGTGTGCAGCATCAGCGTTGATTCATTTTGCGTGATTGTTTAATAATGCGCCAAAACCCGCTGACAAACCCAAACACCAGCCCGATGATCAACGCGTAAGGCGCGGTACCTGCAAAGTAATCAATGACCCATCCCAACCCCACGCCACCCAGGATTGAAAAAATGAAATCGCTGGCCATAGCAAAGCCCACAGCCATCGGCGAGGTTGTTGCCAGTTGCTGCTTTTTGCGTTCCTGTTTTAACATGCTCGCAGGTTTTTTGACCGGCGTTCTGAGAACCTCAGGAATCTCTAGCCTCGGATCGGTCGTGCGATGCGTGCTTTCTGGAAGTTCATGAGGCTCATCTTGCATGATGCTATTACATCCCAAGCTGTTTCAGACCCAGCGAGCGGGCATGGGCGATGGCTTCTTTGATTTTGGACAGATCGGTGCCTCCACCTTGTGCATCAGTTGGCTTTCCGCCACCTTTTCCGCCACAGATCTGCGCTACTTCACGCAGCCAGTTGCCCGCGTGGAGCCCTTGCCTGGTCATGGCTTCTGGAACCGATGCGACAATGGCAACCCGCCCTGCGCTTGCATCAGGGCTCATCAGCATCACCGCTGCTTTGGGACAACTGCTTTGCAGCGTACTTAGTGCCGCCATCAAAGCAGCACGATCCGCCCCGGCATCAATGGTTGAAACCACGATGGTTTCAAGTGTGCTGCTTGCCGAATCGGCAATTTGCCGTGCTTGTTCAACAGCCTGTGCTGCGATTTGTTTACCCGCAGCTTTTTGAGCAGCCTTGGCTTTATCACGAGCCTTACTAAGCATTGTGCGAAGCGTGTGCTTCTCCGTCAGAGGCATGGTCATCTGATCAAGCTCGGTTGCAATCGAACTGACCTGGCTGGACAATTCCTGAGCATCATCCAGCGTATCCAGTGATGCGATGTGGTCTTTCAGGTTTTTGGCGAACAATATCGCAGCTTGTGCGGGGATGCCTGTCAGCGCCTCAATGCGTCTGACACCCTTGGCGATGCCGGTTTCTGAGACAAGTGCAAAGGCGTTGATTTCCTGGGTGCTTTGCACATGCGTGCCGCCACAGAACTCGACGCTCAGCTCAAGCCAGGCCTGACTTTCCGGGTTGTCCAGCATCTCCTCCACCGGCTGACCGACAGAAACCACCCGCACAGGGTCAGGGTAGCGCTCACCAAAGACTGCGCGAACCGTGCTGATTGACTGCGCGACATACAAGGGAGCAAGGTTTGTATAGACAGTAAGATTTTGCGCTATCTGGTGTTTGACAACTTCTTCAACCTTTGCGATCTGCTCAGGGTCCAGAGGCTTGTTGTGTGAAAAATCAAAACGCAAACGATCCGGCGCGACCAGTGACCCCTTCTGATTGATATCCGCGCCGATTACCCGCCTGAGCGCAAAGTTGAGGATGTGTGTTGCGGTGTGATTGGATTGAATCGGTGTCCGCCTTGTGCGCTCGACATGAAGCTCAACATTGTCATCAACACGGATCTCGCCTCGCGAGACATGCCCGATATGAACAATGTGTCCGCCAAAGGCTTGAACATCAGTTACACGAAACTCCCCACCGTCGTGTTTGTCGTTGGCGCTGGCGTGTGATTCACGGGTGACAATGATCGTGCCCCGGTCTGCGAGCTGCCCGCCAGCCTCAGCGTAAAAGCAGGTTCGATCCAGCACCAACCCGACTGTTGCATGCGCACCACCCACGGTGGCGGTCTGTTCGAAGGATTTGCCATCGAAAATCGCTTTGACTGTCGCGCCGATATTTTTTTGCTCATGCTTGAACGAGTCTGCTGTAGGCTTGATACCCAGCCGATTGAGTTTGTCTACAGCATGCGCATCAAGCTCGATGCTTTGTCCATCTTCGCTGGATTTTGAAGCAGCACGCGATCGTTGCTTTTGTTCATCCATCGAGCGTTCAAAGCCTGCAACATCAACCGTCATGCCCCTTTCCTCAGCCATCAGCACTGTCAGATCAAGCGGGAATCCAAAGGTATCGTAAAGCTGAAAGGCATCCGGGCCAGAGATGGTGCCTTGGCTTGCCTGCTGGGCAGCTTGATCAAAGATCGCCATGCCCTTGTCCAGCGTCCTGCCAAAGCTCTCTTCTTCATCAAGAATAATGCTGACGATTCGGTCAGAGTTCTTTGCAAGCTCACCAAACGCCTGATCCATCAATCCAACAACCGTTGGGACAAGTGCGCTCAAAAACCCCGTCTCTGCCCCGAGCATCTGTCTTCCATAACGCACCGCCCGACGCAAAATCCGCCGAAGCACATACCCACGACCTTCATTGCTCGGCACCGCGCCATCTGCAATCGCAAAGCTCAGCGTGCGAATGTGATCCGCCACCACCCGATACGCCATGTCGATCTTTTCAGTATCAGCCTCACCAATCAGCCCCTGATACGCCCGGGCTCCCGTCACAGATTCAATCGCACCAAAGATCGGCATAAACAAATCCGTGTCATAATTCGAAGGCTTGTCCTGCAAGATCGACACCAGCCTTTCAAGCCCCATGCCAGTATCAACATGCTTGGCTGGCAATGGCTCGAGCTGTGTCTTTGTCTTGCGATTGAACTGGATGAAGACAAGGTTCCATACTTCAAGAACATCAGGGTCGTCCTTGTTCACCAAGGCTGCAGCATCGCGATTACCAACGCGATCATAATGCAGCTCAGAGCAAGGTCCGCATGGTCCCGTGTCACCCATCTCCCAGAAGTTGTCATTGTAGCTTCCTGGCAGAACATGATTCTCAGGCAGATGCCTGTGCCACAAGTCTCGCGATTCATGATCAGGTTCAAGACCCTGCTTGGCATCGCCCTGGAAATAAGTCGCATAAAACCGATTCGCATCAAGCCCGCATACTTTGGTGAGAAACTCGAATGCCCAGAAAATCGCATCTTCCTTGAAATAGTCGCCGATGGACCAGTTGCCCAGCATTTCAAAGAAAGTATGGTGGTAAGTATCCTTGCCCACATCATCCAGATCGTTGTGCTTGCCCCCGGCGCGAATGCACTTCTGGCTGTTGACTGCTCGTTTGAGATCTTCCAGATATGACCCCGGCTCGACCTGCCCCAGAAACGCAGGTTTAAACTGGTTCATCCCCGCATTGGCAAACAACAGCGTGGGGTCGTCGTGGGGGACCACTGGCGACGATGGAACCAGAGCGTGCTCACGCTTTTCAAAGTATTCAATAAACGCCGATCTGACCTGGCTTGCTGTTTGGTTCATGGACGGGCCTTGGAAAAAACATCGATTCTCAGACAATCACCCCAAACTGACAGTGCATGCAGGGGGTGCAGATTGTATCCTGATCGGGTCGGAGAGCGCGTATGATTCAAGCTCTGGAGTGATAACTTGCTTATTGCAGCTGTGGGAAACTCCGGTCAGGCGTCGATCGTGCCGATAAGTAGTATAATTTACCGAACTTGCCAACATGGAAATAGCTGACTGATGGAACGATATGATCTTTGCGTAATCGGGAGCGGCCCCGCGGGTCAGCGTGCTGCGATTCAAGCTGCCAAGCTGGACAAATCCGTCTGTGTGGTCGAAAGGCGTGAACACTTGGGGGGCGTGGCGATTAACACTGGCACCATCCCTTCCAAAGCTCTCCGCGAGGCAATCCTCAATCTGGCTGGCCGTGCAAGCGCTACCCCTCGTGCAACAGACTTTCAGGCTGCTCGCAACGAAACCCTCACCGGGCTGATGAAATCCTGCCATCGTGTCATTAACGCAGAAATTGACCTGGTCGCTGACCACTTCTGCTCCAACGGCATCGAAGTCGCCCACGGCACAGCCTCATTCATCGACGATCACACAGTGTGCGTTGTTCAATCCAAAGGCAATGAACGCAAAATCCTGGCTGACCATTTCCTTATCGCGACAGGAACCACCCCCGCAAGACCTCACAAGTTGCCCTTTGATGGCGTAAATGTAATCAGCTCCGACGAACTATTGCACATGCCTTATCTCCCACGCACCATGATCATCGTTGGTGGTGGCGTGATTGGTACCGAATACGCATCCATGCTCTCAGCACTGGGCGTTCGCGTCACTCTCATCGAAGGCAGAAGCCGAATCCTCGATTTTGTTGATGCTGAGGTTACTGAAGCCTTGCAGTATCATCTTCGCCAAAACGGGCTCTCACTCAGGCTTGGCGAAAAAGTCACACGCATCGAAGTCATCGACCCGCCAGCTGGAGCACGCTCTGGCAACAATAAAATGGCCCAGGCAACCCTTGAAAGTGGCAAAACCCTGCGGGCTGATTGCCTCCTGTTTTGTATCGGGCGACAGGGCGCTACCACAGAACTGGGGCTCTCAGCTGCTGGTCTGGAAGCAGACAACCGGGGGCGACTAAAAGTCAACGAGCACTATCAGACTGATGTAGAGCACATTTATGCTGCGGGCGATGTCATCGGCTTTCCAGCCCTTGCTTCAACCTCCATGGAGCAGGGCAGAATGTGTGCATGCCACATGTTCGGCCTTCCCTGCCAGACCGTTCCAGAACTGCTTCCCTACGGCATCTATGCCATTCCCGAACTCTCCATGGTCGGATGGACCGAAGAAAGACTCACCAATGAAGGCGTGCCTTACGAAACTGGCTATGCACAGTACAAGGAAATCGCACGCGGCCAACTCCTGGGTGATGATATCGGAATGCTCAAAATGCTCATCCACCAGGACACCAGGCACATCCTCGGCGTCCACATCATCGGCACCGGCGCTACCGAACTCATCCACATCGGCCAGACCGCCATTGCTTTCAAAGCAACCGTCGATTATTTTGTCAATGCTGTTTTTAACTATCCAACTCTCGCTGAGTGCTACAAAGTCGCTGCCATGAACGGCCTGAACAAAATCCAGGGCGTGTAGAACCTACTGAACTGCCCCGCAAACCTCTGCTCTGTCACTGCCAAAAGCTCCCCGCGTGCTATCCTATCAGGCGTGGCTCAGAAACCATCACAACTGGAAACCGACCTCAACGAGCTCAACCAAGGTGCTCCCAAACCCCTCGCCCATATCGTCGGGCAGGATGGACCCCTCCACACACTCTGTGAAGCTGTCCGATGCGATCGTGTGCATCACGCCTGGATCTTCCATGGCCCCAAAGGCGTAGGAAAGTTCACTACTGCCCTCTCATTTGCAGCACTGCTGCTCAATCCCACCACAACATGCACAGCCGACAACCTGCTGGCTGCAGACCCTGATGATCACACCTCTAAACTGCTCAATGCAGGAACCCATCCTGACCTGCACATCATCTGCAAGGAACTAGCTCGTTTTAGCGATGACCGCCAAATACGCGAAGCCAAACAGATGTCCATCCCAAAGAAAGTTATTGAACAGTACCTCTTGGTTCCCGCCTCGCTGGCCCCCAGCATGAACACCGGCTCACGCGCATCCAAGGTTTTCATCATTGACGAGGCGGACCTGCTGGATCGCTCACAGACCAATGCCCCTGTTCAAAACGCGATGCTCAAGACACTCGAAGAGCCTTCGCCAGGAACCGTCATGATCCTCGTCACCGATCGTGAGCAGAAACTGTTACCCACCGTGCGCAGCCGGTGCCAGCGCATCGCCTTCAGCTCGCTGAGTGACCAGAGCATGCAACTCTGGCTGCGTTCATCTGGCCTTGAGGTTTCACCGGGCGATGTTGACTGGCTGCTGAGGTTTGTTGCTGGAAGCCCAGGCGAGTTTGTCCAGGCGGTCCAAACAGGTCTGATTGCCTGGCAGCGCACCATGGAACCCATGCTTCGCGCCATGGATCAGGGCAACGCACCGATGGATCTCGGCTCAACTATGGCGACATTGATCGATCAATGGGCTGCTGATTATGTCGCAAAGCATCGCTACGCCAGTAAAGACGCTGCCAACAAGCACGCTGCAGGCTTGATGCTCAACTATCTCTCCAGCACGATCAGGCACCAACTCAAACACGATGCAATCCAGGGCGATATTTCTGCGATGCATCGCCGCACTGGCATGATCGATCGCATTCATGAAGCGGAACTACGCCTTGGCTCAAATGTTCAGATTGGACTCGTCATGGAGGCACTGGCAGCCAGTCTGTCTTGCCCAGTTGAAATCCAGGCCTGACCTACAGCGTACTCGGCTTCTAATCCGGCACCCTGCAAGTCGCTATGTGTTGATTTGCCAGCCAGAAATCGGATCATGCTTCAATTTGCACCGAGTTGATCGCGGTGCCCTCACCAGTCGAGCTGAAATTTCTAGCCTGCACCACAGGATCTTCCCCCTCAGCCCGCCCCTTGGCTATATTCTCCATGAGAAGCACCCAAGTCTCTCGTTCGTATTCCAGAAGCTCGATCACCTGATTGGCCTTTTTAGCGTTTCGACTGAAGCTTGCTTCGACCAACTCCTGAAACATGAATGTATATAAACTTCGTACACGCTCAGCCAGCTCAGGGTCAAACTCAGGCTTGATGGTGTTGATGAGTTCAAGCAGGATGTTTCGGCACTGGCTCAGCCCGTTGTAGCTGGCCTCGTAGTCCTTTTCCTGCAGGCCTTGGGTACCTTGCTTTGCGAACTTGATCGCACCATCCAGCAGCATCAACCGAAGTTCTTCGGGGTTTGCTGTTAAAACCTTGGTTCGCAGGTACGCATTCGCTGGAGCTGTGTTTGGTGTACTCATGACGAAGTGTTATCGACCCCTTTTCCCTGTCACTTGACCACATTCGTCAACCAAGTTGGGCAATCTGCCCCAAAGATGATTGCTGTGTCGAAAGCTGACCAATGATCTGCTCCATCTGAAGAAACTGCCTTTCCAGAACAGTACGCCGAGATGCGAGCCTTTCATCAAACTGCTTGATTCGATCCTCCTGATTGGTGATCTGAATATCAATGGTATTTTTACGATTTGTCAGGATGCCATCAATCGAATCTGTATACCTGATCCCAAGCTGTTCAATCAGCCCCGCCACACCGATCGAACTGAAGGTATCTGGTCCGTCAGTGTTACTGACAAAAATACCCGGCAAAATCTCTATGTCAGTCTTGGGTTCAAGCTCATATTCTTCAAACAGCTGGCGAACGCCGTTGAAATCTTCCTCTAGTGCCTGGCGAAGCCTCGTCTTATTCAGAGTTAGCACACCTTCGTCACCAACCGTTACGCCCACATCTGCCAAGCGTGAAAACGAGCCCGTCAACCCCTCAGCCTCGCCGAAAACAACATTGTAAAGAGTATCGCGCAACCCCAGCGCAGTGGAATCACCCAGGAGTGCTCCACGCTCTTCTGTATCCTCGATAAACCTTGTCTGAAAGTCGATTCGAGTAATCACTTCATTAAACGCTGACAAAAACGCCTCGACAGAGGCTTCGATACTGTCGTTGTCCGTAGAAACGGATACCGTGACGACTTCAGTGCTCGGCGAGTTAAGGTCAATGGTGACTCCCGTGAGGAAGTTGTCCAGCGTGTTGGAACTGCTTGTGACCTGCACATCGTCAGCCGGATTACCCGAGCCAAAGAACACAACTGCGTCATTACCATCTGAAATTGTCGTTAAACTCAGATCAAATGAACCTGTGTCAATAATAAAACGCCCATCTACTCCGGCGCTGGTTGAGGTCAGGTTCAAGCGGAACGGGCTTGATCCTGCCCCAGCGTTGATCACAGAGGCTGCCACTCCAACATCCGCAGAGTTGATCTTGGATATAACATCCTGAAGCGTATCTGTGGGGTCAAATGTTACGGATTTTTCATATGAACCGTCAATGAAGTTGCTGGGGTCAGTTCCTGTCGCTTCACCTAGAATATTAAGATTCTTGGCTACAGAGCCAGATGCATCTTCAATCTTGATCTTCACCGACCCCGCCGGATTGCCATCGCTCAGATCCTCTTCGATTGTGATGCCATCACCCGTGTCATTAATCCGCGCATTAACACGAAGGTTACGCGAGTTGATCTCATCAATGATGTCATCAATAGTCTTGGAGTCCGAAGCAATATCGACCACCGCGACATTACCAAGCGAGTCAGTAATCCGAAATGTGCCCGTGCCAATACCCCGCCCGTCATTCAGCGTGCTGAGCAGCGTGGCCGGTGTGACATACGAGTGCTGCAGGTTTGTGCCCACCACCGAATCCGCAGCCACACCCCCAGCCACCGTCGCAATGCCCAGTGAAGTCGCCGAATCATTGCCACTCGTTCCCGTCACGATCAGATTGCCCGCTGTCGACCCGCTGGTATCCTGAATCAACAGACCCGTGCCCTTGTCATTCAGGCTTGCTGAGATCTTGCCTCCATTGCCAGCATCATTATTAATAATATTAATGACATCCTGTAGCGACTTTGAACTTGAAGCATCAACGGTAAAAGAGGTAATCCCGTCACGAGAAGTCAAAGTTACCAGCCCGTCACCTGCAAGGCCGTTTCCACCATTGATATTGCGAATCAATGTAGAGTTCAGCCCCGCCAGGACCTGGTCGCCACTCAGACTCCCCGTGGAAGTGCCGAGGATGCCGAGGTCTTTTGCCGAAGTTCCGCTACCCGACTCGGTAATCGCCAGAGCGTGCGTCCCGGTTGAGTCAACCAGGTCTATCCCGGTGCCATTGGCATTAATCTGAGCTGTAATATCCCCAGCACCAACTATGCCTGCAAGGTCAGCCGCTGTCAATGCGTCATTGATACGCGTCAGAACATCACCCACCGTTGCAGCACCAGACTCAAGTGTCTCCAGAGTACCAGTAGTAAGAGAGAGAACATCTGAGATATTAATAGTCACAGGTGTTTGGCCATCAATGGCGATCTGGAAGTTAAAGCTGGATTCACCTGCTGAAGGCTCAATAAAAACACCATTGCCATCATTGAGAGATGCAAGTGATGTGTTTGCAGTAAGGAAGTAGACACTGGACCCTGTGACGCTGGAAGAAAATGTAGCTTGCTCTATGCCCAGACTTGTTGCGGTTTGATCCCCCGTGACATCTGCAATGGTAATCTGGTCACCGCTATTTTGTGTGATGACAAGCTTTCCGCCTGAAATACTTGCAGTAACATCGACACCTATTGTATTATTAATCTTGTCGAGCACATCATTGACCGTCACCACGCGGGACAGGTCAATGGTGGCGGTGTTGCCTGAAGTCTGCTCAGTAATAAGAATCGATCCCCGGTCGACTCCTGAACCGCCGTTGAGATCTGCAAGTGCGATATCCCGATCAAGCCTGGCATCGGCACTTTCAAAGGTAAATGCACCAGCATTGAGTCCGGTTGTGTCCAGATCTGCAAAGCCTCGTGAAAGAAACTGCTGACTGTTCACGAGTCGATCGACAAGGAATGTATACGAGCCATTGACTGCTGATGCGCCCGCTGTCACTGAAAGGATGCTGTCGTTGCTCACATCCGCTCTTCGAGAGTCAAAGGTTTTATTGGTGCGGAACGATGCTGCAGCTGTCTTGAGAGCTCCAAGCCGGGTGTTGATGTCCAGATAGGCTGACTGCTGTGTCTGAAGTTGAATCAGCCGTTGTTGAGCCAGAAACTTGGGCCGTGCCTCGATTTGAAGCAGTTGATCAATGAGAGCCCGGGAATCGATGCCGCTGAAGAGTCCAACGCTTGATGTAATCCCCATCCTTGGGTCCTTCCAGATTCCAGATCGTGCTGACAGCTACCCTGCTCTTCTCGCTGCTTGCCCCATATTGGCAAAGCTCGAAACTCCTGCATGTGCCCAAGGCGAAAGCCCCACCCGCCTGCTGGGACGATCAAGTCCCTGCTGACGAAGCACAATCAGATCCAAAGCCCATGACGACAGCACACGCTGATAGCTCCTTTGAGCCTGGATCAGCTGTTCGTGCGCATCACGAGACCTTGCACAAGTTAGAAGTCGCGCCGTTTCCAAGATACCTTCCAATTCGGTCCAATGACCCCTCTACCGCAAATTCCATGCCGATGACTTATCGGCCTTTCATGCCCACTTCCCAACCCTCTGCATCGGCATTTGTCAGCCTAATCTTTGCCCCAGCCCATCATCTCGCGTGACTCAATAACCACTCAAACAGGGGTGCCAGGACCTTGGCACGCCATATCTCAACATATCTCATCCAGATTGCGTACAATCATCCACGGAACCCGCCAAATACATCGACCTGCCTACCCCCCAGACCGATCAATATCTCTGCCATGCCAAACTCGCCCAACAACCCTTACACATCCAAAGCCATCTCAGGCCTGGTGTTGCTCGTCTCCGCTTTGATAGCCATCACGGCTTTGTATGGCATATGGCTGGCACTCTTTGCCAGCTCCTCCCCTGCTTTTCCAATGCTCGGCTTTGAGCTGGTTGTTCTCATCGCTTCCATCCTCGGCTTCTCATTTTCCTTTGGCAAAAATCCTCAAGCACCAGCCCTGGGCCATGCCTGCGTCGCTGGTGCGGTCTTCGCATGCAGTGTGCTCGCTGCTCAAAGCGTCAATCGAGCCATCGGCACCCACTCGCTTGTCCCGCTGATCCTCATCCAACTCGCCCTTTCCGCAGCCATGCTCCTGCTCGGTGTCATCATTCAGCTCAACACAAATAAGAAAAACTGGACCATGCTGTTCACCGGTGCGCTGCTCAGTCTCATCCCTCTGGGTGTCGCTGGCAGTCTCCTTTCACCCTGGGCAGGCAAAGTCACAGGTCTCTTCACGAACATGAGCACCGCTCCCAAGATGATCATCCTCACGCTCGGCGTCCTCACGCTCGGCATCTTCTTCAGCGTTGGCATCCATCTGCTCGTTCAAGCATTCAATCACACAGCTACCGATCAAAACACAACCGCTGCATCTGCGTGAAGAAACTCAGCCAGCCCTTTTCCCAACATATCAGCATGATGACTGACACTGTTGTTATCGTGCTGGGCGTTGTGGTCTTTGTCATATTGATCGGAATCGCACTTGTTGCGCTGGTGAGTTTTCTGCACCGAAAAAATGGCGGGATCACCCATATCGACTCTCACACTATTGCAGAACGCGTCAGAACCGTCGGCAAACTCGTAGGCCTTGAAGTCTGCGCCAAAGAAATTGCCACCGCAAAAAAAGGCTGGGCCTGGCTTCCACCTCTGGTCCTCAGTCAGGCACGCCTGGCCATGATCTTTCAGTTTGAAAAACAGTACTTTGTAGATCTCCACCAGCTCAACACACACTCGGTCCGCAAACTCGCTCCCGGCAAGTTCTCCATCACCCTCCCGCCCATCCAGGGCTCACTTCGCCTCACCGATGTCACGCCCTACGACATACAAGACGGCCGCATCATGGGACTTCTTGATGTGATCCAGATGAACGCCCAGGCCCAGGCTGAACTCATGCGCCGCGCACAAGACGAAGCGTCCGATCTCTTCACCCAAGGCGACACCCGCTACCAAACCCAGGCGCGCCAAGCCATCGAACAACAACTCCAGTCGCTCATGCACCTTTTTAGCGTAACAATCGAGATCCACTGGCAAGAAGCAGACGAATCCAGACCCGCACATGCCAAGCCCATCATCGAATCTCAGCAAGAGATCCGCTTTCCCGCCATCGCTTCAGCGGTCGCCTGATGAGCCACAGTAAATGGACCTTCAGCTCGCACTCGGGTGCCAGATCGTCTTGAACTCTACCGCAGGCTCAAGCCATGCCGGGCTGTGACAAAGCTCAGCATTGAGCCAATCGCCTGTATCCTCACCAGGCGAGACAAACGCCACGCGTTTGAGATTTTCTGCGGATCCCAGTCGAAGTGCTGTGCGTTCATCGCTACTCAACTCTGCAGAGCCTAGAACCCCGCCGATCTGACGATGCATGGCGATGTGTTCGATCAGTTCATCACGGAATCCCGTCAAAATATTCACGACTCCGCCAGGAACATCACTGGTGGCGCACACTTCTGCAAAGATGCACGCTGGAATCGGATTGCTCTGGCTTGCCAGTGCCACCACGGCATTTCCTGTGCAGATCACTGGCGCAATCAGTGAAACAAGCTCAAGCAAGGGCCAGGTATCACCTGAAATCGCTGCAATCACACCGATTGGCTCTGGAAAAGTAAAATTGTGGTAAGGCCCTGAAACGGGATTGGCACATCCCAGCACCTGTTGATGTTTATCTGCCCACCCCGCAAAGGCCACCAGCCGATCAATGCTCGCAGCCACTTCCGCCTCAGCCTGGCCATGTTCTGTGACACTTGAGATTGTCTCTGCAAGTTCAGCCCGCTTGCCTTCCATCATCTCCGCCATGCGATACAGGATTTGGCCTCGCAAGTATGCTGTGGCTTTTTGCCATCCCGGCTGCGCCTTGGCTGCGACCTCAACGGCATTGCGCAGATCCTTGCGGCTCGCCCGACATAAATGCGCAACAACCTGCTCAGAGTTATCCACGATCTTGAGTGATCGCCCGGACTCAGTGCGCGGAAACGAGCCGCCGATAAAGAGCTTGTGCGTTTTGGTGATCGCCAGTCTGTCAGTCATGTTGAACCCTGCATATTCGTGCAATAACGCTGCACTGACCATCTATTTCATGTACGCCTTGAGCCCGTGCAGCCCGCCTTCTCTGCCAAAGCCAGATTCCTTGTACCCGCCGAAGGGGCTGGCCGGATCAAACTTGTTGTAGGTGTTGAGCCACACGATCCCTGCTTTGAGTTTGGCTGCCATCTCAAATATCTTCGAACCCTTGTCAGTCCACACGCCCGCAGCCAGACCATAAGGCGTGTTGTTGGCACGACTGATCGCCTCATCTGGTGTTCGAAAACTCATGACCGCCAGCACCGGGCCAAAGATTTCTTCCCGCGCCACCGTATGGCTGGGCTGAACATCACGGAAAAAGCAAGGCCGACACCAATACCCCTTCTCAGGAAGCGCTGATCCATTGACCTGACAAAGCGTTGCACCTTCTGCAGCCCCAGCATCAAGATATGTGCGAATGGTTGCCAGTTGCTGCGCCGAGTTGATCGCGCCGATGTCCGTATTCTTGTCCAGCGGGTCACCCACGCGCAAAGAACTCAACCGATGCGTTAATCGCTGCACCACATCGTCCAGAATCGATTCCTGAACGAAAAGTCGGCTGCCTGCACAGCACACATGCCCCTGATTAAAGTAAATCCCCTGCACGATGCCTTCGATCGCCTGATCAAGACTCGCATCTTCAAAGATGATGTTGGGGCTTTTGCCACCCAGTTCCAGCGTCAGCCTCTTGTCGGTGCTGGCGGTTGTTTGTGCGATGCGCTTGCCTACTGCGGTCGAGCCTGTGAAAGCAATCTTGTTGACATCGCTGTGTTCAACAAGAGCGGCGCCAGTTTCGCCAGCACCAGTCACGATGTTTACCACGCCCCTGGGCAAGCCCACTTCCTGAAAGATCTCAGCAAGTCGCAGTGCGGTCAACGATGTGGTTTCTGCAGGTTTAAGCACAACGGTGTTGCCACAGGCCAGCGCGGGTGCCAGCTTCCAGGCAGCCATCAGAAGCGGGAAGTTCCAGGGAATAATCTGTCCACATACCCCCAGAGGCTGCGGTTTTTTCCCGTTTGTTGCATGGGACGCGTATTGAAGTTTGTCAGCCCAGCCTGCGTGATAGAAAAAATGAGCAGCTGCCAAAGGCACATCAACATCCCGGCTCTCACGAATCGGCTTGCCACCATCCATCGTCTCGAGCACGGCAAACTCGCGTGCCCGCTCCTGGATTCGGCGTGCAATGCGAAACAGATACTTGCCTCGCTCAATCGCAGGCAAGCCCGCCCAGTGTCCAAATGCCTGCCTGGCAGCTTGCACCGCACGATTAACATCCTGCGCCGAGCCGCGGGCAATCTCACTGAGTGTCTGCTCATTAGAAGGGTTGAGCGTTGCAAAGTGCTCGCCAGAATCTGGCTCGACAAACTCGCCATCCATGAAATGGCCATAGTGATCTGCGATCTCGACTTTGACGCTTTCTGGCGCTGGTGCAAACGACCAGTCCATTCCCGCGCTGAAATCAAGTTTCGCAGGTCCAGCCAGATCAGCCTTGCGTTTTACTTCAGTTTCAGCCTTTGGTGCTTTTGCTGCTCGTGTCATGTTCATATTGTACGGCTCCAGCTTGCTCAGGCATGGTTTTTTTCATACCGCCTCGAAAGCTGCATTTGTAACCCTGCTGCGAATCAATGCACAAAAGTACATAAAACGGCACCTCATGCCTCAGAAAAATCGTAATCCGCTGTGTAAACACCCGTCTCGCGTTTCACGATCTGCCTGAGCAGATCATTGGCCAGACTCGATGCGCCAAATCGAAACAGGTGCGGGCTGAGCCAAGGGCACTGGCCATCGGCGGTGCCCAGCGTCTCAAGCACCATGATCAAAAAATGTAGCGACTGCTTGGCTGTGCGGATACCCCCCGCCGGTTTCATGCCAACGAGCTGCCCGGTCTTGCGGTGATGATCACGGATCGCTTCAAGCATCACCAGCGTCACGCCCATCGTCGCAGCTGGCGAGACTTTTCCGGTGCTTGTCTTGATGAAACCTGCGCCAGGTTCATCGGTCAGACCAGATTCATGCATGGCCTGGATAGCCAGATCACTGGCCTTGCGAACATTATCGTAAGTCTCAAGCTCGCCCGTCTCCAGAATCACTTTCAGATGTTTGGAGCAGGATCTGCAAAGCTCTGAAACTCGCAGAATCTCCTCGCCCACTTCATCGTATCGACCTGACAGAAATGCGCCGCGACTAATCACCATGTCTATTTCATCTGCACCATCGTCGATGGCCTGCTGACAATCACGCAACCGAACCGCAAGTGGATATTGCCCGCTGGGAAAACCTGTTGCGACTGATGCCAGTTGAACCCCCGTGCCATCCAGAAGCGGGCGGGCTGATGCAACCATGCTGGGATAGACACACAAGGCTGCAACATGAGGCACAGGCAGGGACAGACTGGCATCATTTTCGTAAGGCTTGATTGCCTTTTGACACAAGGCTGCAACTTTTTGAGGCGAGTCCTTACCCTCCAGCGTGGTCAGATCGACCATCGACAACGCAAGGCGGAGCCCCTGGGCTTTCATAGAGGTCTTGATGGACCGCTTGGTAAACGAAGCGGCCCGCTGATCTGCCATCACGCGATCAACCGTGGGACTTGGTATGGAACATGTAAAGCTCATACCACCATGATACACGGTCAGACACGCTGGGTTGATGGCTTTGGATCGATTGTTGGTGCAGCTTTGGGCGCACAAACCGGCACAATAAACGACCGCACAGCGTCTGCCATCTGCTCAGGCTGATCCCGCCAGAGGCTGGTGTGCGCCCCATTGTGGATTTCGATCAAGGAACCATACGGTGCAGCGCCAGCAATCGCACGGCCTTCTTCAATCGGACAGATTTCATCCACAACGCCATGCACAACCAGGAGCGGACACTGAACGCCTTGAACAACTTTCTCTCGATCAAAGCCTTTCCAGAAAGGCCCGGCTGGAAGTGTCAGTCCGACCAGAAACAGTGCGGGCCTCAGGTTCATGCGGGTGGGCATGCCTCGCATGCGCATGACATGCTGCGCTGGTGTCCAGGGCAAGCGATATGGAGCTTCAGCAACCACGCCTGCAACGGCACTTCCAAGTTCTACAGCTGCCGTGATTGCAACATTGGCGCCCAGAGAAAAGCCATAAAGCACAATGGGCGGCTGGTGTTGAGTTTCAGCATGACCATCCTGAGCACTATCTTGCAATGTTTGGACCAGTGCGATCAGAGATTCGTGCTCGATTGTGCCCATCAACGCTCTGCCGGGTTTCGTTTCGCCATGGCCTGGCAGATCCCATGCAATTATCTTGCTACTGATCGGTGCCAGTGCATCAATCTTGTCCAGCACACTTAATCGTGATTGACCCCACCCGTGCGTACATACAACGACGGGCCCAGCGGGATCATCCCCTGATATCTCCCAGACCCCAAGTTGCCTTGATGGGCTGGTGGGATCGGTAAATGACCAAGATTCATATTTGCGAGGCTGACTCAGTTCATCGGGAGTGCTTGGACGACCACGCGAAACCGCCCATGCCAGGGAGCGGCGGGGGGGATGCGTGATTGACCAGGCTGTGTACCCGATGAGCACCAGTACAAACAGGACAAAGCCAGTCGCCAGTAGCAGAAGCAATCCTGTCATTTTACGAGCCGAACAATCGTGAGATGTCGTTGAAGGTGACCACGATAAAGAGCATGCCGATCATGACAAGCCCTGCCAGAGTGATGGCATTTTGCACCGCGATTGAAACCGGCTTGCCTCGGATCTGCTCAAGTATGAGGAACACCAGATGCCCGCCATCTGCGATGGGTATTGGCAGGAAGTTCACCACAGCCAGGTTGACGCTGACCATTGCAGCGAAGAAGAGCAGCCAGATGATACCTCGCTGGGCGATGAGTGTGCCCATGTGGGCGATGCCGACGGGGCCGTTGAGCTGTTTGATTTTGATGCTGCCCTGGAAGAGCCTCAGGAATGTGACATAAGTGGTCAGCATGAATCGGCGCGTTTCACCCAGCCCCAACTGCAACGCCTGGACTGGGCTGGTGGCTTTGAGAAGCGTCTGGTCAAGCTCAAAGAAAGCCATCTGGAAGGGACTCTTCCAGCCCAGCAAGGCCAGCTCAGAGATCTCATCGTGCTTGAGTGTCCATGATTTTTGTACGGTCACGGGCTGTCCTGCTTCGTCTTGCAAAGGCAGTGAAAGTGTGATCAGAACCGTTGCATCCTGATTTTGTCCCAGCGCATCACGGGTTGCATCTTTGAGTGCTTTACGCAACTGGGTCAGATTGCTGACAGGCTGATCGCCCACCTGCACAATACGAACCCCCGCGTGCTCGATCAGATGCGTGGCTGGGGGCTCAAAGGGGGTGCTGTTTCTTTTGAGAGGGTAAATCTGTTTCAAAGGCAGCGCCACCAGCGTGTCATCATCGCGTGTGCTTGATGCAAGAAACCCGATTGTGCCACCAGCCTGCACCGAGACACTTAACTCGACAAACTCGGTTTCCGCTTGCTGTTCGTCAGCGGCTTTGATAGCGCGTTGAACAACGATGGGGATGGTTTGGCCTTTGGCCTGTCTGATCTGGGCCATGCCTTGGGTGATGCTGGGGTATTCAAGGTCGTCGATGCGTACAAAGACATCACCTTTGCGAAGTCCTTGTTTGTAGCCTCGCAAGGGCGTGCCATCGAGTTCGTGCACAGCACCAACGGACATCACGGGCATCAACCCCAGCAGGTGTTCAATGTGCGTGATGCTGTTTGGGTCAGGGTCTCTGTCAGCTGTTTGAAGCTCAGCGATGGGCGTGATTGTGGCGCTGACCTGAGCACCATCGTTCGCTTCAAAGGTCAGCTCGATGGGCTGACCTTCTGATGCTTGGATTACGCTGAAAAAATCCTGTGCTGCGGCGACTGGTTGCCCAGCGGCCTTGACGAGCCTCATTCCAGACCGAACGCCTTTTAGCCCGTTCAATGACAGTTGCTTATTAATGTTCTCGCGTTCTTGCGTTCTTGGGCTGGTTACGATCCGGTTGCTTCTGGAAGGCTCAATGCCAATCTCGAGCAGGCCTGACATCAGCCCC
Organism: Phycisphaerales bacterium; assembly: GCA_029260555.1. Taxonomy (GTDB): domain Bacteria; phylum Planctomycetota; class Phycisphaerae; order Phycisphaerales; family UBA1924; genus JAJDCZ01. Next base: position 192,747 of record JAJDCZ010000022.1, read on the forward strand.
TTCTCAGGGGTCAACTCAAACGGCACTGGCTCAGCAATGCCAGCGCGTTGCACATCAACACGAAGCGTGTGGCTGGCGCGGGCGGTTGCGATGGCGATCATCACATCGTTGAATGACTTTGGTGTGCGATCATTGATCTGCAGGATGTGGTCGCCAGGCTGGATGCCGATGCTCTGGATACCAGCCTCAGTAGCATTCAGAGCCACAGCGGTCGCTGCGGGGCTGCCGGGGCGGATGGTACCGACCGTCGCAGGTTCAGTTTTCAAACCCACCATAAACACGAACATGAATAAAATGGCTGCGGTGACGATGTTGGCAAACACGCCCGCTGAGATCACCACCATGCGTTTCCAGGGGATGCAGTTCTGGTAGCTGTCAGGTTCTTTTGAGATCGCGCCGGGGTTGATGTCATCCTGACCCAGCATTTTGACATAGCCACCAAATGGCAGGTAGTTCAGGCGGTATTCGGTTGAGGAGATATGCTCAGCTTCACCTCTTTGCACCTTTTCCAGATATGACTTTTCGCTTGAGCCTCGCACAAAGCCCATGCCTTTGCGCCAGCTCAGGGCTGCGGATCCAAACCCCACCGCAAACGCCAGCACGCGGATCCCCGCCCAGCGGGCAGCCAGGAAATGCCCCATTTCATGGATCACAATGATGGCACTGAACCCCAGCACCACGATCAGCAGATCCAGACTTGTACCCATAAGTTCAATTAATCGTTCCATATATGGAATCCTATCGGGCTTTGAGCGTCAGACCCTCAATCGGTGCTCATCCTCATGCAAAAATCCCCATTTAGGCGGAATGTGCTATTGTCATTGCATGAACAACACAACGAACAGAATCATTCGTACTCTGAGCCCGATTTTTGCATCAGGACTCATTTTTGCGATCGGATGCTCGAGCAATATCTCTGATCGTGACATTGTCGAGGCCAAAGCTCCGCAGATCAGGTCGGCTCTGGATCAATCCCGTGCCCATCCTGCAAGGATACTGCTGCTTGATCCTCGTTCACCCCGGGCCTTTGCAGAGGGGCACATCGCTGGTGCAAAGAATATCTCGTTGACGGAAGTGAAAACCGCTGGGCCGGAATCGGATCTGGCGGGGTATGGGTGGATTGTTGTCTGTGGCGACAACCCCGGCTCAGCCCCAGCCATTGCGATGACTAAGCGGCTACTGGCGCTTGGGTACAAAAATGTATCCATGTATCGCGGCGGGCTGGATGATTGGCAAAGAAAAGGCTACCCGGTCCGCACCGGGCAATAACTCGCACATCGTCAATCGGTGCTGAACCGTTGCAAGATTGTGTAAATAAGCGAGTGTTTCTGACATGAAAAAAGCCCGACTCGAATTGAGCCGGGCTTTTATTGAATCAATGGGTGGTGTTGTGATCAGATGGTGCTGATGGGCGTGGTGAGCCCGAGCGGTGCACCGGTTGCTGACCAGCCGCCTGCGAGGAAGAGGTCGTAGTGGGTCATCAGGGAGGTGATAGGAATGACAGCGTCGACTTGAATGGAGAAGAAGTTGTTGCCGGGCCTTGAGAGGATCTCGGGTCTTTCGTGCAGGAGAACCTGTGCGAAGGAGTTTGCCTTGATGTCGACGGTGAACGATGCTGAGGTCTTGTCAGAGAAGAGCAGGGTCACGGTGGCGGTGGTGTCCTGGCTTGAAGCGGGATTGAAGAAGCTGAGGGTTTCCTGATAGAGGGTGCCAGCGTTGTTGGTGTTGATGAAGGCATCGCCAAAGAACCATGTCTTGGCTGCTTCGGTTGAAGCACGGGTTGCATTGGCATCGCCGCCCTGGATTTCACTGGCGGTGACAGCAACGGGGAGGTTGGAGCTGTAGGTCAGGCCCGCAGCCTGGTTGGCGACGAGATTCAGTTCATCGCCTGTGAGTGTGAGCGTGGTGTTTGGAGCGATGGTGAAGGAGCGGACCAGATCAGGCAGCGGAGTGTTGATGTACTTGCCTGTGAGAGTGACGAAGGCATTGTTGGTTGTTGAGGGATTGAAGATGGAGAGCTGACCGGTGATGGAGTCGCCGTTGGTCAGGGATGCGATGACACCTTTGGTTGCTCCGCCGTCAGGTGCGCCCAGTTCACCGATGCCAAAGCCCTGGATGGTATCGTAGTGGCTGAGGGCAGCGACGACACCGACATGGGCATCGCCATTATTGGCAGGCTCAGAGGTGATCGAGACAGCCATGGTCCCCAAGGGGAGAGTGGATGATGCGTTGATGTTCCAGCCGCCTCTTCGCAAGGCACCGACGATGCGCGAGAGTGTGACGGTGTTGCCATCGGGTGTGATGGCGGTGAGCGTAACGAGTGAATCAGTGTTGTTGGGGTTGTAGACGACGATGAAGTCGTTGATGTCACCGGGCTGACGGACGACGCGCGGGAAGGTCCAGAGCGTTGAGTTGTCTGAGGTGAAGCTTTCGCCCACAGCGGTACCAAAGTCGTAGTGAGCAAGGGTTGCGCCCAGTGGTGCGTCAGATTCAACAACCAGCGAGTAGGCTTCACCTACGCGGACGCCAGGAGCGAACGAGCCCTTGCCATTGGCGATGGCTACGCCACCACGGGAGCCCGCAGCCAGTGTACCAGTGCGTACGACGACATCGCGCTCGCCCTTGGCGTAACGCAGGATGACGGTGTAGTTGGTGGCGAAGTCGTTGGGATTGGCGATGGAGACAAACTCGCTGATGGAGCTGCTGGCAAAGCCTTCGGGGTAGACGATGGAATGGGTGACGGGCTCGGTGTCAATGCGGAGCGTGTATGCGCCGGTGGCCTGTGAGATTCCAAAGACCTCGATGAAGAAGCTTTCGCCTGTAGAAGTGATGGTGAAGGTTGTATCAGCATTGACGCCTGGTACGCCGACCAGATCCGTTGCAATGATGTTACGACTGGCATCAAAGATGCGGATGCCTGCATCCAGGAGCTGACCCGCGGGGGTGACAGCCTGCACAAAGGCTCTGCCATCAGCAAGAGATGTGAACGAGAAGATATCGCTGTCGCCTGCGGTCTCTATGAGAGCATCGAGCTGACCATTGCCGGTGTCAGTTGAGAGCAGGCTGGTGAGGTCAGTTGCCAGCTCGAACTGGCCAGCGTCAGCGTGGTCATCGTCAATGGTGTTATCGCCGGGTGTGGGCGGGCCATCGACGGTGATGGTGAAGCTTCCGGTATTGACGGAGCTGGAAGAAGATGGGCTGATGAGGATGTAGAAGCGGTCGTTTGCGTTTGCTGCGGAGAACGATGCCGCGACTGTAAAGACGCCGTTGAGAGCGGTGGTGTCGCTGATGACATTGAACGCGGCATCAAAGACGCGCATTCTTGGAGCATCAAAGCCGCTGCCGAGGCTGAGCGTGATGGTGCCAGCATCAAGAGCAGTGAAGGTGAAGAGGTCGTCATCAAGACCTTGCTCGATGTTGCCTGTGCCCAGGCCATCACCGGTGTCCTGATTCAGGGGGATGGTGGTGGCACTGGTGAACTCGCCTGCATTGGCATGGTCATCAAGGGGCGTATCAAGGTTGACGGTGTATTTCCCGGTGGGGACGGTGAAGGGGCTGGAGCCATCACCAACACCTGCGATGAGCACGAAGTAGCTTTGGCCCTCATCGACATCAAACTCGATCTGAACAGTGGGGAAGGGTGAATCGCCCGCGGTGGCGGTGGCGATCTGCACGCCATTGACATCAAAGAGGGTGATGCTTGTGCGTGTACGCTGACCAACGGGCGAGGTGAGATCAGCAGATGCTGAAACAGTCGCCTTGCCAAACGATGGGCTGATGAAGCGGAAGAGATCGGTGTCCGCGGTGGTTTCGATGGTGCCATTCCGCGTGCCTACACCTTGAGAGGGGTCAATCACGATCAAGCTGGCAAGATCAAACTCGCCTGCATCTGGATGATCGTCTGTGGGCACCAGCTCAAGACGCAGCTCGTATTTTCCAAAGTGCTGATTGATGTTCTGGCCTGAGACCACGATGAAGTAGCTCAGGTCTTTACTGACCGAGAAGATCAGTTCAGAGTTGTTGCCGGTGCTGGTGGTTGTGTTGTCGTTAAAGCCGATCTGAAGCTGAACATTGTTGCTGTTGCCATCTTTGCCGATCTCAAACACACGCACGAAGGGGTCGAGTGTGGCATCAACAGCATCAACGGTAAGCGTGACCTGGTCATAGTCCACAGCTGTGAAAGTAAAGAGGTCCGTGTCTCCAGCGTGCTCGATGTTGCCGGTTTCAAAGGCTGAACCCAGGAAGTCCAGAATGTTGATGGGCGTGGCGTTTGACCAGTCCAGAGCATCAGCATGATCATCAGCAAAGGCTGGTGCAGTGACATCAATGGTGTAGCCGCCTTCGGTCCCGGCGTTGCCCGAGACTTGCACAAAGAAGCGGTCGCCTTGAATGACACTGAGTGGCAGCGTGATGGTGCCGGTCGGGAAGGCAAGACCCTGAGAGACGATCGTCAGGTTGCTATCCAGGATCAGCACTTCAGCCAGCAGGCTGGAGTTGGCAATAGCGGTGACGGTGATGTTCATTTCACCGGTCACGGGAGTGATGAACTCGAAGAGATCAAAGTCCTGCGGGATGGCAGGATTTGTGTTTGTGTTGGCGATTATGCCTGTGATCGAGCCAATGCCTGAGGCATCATCTATCGCAATGGTCGAAGCGAGGTTTGAAAATGGTGAGTGGTCGTCAGCGTTGTCCTGTCCGGGATCGCCGGGATCAAGATCAGGCGAGATGGTATTGACGAGCAGTTCATAGGATCCTGTTGCATAACGCCAGTCGATATTGGTGTTGGCGGTGCGGTTTGCGGGGTCAGCGGGCTGACCTATGGACCAGTTCTGGCCGGATTCGACCTGAACGAAGTAGGTTTGACCAGCCTGAACATCAAAGGTGACGCGGGCATCGCGCTTGAAGAAGGTGCGATTGACGAAGTTGCCGACATTGGTGACATCAAATGAGCCGCTGATAGCCTGGTTGGTGCGGTTGTAGGCGATTTGCTGCTTGTCGTTGTTGAAGATTCTGAGCGTGGAGTCCAGGAAGCTGGAGATGACATTTGCGCCGCTATGGACATCGGCTTTGGTTTTGACATCGTCAGCCCAAGCTGGGAACTCAACGGTGTTGTCGCGGATGGCTTCGTTGTGGGCATCAGCAATGTTGGTGGTGTTGATGCGTATTTCAGCAGCACCGGTTCGTTCTGCCGTAAAGACATAAAGATCGACATCGCCGATGTCTTCGATCTGGGCAAACTCGCCGTTTTCTGCTACATCAAAGTCAAAATCGTCTTCTCCATCGCCATCAATATCGCCGGAGTTTCGGTTATCCCAAGCGAGGAACTGTGGCCCTGGGAAGCCAGCACCTGAAGTCAGGGCGCCAACGAACTGGCTGGAGTCGCCTGAGAACTGGCTGATATTCAACCCGCGTGCAGAAGCCCACTGTCCTTCGCCAGCGGGTTCAAAGTAGGTTGAAATCTGGCCAGTGCGTACGCCATCGCCGTCGGTGTCTGTGGTGACACCCTGGGTTGAGATTGCCAATGCGTAACGACCTGTACCGGTTGCAGAAACTTCAAGGAAATAGACTTCGCCGCCGAAGACTTCGATGCCGATGGTGCCCTGAGGAATGAGCCCCTGGCCTTCAGGATCTGGTGCCAGCAAGGCGGGGTCATAGCTCCCTGAGGGGTCAGGGAAGATGGTGCTGATGGTGTCATTTGTATAGAGAACTTCAAAGTTTGAGTCGTAGATGGTGATGAAGGTGTTTTCCAGGCCTCCAAATGCTGCACCAAGGACGATTGAAAGCCTCTCGCGAGGTCTGAAGTTGGGAAGCCAGTCAAGTGGATCGCCGCCGTCATCCTGCCCCGGCCAAGCGCCGATCACATCGACTGGAGGCGTGAAGACGAACAGATCGTTGTCGCCGTTGGCGGTGTTATCGTTATGGAGTCGGCCGGTGGCCATTCCTGTGACGACGAACTCATGGTCCAGGACATCCATGGGGCCGAACTCGCCCTGAACTTGTGCAAGTACGGGATCGCCCCAGATGATGGGTGTGGCAAGCTCAGCCTGCTGGCGGATGGTCAGAAGATCATTTGGAAGGTTTGTGAGATCGGGTGTGTCGATGTGATCATCAAAGCCGGTGAAGTTGTCAAAGTTGTGATGGGTTTCAGCAAAGAGAACAAAACCGGCACTGAAGGAATCGAAGCCTTCAATGACGATGAAGTATTTGTCGCCACCGATGACAGGGATTTCGACTTCCGGGAAGAGCCCGCCATCGTTGAAGCGGAGTTGATTGCCTGCAAAGTCAAAGACGCGAATATCGGTATCAACCGGAGCCATGGGACTTGCAAACTGACTGGCGATGATGGCAATGCCCGAGCCTTCAGCCTGGAATACAAACATGGCGGTGTCTGTGCCGCCTGCTGTGCCTCCGATTTGCCCGAGGCGTGTGGTTGGGTTGATTGCATAATCAGTTGCCTGAGTTCTGATTTGAAGCTGGAACGAGCCAGTAGAGTTGGCCGTGCCTTGCTTGAACAGATCGCTTCGCACACGGACAAAGAATGTCGAATCTTTGTCTGAACGCCAGATGGCAAAGGAATCGGTCAGGACACCCGCTGAGCTGTCAGCCGCGATGAGTGTGCCTGTGGAATCGTACAGATCGAGCCTTGTATCCAGATTGGCTGCGTTGCCTTGCGCAGTGGCAAGGCTGTCAAATGCATCAGCTGATCCCGTATCGATGCGGAAGACTTCATCATCGCCCAGATAATCGACGGAGCCTGTTGCATCAAGTTCGCCGTTGGCATCAAGCAGGCCGTTGGTGGTCAGGGCATCAACGCGGACGATGTAATCGCCGGTATTGGTTGCGGTGTCAGCCGTGGTGTCAGCTTTGACACGGACGAAATAGTCGGTATCCGCATCAGCGACAAAGCCAACCCAGCCATCGGTGGGTGCACCGCCGGTGAGCGTGCCATTGCCTTGGGCGCTGGCGACGAGCGAGCCGTCCGCAGCATAGATTTCGACCATGGCATCAAGGGTCGAGCCTGCTGCGGGATTGGTGGCGTCCGTTGCGATGGTGATGAAGTCAGTGCCGTTGGTAAAGGTTGGGGTGGTGAACTTGAACAGGTCGTCATCACCAGCGGTGAGCGTTCCTGTGACAAGCGCGCCTGAGAGCGTGCCGATGCCAGTGCCTGCGTCTATGTCAATGACGGTGGCGGGTGGGGGGTTGTTAATGTCGAACCCGCCGCCGGGGAGGCTGGGATGATCGCCACTGAGCAGCACGCGCTGCTCGAGCGTTTCGATATTTTCAAAGCTGGTGCATTTTCCTGCAGTGTGTGCAAGCTCTGCGGGAAGACGATCGGCTTTACGCCCGAATCGTGGGAAGAACACCGTACGCGGCTTCGTGCTACTCATGAACCGGCTCCAATCATCAATGCTCTGGCCAAGGCGAGTTTCATCGCTCCAACCAATCGGGTCGCCACCCGCGCCCGGGAATAATACTCTAACTGGTATGTAAGAGACCCGCTACACCGTCCACTGGCGGATCTGAAAGGCCCAGGGGCTGGGCCAAACGCTTCATGCAGTATCGTTCCTACACGAACTGCATGTACGCAGCATAACAGATGTAGATCCTGATTGTCCAGAGGGTCGTAAAGATAGATCAAAATCAAACCACACATTCATGCTGAATTAGAGCGAGCAAGCCCGCTTGTTCGCTATTTGAACGGCTCAAGGATTGTTTTTTCAGTTGTGAAAGCCGAAGCGAGGCAACAAGCCTCGCCCCAGCTGGGTGGTTCTTTACCCGATCACCAGCTCGCTCTGGCACGCCAATTGGGATTGGAAAGACCAGCTTGGGGTGCTTCAGAGCATTTGTGGCTTTGAAGCAGTTTGATTGTGCAAAGACCGGGCACACAGCAGCAGTTGGCGATTGATCGCCTTTGAACCGCTGCAAGTGGTTGTACGCCTCGGCAAAAACTGGCAAAGTTCGAGCCAGAACAAGACGGCCAACCCATAAGTTGATCTGCGTGAGACTCCTGTGTTTTTCCCGGTACCACCCCGTCCACCCACCCGATGTTTGATCGGGTTTGCATCGGCCCTCGCAGCCGACCCGGGAATCAGACTCGGTTTGTCATGAGCATGAGGCGTTGCACCTGTCGCTGACCAAACCGATCCGATGGTTCACGCAACATATCCGCGTTGGTCAGCAGTTGGTTCCCGTTGTGCACAAAATTGCACAAAATGGGATGGATTTTCAAATCGTGAACACAACTACGCGCAGTTTGCAAGTGTGCAACTTGATCTTGGATGAAGTCTGACAAAGTTTTTTTATTTGATCCCTCAGCGGGATCTAGCATATGGCGTGGTGGACCGAGCCGTTGGCAAGAACCAGTGCTGCGTCGTACACGGGAAGTGGCGAGTTTTCGCAGGTGATGAGAAGTGGCGCTTCACTACAGCCCAGGATGATGCCTTCGCATCCATTGTCTGCGAGTTTGCTGATTACGCGGATCATGAGTTGCTCGGATTCGGGTTTGATCGTGCCATAGATCAGTTCCTGAAAGATGATGCGGTCGATTTCGTCGATGTCCTCAGCGTCGGGCGGGATGACATTGATGCCTTTGAGTCCCAAGTGGGTCTGGTAGGTTGAGCCAGTCATCACCAGCCTTGTGCCGATGATTCCCACGCAGGATCGTTCTTCGCGTTCGATGGCTACCGCGACCAGATCTGTCGTGGTCAGCCAGGGAATGGGCGATTCGCTCTCAGCCAGATGGATCGCGTGTTGAACTGCATTGTCAGGTGTGATGCAGAACTCAGCTCCGCACCCTGCAAGGATTTTGGAGGAGATGGAAAGAAGCCGACCAACTTCGTGCCAGTCGTTGGAGTGAACGGCTTTGATATACCGGGCGAGTGGTTCGTTGTGAATCGTGATCCGGGGATGCTCATCTTCAGGCAGGATCCTGGAAACTTCTCGGTTGATGTGTCTGTAGCACAGCGCTGCTCCCTCAGGACTCACAGCCACAATGCCGATGTGCTTTGCCATGATCCAACAGTTCCTTTTTTAGACTGGCTCTGGCCAGATCCCGTGATCCATCTGATACATCGTCGCTGATGAAAGGCACCGGGTCAAACCCGGGAGCACTCAAAGCGTAAACTGGGGTATGAACAGCGACCCGTTTGAGATTCTTGGCATCGAGCCCACCATGCACCTGGATCTGGAAAAACTCAACCAGATTTATCTGAGTAAAGCTGCCCGGTGTCATCCCGACCTGGCTTTATCCCTGAATCAGGCTGTGGACCCTGATGAGCTGACAAAAGAGGCTGCCCGGCTGAATGACGCCCATCAGACGCTGGCGAATCTCGAATCTCGCGCAAGTGCATTACTGGCAAGGCTTGGGGGGGATTTGGCGAAGGATGACAAGAGCCTGCCTCAGGATCTGCTGATGGAGATGATGGAGGTCCGTCAACACGCACAGATTGCTCAGGAAAACAACGACGAGCAGGAGTTAGACAAATGGCGTGCCTGGGCAGGTGCTGAGCGAGATGAATATATCAATAAAGTGACTCGAGCCTTTGACGAAGTGCAGGCAGAGCCCAAGCCTGATTCTCTCCGCGAAATTCGGCAGCTGCTCAATGCTTGGCGGTATATTGAGCGGATGATCGATCAGCTCAGCCCGGGATACGATCCGCTGGCGGACACGGAGCGAAGCTGATGGCTCGATCACTAGACTCTGGTGCGATGATGCGCTTCGTCAGCTTTAATTATGAGAACTCAAGTTCATGTCTGTGACTGATCTGATTCTGCTGGGGATCATGCCGATACTGCTGATCCTTTCGGGGCTGTTCTCGGGTACCGAGACAGCACTGTTTGGGCTGACCCGGACTGAGGAGCTTGGAATCCGTCAAAAGCACCCGGCGGTTGCTGCCAACCTGGAGGCGATGCGACGGTCGCCACGCCGGCTTCTGGTTCTGGTGCTTTTGCTGAACATGGCTGTGAATATTGCTTACTTTGTGATTTCCGCGGGTCTGGCAGAGCGAATAGAGAATCACTGGGTGGGAGCAGGGTTTGCAGTTGGGTCGCTGTTGGTCATTGTGCTGGTGGGCGAGGTTTTTGCCAAGCTTTTGGCTGCCAGTCATCGCGAGGTTTATGTCAGGCTGATTACAAAGCCATTTTTTCTGATCTGGCATGCGTCCAAACCCGTCATCTTTGTGCTGGATCATGGATTGATTGCGCCGATGACGCGTCTGGTTCATCCGCCGGGGCGCAAAAAGCAGCTCATGACCGAAAAGGAACTCTCAGCTCTGATTCAGAGCAGTGCAGAGCAAGGGCATATCGATCAGGACGAACATAGGCTGTTGGTTGATGTGCTTCAGCTGGGTCAGATTCGTGCGCGCGAGATTATGACACCTCGGCTGCAGGTTGTGTGGGTTGAGAAGCCGATCTCGCCGGAGCACATTCTAAAAGAGCTTGAAGATCGTGATGACGAACCGATTTTGCTGAGTGACACGCATTGCGGGGGGACAAGTATCCAGCAGATCTGTGTGCCTGAGCTTTTGGCGAGATGGGCTGGGAGCGATCAGATTCCAGATGATGAGCTTGATGAAGTGCTGAGTTTGGTGGGGTTTATTCCGGACACGATTACGCTGGATCGGCTTTTGGATCATTTTCAAAGTACGCAATCGAGTGTTGGTGCGTGTGTTGATGAGCATGGCACCGTCGCAGGCATTGTGACACTCAAAGCACTGATCGCGGAGCTGTTCCGCATTCAGCATTTTGGAAATCGAGGCGAAAAAGCACAAGAAATCCGCATGATCAGCATGGCACGGTGGAGCGTGCCTGCATCTTTGGGTGTGACGCGCTGGGCGGAGATGTTTGATGAAGCGAGCCTGGTTTCAGGCATCGCCCGCGTGGGCACGCTGGGTGGTTTGATCATGCTGGTGCTGGGGCGTGTGCCCAAGGTTGGTGACAAGGCCAGACTCGGAAATGTGATCTTTGAGGTTGAATCTATGTCGGGGCGGGCGATCGACCGGGTGATCGTGGGGCTTGATGTCGAAAAAGCAGAGGGCTCGGAATCAGGTGGAGAACTCAGAAGTGGGGCAAATGAAGGGGGGGCGTCATGAGCACATGGCAGTGGGTAATTCATATTGCCTTGGCGATGATCGGGCTGGGCGGGTCAGCGTTGTTCAGTGGCATCGAGACAGGATTCTACGCGATCAGCCGAATCAGATTGCGATTGCTGGCAGACCAGGCGGACCACTCCAGACAGGCGCGGGCGACGCTTGATGAAATCAGCCATACCGATCGTTTGCTGGCGACGGTTCTCATTGGCAACAATGTCGCCAACTACATCGGCGTGCTGGGGGTGACCGTGCTTCTTGCAGGGCTTGGTGTTGGTCCCGTCGGGTTGGTTGTCATTCAGGTTTGTGCGCTCACGCCGATCATTCTTCTGTTTGGTGAAGCACTCCCCAAAGAGCTTTTTCGCACTGATGCTGACCGGTATCTGCCCAGGCTGATCTGGTTTATCAGGCTGGTGCGTCTGATTTTGACAGCGACGGGCACGCTGGGGTTGATTTTGTGGTGCTCAAAGCGTGCTGCTCGTCTGGTGGGGCTTGAGTCTCGTGACAATGTGAGGCAGTATCGCAGCACGCTGGCATCGCTGTTGGCAGAAACCGCATCTGAGGGTCTGATTTCGCCGGAACAATCGGCACGCCTGGGACAGGTGACAGCATTCCAGAGCGCCAGCGTGGCCAGCCACATGACCCCCTGGTTCAGGGTGCAAACAATTCATGCTGATGAAACCGCATCTGCTGCAAGGCAAAGGCTGGGGCTGAGCCCGCATGCCAGATTGCCGGTGGTGAGCGGGGATGAAAAAGAGGCTGTGGGGAAGAATGGGGGATTGGGGGTCGGGATGGTGTCGTATGTCGAGCTTTGTCGAGCCGGTGACGGGATTGTGTGCGATTTTGCGGGTTCTTCCACGCAGATTAGTGCATCAGCGAGTGTTGCAGAGGCAATTGTTGCCATTCAGCAAGGCGAGTACCCGGTGGGTGTGGTGATGGAGAGCGGGCGTCCGATAGGGATGGTGTCACTCAGTGATCTGGTGGAGCCTTTGATTGGCAAGGTTGCGGGCTGATTTTTTTAGAAAGATTCTTATGGTCGTGGGAATAAAGAGCCCGATTGTTGGATTCACTACAGAGTTCAAAGCCCAGGAGTGATTCCATTGAGTAAGCCAAAGCTGCCCTTTCACAAAGTACTGATCAAGAATATTCCATATGTTGTGCTTCTTGGAGCGGTCGCGTTCATGCTGATTCAGAATCGGCCTGCGACGGTGCCCGATGTGCTGGCATCGGATAAATCGCTTCAGAGTGTGCTGGCGGATTCTGCCCAAACGGGTTTGCCGGTGGTGGCGTTTATCACATCCAACACCTGTGGCCCATGCCAGAAGTACAAACGAAATACGCTTTCAGACTCGGTTGTGGTGGACTGGCTGAGCACGAGTGTTGAGCCAATACATATTGTCTATCAGAAGTCGCCTCAGGAAGTCGCAGCTTTGGGTATCCGGGCCTTTCCTACCACGGTGCTATTTGTCGATGGCAAGGAAGTGGACCGATTTGAAGGCGGGGTTTCCTCAAAAAGGCTTATCAACTGGGCCACCGCTGCTGCACAGCCTCAGGCTTTGGTTACGCCAGTGGATGGATGAACAAACCTGTCGCCAGCTTGGGATAAAAGAAGGTTGACTTTTGAGGCATCAGTTCGTTGGCTCTACTGATCTCACGGACTGCATCCAGAGGTGTCGGCACAACGATGATTGCAAGCTGAGCAGTGAAATCGCTGCCGCCACCAGCACCGGTTTCAGAGCCTTTGCCTATTTGGACAACCTCGTCGATGGAATGCGGGAAGGCCCACTTGACATCTTTGGAGTCGTTCAGCTCGGGCTTGCAGATCTGGTCGACGATGAGATGCTGAATGATTGCGACATCGAGCCTGCGCCATGCCAGAGGCTTGTCGGGGAAGTCGTCTTCGAGTGTATCGATATCGCCGGGGTAGCCTGCAAAGCAGAGGCCGGTGGCGAAGTCCATCAGGCCCAACACGCTTCGACCTTCACGGGCAGCGATGCTGGTGATTTGCTCCTCAATCATGTGTGGATCATTTTCGATGGGTTCGATGGTGAGCATCCCTGCTGATGCTTCGATGAACTTCTCGATGGTGTAGTCGCTCATGCCGCCCAGAACCCGGTGGGTGGGGCCAATGGCAAGTCCGGGATCAGACATGCTGACCAGTACCATCATGCATTGGCGGGCGGGGTGGTCCTCAGCGACATTGCCTGCAGCTTCGAGCTGCCGCAGATAGTTGAGCGCTGTAGTATATCGGTGGTGCCCGTCAGCAATAAAGATGTCTTCGCCAGCCAGCGCATCCTGATATGACTTGATTGCCTGTTGGTTAGTGACGGTCCAGACTTCACTTTGAACGCCATCGCCGATGTCTGCGAGCATGTCAGGCGAGCGGGATTGCATGATTGTGCGGACGATCTGGCTGGCCTGGCCTTCATCGTCAGCGTGGAGACCGAAGATGGGCGAGAGCTGAGCTTTGGTGGTGTTCATGAGTGCGAAGCGATCTTCTTTGGGGCCTGAGAAGGTTTCTTCGTGGGGGAGGATGCCGCCGCCTTGCTTTGGGCCAAAGGGAACGACTTGCACGGTTGCGCACATGCCACAGCGATTGTATTTTTTGCCCTGGAACTCAAAGGTCTGGCGGTAGGCAAACAGAGCGGGTTCATCTCGTTGATTCAGGATGCCATTCTCAAGCCATTGCTGATAGAGAGATGCTGCTTCCTGGTAGACCTGAGGCGACCCCAGCTCTTTGGGAGGGGTGTGAGGCAGGTCGATGGCAACAATGTTGGCGGGCTCTTTTTCCAGCAGCAGTTTTTTATATTGCTCGTCGATCACATCGTAAGGCGGCGCGATATGAGCACTCAAATCACCAGCACCCTTGTTGAACTGCACAGCACGAAAAGCAAAGACCTGAGGCATGACAAGCAACTCCTGAAAACATGGACCCGGTTCGCACCAGTGGATCAAGGTCACATGGATCATAAGCATGAACCAGCGTGCAGGCGATCGGTGTGGAAGGCCCTATGATGGGATTATGCCAAATGCCTTGCTGATCAGAGCTCCAGGGATCAACTGTGATGTGGAACTGGCTGCTGCGCTGGAAATGGCAGGTGCAGAGGTCCAGATTGAGCATGTAGATCAGCTGGCCAGAAGTGCAGGGCTGATTGATCAGGCGGATATTCTCGCTTTTCCAGGCGGATTCAGCTATGGGGATGATATTGCCTCGGGGCGGATTCTGGCGATGAAGGTTCGTACACACCTGATGGAGGCTCTGACCGAGGCCGTGCAGAGGCAGGTGATGATGATCGGGGTGTGCAATGGCTTTCAGGTGCTGGTCCAGGCGGGTTTTTTGCCGGGGCTGAACTCAGAATACAAGCAGACGGTGAGTGTGACGGAAAATGCCGATGCCCGGTTTGTGGATCGATGGGTGGGGCTGACAGTTAACCCGGAAAGCCCGTGTTTGTGGACAAAGGGGCTGACAGAGAATGGTGGGGGTGATCAGGGATTGGCAGAGATTCAGCTGCCGGTGGCTCATGGTCAGGGACGATTTGTTGCACCTGAAGCGGAGCTCGATCAACTCAAGAAGCACAACCTGATAGCGATGAGCTATACAGACAACTTTAATGGCTCAGATGATGCAATTGCGGGTATCTGTGACCCAACGGGCAGGATTCTGGGTCTGATGCCTCATCCGGAACGATTTTTGAGCTGGAATCGACACCCATTTTGGACAAGGCTCAGCCCGGAGCTGAAAAACACGCCCACACCCGGGCTGAAGATCTTCCAGAACGCAGTCCAGGCTGTTGCGCGCATGCCGATCTGAGTGAATGGAGGGGCGGCGGGGGTATCGAGGCAGAATGGGGGTAGGGAGATGGGGGGTGGGGGGCGAACTGATTGCTGGAGCAGTGCGTATTGAGACGATCGACCCGTCGAGCGGGCGATCTGATAGACTGGGAATCAGCATGGCGATTAATCCGCGCACACTTGAGAAGATGATGCAGAACCAGGTGATTAGCCGAGATCGCCCTTGTCCGCGTTGTGACTACAACTTGCGCGGATTGAGCGTTGGCGGGGTGTGCCCCGAGTGTGGCTATCCGATTTCTGCGGGTCGGTCCAGTTCCGGCATGTTTGTCGATACGCTGGTCGATGCACCGATTCGGTATCTGAAGCAGTTAACAGCGGGGCTTGCGTTGCTGGCACTTGGCGGTGTGGGGCTGTATCTGGGCATGTTCGTCTATGGCTGGCTCGCGGAAGATTCAGGAGCCTTCGTATTGGCGGGCGCGAGCGTGGCCTGGTGGCTTGGCGTGTTTATAATTACGACACGCAGACCCATGCAGGATCATACGGTACGCGATGCGATTCTGGAAAACAGCAGGGTTCGCTGGGTGCTGCGTTGCGTGCCTGTGCTCTGGTTTTTGGCTGGTGCAGCTGCGAGTATGCAGGTTATTACATCTGGCCCGGGTTCAGAGATTGCTTTTACGATTTACCAGATCTGTGTGCCTCTGGGGTTGATTAGCTTTATTGCCATTGCGATTTATCTTTCGAGTTTGGCCGAATGGGCCAGCGATGAAGGGCTGGTCTCGCGGATTCGTCTTTCAGCCTGGGGTTTGGGGGTGGGGATGCCTTTGATTGCGGTGGGATCGCTTATGAATCCCTCACCCGGACCAATGTATCTGATTTTTTATGTAGGCTCGCTGGCGGGTTTCTGGATGGGGTTTTTAGCCAGCATGCTGTTCGGGTTCAGCCTGGTGCAGCTCATGCTGATGGGAATCTGGGCAACAAACAACGCTACATCAGGCAAAGATCGCGATATTCGTGTTGCAGAGCTCAAAGCCCGGCATTCAGCGGAGATGGCAGAGCGATCATTTCAAGCAGCAGAGGCAGCTCGAAAGAGCGACCCCGCCAACGATATTGATCCGCTTTCAGATGCTGATGCTCTGGACATCAAGATTGGTCCTGTGCCTGAATCGCCTGATGGGTAAGTTGTTTTCTGGTTCTCTGCATCCATCGCTCGTTCCTACGATGTTGTGATGAATCAGGCAGCGGACAATCCCAGAGTATTACTTGCCATGTCTGGAGGCGTGGACTCGTCGGTGGCTGCAGCACTTCTCAAGGACCAGGGCTTTGATGTTGTGGGCTGTTTCATGCGGCTGGGTTCGCCCGGTGATGAGCTTGATACGCCACTTCCTGCAACTCAAGCATGCAAACCGGGTGTGAAGATCGGGCATCGGGGGTGTTGTTCGGTCGGGGATGCTGCTGATGCCAGGCTTGTCGCAGCCCATCTGGATATTCCGCTTTATGTTGTGAACTTTCGCAGCGAGTTTGGCCGAATCATTGATTATTTTGTTGATGAATATGCCAGGGGTCGCACACCAAACCCCTGTGTACGCTGCAATGACTGGCTCAAGTTTGGCAAGCTTCATGAGTACGCTTTGCAGATCGGAGCTTCGTTCATCGCCAGCGGGCACTATGCCCGGATCCAACAACACGATGACCAACTCGTCCTTTTGCGTGGCGTAGATGAGGGCAAGGATCAGTCGTATGTTCTCTTTGGCGTGCCTTGGGAGCAGCTGAGCCGCATGATGCTGCCGATTGGGAAGTACACCAAGGCAGAGATCCGCACGATTGCAAAAGAGCGTAACCTGCCCGTCTTTGACAAGCCCGACTCGCAGGAAATCTGCTTTGTGCCTGATGATGATTATGCAGGTCTGATCGAAAGTCGCAGGCCTGAAATCAGTCAGCCTGGAAACATCGTGGATACTCAAGGCAACACGGTGGGTCAGCATCAGGGTCAGCACCGCTTTACGATCGGCCAAAGGCGAGGCGTGGGCGTTGCATTCGGGTATCCCATTTATGTTGTTGGCAAAGATCCGCAGCACAACACGGTCACCATCGGGTCAAAGCAGGATCTGCTGGCGATGGGCTGTGAAGCAGCAGAAGCAAACTGGCTGGTGGATACGCAGAGATTTGCAGACTGGGTGCCTTGTTTTGCACAGATCCGTTACAACAGTGCAGCGGTTAGTGCGCAGGTGAAACTGATGCCTGAGGACACGAACGATTCAACGCATTCAGGCAGAATCGGTCGGTTCAGTGTTCGGTTTGATCAGCCTGTGGAAGCGGTCACGCCCGGTCAGGTGGTGGTTATTTATGATGCAAACGAGCCTGAGCTGGTGCTGGGGGGCGGGTGGATCACCCGTGCAGTCGATGGTCAATCCAGCTCAAAGTAATCAAGTACAAAGTCTCTGGGGTCTGGTGACTGGGTCAGTTTGACCATCTCCAGCAGCCTCATGAGGTCAGCTTTTTGCTTGGCGTCAATCTGTGCAGGGTCCAGGTCTTCATCGCGCAATGGTTTGACAAAGCGGTAGCGATCGTTCATGCCAGTGGGTTCGACCACGCCATACTTTGCCAGTGTGATCAGGCAGTATTCAGCTCGGCGGTCGCCCCGGTTTTTGTGAATGATGGCTTCGCGGAGTTCATCGACATCAAAGTCGCTGTGGTTGCAGCGCTGGAGGTATGTCGAGGCTTGCATGAGCAGGTCGGCTGAGGGGTTCATCCAGTTGACAAACTGTTGCTGGATGGCCAGATCATCCTGGCTGTACAGGAGGCTGCAGACTGAGGGTTTGCCATCGCGGCCTGCTCTGCCGATTTCCTGATAGTACGCTTCGACGCTGCCGGGCAACTGGGCATGGACCACGAACCGGATGTCGGGCTTGTCCACGCCCATGCCAAAGGCATTGGTTGCCAGCATCATCAAGCCATCGCTGGGCTGGGCATCAACAAAGCGCTGATAGATGCGTTTTTTCTGTCTGGGGTCGAGCTTGCCGTGGTATATGGCGAGTCGGTCACGATCTGTTTGCTGGCTCAGGAGATCTGCAAACCGCTCCAGATCCTTGATGAGTGAAAAATAGACGATGCCGGTTCCCGGATCGGCCTGAGCGGTTTCCAGAATCCGTTTGACCTTGTCGTTTTCATCCCACACAGGCACAATGCCCAGCTCAAGATTGGGTCGATCAATACCTGAGGCGAACAAAGGCATGGTTTGATCATCAAGCCCAAGGGTTGTGCGGATGTCATCACGCACACGGCGGGTTGCAGTGGCGGTGAGCGCGATGGTGGTGGGGGAGCCCATGAAAGATCGAAACTCGCCAACCATCTGGTAGGCGGGGCGAAAATCATGCCCCCATTTGGTGATGCAGTGTGCCTCATCGACAGCCAGCAGATGCACGCCGCCGGGTACGCGAGAAAGCGCGTCGATAAACTCGGGCTTGTCCATCCTTTCAGGTGTGACATAGACAAGCTCATACTTGCCCTGAGCCAGCGATTCATAACGCTGTGTGCGTTTTTCCCGGCTCAGTGTGCTGTTGATGTAGGCAGCCTTGATGCCTCGCTTTTTGAGTGCATACACCTGGTCTTCCATGAGCGCGATTAGTGGGCTGAAGACCAGTGTGATGCCTTTGTCGCGCCGGGTTTTCATTGCTGCTGCGGGCAGTTGGTAGCACAGGCTTTTGCCGGATCCCGTAGGCAGCACGACCAGGGCATTCTGGTTGTTCATCACACGATCAATGACGCGCTGCTGAATCGGATACAACGCATCGAGTGAAAAGCGTTCTTTGAGAATCGTGTCCACTGATTGTGTCATCGAGTTGGTCGGTCCATAACTTTTTTCATAATGAACAGGTAGTTGAAGCCTCGCATGAAAAAGTTGCCTTGCTCAGCGGCTTTGTGCCAGTTGCCTCGCTTGAGCTTGGTGTTGTGTCTGACCACGCAGATGATGTCCACCGCGATAAAACGTTGTTGGAGCAGGTTGAACAGCTCAAAGCCAATGGGCATGAATGTGCCGGGTGTGCCTTGCTGGGTGCCTTTGCGTTTTTTCCATGAATCGCTGACATACAGAGCCATGTATCGGCGATCTTTCAGGACGCGGTGAATCTCGTCGATCACCGTTTTCATGGCATTGTAATAGTCCTGGCCGCCATCATCGCTGGCAGCATCAAGCTTGCCGATGCAGCGTGGGTCATCGGAATAATCCACATGCGTTGAGTAAGGCGGATCAATGAAAACAAAGTCAGCCTTGGCATCTTCAAGTGGCAGCTTGCGGGCATCAGCGCGGAAGATGTCCGTTCGCGTGGGGCTCAGGTCATAGCCCAAAGCACGGCGTTTAAGGTCGCGTGCGACATCCATCGTCGTGCCACTGCCACACATTGGATCGACGATGAGATCTTTTTCCCGTGTGTACCGTTGGAGAAGTTGCCAGATGACCCAGCTGGGGGTGGCGCCGGTGTAGTTTTTGTCGCCTTGCATGGTTGAGCCATCAGATGCGTCATAATGCTGGCTGGGATATTCCCAGAGCGTTGTTGTGAGCATCTTCAGCGCGGGTCTGCTGCCGGGCTTGATGTTGCGACTGGCTGGCCCGGTCTTTTTCCCCCGTGCTTTTCGGCGAGGATTTTCGCTCGCGTTTCCGGGCCGATCTGCGTTCATGGCAGCAGCTCAATGAGTCGAGCCTTGACCTTGTTGATGGGCTTGTTGACTCTGGCGCCTGCAGCCTGGGCGTGGCCACCGCCTCCAAACTTCTGGGCGAGCTGGTTGACATTGACGCCATCAGGTCCGGCCTTTGAGCGCAGGCTGAGCTTGGTCAAGGGCGTTGGCTCTGTTGCGGCTTCGGTCAACACCACCGAGACCTTCACCGAGGCGATCGACAGGGCCAGGTCAGCAAAACCGCCCGAATCGCCCGGTGCAGCATCACATTCTGCAAAGTCGTAAGTGTGCTGAGTAATGATCGCGAGTTTGCCATCGTGGTGCAGCTCAAGACTGGCAAGAGCCCTGGCCATCAGTTTGTACCGTGAAGGCCGATCCCGCTGTTCGACAAGCTGATAGATCGTGGGCTGATCCGCGCCAGCTTCAAGCAGATCCGCAGCAAGCCTGAGCGTGCGAGGCTTGGTGTTGGAATGACGAAACCAGCCCGTATCCGTAGCAATTCCCATGAAACATGCCTGGGCAACATTCTCTGGTAGCTCAGCGGGGCTGTCCAAACCAAGAATCAGTGTGGCTAGCTCAGCAATGGTCACACACACCGCAGCGGCACTGCTGTCGACAAGCATGCGATCGGCCACATCGCCATGCCCTTGCAGATGATGATCTATGACCGTGGCTTTATGCTTGTGTTTTCGCAACCAGGGCTCAACATCAGAAAGCTGCGACCATGAACCCGTGTCCAGAATCACAATGGCATCGGGCTCATCTGCTGGTGGCCAGTTTTTTTCGACAAGTTCATAAGGCGTATCACCAGCTGCTCCTGTAATCCAGGTCGGCATCGGCCCGGCATACCAGCAGCGAGCATCAATGTTCTTTGCTCTCAATGCCCGGCAGAGTCCAAGCGTTGATCCCACAGCATCGCCATCGGGCTTGGTGTGTGTCAAAATCATCACAGAGCGCTGATTCAGCAGCCAGTCAGAGATTTCCTTGAGCGTGGTGTTGGTCTGCCAGGGGGAGGGGTTGTCGTGTGCTGCGTTTGAAGACATATGTGTTGGGTCCGTTGATCAAAGTGGTATTGGTGACGCCTCAGCAGCGATGCCCGGCATGACAGTGGGTGATTGAGCAAGCAGTATGGTAACTCGGGCCAGATCTCTTTTGAGTTGGTGCGTCAGGGACAGTGCTGAAGCAAAGCGGATCTGATCTCGAACCCAGTGTGTGAAGTTGAGAGCGATGGGCCAGCCGTATTCCTGCAGGCCGTCGATGCGCACGCCATCACTGGCAAGGTCAACATCAAGCAGATGGGCTTCAACAACATGGGTCACCGCATCAAAGGTGGGGCGTTTGCCAACATTGATCGCAGCTCGACTATTCGAGCCATCGGGAAGTGTTGCCCAGCCTGCGTATACGCCATCAGCAGGCAACAGGTTATCAGTGAGAAGATTGGCAGTGGGAAAGCCTATGGATCGCCCGCGTCGATCGCCGCGCTGAACGGTGCTGATGATCTGGTAAGGGCGACCCAGCATCAGATTAACATCCACCATGCGTCCCTGCCTGATCAGCCTCCGGGTATGTGTGCTTGAAGCGCGGACAATGAGTTGGTCGTCCTGGGCAATTTCAACGGGGGTGACGACACTCACATCAAAACCCATGTCGTTGCCAAGTTGTTTGAGCGTATTGATATTGCCAGCACGATTGGCACCAAAGTGAAAATCTGTGCCTTCCACGATGCAGGACATGGCATATTCATCGACCAGCCAGCGTACGAACATTTCCGGGGTCTGGCTGAGCAAGTCCGGTGTTGGTGAAAGTTTGATGATTTCATCAATGCCGAGGTCATTGAGGAGTTCAGATCGCTGCTCAAAGCTGGTCAGCCTGCCGGGCACGCGATCAGGCTTGAGGACTGATGCGGGATGGGGATCAAGCACCAGCGCCAGCGTGCGGAGGGGGCTTGGCGGGGTTGGTGTGGGGGGTGTGGGGGGTGTGGGGAAAGTCGTGGGGGGGGCTGGGGGCTGGGGGGGCGGGCGATGGGTGTATGTCATAGCTCGGCGTGCAAGGGCTTGATGCCCCAGATGCACGCCGTCAAAGCTGCCGATCAGGATGACGCTTGGTTTGCTCATATGCGGGGAAGAACACTAGGGACGCAGCACGCGCCTCGCAAGCGAGGGCGTTAATCGAAAATCAGCCTTGCTTTTGACCCATCGAGTGCCAGATGAGCCACATATACTCCGCACCGTAGTGCAAATGTGTCAGCACCATGTCAATAACTGTACCCAAAGGACGCGGGAGCCTGCTCCATGGCGATTTTTTCACGCAAACCACGCTCAAAGGTCAGGACCGTCCAGACCTTTTCCCCGCACGCTGTAACAACGCCTTCTGGCTCAGACAATCAGCGTAACGCGCGCATCTTCGAGGCTGGCGAGCACATGCTTGACCTGGCCAATCAGCACAAAACCGGGCTTCTTTCTGCCCGATTCTATTCAGATAAACTTATGGACTGGTCCATGCAGGACCACGCTTTCAAGGTTCAGCTCTTTCGCTTTGTTGATGCCTTTCCCATGCTGCGGACACCGGAGCTGGTGCATGACCACCTGCTGGACTATCTCACGCAGCCCGGAGTCAAGGCTCCGCCCGGGCTTGATCTGGGGCTTCGCGCTTCGGGCATTGCCAAAGGGCTGGCAGCCAAGACCATCTCAGGTCGAATCGAAGCCATGGCCAAGCAGTTCATCGCAGGCACCGATGCGGCCAGCGCCTTGTCCAATCTTCAGCGTCTGTGGAAAGATGGCATCGCATTTTCGGTCGATCTGCTCGGCGAAGCCTGCGTCTCAGATGCTGAAGCGGATCTGTATCGCGACAAATATCTGGATCTGGTCAACAACCTGCCTGAAAAAGTCAGCTCCTGGAAACCCGATCCAAGACTCGAAACCGATCACCTTGGACCAATCCCGCGAACCAATGTTTCCATTAAAATATCTTCACTCAGCGCCCGGTGTCATCCTGTTGATACCGAAGGCGCCATCCAGGATCTCATGACGCGCATCGTGCCGATCCTTGAAGCAGCCCGAGACAAAGGCGTGTTCGTGAACTTTGATATGGAGCAGTTTGCTCTGAAGGATCTGACGCTTGAACTCTTTGAGAGATGCTGTCAGAAGATCGACTTTCATGCAGGTCTGGCGATGCAGGCGTATCTCAAGTCAGGCGTGGAAGATGCCAGGCGAGTGTGTCAATGGGCACAAAGGACAGGCCGACGGGTAACCGTCAGGCTGGTCAAGGGTGCCTACTGGGATTCTGAAACGATTCATGCAGAGGAAATGGGCTGGCCCTGCCCGGTCTGGAACAAAAAATGTCAGACTGATGCCTGCTTTGAGCGCATGGCTGAGGTCTTTCTTGATGCATGTCCCAAAGATCCATCAGATGGTGGTGTATGTCTGGCGCTGGGTTCACACAATGTCCGGTCCATCGCAGCGGCACTGGTTGGGCTGGAAGAACGAAATCTGCCTGTGAACGCGATCGAGCTACAGATGCTCCATGGCATGGCGGATCAACTCAAATACGCTGGTGCCCAGATGGACCTGCGCGTTCGTGAATACATCCCTGTTGGTGAAATGATCCCTGGCATGGCTTATCTGGTCCGGCGGCTGCTGGAAAACACTTCCAACGAGTCCTGGCTCAAGGCAGGCTTTCTTGATAACGCAGACCCTCAGGTCTTGCTGGCAGACCCTGCCCGGGAAGAGCCGGTTGCGCCTGATCTTTATGAGTTGGCAGCGACACGCCATGAACTTTCGCGAGCTGTTGCAGAACTTGGCGATTCCAAGCCATTCATCAACGAACCCATGCGCGATTTTTCTCAGGAATCAGTTCGCAAAGCTTTCGCCAGTGCTGTGGCAAAGGCTCGTGTGCCTGAGATTGCAAATGACCGCACGCCTGAGCACGCCTTGGTCATGGTTGACAAGGCCGATGCAGCCTTTGACGCATGGCGTGATGAAACACCATTGAATCGCGCACAGATGATCTGCAAAGCTGCGGATCTCATGCGAAATCGGCGCGACGAGCTATCTGGTGTGCTGATTAAGGAGTCGGGTAAAACCTGGGCAGAGGCAGATGCAGATGTTTGCGAAGCGATTGACTTTTGTGAGTATTACGCACGATGTGCGATGCCTTTGTTTACGCGGGAGAGGCTGGGGCGATTCATTGGCGAACTCGATGAACTCTGGTACCAACCCAGAGGCGTTGCGGTGGTCATCAGCCCCTGGAACTTCCCGCTAGCCATTGCCTGTGGCATGGCTGTGGCAGCACTGGTCACGGGAAACACGGTCATCCTCAAGCCCGCAGAGCAAACGCCAGGCATCGCATCAATCCTGGCAGATATTCTGCACAATGCAGGTGTGCCCGGGGATGTGCTTCAGCTTTGTCCTGGGCTGGGTGAGACGACGGGGGCATTTCTTGTTCGAGAACCTCGTGTGGGGTTGATCGCTTTTACGGGTTCCAAGGCTGTGGGTCTGGACATTATCAATGCTGCGGGGGGCACTCTGCCCGAGCAGAGCCATGTCAAGAAGGTTGTCTGTGAGATGGGAGGCAAGAACGCCATCATCATCGATATTTCAGCGGATCTTGATGAAGCTGTCCTAGGCGTGCGACACTCAGCCTTTGCCTTTCAGGGACAAAAATGCTCAGCGTGCAGCAGAGTGATCGTTGTTGATCCTGAAGGTCCAGATGGTAAAACAACCCAGACTTTTCTGACACGATTCGTCGAGGCAACACGCTCTCTGGTTGTTGGCGATCCTGCGCTTCCTGGTTCGGACATGGGACCTGTCATTGATGACGATTCTGCAGCCAAGATTCGCAGCATGATTCAGATTGCAAAGGACGAAGGCAACACGCTGGCGCTGGGCATGGATGCGGGTTTAGTTGAGTCTCAAGAGGTTAAGCCGAGAAACTACATCGGGCCTTGCATCTTTACGGGGGTCAAGCCCAGCGACACCATCGCCACTCAGGAAATCTTCGGCCCGGTGGTCGCGGTGATTCACGCCAGAGACTTTGATGAGGCGCTGATGATTGCCAACAGCGTGCCTTACAAACTCACCGGTGGCGTGTACAGCCGCAAGCCTGCTCATATTGAAAAAGCCAAACGACAGTTCCGTGTTGGTAATCTGTATATCAACCGAAGCTGCACAGGCGCTCTGGTCGCCCGTCAGCCCTTCGGCGGCTTTGGCATGAGTGGTGTGGGGTCAAAAGCAGGCGGGGCGGACTACCTGCTTCAGTTTGTTGAGCCTCGCGTGAGTAGCGAAAACACCATGCGGCGTGGCTTTGCTCCCGAGTTGTAATATCGGTGTTATTTAGACGCCGCCACGGCCGCCACCAGTTTGTTCGCCGCCACCGGCGCGACTTGTATTTGTTGCCAACAACTGAGGTGTAGCAAGATTTTGTGTTGAGAGGTTGCCTTTGCCGCCTCGGCCACCGGTCTGCTCGCCGCCTTTGGCAATAACCGGGCTGACGAGCACGAACGACGCTGCGACGAGCACGATCATGCCCAGTGTGCTGAGTTTGGCGGCGGGAGTGAGGACTTTTTGCACTGCAGCCTGTGCCTGCTTGCGTGCCCGTGAACGCATCTGCTGGATTGTGTTCAGGTTCATGGTTTTTTCGTCCGTTCGCTTGATCAGTTCATCATCTGAAGCTGAGGTCGCGCCCAGGGCCAGAGCGATTCGTTGTTTTTCACTCTGTTCAGGCCAGGAAGCTGCCAGTTGGGCACGAACGCGAGGCTTGATCTTTTCGCGCAGGGTTGCCAGATCGTGTTGAACTTGTTCATCGTGTTCATATTGATCCGCGCCTGGCATTGAGCTGAGCTTCTCGATGCGTGACATGCCTGCAAGATGCTGGCGTTTGCGTGCCTGGAGCCTCCAGTGCTTGCGGCAGAGTGCCAGGTATGACCACCGTGCGATCACGCCTGCATTTCGCGCCAGCCTTTGAACAGCTTTTTCAGGTGTGGGATTATCGTGAAAGGTTGGCGCCTGATCTTTGAGCAGCATTTTCCACATGCGATCATCGACCCAGGCCATCATTTCGTCAGCGTCCATGGTGTTGTCGGTGAGAGACCTGCTGAGTGATCGGCAGGCTGCTTCAAGGCGGGGCCTGGCATCATCGTTATAGAGCTTCCAGAAAAGGTCGTGCTGATGCGTGTTCATCGCATGGTCCCCTTTCTGTGTGCATTATGTTGAATACCCCGATGTGCCTGGCGCTGTGCCTGCTGGGCATTCCAGCGTTGCATGAGCCTTGCCAGTGCGGGCAGGTTTTGTGCCATGTCGCCGAGCCGAGTTTCGTAGTCCAGATAGGCAGCCAGATGCGAGTCATGGGGAATGGTTTGATATTGAGAATCAAAGCTGGCAAAGATTCGATCAGCCTGTTCGTAGTAGCCAGCGATGCACAAGGCCTGGGCACCAGTGAGCATGATGGCAGAGCTGTGGGGTGATTCTTCCTGGGCATCAAGAAAGAACGCCACGGCTTCATCAGCCTTGCCGAGCCTGATGAACCGATCGGTGAGATTGCCCAGACTGATCTCCTTGCGGCGAGGTGTGTCGGCATATCGAAGCGCAGCAAGTTCAAGCTTGATCGCCTGGTCAACGCGGCCTGCAGCACTGAGAACCATGGCTCTTTGATTTGGTCTGGCCCAGGCCGGGTTGGGGTGGTCTTCGCCATCGGTCCGGTCATAACGATCAAGAAGCTCAAACGCCTGCGCTTC
Source organism: Phycisphaerales bacterium (assembly GCA_029260555.1). GTDB lineage: Bacteria > Planctomycetota > Phycisphaerae > Phycisphaerales > UBA1924 > JAJDCZ01. Next base: position 219,027 of record JAJDCZ010000022.1, read on the forward strand.
AATGCGTCGAGCCTGAGCCACATCAGAGGCCGCTCGCGCTTCGTGCAGCAAGTTGCACAGATCCATCAGGGTCGCTTCGATGGGCGACAGATCGGTGGGATTGCTCGAAGTGATGAGTGTAGTGGAGTTGGCTGACTGGTTGATTCTCATAATGCGGTCCTCTGAGCTAATAGACGCATCCAAAGGCGTCTTTGTTCCACTACAACACCGAATCAGAGTGAATCAGGCTGACACTATTATCACGATTTCTCTGATAATTTTCAGTTTATCAAAAATACATATCGGCATGTCAGCATGCAGAGGGTTATCGCGGTGATTCACCGAGCAGACCGATCGGCTGGCTCAGGAGATAACAGGCAGGGGTTTGTCTGTTAGAAAAGAGCAATAAAAAAAAGGAGCTTGCTATGAAAAAATCACGCCGAGCTTTGAGCTTGGGGATCTCGCTGGGTGTGCTGGGCATACTGGCCAGTGGCGCTCAGGCAGCCTCGGATCGGCCGCCTCGCGATGGATATGTCGCAACCAGTTCCTACAGCATTACGCAGAGGCCTTGCATCACAATCGATGGCCGACGCATCTACTTCAACAGCCGGGACACGCTGGACTATCAGATTATCTGTGCCTTTCGAGCATGCGGCTATGACGCATGGAGCGAGAGGGGGAGCATCAGAGTTCGTTACTCCAGATATGCGCCCAGGGTCAGCTGGTTATACAGCGGGTATTCACTCAACTCAAGATACAACGACCATGATCTGATCTATACGATTGTGCAAATTCGCACACGCGATGCTCATCGCTGTGATCATAGATGCAGAGATGGGCATCACTACAACCGTCAGAGGCATGATTCGTACAGCCGATCGTATTACACGCGACCCTACCGATATCCCAGAACGCGCTATCGACCCACCATCTCGCGCAGACGATACGATCCATATCGTTCCCGTCGTTCGTGCTGGTAATTTCTGATTTTCCAAATCATCCAACCCTGGCGGAGCAGCGCGTGCTGCTCCGCTTTTGTGCGCACACAATGAGTATTTGAATCAGTGTGATTTCATCAACAGGTCGTGAATGAAAAAACACCCTCCCCTGCCCACACCCCGTGCGTGTTGCGGTCCCGGGCGACGCCCCCCCCCCCCGGGGGGGGGGGGGTGGCGCGGGGG
>JAJDCZ010000023.1 GCA_029260555.1 Phycisphaerales bacterium
GAACTAAACGAACTCACCACCGGCCCCGGATCCACCGAAACCACCACCGGACCATCCAACCCAACAATCCGCAACGCCTCTGCAATATTCAATCGACCACCAGAAACCGTCTTGTTCTGCAAAGACGGCAATGGGTCAGAACTGTCTACGAGAATGTTGCGAATCTCTTCAGGCGAGATCTGAGGTGCAAAGCTGTTGAGCAATGCAATAGCACCCGTAACCATGGGAGCGGCAAAGGAGGTTCCGCTGTTATAGCCATAGCCGCCACCGATGAAGGTTGTGAAGACCTCTGAACCGGGAGCTGCAAAATCCACGCCCTGGGCGCCAAAGTTTGAAAAGCCCGAGATTGCATCGTTGTTGTCTGTTGATGCGACGGAGACAAGGCCCGGGAGTTCATAGCCTGCTGGGAAGAAGGTGCGGTCCTGTTCATCGATGGGGTCGATATCCAGCCCGTTGTTTCCCGCAGCTGCAACGAATACGCCGCCGGAAGTGATGAATCTTTGAATCGCATCTTTTTCTGCCTGCCGGAACACACCCACATCAACAGGAAGGAACGACCCATACGAGGCGTTGGCGGCAGCGATGTTGTGGCCAAGCTGACGCATTTGGGTGATGTAATCAATGGAGCCAACCGTAGCTGACAAAGGCAACAGCCCAAACTCATTGACAGCCCTGAGCGGAATAATCGATGTATTCCACGCCACACCCGCCACGCCGATGCCGTTGTTGCCCACCGCTCCGATGACACCTGACACATTGGTGCCATGACCGTCGACATCATCGGGATTATTATCCAGAGCACCAAAGTCCCAACCATTGATGTCATCAACGAACCCGTTGCCATCATCATCAATGCCGTTACCGGGGATCTCGTTGGGGTTCTTCCATATATTGGCGACAAGATCAGGGTGATCGACATCTATACCGGTGTCAATCACTGCGATGATGACATCCTGGCTCCCGATGGTGACATCCCACGCAGCACTTGAGTCGACATCAGCATCGATAGTGCCCTGACCGAGGAACGAAACCGGCTGGCCGGTGTTCTCGTGTTGCCACTGGCTGGTAAAAAATGGATCGTTGGGTATCGCGGTGGGTCTTGCTACTGAATCAGGCTCAACCGCCTTGATGAGGTTCAGGTTTGCGATGGCCTGATCGACAGCTGTTTCGTTGAGCACCGCAGAGGTGTTGAACTGAGCAAAGTAGCCTCGGCCGATGGACCTTATGGAATCCATGACCACGCCAAGGTTTGCAGCCAGTTGACGGGTGCTGTCGATTGCACCCTGCTCACCCAGTGCGCTCTCAAAGGTCACGACCCATGAGTTGGTCATGGTCTGGATCTCAGCCCCGTGCCATTGAATCACACTGGTGCCAATGTCGCTAAAGCTGTCGCCCGAGAGCAGCACACGCGGTTCGAGCGTTTCGAGTTTGATGGAAGTCGAGTCGGCTATGGACTGATTCAGACGATTGTGGCGATTCGCCATGCCAGAGTCTCCAACGGTTGGTACTACGAGGGCATGGAACAAAGCGTTTGTTCCATGAGTCAGCCTTGTGTGCCGCGCAGGGGGTACGCGGTGAACCCAAAGCTGCATCAGGCGCACCTTGCGTCTGATACCCACCTCGTTGCTATTGTGACATGAATCTGGCGCCAGAGCAAGAGGCATCCGCCGGATCGTGCATAAGTTTTTTTATTTCGTGCTCATTGCCACCTGCCAGCGCCAAGAGCAGCCTGGCGTGTAACTGGCTGGCACCCTGGTGCTTGCAGATGCATGCCCGGCCTTTGGTGATCACATCTGATGCCCACTCAAAATCCGTACAAAGTTTGCCGAGTGTCGCTTTAAGGTTGTCTGTCGTGCTCTGGATGAGGCCGCCGCATTCTGTCAGAGCCTGGACGATGATGGCAAAATCTGCCACCGCCGGGCCGACGACCACAGGCTTGCCCAAGGCGATAGGCTCGATCGGATCTGACCCAAACTGATGGTTAAACGACCGTCCCACGATGACAACATCTGCAAGTGCATAAGCAACAGCAAGCTCGCCGATGGTATCCAGCAGGAATCGATCGGTGCCCTGAACTCCTACATTCTGCTGTGTTCGCCTTTTACAACCGGGTAATGCTTGAGCAGCTTCACCAAAGCGTTCGGGCTTGCGAGGTGCGCATAAAAGTTGCACACCAGGGGGGCATGCATCGTGAAAAAGCTGTTCTTCGCCAGGACCTGTCGAACCTGCGACGATCAAAGGACGATCAGGATCAATACCCATCTGCTCACGCAGTTCGTCAGCGCCGGGCACCTGATCAACCATCGCTACTGCATCCCACTTCATTGAGCCGGTCACAACACAACGGTCCGCAGGCAGCCCCAGCGAAACGAACCGCTCTGCATACGACTCGTCCTGCACGCCCGCAATCTGTAGCGACCCGAACATGCGCGATACGAAAGGCCGAAATCTTGAATACCCTCGAAATGAGCGTGCACTCAGCCTGCCATTGATCACACACACCGGGATCTCTCGCTTTTTGCACACACCCAAAAAGTTCGGCCAGAGTTCAAGCTCGATCAGCCCCACCACATCAGGCTTTATGGCATCAAGAAACCGCCCCACGCTGGTCGAAAAATCCAAGGGATAACGCACCACCAAACACCGATCTGCAAAGAGAGCCCTGGCACGCTCAAGCCCGGTATCTGTGGTTGTTGCCACGATCACACGGGCATGCTCGAGCAGCATTGGCACCAGCGTGCGCAGCGCATTGACCTCGCCCACGGAAACTGCGTGTAACAGCACACGCGGGCGATCGTCCTGAAATTGATCTTCAGGGACATCAATCGCCAGCCGATGCCGCCAGCCCCGGCGTGTCTTTCTCGCCCACCATGGGGACGAGGCTGCTGCCAGCACAAGATAGATCGGGTCCAGCGCGTTCAAGCGGTGTTGATTCCTGTCAAGAAAATGGGCGGGCCGGGACTCGAACCCGGGACCGCTCGGATGTAACCCGAAAGCTCTGGCCAACTGAGCTACCCGCCCAAGGTATTCAGATGCTGCCTGACAATAGCTCTACTGAACTGCGACCGTTACCAGGCGCTCTTGGATTCGTAAAGACTGCCAAACATATCTGGCTATACAAGTATTGGCGCCAAGAGGCTGCCAAGCTCACTCTTCAAGAGAATCCAGCATCACCGCACAGTCAATCACCGTCATGTGCGAGTAGGCTTGAGGGACATTGCCAAGCGACCGTTTCGTCTTGGGACCATATTCTTCAGAGAGAAGCCCGGTCTTTCCCGCAAGCTCCAGCATCTGGTAAAAAAGCTCCAAAGCCTGGCTGTGCCTGCCTGTTAAAGCCAATGCCTGGATCAACCATCCCGTACACAGATGAAACCCGCCTTCGGTGCCCGGCAATCCATCTTCATACCGATAGCGATAAACCGTAGGCCCGAGCTTCAAGCCTTCTGTAATCCGATCCACCGTACTGAGAAAACGCTGATCACTGGGATCGATCAACCCGCGCAAGCCGATCTCCAGCACCGCAGCATCAAGATCATCCATCTCATACGCAGCTGTGAAAGCACCAACACGCTGGTTGTATCCCTGCTCTAGCACATCCGCTGCGATGGTGTCGCGAAGCGTGATCCAGTCATCGCGCTGCTGACCCATGAACCCTTGTGCGATGCGGATCGCCCGATCTACCGTTGTCCAGCACATGACCTTGGAATGCACATGATGCCTGCGCGCAAGCCTGACCTCCCAGATCCCATGGTCCGGCTCATGCCAGCGTCTTTGCACCGCAAGCACCATTGCTTCAACCAGTCGCCAGTGCTCGCTGGAAAGCGGTGCACCGCGAAGAAACAAATCATGTACCAGCTCTACGATGGGTCCAAACACATCAAGCTGAACCTGCCTGGATGCAGCGTTTCCCACACGCACCGGCCTGGACCCGCGATACCCGCTGAGTTCGCCGATTTCTCCCTCTGATCCCAGCATGCCCCCCGTGACTGTATAAAGCGGACACAATCGCTCGGGTGATTCGTGCTTGTCCACCACACCCAGAACCCAGTCCAGAAAACCCATGGCTTCAGAGTTTGAACCAAGCCTGACCAGACTCGATGCGCTCATCGAGGCATCTCTGAGCCAGCAGAAGCGATAATCCCAGTTCCGCACCCCGCCAATATGCTCAGGCAGACTTGTGGTGCCCGCAGCCAGAATGCTACCACTGGGACCATGCGTCAAACCTTTAAGAACCATCGCACTCTGACGAACAAACTTCTGCTCAATGCTGGGCAGCTTGAGTCCATCTGACCATTGCTCCCATACCTTGAGCGTCTCAGCCCGGCGCTCTGGCTCATGATTCATCGAAGCATTCAGGTTCCCCGTGCCATACCTCAACACCAGAACCAGAGGCTCATCACCCAGCCGAACCGTGGCTGTAGCGCGATGATGCTTTCCCTCTGAATGAATCGTCCATGCAACACCAGGCGAGCGCAGCACGATGGGGTCCAGCGTTCCCTCGATCACCAGTCCAAAATCTTTAACAATGATCTGCGTGGGGTCTCTGCCAAAGTCCAGCCGAGGCGAAAAATCGATCCGAACTTCGCCTTGCCCCTTGATCACGCGCGTCAGATCGGTTCGCCCGGCGCGTTGATCGCCCCGCCCCCCTGAACAATCAAGATAATCCGTCACGGTAAACCCGGACCAGCGCGTCTCAAGCACAAACGAGTTGCCCACATATGCCTGATCGATCGGCTTTGACCCGTCATCTGCCTCAATCGAGAACTGCCCAGCGGTGGGTCCACCCAGGAGCGATGCAAAGAGCGCTGGCGAATCCGCCCGGGGCGCACAAAGCCAGCAAACACTGGCTTCAGGCGTAACCAGCGCCAGTGTTCTGCGATCGCTGAGCATCGAATGCTCCTCGATCGGCACAGCATGAGCACCTGTCACCCACGCAGCGCGAAGCTCGCAAAGCCTTGCAAGCACTTGCGCTACCTCGTGCGGATTATCGACACGATGCCGGGCGACAGATTCCCCTCCTCCCACCTTGATGCCGATGTCCGGGCCATGAAGCGTGGCAAAGGCATCTTCATCAGTCACATCATCGCCAAAGAAGATGGCTGCGGACGCCCCCATGCGGTGCCTCAGCGTTTCAAGCGCTACACCCTTGTTGGTATCAACGACCGACAGCTCAACAACCATCTTCCCATGGCGAACATGCACACCCTGATTCATCGTCCCCGCAAACCCCGCGTAGACCTCTTCAAGCGCCTGCCTGGCCATCTGGGCATCAACATTGCGATAATGAAACGCAACACTGGCGGGTTTTTTTTCCACGAGAAAGCCATTGCCCACCGAAGCGATTTTTTCGAGCTGTTCTGCGACGCGGTGCAGCAGGTGTGTTGATTCTGGCGCAAGTGATGCTGCAAAGTCGGGATCAAACTCGCTGCCATGACTTCCCACCAGATGGACGCCTTCAGGTTCGCCGGTCAGAGCTGCAAGATCCCGCAACGATCGCCCCGAGATCACCGCCACATGAGTCTGAGGCAGCTCTGCCAGCGTCTGAATCGCCACCATCGCTTCACGATGAGGCTTTGCCAGCGCAGGATCACTGACGATGGGGCTGAGTGTGCCGTCGTAGTCCGTCGCCACCAGCAGGATGGGGCTCTGGGCAATAAGTTGTAGTTGTGCATCAAGTGTGCTCACCCGGCAAGTGCTCCTAAAAATGAATCTGCCCAGCTATATACATCGTTTCGTGCCAGCGCCCGCCTGAGCCCAGCCATCTTTTTGCGTAACGCTTTGGGGTCCATGGAAAGAGCCATCTCAAACGATGATGACAGCCCGTCAATATCATGAGGGTTGACCATTATCGCGTCTGAGCTCATTTCATGAGCAGCACCGGCAAACTCGCTGAGAATCAAACACCCGTCGCCGTCAATCCGAGAAGCGACATATTCCTTGGCAACCAGGTTCATCCCGTCTCGCAAAGGCGTCACAACCGCAGTATCTGCCGTCCGGTAATACGCGACCAGCTCATCAAATGGCAGACTGCGATACAGGTAATGAACCGCCAGGTATCCCGGCTCAGCAAACTCGCCATTGATTCGGCCCACCTGCTGTTCCACTCGCGAGCGGATTTCTGCATAATCCGCCACGATCTCCCGGCTCGGCACCGCCACCTGAACCATGACACAATCTCGAACCGTGTATTTCTTTTTGCTGAGCAAATCGTGATACGCCCGAAGGCGAACATCAATCCCCTTGGTGTAGTCAAGTCGATCAACCCCCAGAAACACATGCCGGTCGCCATGCATCAACTCGCTGCGCAGCCTCGCATGGCGCTCACACACACCGGGCGATTGTGCCAGCGACTCTACAGCATCAACATCAATCGAGATCGGATACGCAGCGACTCGAATCTCCCTCCCATTGTAAACCAGCGCCTCGTCAGTCCCTCGAGCAGATGTAAACTGACGAGCCGCCCGGGAAAAGTTCGCAGCACCGCGCCGTGTCTGAAACCCGATCACATCTGCGCCCAGCAACCCTTCAAGAACCTGCTGACGCCAGGGCAGATGCTCAAAGAGTTCGTGAGGCGGAAAAGGTATATGCAGGAAAAAACCGATCCGGGCTTTGGGACATCGCTCTCGAATCATGCCGGGCACGAGCTGAAGCTGATAATCATGAACCCACACCATGTCCCGAGGCTTCATCGCTGAAGCTGCTGCTGCTGCAAATATCTCATTCACCTCAATGTAAGGCCACCACCACCGACGCATGAACCTCGGCGTTCGCAATGCATCGTGATACAAAGGCCAGAGTGTCTCATTGGAAAAGCCGTAGTAAAACGAATCCAGCGCTTCCTGATTCAACGAAACGGGATGCACATGGTATCCATCATGCTCAAATGGTCTTGGAGCGCGACCCTCATCGCCTGCCCAGCCCACCCAGGTGCCTCCGGTATCTTGAATGACAGGAGTAATGGCAGACACCAGCCCGCCCGGGCTTGTTTGCCATTGATTGGGACCTCGGGTTTTGACGCGTTTGACGGGCAAACGATTGGCAACCACGACCAGACGACTCTTTGCCACGAAATGCCTCCATGGATCAGTAGACTTTCAAACCTGCGAGAAACTCACCTGAATCAACCAGACAAATCCTCACTTGCCCATGATACGAAATATTCGAGAGCCAAGAACAAAGCATCCCAGCCCGATCCCCAGAAGCACACCACAAGGCAGCAACATCTCCTGCACGGTAAAACGCCGCCACACCGCCCCCTCGAGCGCCAGAATCGACCACTTGATCGGACTGATTGATGCAAACTGCCTAAGCGATTCAGGCATGAACTCCAAAGGCATCATCGCCCCGCCAAGCATGCCCAGAATCAAAAGCACCGCCCAGCCAATCCCCCCGGCAGACCGCTCGGTCCTTCCCAGAACTGAAAGCAGCATCATGATCCCCACAAAACCAACAGACACACTCAAGATCGCTACCAGCAACATCAAAAACGAGTGAATCTTTATACCCATTATCAATACACCGACTGCGATCAACATCGCAGCGACAAGTGTGGTAGCAATAAAACACGCCAGCGCCTTGCTTGCCAGAATCGTCGTCCAGGAAATCGGTGCCACTCGCAATCTCATCAGCGTGCCATTGGTCCGCTCGGTGACAAGTGAGATTCCAAAGCTGGCAGCACACCCCATCACCCCCCACACAATTGCCTGTGGAAATGTAATCTGAAACGCGCTGTCAAGATTGCTGGGGTTCTCGTCTTTGCTGGCCCGCACCACATCAACCCTTTCTATCGCAAAAGGCTGAAACCCGCCTGAAGAACCTGTCGATGATTCACCATTTTGAGCAAATGTCTGTGTGTTTGGCAGCTCGGTATAAAATCGATCCACGCTTTTCAAAAACGGCACCATCAAAAACTTGAATGCGGGTTCTATGTCCGGATCTTTCTGAATACTGCTGAGCGTATCGGCAACCGTTGATCGCATACGCTTAGAATCATTGAACAGCGTGCCAAAGCCGCTCATGAGTTTTTCCATCAGCAATCCCTGGATCATCGATGCCTGCATGCTCCTGCCCGGATCAATGCCAAGCTCTATCGCCTCGCTTGCACCAACAAAGGGGTTGGAAAGTGTCTTGCCAAAGCCTTCAGGAAAAACGATCATAGCGCTTCGGCTTCCCTTGCGAACCAGATCCTCAGCCTCAACCCTGCTCTGGGCGACCAACACATCAAACTTTTCGTCCTGCTTGAGCTCTTCCACGAAAGCCTGGGACTCTGACGAATCGTCGTTATTCACCACCACCACTCGGATGCCTCGCACCTGAGCATCCGAACTGCTCATGCCGGACATGATGTATCCAAAGAATGTCGCATAAAGCAATGGAAACACGACAGCAAAAAACAAACCCGAACGGTCTCGCACCAACAGCTTCAAGTCTTTCCTGGCCAGTGCCCAAATCGTACCCATCAGTCTCGCAGGCTCCTTCCTGTCAGATTCAAGAACACCGACTCAAGACTGGGACGATCCAGCGTAAAACTCGTCGGCCGATCTGACCCGTCTCCAGCCATCAGCCTTGCCAGATCTGAAAGTGGATCATCCGTCTGGATCACACGCTGATTCTGACTTGTCCTGATCGTCAGCTCTGCCTGTCCCCCATGGGCTTTAATCAGATTGTCCACCGTATCAAGTGCAATAACCTTGCCCTGATCCATAATCGCAACCCGATCGCAAAGCCTTTCAGCCTCTTCCATGTAATGTGTTGTGTAAATCACGGTGCAGCCTCGCTCTCGCAGATCCGTCACGAGCTGAAAGATCGCATTGCGTGATTGCGGATCAACACCCGCGGTAGGCTCATCCATGAGTGTGATGTCGGGTTCGTGGATAATCGCGCACGCCAGATTAAGACGGCGTTTCATCCCGCCACTGAACCCCCCAACCCGATCCCCCGCCCGATCGCTGAGCGTCACAAACTCAAGCACCCGCATCACAGCATTGTGAAGTTCCGCACCCGCCAGCCCATAGAGCCGACCAAAGAGCAGCAAGTTTTCCCTGGCTGTCAGATCGTCGTAGAGCGCAAGTGCTTGTGGAGCCACACCCAGCCCCTTGCGAACCGCTGGGTCCGTCGGCGAACCCTCGCCATTGATCTGGATCGTGCCCCGATCAGGATCTACCAGACCCACAGCCATCGAGATTGTCGTCGTCTTGCCCGCCCCATTTGGCCCCAGCAATCCAAAAACCTCACCCTTTTTGATTTCAAGAGTCAAATCATCGACCGCACAGATCGAGACATAAGTCTTGCTTATATTCTGAAAGTTGAGCATCTGTGTGTATTTGTGACTCTTCCCTGAGGTTTGTCAATCTCCTTGAGATTTGTATCGGCTTGATTTCACATTAATACCTACACTTTGTCATGACGCGAAACTGCCAGGTCGGTTCTGTTTGCATTGGTCCAGATCAACCACTCACAATCATCGCGGGGCCTTGCCTGCTTGAATCTCAACAGGTAGCCCGGGATATCGCAGAGCAAGTACGCGATGCGTGTGCTGCTCTGGGCCTCTCGTTCATTTTCAAAGCCTCGTTTGATAAAGCCAACCGATCCAGCATCACCTCGCCACGAGGCCCCGGGCTTGAGCGCGGGCTGGACTGGCTCAGCTCCATCGCGTCAGATTTGAACCTGCCCATCACCACAGATATCCACGCCCCAGCCCAGGCTGAGCCTTTGGCAAATGCGATTGACCTGATCCAGATCCCTGCTTTTTTGTGCCGACAGACTGATCTGCTTGAAGCAACAGGATGCGCTGCTGCTGAGCATCATCGTGCGGTGAGCATCAAGAAAGGCCAGTTCCTGAGTCCCGGTGAAATGGTCGGCCCCATCACCAAACTTTCACAGGCCAACTGCACCAACACACTCCTGATCGAACGAGGCACAACCTTTGGCTACCACCGCCTCGTCAATGATTTCCTGGGCATGGGCGATCTCATGAATCTTGATCTGCCCAATGGCTCGCCCCCCGTCTGCTTTGACGCGACCCACTCCACACAAACACCAGGCACAGGCTCCACCACCGGCGGTCGACCTGAGCACGCCCCACTGCTGGCCCGGGCTGCTGTCGCTGCAGGTGTCCACGCAGTTTTTCTGGAATGCCATCCAAACCCCGACCAGGCCCAGAGCGATGCCAGCACCATGCTCAAGCTTAGTGCGGTCGGGCCATTGCTGGCCCAACTCGCAGCCATTCACCAGGCTCTGCAAAGCTTGTCCTGATGCCTTGCAATAACTTCCCGGATCATGCGTTAGTCCCGCTGGTAAGACCACGAGAGTCTTTTTTATAACGCACTTTTCTCTTGGGAGTTCAAGCATGATGAACAAGGCAGCAAAGCGGGTGACAACCATCACCGCAATCACACTCTTGACGATGACCGCCGGGCTGAGCGCATCAGCGCAAGCCCCCAGCGATCATCAGCAAAAACAAAGTCGTCAACACAACCCTGAAATGCGCCAGAAAATGCTTGATGAGTTTGATGCCAACAAAGACGGCAAACTCGATGAGACCGAACGCAAAGCGCTGCGAGAAACCATGCACGCACGCATGATCGAGCGTTTTGATGCCAATGGCAATGGCGTGCTTGACGAAAATGAACGCCCCAACATCCGCCATCAAAGAGGTCCGCAGCGTGACCGCTTCAACTCCAGACGAGGCAGAGGTTCAAAAAGAGACTTTGGGCCTCGCCACCACCGAGGCGAGCGCGACCAACTCAATCAACCCCTTGGTCTGATGCCTGAGGATGCCGAGTTTGATCGCCCCGCAAGCAAAGGTCAGGGCTGCTCCAACTGCAGCAAGGGTCCTGAAGGTCAAAATAGACACTCCCGCAAAGGTCGCCGCGACTCGGATCGCCCCAGCAGGGAAGCCATGCTCAAGCGATTTGATGCTGATGGCGATGGCAAACTCAATGATGCTGAACGCGAAAACGCTCGCGCAGAGATGCAAAAAAGACGCGAGCAGATGCGCGCTGAGATGCTTCAACGCTTTGATATTGACGAAGATGGCACACTGAACGACGCTGAACGCAAAGCCATGCACGAAGCTCGCAAAGCTGAGATGAAAAAACGGCAAGCTCAGATGAAAACGCTTCATGAGCAGATCCTCGAGCAGTTTGATGCTGATGGCGATGGCAAACTCCTGGGCGAAGAACGAGAAGCCGCCCGCCAGACCATGCGCGAAAAAATGCAATCCCTCCGCCAGACCAGGCAGATGGACCTGAACCGCGATGGCAAGGTTGACTCTGTGGATGTCGCCAAAGCGATGGATCTGATCAAGGCTCAGGATCCCCGAGCCGATTTCAATCACGATCGCATTGTTGATGAACAAGACGCTGCAGCGATCGTCAAACGCGCTTCACAAGACTGACAATAACGCCCAAAGCCGCAGATTCGTCATGAATCCACAGCATCTGATTCATTGGCTCCCGCAATGAGTTGACGAATCACACCGCAAACGACCCGGTTATTCAACCGGGCCGTTTTTTATGCACAATCATGCAGCTATTGATCACATCTGTTCTAAAAAAGATTGATCCGCACGAAACAGCTCCAGCTGAGTGTCGTAATAGCGATCCGTCACCCCCTCGTGCTGCATTCCAATCTTATTAAGCACACCCAGCGATGCTTTATTTTGCGAATATGCCACCGCAATGACCTCGTCCAGCCCGGCCTGTGCCAATCCGAATAGCAACGCTGAGCCAGCAGCCTCCGTGGCGTACCCACAACCCCAATATGCAGGATTCAGTCGATAGGCCAGCTCGATCTCGGGCCCCTTGGCAGCTACAGGCACCAGGCCACAATCACCTATGACCGTACCCGCAGGTGCCCCGGTCTTTGCATCAGCCACTGTCAACTCCATAGCCCAGAGACAAAAACCAAGTTCACGATGAAAGTTTTTCGCTCTTTGAATGCGTGCTGTGACTTGTTCATCGTTATTGATCGAACCATCGCCAATGAATCGCATCGCAGTTTTTGCCTGAAAAACTGCGTGATATGCCTCCACATCGTTCATTGTGGGCACACGCATGCACAATCGTTGAGTCCTTGGCCCTTGCATGGCACATCATTGCACGATTTATGGCAAATCTCCCGACATTGCACCTGTCACAGGCATTTTCGTGCAACTTGATCAATCTCAGAGCAACAGGAAACCGGGCCTCAAAGCATTCGGTACCATGAACACATGACCAGCTCGCCACAGGCAGACCGCCCATCCTCTCCTCCTCCATCAAGCACCGAGATCGATGCGTCGATGTACCTGCACCCCAGAACGCTCGCCCGCCTGGGCTCGTTTGAGCTTCGCGCCAAGCAGATTGTTGAAGGCGTCATGAGTGGTCAGCATCGCTCGCCCTACAAAGGCTTCAGCGTCGACTTTGCCCAGCACCGCCCGTATGTCTCAGGCGATGACATCAGACATCTGGACTGGAAGGTCTATGCCCGCTCTGACAAGCTCCACCTCAAACAATATCAGCAGGAAACCAATGTCGATCTGATTGTCATGGTCGATTGCTCTGGCTCGATGAACTTCGGCTCACGCCTGTTTGCTGAAGCATCAGGCAGCGCCCAGAAAACCAGCATCGATGGCCGAGACAACTGGACCAAGTTTGACCATGCCACCGCGGTCGCTGCTGCCCTTTCCTACATCACACTCTCACAGGGCGACCGCGTGGGAATGGTCACCTTTGCAGATGAAACCCTTTCGTTCGTCGGTCGCTCATCAAGTCGAGGCACCTGGAGACAGATCGTCCGTGCCCTTGCTGTTCATCCCGTAGACAAGCCTACAGACCTGCGAAGGGCGATTGATCAAACGCTTGCCAAGGTCACCAACCGCTGCATTATTGCACTGATCAGCGACATGTTTGAAGATCTTGACACGCTGCGCCAGGCGATGGCTCGCATTCGCCATCGCGGGCATGATCTGGTCGTGTTCCAGGTGCTGGACCAATCCGAACTCACCTTTGACTTTGCCGACCCGGCTCCTTTTCAAGGCCTTGAAGGCGAACCGATGCTTCGCATTGACCCTCGCGCGATCAAACAGTCCTACCTCGATGCAATCAATGCACACAACAAAGCCGTCCAGAAACTTGCCCGGAGCTTCGGGTTTGACTACCAACTCGTCAACACGCACGAGTGGCTAGGCCCCACGCTTGCTTCATTCATCGCCCACCGCAACGCCATGATCAAACGCTCCAAGCTCAGCTGACCCGGAACCTCTTTATGACCTTCCTCCATCCAATCATGGCAGCTCTTGGCATCGCGTGCATTGCGATCCCCATTCTCTTGCACCTGCTCATGCGCAGAAAAAGACGCCCCGTCGTCTTCGCTGCCATGCGCTTTGTCATCGAAGCATACAACAAACAGCGCAAACGCCTGACGCTCGAGCAACTCCTGCTCCTGCTGACGCGCATCGCTCTGGTCGCCTTGATAGCTCTGGGTCTGGCAGGCCCCATGCTCAGTTCTGCAAAGCTCCCGGGAAATGCTGCCAGCCAACTGGTCTTTATCCTCGTCGATGACAGCCTGAACGCCACGCTCACGACCCGGGATTCGGCTTCAGAACTCTCGGGTCACATCGACTCTGCACTGGATGTCATGCACCAGCTCAACCAGAGCACGCCCGTTGCCTTGATCCTTCTCTCTACGCCTCCCAGAGTTGCTGTGAGCCTGAGCACTGACCACGCAGCGGTCATCCGCGCCATCGAAGCGATTGAACCTGCTGATGCTCAGGCTGATATCACAGGCGCCCTTTCACTTGTCGAGCCTTTGCCCGATCTGTCCGAGGCTGATGCCACCATTGTCCTGCTCAGTTCTCTTCGCAAAGGATCAATCAACCCCCAAGAGACCATCGACGACATCTCACAACGATTTGCCAGCCTCACTCTCATCGCAACATCACCCAGTCGCCTTCAACCCGCATCAAACATCACCATCACTCAACTTGAACCCATGCGCCGAATCGTGCTCACAGGGAACAACCGCAACATAGCACCTGAACCAATCCAGCTGCGCATTGAGCTGTCCCGCAGCGGCCCCATCGTCCGCACCAAAGCAACTACCACCATCAACGCTTCAATCGAATCCGGACGATCCCAAAGCGCCAGCACCCAGGCATCTGTCCGCTGGCAGCCGGGCCAGGAACAGGCCTTTGCAACACTTTCGTTGTCTGATCCCTCACTTTCTGGTCAGCCTCAGGATACAACGCTGGCAGTTCGCATTGACAATGACGCCCTCTTGGGCGACAACCTGCGTCGTGCGGTCATTCAGCTTCGCCAGCAGATCCGTGTCGGTGTTGTCTCATCCAGCCAGTTTCTTCCTGATCAAGGCGTCGCTGCTTTTGCTGGCGCTGACTGGGTCCGTGCTGCACTTGCTCCTGCACCTGGCTCGCCCATTACCACCATCGACATCAAGCCTTTGAACATCGACCCGCCCACACTGGCATCCATCGATGCCCTTCTCATCGCAGAGCCTGATCAGGTGCCTGCAAATGCCTGGCCTGACATTGCAACTTTTGTTCAAAGAGGTGGCTCTGCAGTCGTGCTTACACCTGCCAACCAAGGCGTACACCTCTGGCACGATGCCATGCGCTCCGCTTTTAATCTCCCCTGGACCATTGCCCGAGAACCCATGCGTCTGGACCAACCCGCTGCACTCAATCCATCCCCGGATCAGCAAGGAAAGCAACTGCTCGCCATGATCGCAGGCGAATATGAAGCCCTCGCTCAGCCCGTCTCCATCTGGCAAAGACTCTCAGCCTACCCTGAAAACCCAAACGACATCGTGCTTCGCACTGCTGATGGCGACCCCATCATGCTCGCTGTAAGACCCTCACAGGATACCAGCGATTATGTCTCCTCAGGCCTGGTGATCTTTCTGGCTGTTGCACTTGATCCTGACTGGACCAATCTGCCTGCCAAGCCTTTGTTTGTGCCTCTGGTTCATGAGTTGATCCGCGCTTCATCAAGTCGATCACTGGTGTCTCGCACTCGCATCGCAGGCCAGAGACTTTCTGGCCCGCTCAGCCAGATGACACTCACCAAAGCATCTGCAAGCTCTGGCCCTGATCGCATTGATCCACCGCCCACTCAAGTTGCCCGGGCTGTTAGTCACGCTGGCATTTGGCAGCTTCATGATGCAACCGGCCGCTCGCGAGGCATCATCGCGTTTAATCCTGATCCACACGCTGGCAACACGAGCATCTCTGATGAAAAAACCATCATCGACTGGCTCAGCAATGCCCTTCACAATCAGGAACCCATCCTGCTCGATGAACAATCACCAGCAGATGCGATTAATACTCAGATGCAGCAAACAAACACGGGCGATCTGCTCAGCCTGCCTTTGCTCATCGCTGCTCTGGTTCTTGCCATCATCGAAACATGCCTCGCCCGCATCGCAAGCCACGCCCGTAAACCTATAGCAGGAGTTGTCACATGATCAGCTCCTCGATCTGGAAAACGCTTGGCATCAATGATCTCACACCGGGCGCCCAAGGCGTCAAGTTCTCCCTCGGCTATCCCATCCCCAGCTGGGGCTGGGCACTCATCGTGCTCGCCATCACACTCATCGCATGGTGGTCATATCGCCAACTTCTAGGCCCCGTCTGGCCTCGAAGGATCATGGGCGCAGTACGAGCATTGATCCTCCTGGTTCTGGTTTTCATCATCGCTGATCCGCGCCTGGAACAGGCAAGCCAGCGCACCGAAAACGACACGCTCGTCGTGCTCATGGATCGCTCAGCGTCAATGACCATCGCTGATGTCCAGACAGAAGACACCCTCATCACCCGCGATCATCAACTCAAAACCATCCTTCAGGACCACACCCAGACCTTTGATTCACTCGCGACCCAGCATGACATTCAATGGCTCGGCTTTGCTGCAGGAGCCTTTGACCTGCCCCCCTCAGATCAACCAGACCAGCCCATCAGACTCACTCCGCCCACAGGCCAGCGCACCGATTTTGAAACTTCCATCAGGCAGGCACTTGAACAAAACGCAGGCAAGCCTCTGGCTGGAATCATCATCTTCAGCGATGGTCAAAGCATCACTTCACTGAGCAGACCAACCGCCCGTCTGCTTCAATCCCAGCGTTTGCCCATCCTTGCGGTGCCTCTGGGTTCACCAACGCCTCTGGGCGATCTTTCGATCGCTGCTGCGCGTGCTCCCAGCGCAGCCTTCGTCCACGATGCGGTGCCCGTGCAGGTCCAACTGAGTCTGGCGGGCTTCAGCGACAAGCCCCCCGCTGAGATCATCGTTGAACTTGTCGATGCTGCCACCGCCATTGTGCTTGATTCACAAACCATCATCCCCAGCCAAGACCCGTTGAATGATCAGCCCGTCATCACGCTTCAAACCGAGCCTGAAAAACCAGGCGAAGCGCACTGGCGGGTCGTGGTTCGCTCTGATCAAAAAGAACTCCTTGACGACAACAACTCGATGGACATCCGGGTTCAGCTGGCTGATCGCCCCCTTCGCGTCGTCTACTTTGATGGCTACCCGCGCTGGGAATATCGGTACATCAAAAATCTGCTCCTGCGTGAATCTTCCATCCGTTCATCAGCTCTGCTCGTCGCTCCCCACCGACAATATCTCCAGGAAGGCGATGTCATCCTCGATACCATCCCCCGCTCGCCCAGCGAATGGTCCAGCATCGATGTCGTTGTCCTTGGTGATCTGGCCAGCGAAGTCCTCTCGACAACCCAGCTCCAGCAGATCAAGGACCATGTCGCTCAGGAAGGCGCAGGCCTGCTTCTCATCGCAGGCCCGACAACCGCTGCCCATAACTGGCGGTCTACCCCACTGGCCGATCTGCTCCCCTTCCTTCCCCCTGCTGCTTCACAATCTTCCACGCAACAACAAGACATCGTGCTCGCGCCCACCCCCCTTGCTCAACGCCTGGGGCTGTTGCGTCTGAGCAGCGACAAATCCAATCCCTGGCCCGCGCAGCTCAGCGACCCCGCTACAGGCTGGTCACGCTTGCGATGGTCAGAGTCCATAGACCCGAGTCAACTCAAACCTGCAACAGAGATCCTGGCGCTGGGCATCTCTGCAGACAACCCCGCAGCCTCAACTGCCCTTCCCATCATCACCACCATGCGCTTCGGCTCAGGCCGAGTCGTCCATGTTGCCACCGACGAAATCTGGCGTTGGCGCTACGCACGAGGCGAAGCCCTGCCCGAACGATTCTGGCTCCCCATCATCCGCTATCTTGGGCGTGACAGCCTGGCAAGACTCAACCAGCCCGTCATCATCACCGCTAGCCCCCAGCAAACCCTCGTCGACCAGGTTGTTCAGCTCACTGTGCGCATCATGGACCAATCCCTGCTCAACTCAATGCCTGATTCCATCGCGGTGCGCATCACACCCGTCACGCAAGATGATAATGATCAACCAGATGATGCCTGGATCGCACCCATGACGATCCGTCTTTCACGCAATGCTGGAGACTACGCTGCGGTCTTTACCAGCACCTACACACCCTCAGAGCCCGGCACCTTCCGCATACAACTCGCCGACCCCAGCCTGACCATTCAGTCCCCACACCCATCCGCCCGCCTGATCGTGCACAGACCCGACGACGAGATGCAAAAACCACAAACCAATCACGCTGCCCTGGCTGAGCTTGCCAACCACACGCAAGAGTTTTCAGGTCAAATGGTCAACCCGGATCAACTGGACACCATCGCGGCCCTCATCCCCAACCGTCAAAGGCTGATCATCAGCGAGCCTCGCATCGAAAAACTCTGGGATACACCCCCCGTCCTCATCCTGCTCATCACACTCCTCACCATCGAATGGATCACCAGAAGACTCATCCGCCTGGCGTAACCCCCTCCAAATTTGCATCACAATATGCCAATTCTCAAAAGGAGATTTGCACGCCACGAGTATGCAAACACCATGTTACGATGAATGGGGCACCTCCTGCTTTGAGCAAGGCTACTCCGATGCACACTGCCATCCTGCGAGCATGAGTTCAGAGATGGACACTCGCAATGACCTGTTCTGTTCCCTTGATCCATCAGTTGTGACGAATTACATGATTCGTCTTTTCAACTCACCGGGGTTTCTGGCGGAGCGCTATACGATAAACAAATTGCCGGTGCCATCTGGTTCATCTTCAGCTCAGCTTCACCATACACAAGAGATGTGCAGCCTGAGGGCGTGTCCTCTGATTTACAAGTTCGCTGGATGCTGTCCGTGATCACGCTCTACAAGGATCTTTTTGACCAGGTCTGTGGCTGTCGTGGCACAGACCCACATAGCAATCTTACTGAAACCTCCAAAGTTGATGGCGCGGTCTACATGATCTGGGACATGGGTGGTATCGAAGGATCCCTGTGTG
Source organism: Phycisphaerales bacterium (assembly GCA_029260555.1). GTDB lineage: Bacteria > Planctomycetota > Phycisphaerae > Phycisphaerales > UBA1924 > JAJDCZ01. Next base: position 18,373 of record JAJDCZ010000023.1, read on the forward strand.
CTGAAGATACTCCTGATCTTGCTGAAGCTGGTATAAGTGTTCTTGAAACAGTCCTTAGAGAATGCCGTACCAGTGCCTGTCTAATCAGTGCGCTGCATGGGATAGGTCATGTCATCTACGCTCCCGAGTGCGACCATGACCAGAACATCGCCAACCGACCTAAAAGCTGCAATAGATGAATTCCTCAAGCAACCCGGTATTCCTGCCTGGCTGTACGAGTATGCCCAGCACGCACGGACTGGTGATGTCCTCTGATCCCGGGAATCTCATAACCGATCCACTGACAGGGGCTGATTCTGTAATCTGATCCCGATTCATTGCCAAATCAACCCACGGTCCCAGAAAACCGGCTCATATTGCCTGTATTGAACGCAACCATGCGCCAGATCAGCCCTTGAACAGAGAAAAAACACCCATTGCGCCGATGGTAAATAAGGATTGATTCGATCATACATCCATGACCGTCCGTAGTTCCTTGTGAGTCCCCCGGAGTTTTGTCAGCAGCCATGAGTCAGCCCGTTCAAAGCGACAACTCGATCAACAAGGCTGCCAAAGCCCTGCGAGATCAACTGCGCCATGTCCGCAGGTACATCCGCACACTCCTGCTCATCAAAAACATCAGCTCCCTCACGGGTCTTGTCATCGCAGCCCTCGCCATGCTGATCCTGTTTGACTACCTGCTCAGATTCCCCGCCTGGTTCCGCTTTGGCATCTGGCTTGTCAGCTTGGGGCTGCTCTACCACGCTGTCACCCGATGGATCCGCCCAGCCCTTGCTTTTCGGCCCTCACTCACCGAACTTGCCCTGCGCCTGGAACACACCTCCCCCGGCAAACGGGCTGATCTCCCTGACACCCTCGCCATTGGTCTGGAACTCGGTTCTGAGCCGCCCGATCCCGCCAGCCCCATGGACCCGCTCAAACAACACCTCGCCAACCTCGCCCAGCACAAACTCCACAACCTTCGCCCGAGCCAGTTCATCAACCCTCGCCGGGTCATCCACAGCGGCCTGCTGGGCATGACCGCGCTCACCCTCCTCATCACCGCCAGCATCCTTGAACCCACACTCACACCCATCGGCCTCTCACGCACACTCACACCCTGGACACAAACTGCATGGCCCAAGCGCACCCGCGTTGCTGATGCCATGCGTACCCGCCTGCACCCGATTGGCTCAACCCTGGCCCTCCGTGCCGCACTCGTCCACACCGATACTGCACCAGACCACACACCCATGAGCGCCCGCTATCGCATCATCACCAATGGCACGCCAGGACCAACACTGCACACCTCCCTCACCAATCAAAATCAGCGCATCGATGTGCCTCAAGGCCTTGGACTCACAGGCACCCTCTTTGAAAGGCTCATCGATCCCGTCATCCCCGCCCCCACAAGCAAAATCAAGAACCCCACCATCGAACTGGAATACTGGTTCCAAACCGCAGACGACCAGACCGACCCCGCACGCATCCAGCTGATCACCCCCCCACGCATCACCTCAGCCTCTGCAACCATCACCCCCCCAGACTACACCAAGGACATCGACCTCACTGCAACACCCTGGATCACAAACCAGATCAGCCTCGGCGTCGGCACCGACGAACGCTCCATCATCACCCCCATCTTGCAAGGCTCGCGCATCGATCTCACACTCAACTTCAACAAACCCATGCCCCCACCTGAGCCTGACAACCCAAGCTGGCGCAGCCGCGTTCTTGATAATCAAATCACCAATCCCACCGCCATCGCATCACCAGATTCCAAATCGTGGACACTCTCCTGGTCTGCAGCACAAACCATTCGCCTTCCCATCAATGCCTCTGATCAACACGACATTGCACTGGACCACGATGCCGCTTTTCATCTCCGCGTTAACCCCGATACCCCGCCCACAGCAGCCATCACCGACCCGCCTCAAGACCAGACCATGCTGGCCTCTGCTGTCATCAATGTCCAGGGCGAAGCCCGTGATGATGTAGGCATTCGTTCCATCGCCCTGTTCATGCAGCACGCCCGCAAACCCGCAAGCTCCGACGGCGCCCCCGCCGACCCGCTCGCCCAGCCAAAGGTTGTCGCCACCACCAACACCCCTCAGATCACACAGGAATCCACAGCGGCCTGGGAAAACGCCGACCTGAGTGTACTGGGACTGATCCCGGGTGATGAACTCTGGTTCCATGCCCGCGCCATGGATGCACTGGGTCAGCAAACAGATTCGACCAGCCGCCGCATCCTGATCATCTCACAAAGTCAGATGATCCAGCAGATGCAAGCTGCCCTGACAGGTGTCCGCAAAGCAGCCATCCGCCTGGAACAGAATCAGCGTGAACTAACCGGGGCTCTTCGTTCTGAGCAATCGCCTTTGAACGCACTCAAACAACAAACTGAAATCTCACAGCGCATCTCGAGCCTGTCACAAACCATCGATCAACTCGATCAGCGTGCTCAGAAAAACGCCTTGAACGACTCCGCTTTGCAAAGCCTGCTTGATGATGCACAAACTCTGCTTCAGACCGCTGTGCAACGCTCTGATCAAGCCGCCCAAAGCATCAGTCAAAGCGAATCAACCGCTTCAATCACTCAGCCTCAAGATGAAACACGCCAGAACCTTGAACAGGTCATCGAAATGCTCGATCGAGGCCAGGATAGCTGGGTCGTCCGCAGATCCATTGAAAAACTGCTCTCCCAACAACGATCGCTCATGGATCAGACCGCAAGCACCACTCAGGACACCATCGCCAAGAGTGCTGATGAACTCTCTGATCAGGAACTTACCGACCTGCAGCGCATCGCCCAGCGTCAGCGCGATCTGGCCAGGCAAGCTGACGAAGCTCTTGACGAACTCACCAAACGCGCCCGCCAGATGAACGACCTGGACCCTGCATCCGCTGCAGGCATGGACCAAGCTGCTGCTACGGGCCGAAGCCAGGGCCTCACCGATCAACTGAATCAGGCTGCCGATGCCATCGAACAAAACCAGGGCTCCTCTGCCACCCGCGCCCAGCAACAAGCTTTGCAATCCATGCAGCAAATGCTCGATGATCTGGCAGCCAGCCAGCAAAACAAAGACAAAGCCCTCCGTCGCCAACTCCAAACCATCATCCAAGCTATCGAAAACCTCATCCTCGATCAGGAAAAAGAACTCGCCATTCTCAATCAACCCGTACCCACACCCGAAGACACCCAGACCCTTGCCCCCGGCATGATGCGACTGCACACCAATACTCTTGCTGTCCACGCCAAAGCAGCCAGCCCCCAGCTTCAACCCATCGCAAGCGACCTCTCCTCTGCATCAGTTGCACAGTCTCAAGCCGTCACGCACCTGCGCTCAAAGCCTGTTCAAACAACCCAGGCTGACGACCAGGAACAGCTCAGCCTTGTCTCTCTCAAATCAGCCCGCGATAAAGCACGCAAGCTTGACGACAATGCAGCTGCCCGCGAAGCCCAGAAGCAGCGCCAGGAACTTCGTGATACCTACAGGCAAGCTCTTGAAGAGCAAGTTGCCCTGCAATCTGAAACATCGCCTCTGGTTGGGAAGACCCTCACCCGGCGTCAGCGTTCCAGCGTGCGCACACTCGGCGCCAAACAATCAACACTCCTTCAAACGCTTACCGATCTGGCTGACAAAACCGAACAACTCGCCGATGCAAGCGTTGTCATGTTTGCCCACCATCGCATCACCAACGCCATGAAATCCGCAGCTGAACGCCTTGCCACCAGCAAAGCTGACAGCCTCGTCATCATGGATCAGGACACCGCCATCCGCGTACTTCAATCCCTCGTCCAGGCACTCCAGGATGATCCCGATTCACAAGATCAGGATTCATTCCGCAGTGCTTCTGAAGCTGGCGGGCAAGGCTCAGGCTCAGGTTCTTCCAGCCCGCCGCCACTGATCCCCTCACTGGCAGAACTTCGCCTGCTTCGCGCCATGCAACTCGAAGCTGCGGACCTGACACGAAACGCCCACGACAATGGCGCCTCATCCATCATGCTCGACCGCATCGGTCAACTCCAGCGCGACCTTGCAATCCAGGCTCGTAAACTTATCGAAAAACTTAAGGATCAACCCAAATCCGGGCCGCCTCAACCCACTTCTGGCTATCTTACTGTTGCCTATATTGAGCAAGGCTTTTTCTATCCGCTGATCAATCACACAATCAACTTCTCAACCACACTTGAACCTCCCAGTGATGCCTCAGAAGATTCTGCTGGGTCTGATCCCGCACCTCCAGAGCCTCTTCCTTCGCTTGATGAGCTGCTGGGGCTTGAACCCGACTCGTCCAGCACATCCAATCCTCAAAGCGATCTCCCTGATGCTGCAAGACAAGCACTTGATCGCAAACTTTCACTTGAGCAGGCATCCGAACAGTTCGCCCAGGCTGTGGATCTCATGCAGCAGACCGCAGACCGGCTCAGTCAAAGTCATGATGCTTCCATCGTGACACAAAGGCTTCAACAGGACATCCTGAAAAAGCTCGATGCCATGATCGAAGCTGCCAAACAACAATCTTCGTCAAGCTCGTCTTCAAGTTCATCACAAAGCCAGTCCCAGTCTGAGAGTCAATCCCAGCCATCTCAGCCTCAATCTCAAAACGCTTCCAGCGCCGGCCAGGGCGACAGCCGCAACCCCGCCACACCCCCAAGCGGGCAAAGTACCCAGCTCGCCCCCTGGCAGGCTCCCGACCAGACCACCTGGGGTGCCCTGCCTGGCAGACTTCGCTCTTCACTCATGCAGGGAACAAGTGACCACTTCAGTTCGTTATACAAAAGCCTCACCGAAGCCTACTACAAGAAACTCGCAGAAGAAGCCAAGCCATGAGTCATACCCGCAAACTCTCTTTCATGTTGTCCGTATTCCCAGTTCTCTGCACGCTGCAGTGCTTTGCCCAAAACACCCTCACCCCACCTCCCGCCTCCCCTCCATCCCCATCGAACACCTCCGCTGAGAACAATATCCTGGCTGGTGAAATCACACCCGAGCTGGATGCTGCTGTCACCAAAGGCCTGGCCTACCTCGCAGCCCAGCAAAATGACGACGGCTCTTTCGGAGGCGGGCGCTATGGCAAAAATGTCGCCATCACCTCCCTTGCCTGCCTTGCCTTCATGGCTGATGGCAACACTCCGGGCCGTGGTCAATACAGCTCAAATGTCGAAAAAGGACTCCAGTTCGTTCTGGATGCAGCAGCAGAGAACGGCCTCATCGCCTCCGATGCTGCCAACGGCCCAATGTATGGCCATGGATTCTCAACCCTCTTCCTCGGCGAAATCTATGGCATGACCGCTGGTGGAGGCCAAACCCAGCTGGCTGATCAAATCCACGAAACACTCATCAAAGCAATCCGCCTCATCGAACTTACCCAAAACGAACAAGGCGGCTGGCGCTACAACCCCGTCCCGTATGATGCTGATGTCAGCGTCACCATCTGCCAGATCATGGGCATGCGCTCGGCCCGAAACGCAGGCATCGAAGTCTCCAAAGCAACCATCGACAAAGCTGTGCAATATGTCAGGCTCTGCCAGAACCCCGATGGCGGATTCAGGTACCAGATCCCCTCAGGCTCAAGCGCCTGGCCCCGATCCGCTGCCGGGGTCGCCAGCCTCTACTACGCAGGAATCTACTCTGATGACGCCATCGACAAAGGCGTAGATTATCTGATCACCAACGCACTCCCCGGACGCGTCCGTCTTGCCCGTGGACACTACTTCTATGGCCACTACTACGCAGTCCAGGCAACCTACCTCGCAGGCGGAGATGCCTGGGGAACATGGTGGCCCGCCATCCGCCAGGAACTCATCGAAAAGCAACTCGATGACAACTCATGGGCTGACACCACCGTCGGTCCAAGTTATGGGACAGCCATGGCTCTCATTATTCTGCAAATGCCCAAGCGATATCTGCCGATCTTTCAGAAGTAACCCTCGAGTAAACCGAACCATGCGTACACCAACCCGGTTGATCATCTTCATACTCGCTTCAGCGTCATGCAGCCTGCCTGTCGTCGCAGCGGTCCAAAACGAACCGCTCCAGAACCAGCCCCCCAGACGCTGGACCCTTCTCACTGCCCGCCACAACCGAATCCAGGCACACACCCTCACCTCGACATCACTCACAGATCAACCGCTCGCTCTTGATCAACTCAACTTGCAAGACACGCTGGCACTCTTTATTCAATCGCCCTTGCTGTCCTCGAACGCTGCCTCGCCCACCCCATCCCCTACCCCGCTCCCCGCCCCGCACTCCCCCCCACCAGATGACGCCTGGGGCGGCACCGCCACCACAACCGATGGCCAGTCGTTCACAGGCTGGCTCGTCAAGCAAGATCCAATCTCTCCTGACGACTCAGAACCCGCCATCATCTGGCACCACCCCCTGCTCGGCGCCCTCACCATCCCCCTGGATAACCTCGCATCACTCACCGCAACTGGTACTCAAACAGATTCTTCAAATGCCGATCAGGATTTCATCGTCCTCTCCAACAGCGACACCATCACTGGCTTCATCGAATCCATCAACCACGACATCATCATCGAACACGACAACAACACCTCAACAATCCCGCTCAGTTCTATCGTCAGCCTCCATCTTGCCAACCCTCAAACTCCACCCGCCAACTCAAGGCTCTGGCTCAACGATGGCTCAAACTTCACCGCAACCATCACTTATCCAAACGCCACCACACTCAGCATCAATCCCTCGCTGTCAGCCTCAAAAACACCCAGCGAATCAGATGAAACTAATCCAGAATCGCGTATCGACAACACTTCGATCACGCTTTCACTTGATCAAATCATCGCTCTGGTTCCAGATGCAAAGCGCATTGTCCCCCTGAGTTCACAACTTGTTCAAAGCTACCAACCCGTCGAGCCTTTGTTCTGGTCCGCTCCGCCTGCAATCCACACAGATCTTCAGCCGTTCTCCAGAATCGACCTGCCAGGACCGATCGATGTACGCTGGACGCTCCCCCCTGGAACGCTCAACCTCTTCACCACCATCGACCTCGCACCCGCAGACCGCGACTGGGGCAACTGTCAGGCTCAGTTCTTTGTCCAGCGTGCTGATCAATGGCTGTTGCTCCACACCCTGAGCCTCTCAGCAGATCAACCCGAGCACCAGATCACACTTGATCTTGCAGGTGATGCCCAGTTCCCGCCCACAGCCTTGCGCATTCGCATCCTCCCCGGAAAGTTCGGCCCCATCAAAGACCGCCCCAGACTTCTCAGCCCCCTGCTCATCATCAACGCTGGCAATACCTGACCCCACCCACCCCCCTCCCCTCCTCCACCTCTTTGTTCTAGCGCAGCTTGAGGGATGCAAGCCCCACCACCACCAGCAAAATCGACACGATCCAAAGCCTCACAACCACCTGCTGCTCTGTCCACAACAACGCGTGCAGATGATGGTGATATGGCGCACACTTGAACACCCTCTTGCCGCCGGTACTCTTGAAATACGCAACCTGGATCACCACCGACCCGATCTCCAGCAGGAACACTCCGCTCATTACCAAAGCGACAAACTCCTGGCGAATCGCCACCGCCAGAAAACCGATCAACCCACCCAGCGCAAGCGATCCTGTATCGCCCATAAACATCTGTGCCCGTGAACAGTTCCACCATAAAAACCCCAGACATGCCCCCGCCATCGCCCCCGCCACCACCGCAAGCTCATCTGCAAATGCAATCGAAGGCACCAGCAAATACTGCGATGCGGCCAATGACCCCGCGACCAGCGCAAGCACCGTCAAACCCATCGACACGACCGCACTAATGCCCGATGCCAGGCCATCCATCCCATCTGTGATGTTCACAGCATTGGACATACCCGTGATCATCAAAACACACACCAACACAAAGATCGGCAACGGCAAAAACCACAACCCGGGATTCAACTCACCCGCGGTCGTCGTATAAGTTTTCTGAAACGGCAAGTTCAACACATGCCCAAGATCCTGCACCGTCCCCGGCGACTGGCGATACAAAAACAGACCCATTAAAAGCCCCAGCCCCAGCTGAAACACCAGCTTCTCCCAAGCGTGCAGCCCCTGCCTGGACCCGCCTCGCCAGGCGGATGTCAACTTCAGATAGTCATCCACACCGCCCAGCACCGAAAGCCACACCAGCACAATCAACGCCATCTGCACATAAAACTTGCTCAGGTCCGCCAGCAGCAATATCGAGATGCCGATCGCAGCCACGATCAGCACGCCTCCCATCGTCGGCGTATTGGCTTTGGACTTTGCATGGGCCTGCAAAATCTTCGCATCCGTTGCACCAGTATCGCCCAGCTTCATCGCGATCAGCTTGCGAATCGTCGCAGGACCACCAAGAAGCACAATCGCAAACGACAAACCCATCGCTGCCAGTACGCGAAACTGGATCTGATCCAGAACGCTGAAAAGCGAGTAAATCTTGTACTGGTAAAGCCAGTCTCGTGTCAGGTGCAACAGCCAGTAAAGCATGGAATCCCGTCAGCTTATCATTAATCCTGCAAGGGTTCTTTCTGAACACAAACACTGTGAACAGCCTGTGGATCTCGCGTGCATACTGCAACCTCAGCTGCGCGAACTCTCTCTTTCAACGCCAAAACCACCCGTTCAAGCTCCATCGCTCGTGAGCCTTTCAAAAGCACCAGATCACCAATCTGTAATCGCTCTGCGACCTCACTCGCCCCCAAGCCTTGCACACTGTCCATATGCACAACCCGCTCATCCCCCAGGCGCTTTGCAGCCACCATGCCCGCCCACTTCGCCTCCACCCCCACCGTCACCACATCCGTCACAAACGCACTCAACCCAAGGCGTGCTCCCACCAGCTCATGCTCAACAAGCGACCCCTCACCCAACTCCAGCATATCCCCCAGCACCACCACCACCCTCTGAAACTCGCCCGGCTTTGCCAATGACTCAACCGTCTGGATCGCTGCCTTTGTCGACTCTGGATTCGCGTTGTACGCATCGTTGATAACCGTCACACCCCCAACAACCTCCCGCTCAAGACGCATCGCTTCACCCCGCGCCATCTCAAGCCCTGCTCGAATCTCCTCTGCTGTCAATCCCAGTATATCTCCAGTCAAAACCGCAGCCAGCGCATTGGTCGCATTGTGCCCCCCCAGCATGGTCAGCCTCATCTCACCAAACCCCTCCACCCCAAAGCACACGCCCGACTCATCCTCCTGCACCCGCTGCAATCGACAATCCGCTTTGTCAGATTGCCCAAAGCTCAATGACCTCACGCCCCCATCAATCGCTCTACACAACAACTCTGAATCCGCATTAAAAATCAGCACCCCACCATCCACCAACCCCCTGGAAAGACTCGCCTTCTCAGCTGCAATCCCCTCAAGCCCTCCCTTTTCCCCACCCAGTCCCACCACATGCGCAGCTCCGACCCCTGTCACCACCGCATAATCAGGCCTCACCAATCTCGACAGCTTCTCAACCTCGCCCACACCCGACGACCCAACCTCACAAATCAAATACCGATCCTCAACCCCCACCCGCAGGATCGTCATAGGCACACCAAGATCATTGTTAAACGACTTGATCGAACACACCCCTTGCATTCGTTGCGAGAGTACCGCATCAATCAGCCGCGTGGTTGTCGTTTTTCCAAACGAACCCGTCACCGCAATCACACGCACATCGCCCAGCAAACCCCGATACACCCGCGCAGCTTCAAACAGCGACCGCCTGGTATCCTCTACAAGCACAACCCCAGCCTGACCTCGCTCAACTTCGCCAAGCTGATCAACTGCACTTGCATCATCAACCACAACAACCCCAGCCCCGCGCCGAGTTGCATCAGCTACAAACAGATGTCCATCCGTCTGCTCACCACGAATTGCGACAAACACCGAGCCTTGCTCAATCAGCCTTGAATCTATACAAACCCCACCACTTTCATTCAAACCGCTGCTAAATTCAACATCTGGCCTGCTGATCAACTCCCCACCAAACGCATTTGCCAATCCCTCATATGTCCAGAATGCCTTGATACCCTCAACTCCCATCACAACTCACCCCCCACCCCATCCACCCCTCCGACCCCACCCACCACGCGTCGAGTCACGATCACAGGCGTCAAACGATCCGCCCGCCGATCAAGTGCCTCTCGTGCAATCTTGACTTCATCAAAATCAATCACACACACGCTGCCATCTTCTACTGTCAACTCCTGTTCTTGTTCATGTCCTTTGCCTGCCAGCAGAATCACATCGCCTTCACCTGCTTCATCAAGCGTAAACTCAATCGCCTTTTTGCGATCCTGCTCCACATGCACCCTTTCCCGCTCATCCACAGGCACGCCTTGCATGATCTGCGCGATAATCGCCATCGGATCTTCGCCGCGCGGGTTGTCTGATGTCACCACCACCCGATCAGCAAGCCTGGCTGCTGCAGCACCCATCCGTGCCCGCTTGGTCTGATCCTTTAACCCGCCACATCCAAACACCACCCACAGCTGACCACTCGTTTCATCCATCGCCCGCCGAAGCGACCCGATCGCACTCGCCAGCCCGTCATCCGTATGCGCAAAGTCCACAAAAACCGCAGGCCCACCCTCAACCCCGCCGCCACCACACCCCCCGCACCCCACACGATCAAGCCTTCCCGTTGGACCCTTCACACCCGTCAAGCCACGCACCAACTGCTCACGATTCAGACCAAACGCTGCACACACCGTCGCAGCTTCAAGCACATTCATCGCATTATGCGCCCCAACCAGCCCCGTCTTCACACAAATCTCCCCCCACAACCCGATCAACTCCAGCTCCAGCGCATCAAGACCCTCGCCCACCACACGCACATCCCCACTCGTGCATTGCACCACCCGCCCTTTGCATCCACTCAGCATTGTTTCAGATGCAGGATCATCCACATTTACCACCGCAAGCCCCGCATCACTCAGCATGGCAAACAGCTTCGCCTTGGCCTGTGCATATGCCTCCATCGAGCCGTGGTAATCCTGATGATCGCCTGACAGATTCGTAAAAACCGCAACATCAAAATCAAGCCCCGCCACCCGACACTGATCAAGCGCATGGCTCGACGCTTCCACAACCGCAACCTCATATCCCGCATCAACCATCAACCCAAGAGTCCGACTCACCTCGATCGCAGGCGGCGTCGTCATCTCAGATGCTGCAATCTCAACCCCATCGTCAATCAAAACCGTACTGATCAACCCCGTCCGAACACCCGAACTTCTCAAAACCCTGTATATCAACTGCCCCGTCGTCGTCTTGCCATTGGTCCCCGTCACACCAATCACAAACAGCCTTTGCGAAGGATCACCAGACCAGCGCTCAGCAATCAACGCACACGCCCTGGGCACATCAGCACACAAAATCACAGGCACCCCGCCTGCCTCCCCAACTATCGCATCATCAGTTGTCAGCACCGCTGCTGCTCCACGATCAATCGCCTCCGCTACAAACGCCAAGCCATCAACCTGCGTCCCCCGCCTGGCAACAAACAACGAGCCCGGCAGCACAGTTCGGCTGTCTTCAGTCACATCACAAATCCGCACCGATCGCCACGCCTCACCCGCAGGCTCAACCACCCCCTCAATACCCCGAGTTAGTGTTTCAAGCTTCATCGCCTGTCGCCCGCCATTCACTGCTTGCTACACAACTCAACCACAGACTCCATCAAACACACCCACCCATGACTCTTTATCGCACCCGCACTCCACCAGCGAACACTTTTTCAACCACGCGACCAACTCAAGGCAAAATCAACATCGCATCGCCATAGCTGTAAAACCGATAGTCTTTCTCGCACGCAAGAGCATACAACGCCTTGAGCCTTTCCACCCCGGATACCTGCCCTTGAACCTCCAAAAGAGCTGCGACCATCGCCATCAGCGTCGATCTGGGCAAATGAAAGTTCGTCAAAAGCCCTTCAACCCACCGCCACTCATACCCCGGCTGAATCAAAAGCTTCGTTGCAACCCCCCCCCCCATCCCCCCCTTTCCAAACCCTCCCGCCCCAATCTCCTCCCCGCTTTCACACCTGATCGCGCATGACTCCATCGCCCGCGCACTGGTCGTCCCCACTGCAATCACCCGTCCTTGCCTGGCAGACTCAATCCTCTGCACAGCCTCCCCCGTCACCGTACACCACTCTTCGTGCATCACATGGTCTTCCAGCGTCTCTGTTTCCACAGACCGAAATGTCCCCGTTGAAACATGAAGCACCACATCCGTCCGCTCAACACCCCCCGCCTTGAGTTCATCCATCAGCCCCGGCGAAAAATGAAGCCCCGCTGTCGGCGCAGCCACCGACCCCGCCTGCTGGGCATACACCGTCTGATACCGCTCCCTGTCGACCGATTCCTCAACCCGCACTCCAGCATGCTTCCGCGCCCGCACAATATAAGGCGGCAACGGCGCCAACCCCACACACCCCAGCACCTCAACCGCCGGCTGCTGACACACTTCCCCACCACGCTCCAGTACACGCACAATCCACCCACCCAGCTCTGAATCATCCCTCTTAATCAACTCAAGACCAAAACGCCCACCGCCCACACCCCTCTCCCCAACGCCATCAAGCTCGATCCTGACACCAGGCCTCAGCCTCTTTGCCCGCAATAACACTCCCCACACCCCCGCCTCCCGCTCTTCAAGAAACAATCCCTCAGCCCTTCCGCCCGTATCTCGCCTCACCCCCTGCAACCTCGCAGGCAAAACCCGCGTCGTGTTGAACACCAGCAAATCATCACGCTTCAAATACCCCGGCAGATCCGACACCCGCACATGCTCCACCCGCTCTGGCTCACCCCTCCACACCACCATCAGCTTCGCATCTTCACGCTTCTGGCTCGGCTCTACCGCGATACACCGCTCGGGCAGCTCATATTCAAGTTCATCAATCCGCACGCTGTCGCTCCACCACCACGCACCATGTTGCTCAAATACCACACCCACCCGCCCGCCAATCCTGAGTGTTGCTCTCAAGCGACACTCAACCCGCCAGAATACTCCAAAATGCAATAACTATCGGACGCTTAGATTCTCGCCCTTCTGGTATGTCATTTCCTTGTCATCAGGCGATGGTAGGCCCGACCTCCAACTCGTCGAACTTCCCCTCCTACATCGCTCAACCCCTGCGCGTTGAGCCTGTCCATCAATCCACACTGGATCACCCTGCCGGTTCTCTGGGCTGTCGCACCCACTGCCGCCCGCTCATCACCCAGCGCTTTGACGAGTTCATCGAGCAGGAAAACCTCAACCCCGCACCCGGCCAAATCAGACTCCGCCTCACACCCGAGCAACCCTCCTTCCGACCCCCAGGCTTAACAGCCCCCCTGCCCACGCACAAGCCATCACCCTCATTGCCCAAGCTTGGCGATGTCTCTCCAACCACTCCCCCCTCAAAACCTCAGCCTCTGGCTGAAAAACGCATCTACGAAAACCGCATCGCCACCGGCGAGATCATCGATATCTTCGCCTGATACATCACACCAACCAAAGTCTCACAAACGAGCCGCGACCGTAAGGGAGCGATCTTAGCTTTCCCCTCCAAGCCTCCAAACAAAACCAAAACTCCCCTGTCGGTTTCTGCTATACTCCCCTCCATGCAGACCATCAGCCTTGAAACCCAAAGCCTGCTCAGGCTCACGCTCACGCCAGGCATCGGACCCATCAACTCACGCAAACTCATCCACCACCTCGGCTCCCCTGACGCTGTCCTCGCGGCATCACGCGATCAACTCGAAAAGATCCCCGGCATCGGTCCCAAGCGTGCAGCCGCCATCGCCTCGACCAAAAAAACCGACTCGCAAGTCAAAAAAGAACTCCAACTCGCCAGCAACCTCAGCGTTCACATCGTCAGTCTTGACGACCCTGCCTACCCCCCACTCCTCCGCGAACTGCCCGACGCACCCCTCATCCTCTACATCAAAGGCGAGCCAGACTTTACAACTCAAGACCGCTTCCCCGTCGCAATCGTTGGCTCACGCAAATGCTCCGCCTATGGCTTTGAACAAGCACAACGCTTTGCTTCCAGCCTCGCAACCCGAGGCATCACCATCATCTCAGGCGGCGCCCGAGGCATTGACTCCGCTTCGCATCTCGCTGCATTGAACTCACAAGGACGAACCATCGCCGTCATGGGCTGTGGCCTTGCTGTCTGCTACCCACCAGAAAATCAGCCCCTCTACGACCGCATCTGCGACAACAACCAGGGTGCCATCGTTTCTGAACTCCCACTCAACACCGAGCCCGATGCCAAAAACTTCCCCGGCCGAAACCGCCTCATCTCAGGCATAAGCCTCGGCGTGCTCGTCATCGAAGCAGCCATTCGCTCCGGCGCCCTCATCACCGCTCGCATCGCTGTCGAAGATCATGGCCGGGATGTCATGGCTCTGCCCGCCCGCGTCGACAACCCCTGCGCCCAAGGCTCACTGGACCTCCTCAAACAAGGTGCGGCAGCCCTCGTCACCGAACCCGCCGATGTCATCAACCAGCTCGAAGCCCCAGCACATCACACCCACCTCGGCACCCACCCTTCACGCTATGCCATCACCTCACCTGCACCACTCTCACACGCCGGACTCAACTCGCTACAAATTGCCATCCTTGATCAGCTTGATAAACCCCGAACCATCGACGAACTCGCCAGTTCGCTCGACCAACCCGCAGGCAAACTCCGAAGCCAAACCACCATTCTCGAAATTCGCAGGCTCCTCATCAGAAAAGGTCCACACCTGCAAAAAGCCTGATTCTCAAATTTGTGGCATTTCCTTCCACGAACACAAAAACCCCCCACTTTTTGCAGTATTCAGCTCTCATGCGACACAATTTTGTGGTATTGTGATCAATGATCCGGTTTTTATCAGACTCAACAAATGGTTGTCAAAAACTGAATAGAACACAGACATTTATGCCGATAGAGCTTGCCGTGCGGATATTGATATGCTATCGTCACCCGAACAGCAGGCCAAACCAATGAAGATTCTGACTCCCTGTCTTCCAAACATTCCAACCTGGCTGAGCAACTTGCGCGCAATGAATCGCTGTGCTCTGGTCATGGGTCGTTCACTTGGATGGCTTTTTTATCAGCGCGATGTTGCTGGGGAACATTCCTGCCAACAACGCTGTAAAGCTTCCATCAGCCCTGTTGTTCAACTTGGACCCGGAGGCCGATACCTCGAGCAATACTTTGCTCATGATGGCACCATCGTTCAACAACTTGCCGAATCATGCAACTCTGAAACTCAAACACAGGCAGTTGCAACGAACCCTGTGCTTTCAAGGCTCGCGCTTTCCAGACTTCTAAACCAGCAGGCTCAAACGCTGGGACGCTGTCTGGCATCGTCGGGCTTCTCCGCACGCACGCGTATGACCACAAGACATAAAACCAGGCCTTGCCTCAGTTGGCGGGCGCCGATGATGGAGGACTCAAACCATGAATCTGACACCCAAACAACTTCGCATTCTCAAACTGATCCGGGACTGGCGTGTTCGCTATGGCTATTCCCCGACGATGCAGGAACTGGCCGACGAAATCGGCGTCAGCAAAGTCACCGTGTTCGAGCATGTCGAAGCCCTCATCAAAAAGGGCGCGCTCTCGCGCGAAGCCAACAAGGCTCGCTCTTTGTCCATCGCTGAAGGCATCGCGGTTCCTGATGAATCCAGGCCTTACAAGTTCCCCCTCGTCGGCAAAATCGCTGCGGGCTATCCCATCGAAAAAGTCGCTGATGTCGACGAGATCGACCTGACCGATATCCTCGGCACCACCTCAGACTCCGGCAACTCCACCTTCGCCCTCCGCGTCGAAGGCGATTCCATGCGCGATGAAGGCATCCTCGATGGCGATTACATCCTCGTCGAACGCACCGAAGTCCCCCGCAACGGCGACCGCGTCGTCGCACTCTTGCCCGATGGCGAATCCACACTCAAAACCTTCTTCAAAGAAGAAGACCACATCCGCCTTCAACCCGCCAACCCCGACTTTGAACCCATCCGCGTCAAGTTCTGCCAGATCCAGGGCATCGTACGAGGCGTCATCCGTAGATACTGATTGATCAATATCAGTCAAACTCATAAACGAGCCGCGACCGTGAGGGAGCGATCTTCTTTCAACAGACGCGCCCTTAAAAGCAAAGTCTGCACGCTCTAAACACACAGGCACCTGCCGATTTTCTGTGCGTCTACTTCTTCTTTTTCTTCTTCCGGTTATCGCGGTAGTCCGTCTTTCCGCGATCGCGGGATTTACTTTTGCGGTTTCGCCGCTGGCCGCCTGGTTTCTTCACTGAGCCAAACCCTGCGCCCCCGCCTTCGCCGACCCCGCCTCCGATGTCGCTGCCCAGTGTCAGTGCTGGCTTTTTAGACTTGCCCGCAGCTCGGCCCGCAGCGTCGGCAATCGTCAGATCAAGCTCGCGCCTTTCCATATCCACCCCGGCGATCATCACCGTGACCAAATCGCCCATGGAAAACGATCGACCCGAAGCCTGATCCACAATCGACCCGCTCTTTGAGTCGTGCCTCCAGTTGGGTCTGGCATTGTCACGGGTAACATCGCCAGGCATGTCGGAGGTTTTGATAAACCCGTCGATCAGATATTTGTCGATCTGCACGAATAGCCCGCGCGGGTTGCATCCTGTCACCACGCCTTGGAAAACCTCGCCGATCTTTGTCTCCAGCAGCTGAAGCACCAGGAACTTGCGCAGCTCACGCTCGCCATCTGTCGCGTTCTGCTCCCGGCCAGTGCAATGCCTGCCCACTTTCATCAGATCCTGCTGATCCGGCAGCCGATCTCGCAACTTTGCCCCAATGGCTTTCACTTCCCGCTCATTCCTCGGCGGCTTTGACCCATTTTCCGTCAACTCAAGATACGCAGCCAGCGCCCGATGCACCGTCAGATCCGGATAGCGCCGAATCGGGCTGGTAAAGTGCGCATACGCTTCAGATGCCAGCGCAAAGTGCCCGATTAATGCTGGCGAATACTCAGCCTTGGTCAGTGTACGCAACACCGCCATGTGCACAGCCCGTGCTGCGGGCTTGCCTCGTGTGGAATCAAGAAGCCCCTGCATCTCTTCACGACTGGGGTTCTTGGGAATCACAAACCCCGCAACCCGCGCCACCTGACGCATCTCATCAACATCACCAGGCGTCGGCTCTGGATGAATCCTTCGAATCAAAGGCACTTCCAGCTTCTCAAACAGCGACCCCAGCACCTCGTTGGCTTCAACCATGAACATTTCAATGATGGTGTGCGTAAACGCATCGTCTTCAGGTTCTGCGTCTATCACCTTGCCTTCATCATCAAAGATCAGCTCTGCATCGGGAAGCTCGAGTGAGATCATCCCCGCCTGGTGCCTGCGCTTTTTAATCACCCGCGCCAGGTCGTTCATCATCTTCACCGTTGCGATCAACTCAGGCGTATACGCCGGCTCGGTGCGTGCCTGACGCCTGGCTTCTTCGGGATCGCCGTCAATGAGCGCCTGAGCTTCAAGATAGGTCATGCGTTTGGCGGATTTGATAATCGTGGCTGCAGCCCCTCGAGCCTTGACCCGCCCCCTGGTGTCATAACGAATGATCGCGGTCTTGCAAAACCGGGGCACGCCTTCCTGCAAAGAACAAATGCCATTAGACAAGACCTCAGGCAACATCGGAATCACCAGCCGAGGCAGGTACACACTGTTGCCACGGTCCATCGCTTCAACATCAAGCCTTGACCCAGGTGCAATAAAATGCGCCACATCTGCGATATGCACCGCCAGCTCCCACCCGCCATCGTCGAGCTTGCGAATCGAAATCGCATCGTCATAATCCTTGGCATCAGGCGGATCGATCGTGCATACAAAACGATCCGTCCAATCCTCCCGCCCGGTCAAGGCTTCATTGCCTCGCTCTAAAAAACCCGCGATCTGTTCTTCAAAATCATGCGAGGCATCCCGGGCTTCATCCACACAAGCAGGGGGAAACTCCGTGCTGGGCAGGCTGTACGCTGCAATGACAGCTTCAGTCTCAACATCAGGCCGACCCGCTTCACCCAGCACCTTTGTAATCACACCCTCCCCAAGCATGTCCCCCTCGGGATATTCCACCAGCTCAAAGACAACCTTGATCCCTTCACGCGCGTTCTTTGCTTCAGCATCACGGATCACCACCGGATCAGAGAGCTGCCTGCCATCGGGATACGCAAGCCATTGATGCCCTCGTTTGGTCAACTCACCCGTATAGGCACTGCGTTTGCGCTCCAGCACTTCCATCACACGACCCACGAATCCGCTCTGGCCCCCGCCTCTGGCTCCGCCACCCTTGCGCCGTTTATCGCGCATCACCTGCACGCGCACGGTATCGCCTGACAGGGCATCAAGCGTTTCTTGTTCAGGCACGAACAGGTCGCCCTCGCGCACCACCTGCTCTGGCACCACAAAGCCAAACCCGCCCCGTGCTTTGCGAAACTCGCCGACGATTTCTCCATCGCTATCGCCATAGGAAGGCAAGATCACCTTGCCCGAAGCGGTGACAACAATCACCCCCTGGCTGACGAGCGTTTTGACAGCTTGAGCAAAGCCCTCAGCGCTCTCAAAGCCAAGATCCTCAGCCAGTGCATCGACAGCAGCAGGTTCATAGGTTTCGTGTTGAAGATGCCCCAGAAGCCGCTGCTTATAGCGTGAAATCATCGTGTACCTTCCCGTGCATCGCGCACGAGTCTCATCAAGTGACCTGGCAGATCGCACGAACTCAAATGCACTGCATGTTTCCAAATCATTTCATCGTGACCCAGCATACGCTGCATAACTTTCTGCAAAACCGCTCATGCTCAACCCCAAGTGCGCTTGCACCTTGGCCATGCACGCAGTTGAGTCTTCACAGGCCATCAACGCCTGCCCTTCATCAAAGGGCAACAAAGTCCCAAGCCCGATCCGACCCGCTACTTTCGCTGCCATCGCACACATATCCCCAGGCATACCCACAGGCTCAAGTCCATCATCGCTGCCAGGGGTCATATCACGAATCAGCCTGAGCATCTCAGGCCAGCTCATCACCTGCGACCCCACAAGGTTGTAAACCTCCCCAATGCTCTCAGGCACACTGAGTGCCGAACCAATCGCCCGAGCAACATCTTCCACCGCGACCGGCGCCACCATCGGATCCTCGTACAGCGTTGCGCTCAAAGGCACCGTACCCGCAGGCTTGCCCCGACGAAAATACGGAATGAAAGGCCCGGGGCAATCCTTGCCTCGCACCCAGTTACGCACCATGCCAATAAACTCGCCACCCTCGCCATGAACCAGCCCGGGGCGAAACACCGTCCAGTCCAGCCCGCTCAGCCTCACAGCCCGTTCACCTGCATACTTGGTCTTTTGATACGCACACACCCCGTCAGCATCCGCCCGCAATGCAGATACATGCACGAATCGGCCACAGCTTGCAGCTTTGCACGCATCAACCAGCCCTTGAACCACATCAACATGCATCTTCTGGAATGTCTGGCTGCCGCCTTGACGAATAATCCCCACCAGATTCACGCACGCTCCACACCCAGCGACCAGCTGAGCCACTGAATCCAAATCCAGTGCATCACCCACCACCGTGGTGAGATTCTCCGCTTCGCCCAGCACCTCTTTGGCTTTGTGCCTGTTCCGAACCAGTGCCCGTACCCCATACCCCCGGCTCAAAAGCTCACGGACAACATAACGCCCCACAAAACCCGTCGAACCCGTCACCGCAACAAGTCTCAAATCTGCCATTGATCCACGCTCCAATACCAAGGCTGCCAACCAAATATTCTCACCTGGCCCTTTTAGCCTTCACCTAGCATAGTTGCTCTGCCCCTTCTTCGCCCACACCCACCCATCCCCATATCCCCGTATTCAGATATGAACACGGTCTCGCGTCAGGCGAATGTGCTCCGGTGAATAACAATGCCCATGACCCAGCCCAGGACAGTTGACCCCCGCTTGCTCCCACATGCGTGCATTGCCCAGATTGCTGGGCCAGAACGGCCAAGTCCGACATTGCTCTGGGCGATGCTCATAAACGCTACAAATCACCTTCCCGGGCACGCTTGATCGATCAAGAAATACACAATCCAGCCCAAAATCCGTTCGCGTTTCTTTAAGTGATCGACCCATCGAAGTCTCACAGGTATATTGATCAAAAAACTGCTCCGTCGTCAGCCCCAGATGGTCTGCCATGCTGCTGGCTTCGTCAGCTGTGAACAGTACAAAGCCCTCAGCACCGGTGCAGCAGTTGCCACACTGCGTGCAGGAAAAACGCAAACCGACCTCCCCCTCTTTATTGGGCTTGGCAAACCATTCCAATGCTTGGCTCATGACCAGCGTTCCTGCGCTGTGCTGACAGGTGGCAAGTTGATGTGAATTGATTGAATCATGCCAAAAGTGCCCGTTCGATGCCTTGGCGCAACCCGCTGGCCTGCATGACCGCAGCTTCAGCAGCAGCTTCATAGTCTGCTCGAGCCTGAGCATCTGTCAACAAAGGCAAGTTCGCCCGGACATTCCAGGCACACGAAGCCGTGCATGATTCTGCCAGAACCGCTGCAATACCAAGATCGCTGATCAGATATGTGTTGGTTCGGCTGACAAGTTGACTAAGCAATTGCAACAACTTGCACGATTCATCCATCCCCTCAACAGGCGGCTTGATCGCACCAGTCACGATGCTCTGCAATCTTTGCACACGCTCAGGGTCATCCTTGGGCTTTTTAAGGATCTCATTGAGCAGGCTATAAGCCTGAGCATCCTGATCCATGAGTTTGAGAAAGTGCTCGCGAAAGTGTTCCAGCCTTTGCTGGGCATCTTCAAGCAAAGGCTTGTGCTCAGCCAGAGATTTCTTGTTGATGGAATACGCAACAACCATCGCTGCCAGCGCAGCTGCCAGAGCCCCCGCAGCATTGGCAGCAGCCCCGCCTCCGGGCTGAGGGGTCTTGGCAGCAAGCCCCGCCATGAACTGATGCAAAGATTGATCGGTCAGCAATTCCATACCCGAGGATAGCACACCCCCTCCCACTAGAGCACTCTCAGTCAAAGCGTATCGAGTATCCGCAGTGCGTGAAGCAGTTTGTGGCGTCGGTCGGGGTCACCTGATCGAGCACGCTCTGCATGGAGTTCCAGAGGGCCCCCTTGGTTCGACAGCGCAGCGAGCGC
>JAJDCZ010000024.1 GCA_029260555.1 Phycisphaerales bacterium
GTTTTTCAACGGCATACAAGGCTCCCCTGGAATAGCTTTCGCAATGCGAAGGCTTTACTTCACACAAAGCACATTATCGCCAAATACATGCTTTTACCCTGACAAAGTCTGTGTTTAAACACAACCACCCTGGCCTGCACACACTGGGGCCGTGGCCATGCCACTCTGGGCAGCACCACCGCCACCAGTCACTTTACAGCTTGTCTCACAACTCCTATATCACCAGCACACATTCCTGCACAAAAGGATCAGTCATGATGATCATGCCCCCCCCCATGCCCCCCTCTGTGCCCCCCCCTGTGCCTGCGCCTTCCTGCATCGCCCAGTGTCATCGTTCGACCATCCGGCGATACATACTCTATCCAGCGTTCCTCGCCACAATCACTCGTTCTCACATATGACCGCCAGCCCTGGTTATACATTTTCTCGTGCGCAGGATATCTCTGAGGCTGAGTCTCACACCCAATGAGCATCAACAGTTCCAGCAGAAACAAGATGCCCACACACCTTCGCAATCCGAGGCATACATCCCACTCCGCCTTCCCATGTCCCCAGCATTGCCAGCCCATCACTCGTAGTACTTTCATTTTACTTCTCCTGCCAGGCGTTCAAGGGAATACCGCACATACTCGATCAAACTGACAGATCAGAGATATTTTGCCAAAGGACCACACAGCGGTTCCTCATACTGGATCAAATTTAAGAGGTGCGCCCTCCTCTCAAAGCACATTTCTGCCAAATATCCCAAAGATCCCGCGTTGCCCGCGTTTAGCGTTGTGGACGAGCGTGCCAGCCATAATGGCGCTCATTAACAACCAAAGTAGCACAGATGCCAGGAGTCTGTCCAATGTCGATCCCGCCATGCCAATTGAACCGACCAACTCAACAATTACAAGGATGACCACCATTAGCAGCACAATGGCAGCGCCTGCAACATGTCCTAACAACACGAGGTGAATGGCACGCCTCCTCTTTGACGGCCGCGATCGCAGGATATCGAACCAGAGAAATACACATAATCCGCAGGCCATTGACACAATGATAAGTATTTCTATCATGGCAACTCCGGTCTACTACAACTCGCGCCAAAACACAGATCCGGGGGCAGTCCACCTGGTTGACTTGGTGGATCGGGATAGTAGATACCAAAGTATCCGTCGCATCCGCTTGACGGCGGCACCGTAGTTGGGGCTTTCGCCGGTGTAATCGTAGACTCGGACACCAAGTGCCATCATCAAGCAAAAATATCCCAAACAGCCAGCAGACAACTGCCCGCAAGGCAAAACAAAGCCCAGTATACCACATAGCGTGGGGGCTGAACCCAGGGTGCGTGTTCCAGTTTATTCCACCTTCGTTGTAGCCACAGCACTAGCAGAGCAACTGTGGACCCAACAGTGATAAATCCTGTAAATATGACACTGAACCAGCCTAATTCTGAATGTAACTCCAAGTACATTTTAAATGCATTGAAAGCGTATGACCCATCCAGATTTCCAAATACTAACATTTTATAATCTACAAGGATATTGGCGAGACTGACTGTATACGATAACTTTCCGATGAGCAGCATACTGCTGAACACAGCCGCCCAAATGAGAATACTGACCAGGAGAAGCATGGCAAGAGAATTGCCTTTCCTGGGAATATTGATATGCGCCTCAAGGCCACACTCTGGGCAACGAGTCTTCGGCGTATCTGGAAGGCAGTAGCCACACGCTTCACAACGACCTGCGGGCTGTTCTGTATTGTCGGCCATGAGTTGCTGCTCCTCTGTGACAATCAGAGTTTAACGCATATGCCGTGCCCATGACCATGGCAAGTACAACTCAGACAACCTTGTACTTCAGCTACAAGCTACACCCGCTCAGCGTGCCAGGAACACAGTGTTGATGGACACGATTCTCCATCTCAATCATGGCCACGCAAAACCGTAACATGGCCACCAAATGGTTTTAATCGAGTGATGCCATGATGATATCAACCCATTTTCAATGAAGAGTCGGTAGTTCTATTGCAGCCAAACTCGATTTCGAGTAAGCTCATATAGAGTCATTGATTAGTCAGAGATTCTCGGAACACGAAAAGAGGACTTTATGAAAATCTGTTGGGTGTGCTTTATCGGATGCCTGTTCGTCTCAAGCAACTACATCAACGGTGCATCATTTGCGCAGGGTTCAGCGACACAACCAGCACATGTGCTGCGTACATGCCCCTTTGAGATTGCGCCCAACTCGTTCGGGGTCGTGTGTACCACACCACTTCCCGGTGCGACGAATGTGTCAACAACCGCAGCCGTGACGATCGAGTTCAATCGTCCGATTCGGCTTCTCGGGCTCGGGCTGATCGCATTTACGGATAATAATGCTGTCAACGATGTTACCTTCTCCTTGTCACCTGACGATCTCACATTGATTATCACTCCAACACGCCCTCTGTCCGCCGACACATCATTTCTGCTCATTCTTGCAGAGATCTTCGAGCAGGACGGCACACATCACTCCGGGGTGGGTGAGTTCTGTTTCAGTACCGGTCCGATTCTCAACTGCCCCGCACCTCTCGCATGCCAAAGCGTCAACGCCACGGATGGGTCGGTCCCTCTGATGAGCGATTTCACATATCAGCCGCCGTTCGCACCCATTTCCATCTGGAATACGCCGATTGCCACCGGAGCCAAGATTGACCCGAATTCCGATACCATGATCGGCGGGTTCACAACGGTGGCCAACGCACAAGGAGGCATCGCGCTGTCCTACCAGAACAGCGGGGTTCCTGTATACATCGCCAATGCCAACACGCCGAGAGTCGATGTACTCCTTCTCGATTCCAACACACCCCTCACTGGCGTACCAATCCCACCGGGCGCAATTGTAGAGTGTGGATTTGACCAATTGATGGGGGTCCTTGACCCACAGACCAATCTGTTCTACGAGTTTATTGTCACGGAGCATTTGAACGATGGGAGTTGGCGTGCGTTGACCGGAAATGTGATTGATATGGGCGGCTCGGGTATATTTCCTGGCGGTGGAAGTGTGGCGACGGGTGTTCGTGGTTCAGGTTTCTCGTTGTTGGCTGGGATGATCTGGCCTCAGGAACTCCGGGACGGTGCGATCAACCACGCGCTCGCCTTCTATTATTTCCCCACCCGCAGCGGGGGGCCCGTGCTCCCCGCCACCTCCAGTGACGGCACTGTGGATGACCCGACAGCACTGCCGATGGGCGCGCATCTGCAACTGGACCCAAATCTCGATCTGAATACGCTGAATCTGCAGCCCTGGGAGCGCACCATCGCACAGGCCCTTCAGACCTATGGCATGTACTGTGCCGACACCGGGTTCGGTATCACCCTGTCGATGCTCCATGGCTACAGCTTCCAGGGAGATCCGTACGCCGGTCTGTTGCCGCCCGAAGCCTACGATGGGTGGGCGTTTTTGAATAAACTGCCCGCACAGAGTTTTCGTGTTCTCCAGCCACCCCCACCAGTAGTGGATCCACCACGACATTTTGTACCGTATCCCTGATGCGATCACTCGAGATGGTAATGTTCGACATACGCATCGATCGCCCGACGGAGATGGAACTCACCCACAAAGACGATTCGATTCAGGCACTCAGATTTGATCGACAAGACGAAGCATTCAGCGTACGCCGGTTGCCGTACCCCACAGCCTTGCGCAGTCACGATTCGAACAACCTTGCACTTCAACTATAAGCACAGATTCAAATCATGGCGATCCCACCTGATAAACGGACCTGACCAACCTCAAGCAAGCTGGCGCCAGATGAATGCCTCTGCTTTGCTCTAATTGAGCCAGCCCGCTCAGAATCGTCCCCTCTATCCTTCAATCCCACTTTTTAAGCCCTATCATCCTTTTGTCCAGAATCTCATCAACCCTCCCTCTCTCCAGGAGTCAAACCATGTCCACAGCAACCCCCTCGCCCACCGCAGGCCTCGCAGGTGTCATCGCTGGTCAGACCAGCATCTGCTCCGTCGAGCAAGGTGCACTCATCTACCGAGGCTTTGAGATCCATGATCTTGCAGAGAACGCCTCGTTTGAAGAAGTCGCCCATCTTCTGCTCGTAGGCCATAAAGCCAACCCCAGCGAACTGGCCAGCTTCAAGGATGAGCTCATCGCCAACCGCGCCCTGCCACCGGTTGTGATTGACTATCTCAAGACCACCGCCAGCATGTTTGCTGACAACACCACCGTGCCCATGGATGTCCTTCGCACCTGCGTCTCGATCCTCGGCAATCTCGATGCGGACTCCCAGGACAACAGCCCTGAAGCTGAACTCCGCAAAGCCAAACGCCTCACTGCCAAAATCCCCACCATCATCGGCCACATGCAAACCGTCATCGACAACAAGCCTCTGGTCGCGCCCGAAACCGGTGGCGATGCCAAGCTCAGCCACGCTGCCAACCTGCTCTACCTGATGACTGGCGAAAAACCCGAAGACAAGCTCACCCACACCATGGATGTTTCACTCATCCTCTACGCTGAGCACGACTACAACGCTTCGACATTCGCCAGCCGCGTCATCGCGGGAACGCTCAGCGACATGCACGGTGCTGTCACCGGCGCCATCGCGGCCCTCAAAGGCCCACTCCATGGCGGTGCCAACGAAGCTGCAATGGACATGCTCAAGGAAATCCTCGAACACCTCGACGCTGGCGGCACAGTTCAGTCCTTCATGGACAACGCCTTTACAGAAAAACGCAAACTCATGGGCTTTGGTCATCGTGTTTACAAAAACGGCGACCATCGCGCCCCCATCCTGCACGCGCTGGGCAAAGCCATGGCCCAATCCCGAGGCGAAGAGTTTGTCCGCCTGTTCAAGGTCGGCGAGGAAGTCCAACAGATCATGGACGACCAGAAGAACATCAAACCCAATGTCGATTTCCCCTGTGGCATGGCGTACTACACCATGGGCATCCCCGTCCCGCAATACACCCCCATCTTCGTCGCATCACGCATCACCGGCTGGTGCGCTCACATCATGGAACAACATCAGAACAATCGCCTCATCAGGCCCATCGCTGAATATGTCGGCCCGCCCGAATCAAAATGGAACGGCTGATCAACGCGATTCAGGAAGTTCGCTGTAATCTTTGTGCAGGCTTTGCATCAACGCACACAACATCAGATGCGCCCTGAGCATCGCCCTGTTTAATGCCAAGCACCGAGCGATAGATCCCTTCGATCTCCGCGACATGCCCGGGATAGCTCTGCAACTCAGGCGTTGCTTCATGCACTTCGCGTGGGCTTGGAATCGCAACCTCGCCACTCACGCATTGCGTGATACTTTGCGCAAGTGATTCAGGCTCACCCGCTGCAAACAAAAGACCATTGCTCGGCGGCCGAATCCAGTCAGGTGGTCCGCCCAGACGCGGACTGATGCAAAGCTTGCCCCCATGCAGATGCTCGAGCATCACCAGAGGCGAGTTTTCAAACCACACATGCGTCAGAATGCCAACATCGTATTCGTTCCATGAACTGATCAACTGCATCAGGTCGTAGCCGCCTTTAAAACTCACCTGTGAATATCGGCTCATCCGCTTGCGAAACGACCAGTCCCACCCACCCGCATGAATCAGAAAATGACAGCGTTTTCGCACATCCGCATCCAGAAGCTCAATCGCCTGAACCAGAATCTCAAGCCCCTTGTTGGGTCTGGTTGTGCCAAAGAATGCAAACCGCAACGGCAACTTGTTTGACTTGGAATCCCAAGGCGAAACATCATACAAATCACTCCGCCGAACCCTGCGATTGATCTGATCAAAGTGAGGCTGACCCAGCATCACCGCCCGTGTGCGCATACTCTCGACCCCCATCGCCACATGCACCTTGCGCAAAAACTCACTGGGAGGCGTCACCATCGACGCATGGTTGAGCGCATCTACTCCCGCAGCTCGCCTCTTGCCATACTCGTTTAGCACCGTCAGATGATGATCCGCTTTCAAGAACAGCTCGTTCTGATCCAGAGGACACTTCCCCAGATCCGCAGGCTCATCGCGTTTTGTCAAGACCAGACCATAATCCACCATCCCCTCAGCTTCAGCCCGCGGATCTGATACGCCATCTCGATGAATCTCAAACCCCAATGCCGCTTCGCGATCTGTGCGCACGCCTGACTCTAAATCATTCGCTTCAGATTGCTTACCCTTGATCTTCTTGGCAGCATCGCGCACGCCGAACAAGCCCTTCCACGCCAGCTCTGAAAGGTGGTGCCCCAGATACCTTGCCATCGCCTGACCCAATGCCCGTCGAAACCGGGCCTTGGTCGCTGACTCAGCAGGCAGACAATCCACACATCGCTTGCCGCCTTCATAATCAAAGCAAAGCGACTTTTCCTTGTGCAGAAGATCCACCTGCGGACATACAAAGTGATAGTTGTGAAGCGTCGCCACCACAGGCCTGCCCGAATCTTCAATCGCCTTGATCAGATCCAGCCCATACCCTTCGATCGAGTGGATATGAACCACCTGTGCATTGATCTGGTCAAGCCAATGCAAGATCATGCGGCTGGTGCGTGAGCTTTGCATTTCTTCATGCACATTCTTGAAGTTGATTGCAGATGGGCACAGGTTTGGGCTGTTGATCAGCTCGCTGCATTCAATCCCGCGCCAGGTTTCTGTGGCTTTGAGCCTGATGCCGGGACCAAACGAATAATGCATCCCTGATCTCAAGTAAAATACCTGATGCCCCGCAGCTGCCAGCCCCGTTGCCAGTTCTGATGCAACCAGGTTGTACCCCGAACCCTCACGCCCCTGAGCACTCAGATGTGCCCAGCCCATGATGGCAATGCGCATCGGCTGATCCGTTTGAGGCCAGCCGGGAATAGACAATACCGCAGCATCTGGATGATTTTTTTTGTCCTTGGGCATAGTGATTGCATCGGCTCAGCCGTACCTGCCCTCCGGCGAACCCTGTTCAACGCGCCCAAGATACACACGCGACCGCACCATCGTGACCAGCCAGCGTGCAAGAAACGAAACTCGACGCAGAATCGTGTCTTTATCAACCTGTGCTACGCCATCGTTACGCAGATCTACATGAATCGTCCACCCGCCCCGAATCAAAGGCACATCATTGGTCAGATTAAACACTACACGGTGCGCGGAACGATGCAGCAGTGGCAACTGCCTTCGCATCTTGGACATCATCCGAGGTGAATACACCACACGCTCAGGCCTGCCCAACTTCTTCCAAAGTTCATCGTCCTCAGCACCAGGAATGTCATTTCGCACAAAGTAAACCCAGCTCGGCTCGCCCTTTTTATTTCCAGCCTCTGCCAGCGCCAAGCCAACTCGTTTGCGCAACTCATCTGCCCAGATGAGCGAATCCGGCTGGTTGCAGAGCACCAGCACAGGCTTGCCATCAAGCAAGCCCGCTGTTTCAAGTGCTTCAATCAGAGGCTGAGCCTTGGGACCACCATTGTCCAGCTTGCCATCACGATCCGTAATCAGATCATGCACGGTTCGCCGGCCAATCTCGCCATGAAAGAGTCTTGACAAAAACCCTGCCCGAATCGACCGCCGAAGGGTGTCGTTGATCCGCCCCCGCATCACCTTGCGAAGTGTTGGCGTCGGCAACTGTTTTTGCATCATCCAGAGCACATTGCGATCAGCGTAATACGCCCGCGCTGGTGTCAACTTGTCAATCCAGGGCGTATGGAACACCCGTGCATCCAGATCCAGCACAACCCGGTAACCGGCTCTTGCAAAACGCAAGCACCAATCTGCATCATCACAGTAAATAAAGAACCGATGATCCCAGAATCCCACCTTCTGCACACCCGACCAGCGTGCCAGCATGCTGCACGCTGACACAACATCCACATCTCGTTTCCCGGTGAATGTTCCCAGGCCACGAGCTGCACCAGTGCTGGTTGTAGTCAGCCACTTGGAATGCGCTTCAGCCTGTGCATGGCCCGACACCGGATCAGGCCCCATCGTCCCGGTAGCGGGATCAAAGTAGATGGTCGATTCAATCGTGGTCTTGCGATCGCCCTTGTCAATGGTGCGAGAGCCGACCAGCCCAATGGCTGGATCAGATTGCGCCGTCTTCACCAGCGATTCCAGCGCATCCTCAGGCAGATCCACATCATCATCCACCAGCCAGACAAAATCGGGATCGCCACCGGGTCCAGTTGCGATGACCTGGTCGATAAATCCAAAGCCGGTATTGAACCCGCCGCAGCCCCCGAGATTGGCTTCGTTGCGCACAACTGTCAGCGAGCAAAACCCTGCACGGTTTTGACCGACCTGATCAGCGGGCTTGCCCGTAAATGGAGTTGATCGCTCAAACGCAGGCTCATGGGCACGATCCGTGGGATTATGCACGATTCGTTCAGGTGCCCAGCGTTTCTGGATCGCTTCAAGCGTGCCATCAGTCGAAGCGTTATCAACAATGACCACTTCCATGCGCTTTAGCGGGTGGTTCTGCTTGCTCAGTGCCTCAAGCACACCAAGAACATCGGCTTTGCGATTCCAGGTGATGACAACAATCACCACACGAGGTGCCAAACCCACATCCACCCCCGCCACCGCTTTCCCTGCTGAACAGCAAGGCACCTGAACTGGCTCTTTGGTAGACGAAATGTCGGTTTGTCTGGACTGTGTAGTCATAATTTTACAATCTATGATCAGGGAATCGGGAGTATCGCAGCCTGGCACGGCTTTTTTTCCGCTTCAGAGCATAAGCGCCCTTGGTAGAACCTTTCCAACTCGCCAGCATGAACCTGGATATCTTTGGGCTGTTCAACATTGGCCCGCATGCGCTCAAGAAGCTCAGGTTCCTGCAAGACTCGCACCAGTTGTCGAGCCAGATCGAACCGATTGTTGCCTTCAAACAGCAGGCCGTTGTGTTCATGGCGGACAAAGTCTGGTATTCCGCCCAGGTTCGCCCCCAGCACAGGCACGCCACAGGCGAAAAACTCGAAAACGGTCTGAGGAGCGTTGTCCCACCAGACACTGGACACAACACCCAGGTCCTTGCCGCCACACATCCAGGGGATGTCTCGATAGGCATAGCCCGTGTTGAACACCAATCTTGCAAGCCGAGGCTCAAGCCTGCGAAAACGCCATTCGATGCTCTGGCCTTCCAGCGCATTAATGTACAAATCCACCCGGGCAAGGTATTCAGGTGTGAGCAGCTCAAGAGCTTCAGCAAACATCTGCAAGCCCTTGTAATGATTGTTGTATCCCATAAATACCAGCCGAATCGGTCTGGGATTGACAGCATCAAACCTCGGCGGATCAAAGTTCAACTCGGCATTCGTCGAGACCACCTGATTGATGCGTGAACCAATCGTCAGCGTGTCGATCACACTCTCATGGACACCCATTGATACAAACTTGTCGCGCACAAACTTTGAAACCGCCAGCACACCATCACACTCACTAAGCATGTTGACCATCGCAACCCGCCTGCGTGCATAGGCATTGGGCTCAGCATCACCCACCGGATCAGGTGCGATCTGGTTTGTGACGGGTTGCCATGACTCAGCTTCCGGCGTGAACTCAAATCGATCGTCATTTTCGCGAGCCAGGCTTAGTGTTGTACCGCGATCGTCAGGTTGATCCAGTTTGATGGGTACACTGACATCATCCACCGAAACCACTCCAGATCCCGGCAGGTCCATGCAGATTTTTACCACATCTTGCCCAGTCGGTTCCAGCTCTTGCAACTGAGCCGGCTCTTGTGTCTGCTCTGGGATTTGATTTGCCCTTGAACCAAAGACCTGTCTAGTTTTCCCACGAGTTGCACTCAGAACATCACGAATCGCCTTTCTCAAAGACACATCAGCAACTGGCGGTGCAGGTTGTGGACTCATGGCGACTACATCTGGGGTTTCTTGTTCGATTTGTTGCTGCGAGGCGTGTTCTTTAAGGAACTGCATTGCGCGTTCCTGGCGTTCCAGCCCGGGATCAATCGCATCAACGCAGTTTTCACAGGATTTGCCGCTACAGAAACTTTGGCACAGGCGCGTATGCCCCTGCATGAGATAAACCTGCGGGCAGATTGTGTGGTAGTTGTGCAAGCTGTACCAGACTGCGGGCGCCGGGGTCGCGGCTTTAAATGCTTTGATGCAACCAGCTGTCAGCCCCTCGATGTTGTGCAGATGAACCACATCCGGGCGCACAAGGTTGGTCCACTGGGTGATGCAGCGTTCCAGCTCAGCATCAGCTATCTCAGACTCAGGTTCAGCAAACTGGAGGAGCGATGGTGCCACCACAGGCGAGTTGAACACCTCAAAGACGCGGATTTTGAACCAGTCTGGATGTCTGCGGATGAAAGGCCGCCCCACACAAGGCAAAGAACCCGCTGTGGGCATGGGTTGGTCAGGATCCGGGACAAAGGACATACCCGAGCAGAGCCAAATAACATCATGGCCACGCCTGGTCAGTTCCAGTGCGAGAGCCTGGCAGTAGCCGTTGACCCCCCCGCCGTGGGATGCACCATCCCAGAGTTTTGCCCAGTTGACAAGTACGATCCGCATAACTGGCGAGTATACGCTTGATGAGATGAATAACAGGGTTTGATCGTCAGATCATTGCCCAGGAGGTTCCACATGATCACGATTGAATGCGATCGCTGCGAGAAATCCCTGCAGGTGGCTGATGCACTGGCAGGCAGCAAATATGAATGTCCACACTGTGGCGACATGAATCTGGTGCCTGACAAGCCTCAAACCCGGCCTAAAGACAAAGCTGAGGCTCTGGGGCTGCCTCCGGATTCAGGACAGGAACAGCGGGTCATGCTGGTTCGGCCTGCGATGTTTCGGGCCAGACCGATGCGGTATTGTGCAATGGTGCTCGGTTTTCTTGCAGGATTGTTCAGCCTTGGCTATGGCATGACCAATGACAAGCCCGTATTGACCTGGCTTGGAATCGCCGTCGCTGTGATCTGCATGGGCATTTTCATAATCTGGAAGATTTCGACGCTCTCAGCCGCATTGGAGATCACGAACAAACGCACCATCGAGCGTCGGGGACTCTTGAGCAAGGCCACCAGCGAGGTTGTCCACGACAACATCCGCAATATCCAGATTCATCAATCCTTCTGGGAGAGAATCTTTGGCGTGGGTCAGATCGGGATTTCTTCAAGCGGGCAGGATGGGATTGAGATTTCCATGAAAAACCTTGCCAAACCCGACCGCATCCGTGAGACTATTGATGCGTATCGCCCATTGTGAAGCCAAATCTTGCCGGATCGGTACAGATGAGTGCATGCTTCTGAAGCTATGGGCTTGACTGGATCGGCTTTAGGGTCGATGATCTGGCGGCAAAGCCGGGTTTTGTCCGATGAATGTGCAATCGGGGAGCCTTGCTGGGAATCTGGTTATGGCATGGATGCATAAACTGCGACTTCGCGTACTGGCGGTTCTGGTTGGTGCGGGGCTGTGCGTGCTGGCACTGGTGTCATGGGCAGCCTTGCCCGTCTGGCCCGTGATTGGGGTGGCTCTGGCGACAGCTGCGATGGTGGTCAACACCATGACCCACAAACTGGCTCAGCCGGCGTGCATGAGCTGTGGCAAGAACCTCACAGGCGAACCCATCGGACTGTATGGCATCATCTGCCCGGATTGTGGTGCCATCACGCAGAGTTCGATGCTTCCAGAGCCGATGGATCTTGCCCACAATGACCAGGCTGATACCGATGACCAGTCCAGTGCTTGATCTGGGTTTGAATCTGCAAGAAAGCTGATGCTGTAAACAAAAAACCACCCCGCATGTGCGAGGTGGTGTTCTTTGGTGTCAAATGATGATCAGGGCTTTTGATTCAGCCTTTTTGCTGTTCCATGAACTCGTGGAACTCGATGGAGGGCAGCTCGGAGATATCTGCTTTTGAGAGCACTGCGTCCAGAGCCTTGTGCTCACGGATCTGCTGGAAGATTGAGCTGATACGGTTGTTTTTGATGAGTTCCTGGCGAAGCTGCTCGGGGCGCTGGTTGGATTCGAAGGCGATCTGAGCGATTCGGCCATTGATTTCGGCTTCGTCGACCTTGATGTCCAGATCCTCAGCGACCTTGTTGAGAATGAAGAACATTTTGAGTTCTTTGCCTGCAGCTTCCTGTGAAGCACTGCGAAGCTCAGCGATGTGCTCTTCGATCTCGTTGGCAGGTACGCCTCGGTGCATCAGCTCCATGCGCCTTCGCTCAAGCGTGCGGGCAGCCTGCTGGGCGGTTGCTCGCTCAGGCATTTCCATGGTGGTGTTTTCGAGCAGATAGTTGGTCAGCGTTGAACGCATGGCAGCCTGCTGTTCAACCAACGCCCGCTGCTCGAGCCTGGATTTGGCAGTTTCCTTGAGCTGGTCGGCATTTTCCATGCCATACATGGTGGCGAGGGTATCGATTTCAGCGGGAACGATGCGATCAACGCGATCAATCTTGTACGCGATGGTGGCATTGACGCCACGCAGTTCTTCGATTTCGTGATTTTCCGGGCCTGTGACTTTGATGGAAATTTCATTACCGGGCTTGGGCGAGCCGATTTGTTTGCCCAGATCGTCGACCATGACGCCGAGGATCATGCCTTTGCCTTTTTTGTCTTTGGGAGGCACCTGGACCACAGCACCGTTGATGTTGTAGAACTCTTTGTCCCCCTTGTCAGCGGTCATCACGGCAAGGCCTGTGACATAATCGCCGGGCTGGGCCTGGTCTTCTTCTTCGAGGGAGCCTTCGTTGACACAGAGTTTTTCAAGCTCATTATCTACGGTGCTCTCACCGACTTCGATGACGGGTTTTTCAACCTTGATGCCATCCAGGCTTGGGAGGTCAAACTCGGGAAGAACTTCGACTTCGATTTCAAAGCTCAGAGGCTTGCCCTCTTCGATTTTAAGACCTGCCAGGGTTTCGCCGGAGGGTTCGCCGATGACTTTGAGCTTGTTTTCTTCAATCGCAGCGGTGTAGGCACTGGCGATGAGCTCCTGTTTGGCATCTTCGCGGATGGTTGAGCCAAAACGCTTTTCGATGAGACCTGCAGGGGCACGGCCCTTTCGAAAGCCTGGCAGAGCGGCTTCGACAGCGATGGTCTCCAGCGAATCGTTGATTTTGGTCGCAACGGTTTCAGCGGGGATGGTGATCGAGATTTTCTTTCGGCTGGGACCAGCATCCTCAATGGATACAGTGTTGGTCAGCTCCTGGGTGGCGCTGTCGGACATTTCGGTATTCTCCTTGGAACCGGGGCGGCACAGGCCGCGTCTCTTGAGGGGAATAGTGTAGGTTCCATGAACGCTCAGGCAATCGGCATGTTGGGTGGTTTGGTTAAGTGGAATGAAATAGATGCTGGGTGGGACGGGGGCAATTGGCTGGCTAAACTGGTGCCATTGGCCGGAGTGGCGGAACTGGCAGACGCGGTGGATTCAAAATCCACTGGGGTAACACCCTTGGGGGTTCGAGTCCCCCCTCCGGTATTGGCGGGTTGCTGAGCAAAATAGCTGTGGCGTGTATGAATCTGGGCGGGGCAGGATGCCTTTGGTCATCCTTGGGGGTGATTGGGTGAGCGGGGCGAAGATGGGGGGAACCGACCAGGTTTATGGAGCGAATGTACATGTTGATGCTTGCGTTCTACGCATTTTAAAGGGCATTCATTATCGGGCTGATTGGGGCATCGCTCTCGGGAGGTGCTTGAGTCGTGATGTTGCAGCGTCGATGATGCGGAGGAGTCCATTACGAGCTGTCGATTGTGATGTGCATCGGCAGACTCAAATTATGGTTCTTGTGCAAGGCGAGATGTGAAGCTTTGGACGGGCTATCGAATCAAGTGAGGCTTGGTCTGTTGTGAATATGCGAAGATTAACGGGTGGGATGTGGGCACTATTTGCGGGTGCTTTGTGTGGAATGTCAGCGCTGGCTCAGCCTGCTTTGACATCCACGCTGGTGGTTTCCGGGCTTGAAAGGCCGATTTTTGTGACACATTCATATGGTGTGGGTGGGTTTGATCGGATTTTTGTGCTCGAGAAAAGGGGTCGAATCCGTGTGGTTCGAGATGGGAACCTGCTTGCTTCGCCGTTTCTTGATATTGACGCTCTGGTTGGTGGCGGCACGGTTGATTTCAGCGAGCGTGGGCTGCTGGGGCTGGCGTTTCACCCTGACTATGCCAACAACGGCAAGTTTTATGTGAACTACACCAATAACTCGGGAAACACCATGATCGTTGAGTATCAGGTTTCTGCCAATCCTGATGTTGCAGATGCAGGCTCAGCACGAATCATGATGGTTATTTCCCAGCCTTTTGCAAACCATAATGGCGGGTGGCTTGGCTTTGGACCTGATGGATACATGTATATTGCTACTGGCGATGGGGGCGATGCCAATGATCCGGGGAATCGCGCTCAGGATATCACCGGGCAGCTGCTGGGCAAGATGCTGCGCATTGATGTTGATGCCAGAAATGGACCAACCGGGCAGTATGGCAACCCCATTGACAACCCATTTGTGGGCGTTGCGGGAGATGACGAGATCTGGGCGTATGGGCTTCGCAATCCGTGGAGGCCTTCGTTTGATCGTGAAACGGGCGATCTCTGGATTGCGGATGTCGGCCAGGATGTATGGGAAGAGATTAGTTTTCAGCCTGCGGACAGCACTGGCGGCGAGAACTACGGCTGGCGCTGCTATGAGGGGAACCATGACTTTAACACCACGGGTTGTGCTGCGATGAGCACGATGGTGTTTCCGGTGCATGAGTACAGCCACAGCACGGGATGTTCGATTACGGGTGGGTATGTGTATCGAGGGTGTGCGATCCCAGGCCTGCGGGGAACCTACTTCTTTGCAGACTTTTGCTTCCGCACTATCTGGAGCTTTGAAGGCTCTGGCGTGTCGGATTTCACTGATCGCACAGCAGAACTGGCCCCAGGTGGCGGGTTGACAATTGCAACCATTTCATCTTTTGGAGAAGATGCTGCCGGTGAGCTGTACATTTGTGATCAAAATGGTGGTGAGATTTTCAAGATTGTGCCTGAATGTCGTATCGATTACTCCGGCGATGGCATCGTTGATGTGCTCGACTTTTTTGGGTTCGTCGCGGCGTTTGATGCTGTTGATTGCAGTTCAGATTTGACTGGGAACAACATTGTTGATGTTCTTGATTTTTTCGAGTTCATCACTCAGTTCAATCAGGGTTGCCCGTAGGAATCACGAAGAAAGCTTGTGCCGAGCAAATACCGAGTGTTCATGCTGACAAACGCCCACCAGCATGACAGGTGGTATTCATGCGCCAATATGGTCTCGTTTGGATCATGTTGTAGTGGAGCTGGAAGTCGCTGTGTGCTGCCTGCTGGGGCAACAGTTATGGCCAATCTGGTGATATCTGGCCGAAAAAACTGAACAAGGGGCATCTTCTGCTTGTATTGAATGTATAGATGGTGTTATACTGTGGGTGCTTCTTGCTGGATGCTGTGTTTTAGGGATGATTTTTGCATCATGTGGGGGAGCGATCAGGACTCAACGCTTGAGCCAGAGCAAGTCGAATCAGGTTTTGCGTGGGTACACGCTCGTTGAGCTGCTGGTTACGATTGCCATTGTTGCAGCCTTGATGACAATCATTTTGCCTTCGATTTCAGGTGTGATAAAATCTGGCCGGCAGATGCGATGCCAAGCGGGGATGCGATCGGTCACATTTGATTTTTTGATCTTTGCTGATGACCAATTGCACGGCAACAGGGGCGAGGATGACGCGATCAGTTCGCGGTATTTCCGGCTTGAGACATTTCAGGAATCTGAATACGGGCTTGACGAGTTCTGGCGCTGGCCCAATGAGGTGGTGCATTCTCAGACAGCATCTGACAAGGAAGACCTGATGCGATGCCCAGAGGAGCGGGGCGATGTGGCACTGAGAAAGAATCTACCTTGTGGTGCATCAGGTGCGGTTTCACCGCCTGAAAATGTTTCGTATGGGTTTAATCTGAGGCTTCACCGTGCTGAGCGTCGAGACAGCAATGGCGTACTCAGGCTGATGCAAACCAGACTGACTGAATTGATCAAGGATGAGCAGGCATCAACGCCTTTGTTCTGGGATGTGGATGGGGCGGTTGCTGAGAGCAAGGGTGTCGTGCCTGTGTTTTCTGCCCCGTCGATTCGAAGCCTTGGCCCAATCGGAACTGATCGGTTCTGGTTTCCATCAACAAGGCATCAGGGAGCGACGAATGTGGCGTTTATGGGGGGGCATGTTCTGAGTTCGACGGATCCTGCTGGTGAACGAGGTTGGCGCTGGGAATATCAGCCCCCACGATGAACGGGTGCTGTTCATGTCATTAAGGCTCAAGTTTGGTGTTCTGCTGGTGCTTCTCAGTGCTGTGGTTCTGGCGACGCTGGGAGCTGCGGGCTGGAGTGTAGCGATACTTGAAAAATCGTTTGCTGAACCTCTGGCTTACATTCAGGAAGTGCTGGGCGAACTTCGCACGCTGCAGCGTGTGGCACTTGATGAGCGTGTTCTTCTTGAGGGCCAGGGTGCTGAGGATGCTCAGAAGCGGTTTACGGAACTTGCAACACTGGGAGCAAGTTTGATTGAGGATTTTGAATCAAACCGTTCGCGGTATGTGCGCATCGGGCAAGGCACCACTCGCAACCTTCATGAGAGATTGAATCGGGCAAACGAGCTGGGATCTCGATGGTTGAGCGCACAATCCGTTGCAGACAGGGACGAAGCGATTGAACTGCTGGGCTCAGTTTCAACACTGATCAGCGAGATGCAGGACCGGGCGATCGATGATGTGCATGTTGCGATCGTTCATGGCCAGACCATTCGTAAACGCATTCAGCTGCTTTTGCTGACATCAGTGGCGATAGTGATTCTGGTTGGCTTGCTTGGATTTGCCCTGATTCGTCGCTGGGTCATGCAGCCTGTTGCGGAACTGCGCATCGCGGCTGGCCGAATAGGCATGGGTGAGTTTTCTCATCGGATTCCGGTGAAAGGGCACGATGAGATCGCATCGCTGAGCCGCGAGGTGAATCACATGGCTGAAACGGTGGCCTTGCTCCAGGAACAGCGCGTTGAGCAGGAGCGATTGGCAGCGATTGGCGAGTTGGTGCGTCGAGTTGCCCATAATGTGCGAAATCCGCTTGCGGGTATCCGAAGTCTGGCAGAGTTGACACGAAACGAGCTTGATTCAGAGACGGAGGTGCATGAGCATCAAAGCCGAATCATTCAGACCGTGGACCGATTTGATGCCTGGCTTGGGGATCTGCTGAGCGCGTCAAGGCCTGTGGAGATCGTTCCAACGCGAACAGAGGTTCGCTCATGGCTTGAGCAAGTTCGCCTGGGCGTGACCTCGCTTGCAGGTGCCAAAAATGTTGAGATTGTGCTGAAGACGGAAAGTGGCCCAGAACGGGCAAGATTTGATCCACGGCATATGGAGCAGGCAGTTGTTGCTATCTTGACAAACGCTGTGCAGGTATCGCCTGCAGGCTCGCCGGTGGTTATTGAAACCAGAACGGGTGCGGGAAACTGGATGATTTTGATTCAGGATGCCGGGCCAGGTGTGCCAGAGGAGATCAAGGAAGACATATTCAAGCCTTACTTTACAACCCGGCGCGATGGGACAGGAATCGGGCTTGCGGTGGCTCGACGAGTCATCGAGCAGCATGGTGGGAGCATTGAAGTACGATCTGGAGATGCTGGGGCGCACAACACAGGCACAATGTTCGTAGTTCGTTTACCACTGGACACAGCGGGAAAAATACAGGATAATAATGTGAGCGGAGTGATTAATGTCCAGAATACTCATCATTGAAGACGAAGACAACCTGCGCTTTTCGATCAGGCGCTCGCTCCAGCGCGTTGGCCATGATGTGGTTGATGTTGCGACGGCAGAGCAGGCAATCGATTGTTACAAGCAGCAGGACTTTGATCTGGTTCTGACTGATATCAACTTGCCTGGGATGGACGGGCATGAGTTGATTCGGCAGATCAGGTCGATTGGTGGTTCGGCGGGCATCATTGTCCTCACGGCTTACGGCACAGTGGAGAGTGCTGTCACCGCGATGCGTGATGGCGCGGATGATTACATCCAGAAGCCTCTGAGCCTGAAGGAACTTGAAATGCAGGTCGAGCGATTGCTCAGCCGACAACAGATCAGCCGCAGGCTGAACCTTTACGAAAGGCTACAGGACTCCCAAACCGCATCGCATGCGTTGATTGGTCAGAGTGATGCATGGCTCAGCACGCTGGCACTTGCACACAAGCTGGCATGTGAGCCGAGGTTGATGATCGGTATGAATAGCGGTGTTTCAGATGGGCATACTCTGCCCGCAATTTTGCTGGTTGGAGAAACAGGTACGGGTAAAAGCGTGTTAGCCCAGCATATTCATAACTGGTCTGATCAACATGCTCAAGCGGACAGCGACAACGCGCTGGATGAAGGCCATCGAACGCCTTTTGTTCATGTGAACTGTTCATCGCTGCCTGCAACAGAGATTGAGCAAGAGCTGTTTGGGTCTGAAGCCCCGAATCCTTCGCAGGGTTTGTTTGAGATGGCTCAGGGGGGGACGATTTTTCTGGATGAGATTGGTGATCTGACACCCGAGGCGCAAAGGAAGATTCTGAGTGCTGTCGAACATGGCATTATCAAGAGAATCTCTGGCAATAAAGAATACCGTGTGAGCGTTCGTATTGTGGCGGCTACGAATCGGGATTTTCATGCCATGGTACGCGATGGTCGTTTTCGTCAGGATCTGCTCTACAGGCTTAATGCCTTTACGGTTACGCTGCCTCCATTGCGTGAACGCGGAATTGACAACACGATTCTGGCGAGAGCACTATTGGAACGGCTTTGCAAAGAGCGTGGTCGCTCGCAGATGTCGCTGAGTCCCAAGGCTGAGGATGCAATTAAATCCCACGGCTGGCATGGGAATGT
The DNA here is from genome assembly GCA_029260555.1 of Phycisphaerales bacterium. Taxonomy (GTDB): domain Bacteria; phylum Planctomycetota; class Phycisphaerae; order Phycisphaerales; family UBA1924; genus JAJDCZ01. The sequence continues at coordinate 18,858 of JAJDCZ010000024.1, forward strand.
CCGCGAACTACTGAATGTCGTACAGCGTGTGGTGTTGTTGTGCGAGCATGATGAGATTCAGCCTGCGGATCTGGCGTTGATGCCTCTGGCTGAACCAGAAGTTGCTGTCCAGCATCACACTGACGCTTCACCAGCAGTTCCCGGGTCGGTGCAGACTGGACGAAAGATATTTTTTGACTTTGACACTGGCGTACACACCGCTGACGAGGTTGAGAAGTCGCTGATTATTCAGGCGCTTGATCGGACATCGGGCAATGTATCCAAAGCTGCCAAGTTGATCCGTATGCAGCGCAGCAGTTTGAGGTATCGAATCGAACGGTTTGGTCTGGAGAGCTATATTCGCGAGTTGACACATCGATGAGACACTTGCAAAGCCATCTTGTGCCGGCATGCGTCTGCCTGCTTAGCGGAGCAGCACTGTGTTCAGTTGCTGTGGCGAATGATATCTACTGGGTCGACAAGGCTGGCGATGCGGTGATTCGGCGGACGGATATCGGGAATGATGGATTGTTGTCTGCAGGGGCTTTGCCTCCAGATCTGCTGGCAGTGATTGTCAGTCCATGGTTGCCGACGGACCCACAGATAGATATCTTTACCGGCTCGACAGCGGGAACTTCGGTGGTCAGATTTGATTTGGTATTCAAGGGATTGGTCAATCCTCCAGGACCATTGGGGCTGGGTTCTGATCCATTTGATCCATTTCTCTATGGCACCAATGCGGTGTATGGCTACATTGAGGTCGATGTTGATGCTGATGTAAACACCGGCGGCGAACTGGGCGGCGCAGCAACGCTTCGCAGGCTTGCCAATCTGTCGCGTTTTAGCGAAGTGCCTCTAGGGCCATTGTTTTCACGGGCTGCGGTTTCCAGCAATGACTATGACTCTGATTTTTTCACTCCACCCCAGTTTGAACGAAGCGGTACAGACTTTGCGGTTTCGCTGTGCGGGTGCTGGAGCCCGGTGATTGTTTTTGAAGATGGCAACATGGATCAGATCTTTGATGCTGGGGAAACCTGGATCGTTCGTGGACGATTCTTTGAACGAGCCCATGGTTACAAAGATGCCAGCGGCACATTTGATGCCAGCGACTTTGGTTTGTACGACCCCATGATCGATGTTCAGTTTTCTCACCGCCTGGCGACCGACACCACGACTATCCGCGTGATATTCCCGCTGAATATGACAGGTGCGGCGTTGCTGACGGGCGAGCCGGAGCAAGCTAAAGATGTGCTTACGCAAAACCATGTCAGCGTTGAAGAGGCACTGGATGACATTATCATCGGAGCCCAGTTGGGATTGTTTGGTCCTACAGCAGTGCTGACGAATGCCTGGGCAACACGCCAGGCAAACCAGTATCTTGATCCCACGACATGGAGGGTTTCAGCGCTGGTTGGCATGAGCTATGCCCAACCAGAGGGGCCGCTCTATGTCTGGACAGACACGGGGTTCAATCAAATATTTGCTGATCTCAATGGCGATGGAATCGCAGACCGGGGTGCTGATCGCGATTTGTTTGACGCTCAGCTCGTTGCGATGGATGGCGGACCTGATGATGAAGATGGCATCGTCAACGGCGTTGTTGATCTGCCAGTCTTCAGTTTCGGGTTTCACCGTAATGATTTGAATTACGATGGATTGATCAACGGCGCTGACCGCTTGCTTTTTCCAAATCCTGCCGATTTCAATGGTGATGGTGTCCTTGATGTGCTGGATTTCTTTGACTTCATCTTTGCGTTCAACAATATGCTGCCTCAGGCGGATCTGAACCACGATGGAAACATCGATGTGCAGGACTTTTTCATCTTCGTCGTAGCCTTTTCAAATCCCTGATCTTCGCTGTAGTTGAGTTCATTGTGATTCATCCGGTGAGGATGATGTTTTATCATTGAGCAGATCAAGCACGCGGGTGAACACATCGTTGGGAATCGGCAAGGACAAGTTGTAGTGTGCGATTTTCCAGCCTGAGGTGGATTTCACCAGAACGCCTGTCCCCCGCCAGATGCCTCGGCTTTGTGTAACAACCTGTTCATCAAACCAGGCATTGTCACCTGAAGCTGCGAGATAGATGTGTCGCTCAGCACCGTGAAAGGTCCACGCTTTGCCTTTGTCAAAGAAGGTTTTGGCATAGTCATAAAACGCCTGTCGTGTCCAGCGTTCGGTGGCATCTGTCCCCATGAAGATCGAGTCTTTTGAAGCAAAGTAGCTGAAGTATCGATTCAGATCTGCATCGGCAGCAGCCTGGTGCCAATCATCAAGGACAGCTGTGATCGCAGCTCGATCATCTGATATTGGCGTGTGCTGTGCCAGATCAGATTGGGGTGTTCTGGCAAGACCCAGCATCACAGCGACTCCGAGAATACCCAATCCCATGAGACTGATCACTTTGCGTGTTTGCATCATTGAACCCCTTGTGTGTGGTGCTTTGGATCTGAATCGGCAACGATGCCAGTGTACCATCTCAAGTCTGATGGCTGAATAAGCGTCTAGAAAAAAGGCCGACCCTGCGTGAACAAGATCGGCCTTTGTCAAAGATTTGCTGTCAGTTGCGAGTTACCGAGTGCGGATGTAGTTGGCTTCCATGACGCCTTGGATACGATCACTTGCTTCAGCAAGATGAGCCTTTGAATAGCGATCGATCGTGGTGCTCTTGAGAGCCTTTTCGATTTGTTCCTGGATTTCATGTACTTCAAGCATGGCCAGGTTTGTCAGGGGGGCACTGGAAGCACCACGCCAGACATAGCCTTGAGCCAGTGAAAGGAGTCTGTCGAGATGTTCACGCTGAAGGTTTCTGCGCAAGCTGGAAATCGCAGGCTCGCGGACTGAGTATTTGCCCTTCAACCCGTTATCAAGCTCGCTCCAGGTCGCCTTGGTCAGAGTGCTCAGGAGTTCGGGCAGCGTAAACATGTCTTCATCGCTCGGCGTCAGCATTTCGTTGTCGTAGACCCGACGAAGTGTTGTGGGATTCATCAGCAGCGTCATGGCGGTGGCTTGGAGACCCATGATTGAATCGTGGATCTGATAGGTTCGGCCAGATGCTGTTCCCAGATACCCGCCGCTCCAGTTGTCTGAGGGCATGTGTGAGAGCAGTTCGGGTGTGAGGCCATAGGCTTCGTCGTAGAAGACATGATCGATGATGAAACTCAGCGCATCGCGTTGTTTCTTTGCTTCAACGGGTGTAATGGGAGTTGTGCTGTCGGGATCACCCTTGTGCGCTCTGCTGACATATGCACCGCCGATCCAGTTGGCCATCATGGACATGCCACTGGACTGGGCGCCGAGCGTGATGCGATAGCCTCTGCGTGCCCGTGACCAGGACTCGCCATCCTTGACATAGTCAGTGAGGATTCTCTTGCGGTGATACTCAGCGATCTGAATACGGTTCATTGCATACTCAAGCGGGTCTGAAGTGAAGTCATAACGGCGAGCAAAGGGGTCCGGACCGACCGTATCGGGATCGGTTGCATAAGTAAGCTCAGGATCGTTGACCCTTTCGAGCACTTTCTTGGGATCACCAAGGGTGTAGCCATACTCGATCACCCAGTAGTCATATGGTCCAAGGCCGACCATGGCATAATCGCCTTGCACCTGGTCATCATCCATGTTGATGTTGACGGGTGTGTAGTCCATGACTGAGCCGGTGATGGTCTTGTTGCCTTTGAACTCTTCGGAGTTCATTTCAGCGAGTGAATAGATCGATGAAGCTCTGAAGTTGTGCCTGAGACCCAGCGTATGACCAAGTTCGTGAGCGACCAGATCCGCCAGCATGGGACCTACGAACCACTCGGGAATGTCATCGAGCATTTGCTCATCATCTTCTTCTTCTGAGTCGCCTTTTTTATCGTCAAGCAGCCCCAGACTTGTCATATGCAAATTCATGAGAGCCATGTCCATGCTCTTGCCCATGGATGCGATGCAGGAGTGCTCATCGGTACCATCCGTGAGCATGTACATGGAGTCCTTGGCGATTTGAGCAATTACCTCATCGCGCTGGTCGGGCTCAGCAAGCCTGACGCGAGGATCCCAGTCTGGATTCTTTGCCAGCCAGTCGATGGTCTCTGGCGTCATGCCTTCCATTGCAACGCGAGGGAGATACTCGTTTGCCTGATACCAGAAGTGGCGAATCCACCCATCTGTAAGCACGATGTCAGCATCGAGGATCTCGCCTGTTGTTGGCATGACCCGGCTCGGCCCAATGGCGGTGCCGATGTCGTTGCTCAGCCAGCGCAGGAAGTTGTACCGGACATCCTCGGGATCCTTATCCATATGAGCACCAGTGGTTTTGTCCTGGTAATACACTTCGATGGCATCTTTGATACCGATTTTCTCGAAGGCCTGATTCCAGTACAGCACGCCCTGACGCACCCACCTGCGATATCGCACGGGAACGGTGTGGTCGACATAGTAGATAATGGGTTGCTTGGGCGGACTCAGCTTGAGCTTGGGGTCCGCTTTTTGCAGATTCCAGCGATTGATATAGCGAACCCACACATCGCTGTCTTTCATCTTGCCAAGATCACGACTGGCAATATTGAAATAGCCCAGACGGTCGTCAGCAATGCGAGGCTTGTACCCCGGTGTGCCCTTGGCGAGCGAGATGGAATAGTGGAATGCTTTGAGTGTGCCGTTGGATACGGGGGCTTCAAACTCGATTTCAATATTGTTCGGGAATGCCTTGGCTTCGCGGATTTTGACCAGCCTGCTGTTGAGTCCGCGAGCCTGGTAGCCGAAGAAAGTGCCTGCTTTTCCGACGAGCAGGCCGTCAAGGTCGATCACAGGTTGGCCACTAGGTCCGATGGCCACGATGGGCACATCGAGAATGACATGATCGGTAAAGATTTGTTTCACGGAGTCTTTGGATTCGTTATCGCCGGTCGAGACAACATCGATCATGGGACGCATGAGTGCGATTCGCTTGTCGTAGCGTTTCCAGTAGACATAGTCATCGCCGCCCTGGAGGCCTGCGAATATCTCGCCGGTCGCTACAGTCATGGCAAAGAAGTGCTTCTGGCTTTCATAGCCTCGGGGAAGCTCAGCCAGCAACTGGCTGTCTTTATCGCGTTTCCAGACATTGTAAAAGGTTTTACCTGAAGTGGTTGAGACGACCTTGGTGTAGCCTTCGGATATCTTTTTGAACTCGGGGAAGTCCGGTTTTTTCTTGTCGTCAGCCGCTGCTGATGCTGATGCTGTTGTGAGCCCGATTGCTGTCGCCAGCAGGATTGGCCCCAGTTTGTCTTTCATGCTCATTATTCGCTCCATCTGTTGGGTTTCGGTTCCACCGACCGCAGGGGGTCGAACTCTTGTCCTGATTAGCCCCAGCTTATCCTACAGCATATCGCCACATCGCGCAGGAGTAAGGAAAGAGGGGGATGGGAGGGACAGCTACGCGCTATTGCTGTACCGACAGCCGGGCTTGAGGTGGCGGAAAAGGAGCTTGGCAAGGCGAAGAAAATACCTGAGGGGTTCCCGGTTGCGGGCACCTGGCAGCATTAAGTCTGATGAATGCAAAAAAGCCTGGTTCATCCACAATTTCATCACAGATCAACCATCTAAACACCCCACACCCAACATGACAGACTAAGAGACTCGCTGGCTCCCCTGCCCCAGCACCGTCAAGGCACTTAATTCTGACACCTGCCGAGTCATTGCAACGGGACACCTCCAAGTTGAAGATACATGTACCGTCAGATTTGATCTATGAGAACATCTTCAGTTGATCGCCCAAGACATCGCCGGTGGCGATGGGGTTTTCGATATCCAGCGGGTAGTTGCCGTCGTAGCAGGCTGTGCAGTATGACTCTGGCGGGCGGTTGACGCAGGAGAGCAAGCCTTCTCTGGAGAGAAAGTGCAGGCTGTCGACACCGAGGAATTCACGGATCTCTTCGACATTCCGGCTGCGAGCAATCAACTCGGCGGGTTTGGCAAAATCTACGCCGAAATAGCATGGATGGCGAATGGGCGGGCACGAGATGCGCAGGTGGATTTCCAGGGCGCCCGCGCTGCGGATCTGGTGCATTTTTTCGCGCGTGGTGGTGCCTCGGACGATCGAATCATCGACCACGATCAGGCGTTTGCCTGCAACGATGCTGGACACAACATTGAGCTTGAGCCTGACGGCAGCTTTGCGTTCTTCCTGTGTGGGCTTAATGAAGGTTCTGCCGACATAGCGATTGGGAACAATGCCTTCGCGGTAGGGGATGCCGCTGGCGCAGGCGTAGCCATTGGCAGCACTACGACCTGAGTCGGGCATGGGCATGACATAATCAGCCTGGACGGGTGCTTCTTGTGAAAGCACAGCACCCATTTGTTCGCGGGCTTGCAGGACATTTTGACCAAAGACATCGCTGGCAGGGCTTGCGAAGTAGACATGCTCAAAGACACAGTGAGCTTGGCGCTCAGCAGAGTCTGCAAAGTGCCTGCTTGATACACCTGCATCACTCAGCGTTACTATTTCACCGGGCTGAATCTCGCGGACCAGTGTTGCACCGATGACATCCAGCGCGACGGTTTCCGAGACGACGACGGGTTCTCCGGTGGGCATTTTGCCCAGAACCAATGGCCTCCAACCCCAGGGATCACGGGCGACTTCGATGCGATCATGGAATAAGAAGACCAGACTGAAGGCACCCTGAAGTCGGCGAAGCGTGGCGCCAAGAGGATCGGTTGTCTGCTGCTGCTCGGGCGAGGCAAGGAGATGCAAGATGACCTCGGTGTCGCTGGTGGTGTGAAAGATGTGACCTTGATCGCTGAAGTTTTCGCGGATGGCTGAGGCATTGATCAGGTTGCCGTTGTGTGCCAGGGCGATCTGACCAAAAACGCAGGATTCGAGTAGTGGCTGGGCGTTGCACTCGAGGCTGCCGCCGGAGGTGGAATAACGGTTGTGTCCGATGGTGCCTCGGAGTGTTGGTGTCTGGAGACGAGCCAACGCAGCTGGGTCGAATACATCAGCGACCAGTCCCATGCCGAGATGGCTGGTCAGTCCATCGTTGCTTGCGGCTGCGATTCCTGCGGATTCCTGGCCACGGTGCTGCTGAGCATACAGGGCGAGATAGGTGAGGTTGACAGCATCGGGATGGTTCCAGATGCCTACGACGCCGCATTTTTCCTTGGGTGTGTCAAGGTGGGGGATATGTGAAGGAGGAGGGGGTGTGGAATCACTATTGAGCACACGAAGGGGTATGGAACGAGACGCACGGGGCAATGACATCGACCTGATCTCCCAGCCTGGTTGCATTTGAGTGACGCAAGGGAGTTTAGGGCGCATCGGGCTTGCTTGCGGGCTGAATACTTTGTGAGCCAGGAAGCGTGCTCAATTTTTAGCCTCGGGAGAGGGCGGAAATGTGTACAAAATACCCAGCCCATTCTGGATAGAAAGGGTTGAATGATCGTGATTTGGGGTTTACAGGTTGCTCTTAGCGATTGAGGCTGCAACACTTGATGCTGGGATATACAAAAGGAGTCGTGTCCATGAGCACTCGTGTTCTCAGTCATTTTATTGCTGGCAAGGCTGTTGTGGATGCTGGCACGCAGCAGTGGACAAACATGAACCCCGCGACTGGCGAGGTGGTTTCGATATTGCCCATGGATTCGATTGCTGCTGCTGATCAGGCGGTCGCAGCTGCGGATGAGGCGTATCCAGCATGGTCAGCAACGCCTGTGGGCGATCGTGTTCAGCCGTTGTTCAAGTATAAATCAATCCTTGAAGCGAACATTGATGAGCTGGCGGATCTGATCGTAGCTGAGCATGGCAAAGCCCGGGCTGAGGCTATCGGATCGGTACGGCGGGGCATTGACTGCATTGAGTTTGCTTGTGGAGCACCGACATTGATGATGGGGCAGACCTTGCCTCAGATTGCGGTGTCGTCGTCGTTCTGCCGGACAGAGGATGAGGGTGGAGTGCCCATTGATTCGACGGCTGATCGCACGCCGATCGGTGTGTGTGTCGGAATCACGCCGTTCAACTTCCCGCTGATGGTGCCAATGTGGATGTGGCCAATGGCGGTGGCGTGTGGCAATACCTTTGTGCTTAAACCGTCGGAGAAGGTGCCATTAAGTTCTGTGCGGGCGTTTGAGTTTGCAGATGAAGCGGGATTCCCCCCCGGGGTGTTGAATCTGGTGCATGGTGGGGCGGATGTTGTGAACCATCTGATCACACATGACGATGTACGGGCGGTGTCGTTCGTGGGCTCGACCAAAATCGCGAAGCACATTTACCAGACTGCCACGGCTGCAGGCAAGCGGGCTCAGTGCATGGGTGGCGCCAAGAACTACATGGTGATTATGCCTGATGCCAACCATGAAGCTGCGATTGAAGGCGTGATTGGATCGGTGTTTGGTAACTCCGGCCAACGCTGCCTGGCGGGTTCCGCGGTGGTGCTGGTGGGCGATGCGGGCGACTGGTTTGTGCCTGCGGTTGTTGAAGCTACAAAGAAGGTTTCGGTCGCATCGGGTGAGACAAAGGGTGTGGGTATTGGCCCGGTGATTGATTGTGCCAGCAGGGAACGAATCGCGGGGTATGTTCAAAGGGGCATCGACGAAGGGGCGGAGATTTTGCTGGACGGGCGTGAAGCATTGATGCCTGAGGGTGATTGTTTCATCGGGCCGACGATCTTTGATCGTGTGACCAGCGACATGGCCATCGCAACCGATGAAATCTTCGGACCTGTGATGTCGATCATGCGAGCAAGTTCGCTTGATGAAGCGATCGATACAGCCAATACCTCGCCTTATGGCAACATGGGTGTCATCTTTACGAGCAGTGGTTACAGCGCGAGGCGCTTTAAAGCTGCGAGTAGAGCGGGGATGATCGGCGTAAATGTCGGCGTGCCTGCACCAATGAGCGTGTTCCCCTTTGCAGGCTGGGGGCATTCGTTCTATGGCGATCTGCATGCCAATGGCCCGGATGCTGTGCGGTTTTACACCGAATACAAAATCACCGTGACGCGCTGGTTGTAGTACAGTGTGCTGTGGATTTTTGTATTATTGATCAAATACGCACAGCCAACTGGTGAGTGCTTTGATGACTGATGTGTTTGAACGACAAGACTGAGAGGTTACTTATGCCCCGCATTACTCGTGCTGCTCTAATTCAGGCGACCAACGCCCTGCCAGGTTCAGATGACCTTGCTGCCATCAAAGAGGCGATGATTGAAAAACACATGTCATTGATCGCTGAAGCTGCGGACAAGGGAGCCAATGTGTGTTGCCTGCAGGAGATTTTCTATGGCCCATACTTTTGTGCAGAGCAGGATGCGCGCTGGTATGAGACGGCTGAACCGATCCCCGATGGACCAACCATCAAACTCATGTGCGAAAAGGCCAAGCAGCATGGAATGGTTATGGTCGTGCCGATTTATGAAGTGGATATGACCGGCGTGTATTACAACACCGCAGCTGTGATCGACGAGACGGGTCAATACCTCGGCAAATACCGCAAGCACCACATCCCCCACTGCAACCCCGGGTTCTGGGAGAAGTTCTACTTCAAACCCGGCAACCTGGGGTATCCCGTGTTTCAAACGCGCTATGGCAAGATTGGTGTCTATATCTGCTACGACCGGCACTTTCCTGAAGGTGCTCGCGAACTTGGGCTCAACGGAGCCGAGATCGTGTTCAACCCCTCAGCAACGGTGGCAGGTTTGAGTGAATACCTCTGGAAACTGGAACAGCCTGCCCATGCGGTAGCCAATCAATACTTTGTCGGCGCGATCAACCGTGTTGGCACTGAAGAGCCTTGGAACATCGGCGAGTTCTATGGCCAATCGTATTTTTGCAATCCGCGTGGTCAGATGATGGCAGAGGCTAGCCGGGATCAGGATGAAGTGGTCATTGCGGACCTGGATCTGGACATGATCCGCGAGGTGCGTGATGTCTGGCAGTTCTTCCGCGACCGCAGACCTGAAAGCTATACACAGATTTGCAAGCCTTAGTTCTGGAGAATCTGGTCGCGAAGTATTCGCACCTGTGTGAGATTGATCGAGTGACGCATTGATCAGATTGATCTGTTAGACTCTGCATCGTGGAAAACTCACTCACCAACTCTGATCTTGCACCAGTACCAGCTGACAAGCGCAACTGGTCTGCATGGAATATTGCAGCGTTGTGGATCGGCATGGCGGTGTGCATTCCGACTTATATGCTGGCTGCGGGGATGATTGCCCAGGGTATGAACTGGTGGCAGGCTGTGGGCACGGTGATGCTTGGCAATCTGATCGTGCTGGTGCCGATGATTCTCAATGGTCATGCGGGGACGAAGCTGGGGGTGCCGTTCCCGGTTTTGGCGCGTGCCAGCTTTGGGACCACGGGTGCTCATGTTCCAGCGGTCGCGCGCTCGCTGGTCGCGTGTGGCTGGTTTGGGATTCAGTGCTGGATCGGTGGAGCTGCGATCTATGCAATTCTGGGTACGCTAGGCATTTTTGATCCGGTCAAGGATACGAATCTGTTGCCCGTGCTGGGGATTACGCTGATCCAGTTTGCGTGTTTTATTGCATTCTGGCTGGTTCATCTGATAATTATTTTGACGGGGATAAACTCGATCAAGTGGCTCGAAGCATGGGCTGCTCCGTTTTTGATAGCCTCGGGTGTCGCGCTGTTGATCTGGGCACTTCTTAAAGTCGATCATCCAAAAGATCTGTTCAAGAGCAAGTCCAGCTTTGCATCTGTGGGTGATTTTCTGCGTGTCTTCTTTCCCCAGTTGACAGCGATGGTGGGTTTCTGGGCCACGCTGAGCTTGAACATTCCAGATTTTACACGCTATTGCAAGGATCAAAAGAGCCAGGCGCTGGGTCAGCTGGCGGGACTGCCCCCCACCATGACGCTGTTCTGTTTCATAGGCATCATCGTTACAGGCGCTACGGTGCTGATCTATGGCAAAGCGATCTGGGACCCGGTACAGCTTGTCAGCATGATGGGTTCACCCACTATCGTGGTGATCTCGATGGTGGCGCTGCTTCTGGCGACGCTATCGACAAACCTGGCAGCGAATGTTGTGAGCCCGGCCAATGGGTTTTCCAACATTGCGCCGCAACTGATCAGTTTTCGCACCGGGGGCATCATCACCTGTCTGATTGGTGTTGCCATCATGCCCTGGAGGCTGATGAATGACATGGGGGCGTACATTTTTACATGGCTGATCGGGTACAGTGCGCTTTTGGGTCCAATCGCGGGCATCATGCTGTGCGATTATTTTCTGGTTCGCAAAACACAGATCAATACGGACGAACTCTACGAGTCCACAGGGCCATACAAGGGTGTCAACTGGCGAGCCATGATCGTCCTTGCGGTTTCAATTGCACCAAACCTGCCCGGATTCATTAATGCAGCGACCAGCACTCCGGACAAATCCAGTTTGATTTTTCCAGCATTCTTTGATTCGATCTACAGCTATGCGTGGTTTGTGGGGGTGGTTATTTCGGTTGTGTTGTACTGGGTGCTGATGATTGGCCAGGGTGTTCCAAAAAGTGAGCATGCAGGCTAAGATAGTGACATGACGAATCAAGCAACTGCATTACCTGAACTGCCGCCTAGTGATTTTGTACCTGAGCCTTATGCGGGGCTGACGCGTGATGAAGTGATCGCGATGCGAGCTGAGCATGTCAACCCTGGTATCCTCGCCTATTACCAGAATCCGGTCATGATTGTGCAAGGGCATATGCAGTATCTGTTTGATGAAACCGGCAGGCGGTATCTTGATGGGTTTGCGGGGATCGTCACGGTATCCGTCGGGCATTGCCATCCCAGGGTGATTGCTGCGGTGGACAAGCAGAACAAGACGCTTCAGCACACCACCACGATCTATCTCAATCCAAACATTGCAGCGTTTGCCAAAAAACTCAGTTCGACCTTTCCCAAAGACTCCAATCTGAGTGTGTGTTATTTTACAAACTCGGGCAGTGAAGCCAACGATCTGGCCATGCTCATGGCGCGGGCGCACACGGGCAACTTTGACATGATCGCGTTGCGTAATGCGTATCACGGATTATCGCCGACAGCGATGGGATTGACAGCTCTGCATACCTGGAAGTTCCCCGTGCCTCAGGGCTTTGGGATTCATCATGCCAGGTGTCCTGACATGTACCGAGGGCCTTACGATCACAATGATCCACAAGCAGGCGAGAAATATGCTCAAGATGTTGCAGAGGTGATTCGTTTCAGCACGCCTGGCACGCTTGCTGGGTTCATAGCTGAGCCAATCCAGGGTGTGGGAGGCTCCGTTGAGTTGCCCAGCGGGTATCTCAACAAGGTCTATGGCATGGTGAGAGATGCAGGTGGCCTGTGCATTTCTGACGAGGTGCAAACGGGCTTTGGTCGAACCGGCGATCACTTCTGGGGGTTTGAGAGTCAGGGCGTGACGCCTGACATCGTGACCATGGCCAAGGGGATTGGTAATGGAGCACCGCTGGGAGCAGTGATGACGACGCCTGAGATCGCCAGGGTCATGTCACAGCGCCTGCACTTTAATACCTTTGGAGGCAACCCGGTTTCCATGGCTCAAGGCATTGCCACGCTTGATGTCATCCTCGAAGAAAATATCCAGCAAAGAGCAAAGGACATCGGCGCATATCTCAGGCAAGGACTTGACAAGCTCATGTCCCGCCATGATGTTGTTGGCGATGTTCGGGGGCAGGGGCTTATGCTTGGGGTTGAACTGGTGGAGGATCGAACCACCAAAGAACCTGCAGCTGCGAAGACTGCTGCGGTGTTTGAAAGGTGCAAGGAACTTGGCTTGTTGATCGGCAAGGGAGGCTTGTTTGGCAATGTGCTGCGCATCAAGCCTCCGATGTGCCTGACGCGCGAGGACTGTGATTTTCTGTGCAAAGTGATTGATATTGCCTTGGGCGAATGTACCTGAACCAAAGCACACGGAGTTGGGCAACGCTCTGGCATAAATGAAGGAACCAAACTATGGCACTTCTCATCAAGGGTGGTCGCATCATTACCGCGGCTGATGATTACCACGCGGATATCTATTGCGAAAATGAGACCATCACACACATTGAGCCGACGATCGACCCGGCAAGTGTTGGATCAGATGTTGAGTTGGTTGATGCAAAGGGCCGGTATGTTTTTCCGGGGTTCATTGATCCGCATGTGCACATTCATCTGCCTTTCATGGGGACCAATGCTCGCGATGACTATGAATCAGCATCCAAGGCAGCTCTGGCTGGTGGCACCACGACACTTATCGAGATGATTTGTCCCGGTCCTGATGATGAGCCAATGGCTGCGTTTGAAGAATGGTTCACCAAGGCGGATGCACTGGCAGCGGTGGACTACTCGTTTCATATGTCGGTGGTGCGGTTTGATGAACTGGCACGCACACAGCTGCGCCAGATTGTGCAAGAACAAGGTATCGCGTCGTTCAAGGTTTTTCTGGCATACAAGGGCGCTTTGAATCTACCTGACTCGGACTTGTTTGATCTGTTGAGCATGGCTCGAGAACTTGGCGTGATTACGACAGCACACTGCGAGAATGCCGATGCGATCGACTCAATGCAGCAGCAACTGATTGGCGAAGGAAAAACCGGCCCGGAGTGGCATGAGCCTTCCAGGCCGATTGCTGTCGAAGCTGAGGGGGTGCATCATTTGTGCACCTTTGCGGAATTGACCGGGGCGCATATATACATCGTGCATACATCGTGTGAGCCTGCGGTCAAGGCGGCCTTGGATGCGCAGCTACGAGGCGTCAAAGTCTGGGTTGAATGTGTCGCGCCGCATATGATTCTCGACAAGTCTTATGCGGAGCAAGGTGATTTTGTGGGGGCGAAGTATGTCATGTCGCCGCCGTTGCGTGAGAAGCGTCATCAGGATGTGCTCTGGAACGGGCTGCGGGCACGCACGATCTCAACGATTGGCACTGACCATGCACCGTTTGACTTTCAAGGTCAAAAGGGCATGGGCCGGGATGCATTTACGAAAATTCCCAATGGCATTCCATCTGTCCAGGAGCGTATCGATCTGATTCATCACTTTGGTGTGCTTCAAGGCAGGATTGATCTGAACACCATGGTCGATGCATGCTCAACGCAGGCTGCCCGTTTGTTTGGGATGTACCCACGCAAGGGTACAATCGCGGTGGGAAGTGATGCTGATCTGGTGGTCTATAACCCGAACCATGAACACACACTCAGTGTTGAATCGAGCCAGTCAAAGGTGGATTACAACGCCTATGAAGGGTGGTCGGTAAAAGGCAGAGCGCAAGTGGTGACGGTTCGGGGCAAGGTGCAGGCTCGCGATGGCGAGTTTACAGGCGAGATTGGTCGCGGCCAGCTCATCAAACGCAAGCCGACGCATTTTTAGAATCAAACCTGCATCACCGTGCGATTTCGATCGCTCTGGTTTCGCGGAGCACGGTCACACGGATTTCGCCGGGGAATGTCATTTCCTCACTGATGCGTTTGGCGATCTTGTTGGCGATGAGGTGAGCTTCATCATCGTTGGCTTTGGCTGCATCAAGCATCACACGAACCTCGCGGCCAGCCTGAATCGCGTAGGCTTCGGTGACACCATCGTACGAAGTGGCAATGTCCTGGAGTTCATTGAGTCTCTGGACATAGCGTTCGAGCGATTCACGCCGAGCACCGGGTCTGGAGCTTGAGACAGCATCGGCAGCCATGACAATCGGGGTGTAGTAGCTTGTGGAGGGGATATCAGCGTGATGGCCTCCGATGGCATTGAGGACGGGTTCTTTTTCGCCGTACTGTCGGGCGAAGTCCATGCCTAGGGCGGGATGCGTGCCTTCCATTTCCTGGTCCATGGCTTTGCCGATATCGTGGAGGAAGCCACATCTTCGAGCGATTTTGCCATTGAGACCGAGCTGACCTGCAATGATCTGCGAGATCATCGCAACTTCGATGGAGTGCTTGAGGATATTTTGTCCATAGCTGGTGCGATAGTTGAGTTTGCCCATCGCTTCGACGATCTTGGGATGCACGCCACGGAGATTGACTTCAAGCACTGCTTCTTTGCCGAACTTGATGATCTTCTCCTGGACCTCGCCTTGAACCTTATTGACGACTTCTTCGATGCGTGCAGGATGAAGCCTTCCATCAGCGACGAGGCGTTCGAGAGATTCCACAGCGATTGCCTGACGGACCTTGTCAAAGCAGGAAACGACGATTACGCCTGGTGTGTCGTCCACGATGATGTCCACGCCGGTGACCTTTTCAAAGGCTCTGATGTTTCGGCCTTCACGGCCGATGATTCGGCCTTTCATTTCGTCAGAAGGGATGGGGACACTTCGGACTGTTGATTCAGAAGTATGCTCACTGGCATAGCGCTGGACCGCCATGAGGGTGATTTCACAGGCTTTTTCTTTGGCATCGGTTTCGGCTTCTTCGATGATCCGCCGAGAAACCTTTGCGACATCCTGACGGCAATCCTGCTCGACGCGATTGAGAACTTCCTGCAGGGCCTGCTCGGGTGTCATGTCAGCCATGCGCAAGAGACGGGTTTTGTGCTCCTCAATCAACTGCGCAAGCTCTTCATCCCGGGCTTTGACCTGTTTTTCATTTGTTGCAAGCTCAGTATCGCGTTTGTCCAGAGTGTTTTCGCGCTGGGTGAGATGCTCTTCGCGGCGGTCCTGGAGATCTTCGCGTTTTGTCAGATGCCTTTCACTTTGATGCAGCTCATCTCGAGCGGTTTTCATCTCATCCTCGAACTTTTCTTTTCGTTCAAGGATGGATTTTTCTGCTCCGAGTCGAAACTTCTCAGCTTCGGTCTGAGCTTTATCTCGAGCCTGCTCGATGACACTGGCAGCTTGTGCCCGTGCGTTGGCCAGGGTCTTCCCTGTGAACACGCGGTCCAGCATGATGGCAGCGATAAAACCAAGAACAAGAGTGCCTGCAGCAACCAGGACACCCATCGTGGTCAACTCTGAAAAAACCAAGGCGGGCATAGACGACATCCCTTCGCCATGTGAGATCGGATACGAAGTCCGACCTGCACGCGCACGCGCCGGGGTACCATCTTCAGGTGTGAGCACCCACACAGAACTTTGCTGTGCGAGTCTGCGAAACCATTTGCCGCTCTCGGCTAAGCGATGAACACTCTCTCTGCCCTGCTCCTGAGATTACACACAATCAGAATCAGTTTTTAGCCCCTGATGTGATGTATCTGAATCCTCGTGAAATCGCTTTGATCTGGTTTACAATCCACATTCTCGGCCAGTCGCTGCACACAACCAGAACTTGAAGAACTCAGTTCTGAATCATGGGGAGGTCAACTGACAAGCCGCAAACAACCCAATGATGGTACGATCCAGCATGTGCTTTTTCGTACCGTATTTATGTCAAACACAATCAGAGCAAAACGAGCCCTGACACAGCATCATAGGCATGGCCCAAGAGCCGATGCCAACACAAACCGCACACGAAAGCGTAATTTGATCAGGACAGCAGGCTTCTCAGCCGATAAGATCCACCCGAGAAGTCCACTAAATATCATACAAAGGCCAAACACATGAACGGTTTTTCTGGAAACGACAGCTCTGGACCCTTCATGGCGATCCATCGCGGACTGGTTCTGAAGTTGGTGTGCGTGGGCATGATCCTGAGTCTGATGCAAGGATGTACCGCTGCGTCGCGCCCTCAGGCTGCGTTGTCCATTCCGGTAACAAATGTAGAACTCTCAGCAGGTCTGCCAACAGCTCTGCATGTGGAGAATGCAAAAGGCTCGATCGTTGTGCGTGTGAATCCGTTGCTTCAGGAGCCGACGGTTTATGCGCGATGGAACAACATGACCAAGCCTCAGCTTGAGCCGGACGAGGATACTCCGCCGAGCATCTGGATCGCTGCTGAAACCGAGGCTGAGGGACGCTATGCGGTATTGCGGGTGCTTGCAGAGCGTCAGCCTTCTGCGGATCCTGAATCCAGTGTTGATTTGTTTATTACCATGCCTCGATGTGACGGCGTGGTGATTACCAATGCTGGGGGCCGCGTTAAACTCGTCGGCGTGAGCGGGGCGATTCAAGTTGAATCCGGGTTGAAGTCTGGTCAGGGTGGGACTATTGAAGTTCGTACTGACAATCCCGTCACTGCACCCGTTCTGCTGAGCACTTCCAAAGGCAACATCAGCCTGCATGTGAGCACCAGTTCAACAGGGCAGTTTAACCTTTCATCAGCACAAGGCAAAAGCACGATGTATGCTCGCAATAGCAGGATAGAGCAAGTTCACTTTTCACCAACGAGCTGGACGGGCACTTTGAATGCTGGTACCAACCCGGTCAGGCTGCAAACTGGGCGAGGCTCGATTCGTGTGGTTGTGGTCGATCGTCCTGAGGCGCATACGACATCAATCTTGATGAGATAACAGGCGACCTACGCAGCTTTGATCCCTGATGCCTGGCACAAGGCGATGTAGTTGCAAATCTGCTCGACAACGAAGGGTTCATGACTCGGGTTCAGAGCAAAATCCAGTGCCATGCCTGCGTAGAGATTCTGGCTTGAATCCAGGTGTGTATGCACCATGCGAACGGTGAGCCCCAGAGGCACGGGAATCTGAGGCCTCAGGTCGATCTGAATCCAGAACAGATGAAACTGATCTATGGCGCGTGCATCATCGGGCGCGATGATCAAGCCCAGCCCGCCCCCACCGAGATTCATCAGATGGGCATCCAGAGCCGGGCCTACTTCAGGAAGCACAGTCTGGAGGTGTTCGTAAGGCTTGTTCTGTTCACGGGCGTTGGTTGCCTCAATGAGGGCTGCACGGTTGGCAACCTCAGCTGCAACGACAGATCCTGGCTCAAGCAGAGGCATCACACGCACCTTGGGGATTTCCAGCGCCGCTGTGGATATGCGAAGGAACTGTCGTCTCATCACCCTTTCGACCTTGTCGGGCATGCTCAAATGCAGCACGGGGACATCACGACCAAAGCGAGAAGCTGCGGTTCCTACTTCTTGCACCGTGGTATGAAACATCCAGCGATTCTGACCGACAGAAAGCACTGCAACCAGAGGCGTACCTGGAGCGAGCGAGATGGATTTTTTGATCGCACTGGGCTGTTCGACGATGATTTGTGTTTCGCTCAAATCCAGAATGCGAACACGCCAGATCAGATTCGGCAACTTGTTGCCTTGCTCGTCAGACCGGCTGGGCAGGCTGATCTCAATGGGACCATTGCGTTCGCAGATCTTTTTCAGATAATCTTTCCAGCGATCGGTTCTTGAGCGTGTTGCAGCCATGATGGTCTCTCATATAACTCGAGTTGGCGTATTGGAAAAGTGCCTGAATCAAGCCATCGGCCAACCATGTGCCATGCTTCATGGGGGCATCACCTGAGGTGTAAACAGCGTGCTGCGGGCCTTGCCAACCGTCGCAATCGGTACGACATCACCCTACCCCCGTGTAGTGGCGTAGGGCTGATGGATGGTATCGAGTAGTTCTCGGATCTGGGCGTGTTGATCACGAGTGAGGGATTGCATGCCAAATCGCTGAGCATAGTAGAAGTTGCAGATGGTCCGAATTGCCTGAGCGATATCGGGGTGTTGTGTCTGGATGTGCCTGGCATGGACCAGAGGCGGAATCGCATCTGGCTTGGCAAGCCCCATGTGCGTAAGCCTGCTCAGCATCTCGATGAAGAATGGTGGATGATCAAGATTCCTATTTGATCGCAAGCTGAACGATGGGTTGAGTTTCTTGATGAGTTTGAGTGCCATCACGAAACCGGTTAGCAGGATGCCTGCAACGATGAATACGACCAAACCATTACGAGACGCTTCAAGAAAGACCTGGATACTACCACTTTGTACTGATCCATCTTCACTGCGTGGATTATCCCCGATGCTGTCGCCTGTGAAAAAGCTTGAGCCGAAAAGTCTTTTTTGAGATTCGCTGTCAAATGCCACGACTGAGGAAGCCCATACATACTCAAGCGAGTCAAACCAGCGTCTGAGTCGCCCGGCAAGATTCAGTGATGGTTTATGCAGTTCATCAAAAACTGTCGATGGCGTGGGGTCATAGCGTTCCCATATGCCCACGGAGTTTCGGATTTCAACCCATGCGTGGGCGTTGGATGCACGGATGATGTAACGCCGGGTCGAGGGGATATATTCCGCTGCAACGAATCCTGTCACTACACGAGCTTGAATCCCCAGGCTTTTGCTCATGCCTGCAAGAGCGGAGGCAAAATACTCGCAGTGGCCCTGCTGCTCGTCATTGAGGAACCATTCGACGGGGTCTCTACGAGATGGTGCTGTGAGAATGTTCAGCGTGTAGCTGAAGTTGTTTTGCAGGTACTGCTCAAGAATCGAAGCAATGCGTTCTGGCGAAGCTTCGATTGATTGATCATTCAGATTGATCCCAGCTTCTTGAAGCACACCAAGGGCATGTTCTCGCACGCCCGGAACTGCAAAGGTATCGCTCAATGAATGACCGCTATTTGGCGTTGCAACACCTGCAACAGGGATAACGGATCTGACAACATACTGAAATCGGCCTTTGTTTCCTTCGTGTTCCATCACGCCATCAGAGCGCACGCTCGCCCAGAGTCTGCCTGGTTGAAGATATTTGACGAGGTGGGGTCTCCAGAGTGAGAATATGTGTTCACGCCTGGATGAAGCATTGCGCATGGTGATGGTTTGTTCGATGGAGAAGCCTCGATCTGATGATGGAGGTCCAACGGTGAACCAGCGATCTAGAGGAAGCGAGATAGATGCTGCAGCGTTAGTTGGCGCATCGCTGCGAGTCCACTTGCCGTCTTCGTATTCGTCAAGCACTGCGCCACGAAGATAAAAGACTCGATCAAGAGCACCCAGGTTGTTCCCCACGCGGTCGTTGACGGTCATGTCCATCACGATCGCGTGAGATTCGCTGATCAGCCCGCCGGTGCCCAGGCGAACCTGATCGCTGAATCCTGTGACCCGCGCCGAGCCCAGTGCCGGGCTTGACCACTGACCAAAGGCTTTGCTGGCAAGCCCACGCGGTGCCAGCACAAACACACCAAAAGCGATGACGGTGCCTGCGATTGAGACGAATAAGACGGTAGCAAAGAAGCTTCTCGTGGCGTTCCGGGAGACGATGCAGCGGGCAAGGTCCGCAGCGTTTGGCACTCGGCCTGCTGTTCTTTCCACACCGGCATAAAGCTGAAACAGAGTTGAACTGAACACCAGGAGCATGATCGCTGGGATCAGGAGCAGACCCACGAACAAGGTATTGCTGGTAAGCACCGCTGCGATCAGCAGGAACACACTCATTGTGATCAACTGCGCCAGATCGCGTGCGGACTTGCGATCGTACATCTTGACAACTTGTATCCAGATCATGAACGAACTGATCAACTCGACATCAATGCCTCGCGTCAAGCCCCTGTGTAATGCGTACACCACTGTGAGCAGAATGACGCTGTTGATCAGCCATGTTGGGACAGCGAATCCTTTGATTCGCTCTGTCAGGAACCAGCCTGCCAGTGTAAGCGGCAGCACCAGAACACCTAGCATGAGATCCATTGTGCTGATCAGATAGACCAGCATGCTGATCAGCACACACACCAGAGCAAGTGGCCGAAACCAGAGAATCAGCTTCATGGCTCATCTCCCCCACCACTGCTGCGTTGCAACTGGTATCGATCTGCACCAAAGAACGCCCGACTCATTGACCGAAGCATGTTGCCCCCAGATCGACCTCCCTGCATTGATGTATACACATTGCACAACTGATGAAAACGCATCAGCGAACCAGCCTCAACAAGATTCTCAGCATCAGACACCGGCAGTTCCAGCATGGCGCTCTGGCCTGATGGTGATCTGACAAGCCCGATGCGTATCACCGCGGTGCCGGGGCTGATTTTGAGCGAAAGACCCTGCTCGTTCTGATCGCTGCCTGGAATCATGGGCATGACCGCCAGAGTTTCCATCATTCGGCGTGCATCTTCGCTGCTGTATGCAGGTGAACAAATCACGCGACTGCCAAGAGCCAGCCCGACCGCAGCTTCCAGCCTGAACGCTTCGGTAATCGCAGCTCCAAGCAAGCCCGCGGCCAGCTCCTGCTCTGATTGAGTCGCTGATTCTGGCAGGTCTACAACGAACATGATCGCCCGAGGCATGGGTTTTGCGTGTTCGGTGACAACGAGCCTTCCTGTTCTGGCGGAGGGTTTCCATGCGATCTGGCGTTGGGGATCGCCCTGGCGATATTCACGCAGGCCATAGAACTCTTCGGCTCGACCTCGCGTATGCACAACACTCAAGCCTGTCTCGCTGCACGAGCGGACAGGCTGACGGGCGGATTCGGTGAGTGTGAGTTTCACAGGCCGAATCAGAAACGATGCTCGCTGAACAAAGGTTAACGATTTTCGAGAAATACCCAGTGGGAAGGTCGATGAAACTCGAACTGAACTCAGATCGATACACCCTCTGGCTGTAGGAATTGCCCCGGCACTCACGATGATGCGCTGACCCGGACCAAGCTGAGGCACAAACGCCACCAGAGGGTGATCAAAGCCCATGGAATGATCCATCTGTTCTGTAATCAGCAGTGCAAAGGCTGGCAGGAACCGGTTGGTATTCTCAATGACATAGCTGATTCGTATTGGCTCGCCAGCGCGAGCGATGCCCACAGCCTCTCGCTTGATCCGCACACCCATCAACGCGCCGCCGCCGACAAAGCCTGAGATAATCAATCCTGACAATGCAATGCCAAAGGCTGCAAAAAGAAGATTGTTCTGGCTGTTGAATGCACCAATGGCAAGAAAGAAGGTCAGCGCAATATGCACAACACCCGGCAAGTGCAGGTGGTCGCGCCGCTTTGGTCTTTCAGATTGATTTATCCGGCCAATCCCCCGGCCACTCATGGATCTGCGCCATTCCCCACACGCTTGAGAACCACAAGAACCCGTTGATCATCACTCGGCAGATAGACCGCAGCACGCGCCGGGATATACCCGTCACACCTGGCGATCACAGTGAGTTTTTCGTCCAGAAGATCGGTGTTGGAGATGTCGATTTTAAAGGCTCCGTCAATTCCGGTGATCGCACTGCCTGCATGTGCCTCTCTGCCTCGAGATTCTGAGCCTTGCACATCAATTTGTGTCAGCCCGATGCCGGATGAAGTGAGCCTTTCGTCAGAAGATGAGACAATCATGACATAACTGATATCGCCTTGAATCACTCTGCCTTGCATTGCAGCAGGTGCGCAGCCGGTCAAAACAAGCCCTGCTCCAAAGATTGCAGCAGCAATCAGCCACTTTGATCCGGCTCTCAGTACTCGAGAATCAATCTTTTTCATTGGGCAGCTTCCTTGCTGGGGTCGATGCTGGGGAGATCCTTGATTGTCGCCAAACCAAAGGTATCGAGGAAATATCGCGAAGTGGCATAGAGCATGGGTCTGCCCAGTTCCTCTGCGCGGCCGGCGATTGTCACCAGTCGCCGATCAAGGAGTGACCGCAAGACCTCGCCACAAGCTACGCCTCGGATCGCTTCGAGCTGAGCGCGTGTGATTGGCTGGCGATAGGCAATGATTGCCAGCGTCTCGAGCGCTGCCCGGCTCAGGCGTGATGATGCCCGCGTGCGATTCATGGCTGCGAGTGCTGGTACAAAACGCTCCAGTGTCATTGCGCGATAGCCACCTGCAACCTTTTCGATGCGAAATGCACCGTGGCGCTGCTCAGTGTTGTGATTGATCGCATTGATCGCCTGCTCGACCTGGGCTTTGGTCAGCTCTGCTTCGGTTTGTGAGCTTTTCAGGATCGGCCCCAGAACCTCTGCGAGCTTATCGCTTGCAATGGGTTTGTCAGCTGTGAGCAGAATCGCTTCGATCATGCCACAGAGCGTCTGCTCATCGCAAGGCTCTGTTTCGGCACTGACTGGCAGGGATTGGGGCTGGGGTTCGGTGGCTGAGGATGTCATGGGAGTATCTTATCACCAGATGCCCGCCTTGTGCATCCTGCATGGAAAACGGCGGTATGCTCGATCAAGTTATGGAACCGAGCACGCTGCCTAGCTTTCAACACGCATACCCGGGACTTGCCAAACTGGACGAGCAAACGCTCTACCGCAGGCGTGAACTGGTTTTTCTGGTTCTGAGCGGCCTCTTTCTGGGCACGCTGGCCATGCTTAATATCCTGGGTATCACGCGGTTTGTGGATTTGTCGTTCACCCTGCCTCTGGTGGGCTGGCACATTCCCATGCCTCTGGCGGTGGGCGTGTTGCCCTATCCCGTGACCTTTCTGTGTACGGATTTTATTTCCGAGCTTTATGGCAGGAAGCGAGCCAACAGCCTTGTGATCGTAGGATTGTTGATCAACATCTGGGTGGTTTTGATTCTGTGGCTGGGCGGCGCGATGCCTCCCGGGGTGGCGGTTGATCCAGCATCAGGCGAGGCGATTCGTGATGCTGCGGGTCGGCTGCCTCTGTTCTTTGAGATTCGCCATCTGGCGTTTGTCGCGGTGGCCGCTTCGATGATCGCCTATCTGATTGCACAGTTGGTCGATGTTCAGCTGTTTCACTTCTGGAAACGCATAACCAGAGGCCGCCATCTGTGGCTCAGAAATAACGGCTCAACGCTCATCAGTCAACTCTTTGATACCGTTGCTGTCATTTTGATCACACATTATTATGCCCATGCGTTGCCGATCGATGAGGGACGCGATCTTTGGCCTCAGCTGATGGCGTTTATCGGTGCGGGGTATGTCTTCAAGGTTGTCGCAGCACTGGTAGATACGGTGCCTTTTTATATCGGCGCCCCAGCAATGGCCCGATATCTTCGCCTGCATCCACCGACGACGCCACCATCCCCTCCTGCAATGGCAGCTGTCGAGGCAGGTGTTGGATAACTCAGCACTTGGGGGTGCTCGATCCAAACAAACGGTGCAAAGCGTCCCTGATCACCATGACTGGTGATGCAGATTGTGAATCTGCTTGACACCTGTGCCGATTCCTAATGCGAGTCAAGCACTTACAAGATACATAGATAAGAACGGGGTCATAAAAACGATGAATACTCAGAAGACCATCCTGCTGGCAGATGACGAGTTTCATGTTACCCATCTTCTGGCTCGAAAGCTTGAGGCTGCGGGTTATTCGGTTGTCATCGCTCGTGATGGCAGAGAAGCTATGGATCTGGCTAGCGAGCACATGCCTGATCTCATCATTACCGACCTGCAGATGCCTCACATGAGCGGGCTTGAGTTGGCCAAGGCTATTTATCAGGATCATCCCAGCGTGCCAATTATCATGCTGACCGCCCGGGGTTATCTGGTGGGTGACTCTGAGATTTCAATGACCAACATTCAGACAATCGTGCCCAAGCCTTTCAGCACAAGGCGAGTTCTCGGCATGGTCATCGAAATCTTCGAAAACGGGAGCCTGGAAAAATCTTCCCGGGATGCAGCATGAGTAGAACAACCCTTCCAGTTGATTGCCATCAGTCCATCCAGGCAATACGCGATCGCTGCGCTCAGTTGGGGCTGCCCACCTGGATCTGCGATCGGCAAGGCAAAATGCTGAGTGAACCGAGCGAAACGGGACCTATCGGTTTGTGGCTCAAAAGTTCCATGATGTCCAGACTTGTTGAATCATGGGTACAGTCAGGCCATGTTAAAAAAGATCCCGATGCGGTGCGTGAACTGATACCAGGCTGCTGGATCGTCATGATCAACAACGCCCGTCCATCACAAGATTCACGCTTGCTGCTGGCAGTTATTCTTACGCAGGATCTTCTGGGAAGTGAGCAGTTCACTGCATCGTGTGTCGCGGCATCGCTTGACCCCAGAGCCACGGCTCAGTCGCTCAGCGATATCATTCTTGCCAATCGTGCTTCAGTGCCTTGGCTTGCGCAATCTCTGCACTGGATGGCTCGGGACCTTTACGAGCTTGATGTGCTTGACCAGGCGGTCGATGAGTTTTCCACCCAGCTCAATAGTGCCTACGAAACCATTGATGTGCTTTATGCCTTTGGCCACTCGATGAAGGATCTCAGATCGCCAGAGCGATTCATCAGACTCGTTTGTGACCGCCTCCACGAGACGATGAGCTTCGGCTGGATCACCATTGGCATGGCCAGCCAAGAGAATCATGAACTTGAAAAGCTGGTGCAAACCGCAGGCGACCTGCCAATGCCTGCATACATCCAGCAAGACCTGATCGATCAACTCGTCGTACAAGATCAGATGGTGTCCAGTGGGCCTCAGCTGATCGACTCATTGCCAGGCATAAACACATTGAATCAAGTTCAGTTTCTGGTCCAGCCAATCACAAGGGATGGCTCAACAGCAGGCTTGATCATTGCTGGTGAAAAGACCGGACCAGATTCACAGGTAAGCAGTTACGAGATGCGGCTGATTGAGGCTGCCGCTGGATATGTGGGGGCGTTCGTCGAAAATGCCAGCCTTTATGCCTCTCAGGAAGCTTTGTTCATGGGTACACTCGGCGCACTGACTTCATCCATCGATGCCAAGGATCGCTACACTTGTGGCCACTCTGAGCGAGTAGCGTATATGGCGAAATCGATTTCACTGGCGATCGGCATGTCCGAAGACGAAGCTGAGCGCATACACATTGCGGGGTTGATTCACGATGTTGGCAAGATCGGCGTGCCCGAAGCTGTGCTGACCAAACCTGGCAAACTCACTGTCGAAGAGTTTGACAAAATCAAAAAACATCCCGAGATCGGATATCGAATCCTCGCTGACATTCCTCTGCTCAGCGACATCCTGCCTGCGGTGCTATATCACCATGAACGATGGGATGGCAAAGGGTATCCCTACGGAATCAGTGGCCAATCAATCCCGCTTATTGCAAGGATCGTCTGCCTGGCAGATACCTTTGATGCGATGAGTTCGACGCGATCATACCGGGCAGCCATGCCACGCGAAAAAGTGCTTCAGGAGATCCGCGACTGTGCAGGCACACAGTTTGATCCTGAGCTGACGCCTTTCATCGACCGCATAGATCTGATGGTCTATGACAAGATGGTTCAGAAGCACGCTGAGGAACAGATGCATATGAAAAACAGTGCTGCCTCTCGCTCATCTGCAGCCTGAGCTGGCATTAATGTCCGAGCGCAACTTTCATACTGCCTGCTCTCTGGACCAGAAGCGGCTTACATAAAATCGATATGAGATAGTTATCGGTACTCCTCCGCATTGAAACACCCATAACTGAGTATTCACTGGATCCCAGATTCAACTCCAACACCTGTGTTGTCGATCAATTTGGTAGTTGAGTACCTGTTTATAGCGAAGAACCAAATGGCTGAGAACCCAGAGCAGCTTATTGTCCGTCAGTTCCAGAGACACGATTGTTCTCTGCCTGCATCTCTATCGATTGCTGAAGACTCCAGCGATCAGGTTATTCTGTCGCAATCCATCATTCGAAGTTGTGGGACTATCCCTGTAACAATCGTAGATATCAGCCTGGGAGGTTTCGGCATTGAGCTTTCCATATTCATCCCCAAAGCGACCCAACTCAACATCCAGATCTTCGGCTTGACTTGTTCACTCGATTCGGGCAGCGATCAGCCTTTACTCGAAGCATCGGTTTGTGTGCAGCGCATCAAGATGATCAGCCGGGAACCCAGTTACTATCTGGGCACTTCCATAGGCAACTCCGAATCTGTCAAGCAGTCGAAAATCGATGAACTAATTGAGCACTTCAATCAATACGCACCCGTGAAGAAGGGAGACTCGAATGTTTGACGAGTTCCTTCTCAAAGCGCTGGTTGAAGAACAAGTTCTGACCAGTAGCCAGATTGAAAACGCCACCAGGCTTGCAGCGGAACAAAGCCTCTCAGTTCCCAATGCCCTGGTTTCAATGGGCATGATCACTGCCAGGAGGATTTCGCTTTTTCGCGCATTGACCTGCGAGTGTGCGTACCTGGATCTGGCTCACTATGAGATCAATATCCTGAATGCAGGATTGATGCCTAAGAATGATGCGCTCAGACACCGGGCTTTCCCTTTATTTTGCAATAATGGCATCACAACGGTCGGCATGTACGATCCGCTGGATCTGGATTCGGTTGACCAACTAAGAGCTCTTCTCGGAACCGAAATCGATGCAGTGATCTGTGAACCTGAAGCACTGGATTCACTGATCGACAGGGCATATTCGCTTTCGACGCACCAGTCCAGCCAGACACAAACCAAGGTGATAACTGAGCAACTAACCAGTGGCGATGAGCCCATGGTCGCAGCTGTCAACCAGATTCTTCTTCAGGCAATGGAAGATAACGCCTCGGATGTGCACATCAATCCAGATGAGCATGAGCTTCATTTGCGATTTCGTATTGATGGCACGCTTCAGAAACGACCCGGCCCCGGACTGGCAGCACACACCGGCATCGTGCAGAGACTCAAGGTCATGGCTCAACTTGATCTCACGCAAACCCGGCGACCTCAGGATGGCAAGTTCAGATTCACCCATACGAACAAGCATGTTGACATCAGAATCAGCATTATCCCAACTGTCTGTGGCGAAAATGTAGTTATGCGCCTGCTTGCAGGCTGCTCCAAGCTTGGGTCGTTTGAAGATCTTGGCTTCAGCCCCGACATCACGCCGATCTTTGAGGAATGTTTCCGGCAGCCTCATGGCATGGTTCTGATCACAGGCCCCACAGGTTCAGGCAAAACCACCACGCTTTACTCGATGCTCAAGCAGATCAACAGCATTGATACCAACATTATCACCGTTGAAGACCCTGTTGAAATTCGTCTGCCTTTGATCCGCCAGGTACAGGTTCATGCAGAAATTGGCATGACCTTTGCCAATGCGCTGCGATCAATCCTGCGACAGGATCCTGATGTTGTGCTCATCGGCGAAGTGCGTGATGAAGAAACAGCCCGCATCGCTTTGCAAGCTGCCATGACAGGGCATTTGGTGCTCACCACATTGCACACAAACGACGCTCCGGGAGCCATTGCCAGGCTCCGAGATTTTAACTGTCCGTCATTTGCGATTAACTCCTCACTTTTGTGTGTGCTCGCCCAGCGTCTGGTCAAGCGCATTTGCGCATCTTGTCAAGCGAAAGACAAGCCTTCAGATGTCATGAAGAAAGCCTTTGGTCTGGAGGATAATAAGGACATGTTTGTCACTGGAAAAGGGTGTCAGAATTGTATGAACACGGGGTACAAGGGCCGCCTGGGCGTGTATGAACTCCTGCGCATGTCACCTGCAATCCGCGATGCCATCGATAACGAAGGTTCAACTGCCAAGGTCCGTGAAGCAGCTCTTGCTGATGGGATGATCCCCATGTGGAAGGACGGTCTAAACAAGGCAAAGCTGGGCATGACCACCCTCGATGAAATCGCTCGAGTGGTTGCAGTTCGGCTTGATGAAGATGGACAGGGCTTGCCAGCTGCTGATTCTATCGATTACAGGATGAGTGCATGAGTGATATCAACTTCGACTATCGTGCTGTAGACAATAACGGCTCAATACTGGCTGGTGTTATCAATGCTCCAGACAAGATCGAAGCATTTCGAAAGGTTACTGCGCTTGGCTTGACGCCGCTGAAAATAAAACCTAATCGCAAACAGCGCGCAAAGCGAGGCAAGAAAATTAAACGCGGTGACATCGCGCATTTCACCTACCAACTCGGCGTGCTTATGGCTGCCAGGATACCCATTTCCGACGGACTGATCAGTATCGCTGAACAGGAAACCAACCCGAGGCTCAAAACCATCATCTATGACATCGCAACACGCATCGAATCTGGCGAAGGAATCTCCCAAGCCATGGCTGTCCATACCGATGTCTTTGGCGGTGTTTATGTCGAGACGGTGCATGCGGCTGAGCAAACCGGCAACACAATCAAAGTACTCGAACACCTGTCAGAAATGCTCGAACGCGAGCAGGAAAGTTCATCTCAGGTGCGAGGGGCACTGATGTATCCCGCCTGCGTCACTCTGGTCCTCCTATTTGCAGTCTCTTTCCTGCTTATATTTGTGGTTCCAAGATTCGCAACCATGTTTGCAGAGCGAGGTGTCGAACTTCCCATGCTGACCCAGATAATCGTACTTCTGGGTACAAGTGCCAAGAACTACTGGTGGTTAGAGATCCCCGCAGCAGCCGGAATTTTTTTCGGATTTCGAGCACTCAAACAAACGCCTCAAGGCAAAGCATTGCTTGATCGTTTCCTGCACAAAATCCCAGTATTGCGCCAGATTCTTATTGGAGCAGCAATCGGGAGATTTACACGCATCCTGGGCTTATGCCTGAGTTCTGGCTTAAATCTAATTGATGCACTGGAAATGGCGGGGCGTGCATCGGGGAGGCCTCTGCTGATGGTTGATGCCCAAATGCTGGTTCAACAGGTGCGCAGCGGCGGGCGACTCAAAGACATCCTTAATGACTCGACCTACATCACGCCCTTTGCCCGGAGAATGATAGGCGCTGGCGAAGAATCTGCAGAGCTGCCCAAGATGTGCGAAGTGGTTTCAAAGCACTATGACCGTGAAGTACGCCAACTTACTAAGAATATCGGAACCATTATTGAACCGGTTATGGTTGTAATGATTGCAATGGTTGTATTGGTCATAGCTTTGTCTATATTCCTGCCCATGTGGAATATGATGAGTTTGATGAAATAGCCCCCGATACTAGTGTGAATATACGCTTTGTAATAGTATATCAGTGGGTAGAGTTTCACAAACAAAGGATTTCAGAAATGAACAACTCAGTTACTTATAAGCATCACAAAGGTTTTACACTCATCGAGCTGATTGCGGTGATCGTGGTTCTGGCTATACTCTCAGCTGTAGCGGTGCCAAAGTATTTTGACTACGCCGACCAGGCCAAGACCGCTGCACTGCAGGGCTCACTGGGAGGTATCAGGAGTGCCATCTCCAGCTACTACGCTGACCAGTCTATTACTGGCAAAGCCAAATACCCAACCAGGCGGGAACTGGATAAAGTTGGCACTGTGATGCAACAAGAACTCCCGAAAAATCCCTACAACAACAAGAATACAGTTAAAAAAATCACTGACCCTGCAAGTGCCAGAGCACGCAAAGCAGATGGCAGCACTGGCTGGGCATATTTCTTCGATAATAAATCCACTCCTCCCGTGGCAATATTCTGGGCCAACAGCACCGACAAGACAACCGCAACTGGTGGGAGGTCTGGTAACACCATATTGAGAGCCAACAAGTTGTGATCTCAAGGCCGACTGCCATGTATCATAACAGATTCGTTCATGGCCATGGTTGTCCTCGGGCAGCCATGGCCTGCTACGCAGGCTTTACTATGGTCGAATTGATTACCGTTATTGTCATCTCTTCAATTATTGCAATCACAGCTATTCCAGCAATCTCTGCGATCTCTCGTGCCAATCTCAAAGCCGCATCAAAGGATATTGCAAGTCAGATTGAACTCGCCCATGAGTATGCCATTGCTACGAACACCTGGGCAGGACTGGATCTTCAAACAAGCACCGGAAAACTCTCGCTACGCATCGCAGATCAGAATGGATCAAATACAGTTTCCATGCCCGATCCGCTTGGCGTAGCCCGCCCAGATGTCTTTGTACCCGGTAGATATCCGGGTATCACAATCAGCGCTTTGCAAAATGGCAAACCCGGCAGCACATGGACAGCAATATGGTTTTCCTATAAAGGCGTTCCGTTTGCTGGAACCTACACCGGCCCGGATGTCTCCAGCGGCGAGTTTGCAAATGATGCAGTCGTCTCGGTATCCAGCACCAGCCAGCAGGCCTCCATCACAATCTCTCGGGAAACGGGAGCCGTACTGCGATGAATATGTGGCATCGAAAACTGCGATCGTTTTCACTCCCAGAAGTAATCACCGTGATTGTGGTGATTGCTGCGCTCGTACCACCAACACTTGGCATCATAAACAACAGCGTTGTCCATCGCAGAGAAGCTCTCCAGTTTGACATGGCTCGACGGTATCTGTCTTCTGTACTTGAAACCGTGCTTGCAGATGTTTACAGCAGCGACAGCGGCCTGGGCATGAACGCAGTTGTACAGGCAAACTATTCCGGCACACTCAGCAAGCGATTGGCTGGTATAGACACCTACTACCAGGGACTTGGGGTTTCATATTCGCTCACTGTCAGTTCACCTGTCACGAAAGATGGCACTCCCGGCAATGTTGCAGATAACAACTATCGTTATATTACAGTAATTGTCTCATGGATACCTGCGGGAGGATCTCAATCTCGTCAGCTCTCTGCATCGGTACTTGCCGCACAATTTCCCACTGGAATCACTGCCACCCCAGACCCCGCTGGCTACACCACGGTGATGGAGCTCAACGGAACAGATGGTTATATTTGGCGTCGCTATGGTTGGGCTGCAGGTCCAAATAATGAGCTTGTCTATACAATGCAACCTCGACGATGGCTGTTCTTCTACCCATTAACAATTCCGCAACCAGCCCAAAGTACACATATAGGCATAACAATTAAACCTTATGGACAAGGCTCGTTACCACCCGGTATTTCTTCATATAGCTTGTATTACTATTTTTACAATTTTCAAGAAAGACGCTTGCGATTTGCAAGGATTCAAATACCTGTATCCAAAAATAAGTGGTCTACAAAATGGATTGATGTTGGCTCACCAGGTGGTAAGAGTTTGGTTGGGTTTTACTGGGCTAATAATATTTCACCATCAAATGATATAGGGATTGCTATTGGCAAGCTTCAAGTAGCCCGATAGAAATAATAGTGTTCACTGACAATACAATTCGACACAATTCACATCAAGGACGTTGTCGTGGGTTCACACTCATTGAAACAGCCTCTGTTATTTTTATCCTTGCCATACTTGGTACTTTCACTTCAGAGTTGCTCGTCCAGGCTGCTGATGCGTTTGCCGATGCTGATTTGAAAGACCAAAATCGGCAACAACTCAACCAGACGCTTGACCGCATCGTGTATGAGTTTACAAACATGCCAGCAAACGCCAGTTTTACACCTGACATCTCAAGTACGCAGGCTCATGCAATTACCTTTGGAAACAATGTAACCATCATGCTTTCTGGCACCTCTGTGGTCTACAGCACCGGTGTATCTCTGACATCGCCACTCATTCAGAGCGTCGATGTCTTTGAGCTTGTATATCTGGACGATAAAGGCGACACGCTAAATCCAGCTGACACAAATACACCATCAAAGACCCGGCGAATTGCGATTCGACTCTCTAAAAATCAGGTGGAACTTCGTGCCATGGTTACGCCTCGCGTCAGCTTTGCATGGAGGTACGGGCCGTGACACACACCTGTAAGAAAATCAAGAAACAGCATTCAGCTCGCCGAGGCGCAGCACTAGCAGTCATTGTGTTGATCCTGGCAGCTATCAACATCGTCGTCATAGGCGTGCTGGTCACAGATGGTAATGCCAGCCAGACGAACGCTTTGCATTCTCAGTCAATCCGTGCCAAATATGCCACGGAATCTGCGGTGTGCGCTGCCGCTTTAGAGACAATTAATACATCAACTATTATCGGAAGCAACATATCACTTCCCAACGGTGAATCTTACATCGTTGATACGATAACCAACCCCACATCCCCGGGGGCTACAACCATGCAAATTGCCGTCACCACAACATTTGCAAGCCTTTCACAGCAACTCTCAGCCACGACGACCAATCAATAAACAAAGTCACAGGTATCTCGCTCAGGTACTCCCAAGATCGCCCCCTATCAAGCCGATAGCAACTCTGCATAGTGCGCTATCCAGACCCGCCTGCGATATTTATTCAGAAAGCCAAGCCTTGTCAGCAAAGCAAGTCATCTTCGAGATCACACCCACCCGGCTTACACTGGCTGTAGTGCGGAACTCTTCAATTGAGCCTCTGGAGTCCATCGCGCTTGATTCAGAGTTGGCTGAAACCGATTGGCAGAGCTGCTTTGATCACATCGCTTCACAGATCGGTGTGTGGTCCGATCACCACAAGCTCAGTGGCGCATCAGCCAAGGTTCTTTTCTGGCGAAGTCAGACGCGATCCAAGATCATCTCTCTGCCCGCTGGCACATCTACCCGCCAGGCACACAGCGCCATGGCGTTGTCTCTGATCGAGTCCGAAAACAATACACTCGACAACCTTCCGCATGCCATCTTCACTCTACCCAGTAGCTCAAAGAGTAGCGAAAAGAAAAAGCAGACCGGCAAGGTTCATATCCTCGGCTGCGTCGAAGATGAACAATCCATGCAGCTTGTCGCCAACGCTATTCAAAACGCAGGCATGACACTCTCTGCCATACTCCCAGCATGTAGCGTTGCAACAGTGCAAACGATCCAAAGAACGCTTGAACTGGCGCATGGTCATCAGCCAGTCCTCTTGCTTCGTACTGATGATCATGAAAGCACGCTCGTCGGTGCCTGCAACAATCAGATTCTATTTATTCGTCAGATCCGTACCGGAATGGCTCAGTTCATTTCAGCCTGGCTTCGTCCGATTTCACGGAAAGGTCCTGACGAGTCTGAACTTCGACTCACCGAACAACAGGCATCTGAACTCTTCATGACCCAGGGCATTCCCTCGCCAGATCTGGAAATCCCGCAATATCAAATCACAGGCAGAGATCTTCTGCCTTCCATGCAACCCATCATCCAGAAACTCTCTGTTGAAATTAAGCAGACCGCCCGGTTTGGTTTTGAGACTCATCAGCGTGATGCTGTCAAGTTGTACCTGGCTGGTCCGGGAGGCAATATCCCACGCATGGGCGAAGTTCTGAGTGCCCATCTGGATATCCCGTGTGGCCAAAATGATTCTCAAGCCAGCAATGACAGTCTCCTTGCTTCAGCTTTGAAGGTGAATGCAAAGCCCATTGACCTCTCACCACAAACAGTGTGCAGCCTGCGGACCCTTCAAGGCTCACAAAAAGCACTCTGGATTGGCGTGGCTGCTGCTTTTGCTCTGATCATGGCAGATGGCCTGGTCGCGCGCCATAACATTCAGCAGTCCAAAGATCAGCTTCAACAACTCGATACCTCGTTCAAATCTACTCAGGTTTCTCAATCACAGCTTGATCTATGCAACATTCTGAGTACAACACTGGCGATGGCTGACCAAAATCTGGCTGATGCTTTTAAAGCGGATGCCCCTTGGCCTTTCGTGCTCGATTTTATCGCAAAAACTACACCTGCCAACATCAGGCTCACCAATATCACGCTTGAGCAGGACAAAAAACTGCCCATCGCCAAGCTTCATGGAATGGTCCTTGCTGACAAACCTGAAATTGGTGCCCAGGCTATCAAAGCCTATCTGGACCAACTTAATGCATCGCCCATTCTTAACAATGGCAAGCTCGGCACAACCCAGAGGCTCCAGTACAATGGCAAGGAAGCCCAACAGTTCAGCCTTGCTTTTAGTGTTATGCCGATGTCAAGCATCAAGCTGTTTGCTAATCAGCAGGTCGCAGCTGTGGAGGATGGCAAGTGAACACTGAACAACGCAATAAAATCATCGCTCAGACTGTTGTTGCTCTTTCGGTCATCGTAGGAGGCTATTCGCTTTTTACAGATCCTGCTCGAAAGACGCTCGCACAAGTTCAAGCGGAGCTTCAAAATACCCGGAACACCATCTTGGAAGTCGAAACTGTACACGCCAGCACACCCGACATCCAAAAAGCAATCATACAGCTCAAAGAACTTTCTTCACAGGTGAACGAAAACGGAAGGGTTGCCCGAGATCGCGGCTCCATGTTCGCAGCCCTGACCACCATAGCAGCTCAACACAATATCATCGTTGAGCAGATCGAACCTGTCGAGTCTGCCGATCAGCCTGCCAATGTGCCCAGCGATAATGAGCCTCAGATCGATGCGCTTTATCAGGGTTATCGAATCAACATCATCGGGCAGTATCCCGAGGTGGTTGCGTTTGTGCGATCGCTTCAACGCGACCTTGGCTATACCATTGTGCGCTCGGTTCGTCTTACTCCAACATATTCCAAGGATTCCCCCACGGTTCGTGCGGATATCGAAACTGTGCACCACGCCTTTGACATCCCGCAAGCGTTGTTCCGCTCCACCGCCCTTGATGATGGAGACACCCCTTGATGCGCAGCTTCAACTCGGCCAATGCCAGATTCATTGCCATCGCTGCCATCCCGCTGATCATAGTGCAGGCCACGCGCAGCATGTCAAAGTACAGTATTGCCACCTCCTCAGCCAACTCGATTCAAGCTCCGGCTGATAGCACCCAGTCACCCGCCAACCCGATTATGAAATGCAAAACCATCTCAGCCCAGGAGCAGGAGTTGTATCAATGGCTCTCAGTCAGGTTTGATGAGATGCCTTCTACTTCGCCTATGGATGGTGCAAAGATCATTGTAAAAACCCCAGCCCCGCCCATCGACAACCAGATCCGTATCACCGGGCCGACTGATCAAACAATGCCTGTACCCACTTTCAAACTCAAAGCCGTGATGGGTGGAACATCAAAGCTGGCTGTAATCAATGGCAAAATCTATCGCATCGGAGAAGATGTCGCTCCCGGCTGGACTCTTGTAGCTATCGAATCTGACCCGCCTGCGGTACGAATTTCGACAATCGAGGGTCAGGAAGTCCGCATCCGACTCCAACGATGAGCTGATTCCAAAACTCGTGTACACTGCATAGCTGATCTCTTATTGCCTAATGCATCAGGAGCAACACCATGCTGCAGTCTCGTCGATCTTTCATTGGTGCCCTCAGTCTGCCTGCGCTGGCACTCACCAGCTCTTCTCACGCTCTTGGTTTCAATAAACCACGCGTAGCACGCTGGCGAATGCCTCAGACAAGCCCGGACCCGATTATCGCTGCCCAGGACGAAGCGTTCTGGTTCGCCATCAGCCAGGCCTTTTCAATTGACCGAAGCATCATCAACCTCAACAACGGCGGGGTCAGCCCTTCGCCCACCACCGTGCTTGATGCCATGCAAAGGCATCTGGCGTTTTCAAATCAAGCTCCGCCTTACACCATGTGGCGAGTCCTTGAGCCTCAACAAGAAGCGGTTCGTATCAAGATGGCTCGTCAATGGGATGTCGATCCTGAGGAGATTGCATTCACACGCAATGCTTCAGAAGGGCTCCAGATCTGCCAGTTTGGTTTTGATCTCAAGCCAGGTGACGAGGTTCTGACCACCGATCAGGACTATCCCCGCATGATCAACACCTTTCTCCAGAGGCAACGCCGAGAAGGGCTCGTGCTCAAACAGTTTGCATTACCCGTCCCCTCGACCGATCCAAGAGAAATCGTTCGGCTGTTCGTTGAAAATGTCTCGCCCAAAACTCGTCTGGTGCTCATGTGCCACACCATCAACCTCACCGGGCAGATCCTGCCTGTGCGGGAGGTCTGCTCAGCCATGCGCGACATGGGCATCCCGGTGATTGTTGATGGTGCTCATGCGCTGGCCCATTTTGATTTCAAGCTCAGCGATCTGAACTGTGACTACTATGCCACCAGCCTGCACAAGTGGCTCTTCGCACCTCATGGCACAGGTCTGCTCTATGTCAGACGAAATAAAATCAAAGACCTCTGGCCTCTGATGGCTGCACCTCAGGAACAGCAGGACGACATCAGAAAATTCGAGCAGATCGGGACTCACCCCGCAGCCAATCACCTGGCGATCAGCGAGGCACTTGCTTTCCATCAAGGCATTGGTCCTGCACGAAAGCAGCAAAGGCTCATTCACCTCCGCGACTACTGGGCTAGAAAACTCCTTGAGAACGATCGCGTTTCGCTGCACACAAGCCTTGCAGCTGGCGACGCTTGTGGCATTGCAACCGTTCAGATCAAGGACATTGACTCTTCCAGACTCAACAACTGGC
This sequence comes from Phycisphaerales bacterium, assembly GCA_029260555.1. Taxonomy (GTDB): domain Bacteria; phylum Planctomycetota; class Phycisphaerae; order Phycisphaerales; family UBA1924; genus JAJDCZ01. The sequence continues at coordinate 55,558 of JAJDCZ010000024.1, forward strand.
TCTGGAAGACTCGCCGTATCCTGACCACCGCGATCAACCACTCACAATTCCAAGGCGTCAGGGTCTCGCCTAGCGTTTACACCACCCACCATGACCTTGATCAGTTCATTGACGCCATGCAATTCGCCATCGATAACGGGTTGCCAACCTGAGTCCATGTTGTATGTCACTGTACTCTCAAGGCTTATGTGTTTTTTTACTTTAGACCAAAACCAGCAAGCCACTTTCCGGTAATAAGTGGTACCCGCTTGCGGGTTGTTGTACCATCTGATCTCTTTAAAACGCCGACCATGCCTCGGCAACCATATACATCAAGGTCGGTTCATTGTTGATCTGATCGCACATGTCAGGAGAAGAAATGTCGCATTGCTCAATTGCTCTTGCCTCGACGCTGCTCATGCTCGCCGGGACCACCCATGCCCAAGTCACACCCAACGGCAAGATGCTTCGGTATCCCGATGTCAGTGAGACTCATGTTGTCTTCGCATACGCCAACGATCTGTGGATCGCCCCTCGTGAAGGTGGCACAGCTTCGCCATTGGCAAGCCCCCCCGGCGGTGAGTCTTTCCCCCGGTTCAGCCCCGATGGCTCACACATCGCATTCATCGGTAACTATCAGGGCGACCGCGATCTCTACACCATCTCCACCCAGGGCGGCATCCCTCATCGCGTGACTCATAATCCCACCAATGAAATTCTTTGCGACTGGACCGCTGACCAGGGCTTGATCTTCTATGCCAACGGCATGGCTGGCCTTGCTCGCCAAACTCAGCTTTTTACGGTTGACCCCGCAGGCGGCATGCCTGAGAAACTCCCTGTTCCATACGGAGCCAATGGAGCTATCAGCTCTGATGGCCAGTGGCTCGCCTACACCCCCCACACTCGCGATCAGCGAACCTGGAAAAGATACCGTGGCGGCATGGCGACTGACATCTGGCTCTTTAACCTCAAGACCAGCGAATCAAAAAAAATCACCGATTTTGAAGGCACCGACTCGCTGCCCATGTGGCATGGCGACACCGTCTACTACCTCTCGGATGGTGGCGATGCCCACCGCCTGAACATCTGGGCATACAACACGAAGAACGACCAGCGCAGGCAGGTCACTTCTTTCACCGAGTACGATGTCAAATGGCCTTCCATCGGACCCGGTGAACGAGACCATGGCGAGATCGTCTTTCAGAACGGCTCATCGCTGTATCTTGTCGATCTCAAAACCAGCAAAACCCAAAAACTCGAAATCACCATCCCAGGCGACCGTGCCTCGCTTGCAGAACACACCGTTAATGCATCCAAAATGATCCAGAGCTACTCCATTTCTGCAACAGGCAAACGCGCCGCTGTCCAGGCCAGGGGTGATGTCTGGTCCCTCCCTGCTGAGAATGGCTCACCCCGTAACCTCACCCATACCAGTGGCATTGCTGAACGCACTCCAGACTGGAGCCCCGACGGAAAATGGATCGCCTACTTCTCTGATGCAACCGGAGAGTACGAGCTTTACATCACACAATCCGACGGTCAGGGTGAAACAAAACAGCTCACCTCAGACAATGGCCCATTCAAGTACAACATCACCTGGTCGCCAGATACCAAGATGATTGCATTCCAGGACAAAACCGGCGCAATCTTCATTCACACCATCGAATCTCAAACCACAGAGCGAATCGATGTTGAGCCTTGGGCCAACATCGTGTCCCTCAGTTGGTCGCATGACAACAGGTGGCTCACATACCAGAGACAAAATGAGAACGCCCTCTCCTCAGCTGTGTATCTCTATCAGGTTGAGGACAAGTCGCTGACTCAGGTCACGAGCAACATGTTCAATGCAAGGAACCCCGTCTTTGATCGCGAGGGTGATTTCCTTTACTATGCTGCCGATCTGTCATTCACACCGACCTACAGCTCGATGGATCTTTCATTCATCTACAAGGACTCGGGAAAACTCCTTGCCGTCCCATTACGCGATGATGTTGAGCGGCCCTGGGCACCCAAGAGCGATGAAGAATCCTGGGATGCTGATGACGACAAAGACGATAAGGCTGAGGATGATGACAATGACTCTGATGAAAACGCTGATGCTGATGATGAGGGTGATGGCCTGACCGGCTCATACGAAGGCACCGTCACCGGCGAAGAGGGCACCCTCCCCCCCGGCGGCATCCCCTTCACACTTCACTTGACGCTTAACGATGATGGCACCGTCACCGGCTCCATCAGCTCTGCCATGGGTGCAGGTGAGCTACAAGATGTCCAATACGATCCCGAATCCGGCAAACTCTCGTTCACTGTGACCATTGCTGACAGTCAAGCCTCGTTTGATCTCGTCGCCAAGGATGGCTCCATCGAAGGCACCGTCAGCACCGATGATGGAGAGTTTCAGATCTCCGCGTCACGCCTCAGTGATTCTGATGAAGATGCAGAAGATTCTGACGATGAAAAAGACGACACACCTCTTGAGATTGACATGGAAGGCTTTGAGCACCGTGCCATTTTGCTTCCTGTTTCGCCAGGCGGGTTTTCCAATCTGGCTGTGAACAATAAAAACCAGCTTCTCTATGTCAGGCAAGGTGCAGGTATCAAACTCTTTGATATCAGCGATGATAAAAAAGAGGAAAAGGCTGTTGCCAGTGGAGGCGGCTTTGCCATCTCAGGCGATGGCAAAAAAATCCTTGTCTCCTCAGGCACAACTGCGAAGATCATGGATGCCAAGTCTGGAGCAACCGGCAAAGCCCTCGTGACCAAGGGCATGAGCACTTCCATTGATCCCAGAGCCGAGTGGAAACAACTCTTCACCGATGCATGGCGAATCCAGCGCGATTTCTTCTATGTCTCGAACATGCATGGCGTAGACTGGAACAACATCAAAGAACTCTACGAACCCATGCTCGAAGACTGCGTGACACGCGAAGATGTCAGCTATGTCATCCGCGAAATGATCTCTGAGCTCAATATCGGCCACGCCTACTACTTTGGTGGTGATGTCGAATCTCAACCCAGTGTCAATGTCGGCATGCTGGGCTGCGACTTTGAAGTTGCAATAGATGACAACGGCAACACCGGCTTGAAGATTGCTAAAATCTATGAAGGTGCAAAGTGGGATGCCGATGCCCGGGGGCCTCTGTTCGGCAGGCAGGACGAGATTGATGTCGGCAGCTACATTCTGGCTGTCAATGGCATGCCCATTGATAACTCCAAGGATCCCTGGGCAGCCTTTACAGGCACCGCAGGCCGAACCATCACACTCACTGTCGCTGATTCTGCTGACCCCGAAGCTGAAACAAGGCAAGTCCTCATCAAACCCATCTCCAGCGAGGGTAATCTTCGCTATCGCGCCTGGATCGAACGAAACCGCAAGTATGTTCAAGACAAGTCCGATGGCCAAATCGCATATGTCTATGTCCCCGACACCGGCATCAATGGCCAGAACAATCTCTTCAGGCAGTACTACGGCCAGGCAGACTCCAAAGCCATGATCATCGACGAACGCTGGAACGGCGGCGGCCAGATCCCCACTCGATTCATTGAACTGCTCAATAGACCCATCACCAACTACTGGGCAAGGCGAGATGGCAGAGACTGGCCTTGGCCTCCAGATTCCGTGCAAGGACCAAAGTGCATGCTCATCAACGGTTTGGCTGGCTCAGGTGGCGACATGTTCCCCGCTCTGTTCCGTCAGGCTAATCTGGGCAAGATCATCGGCATGAGAACCTGGGGCGGCCTGGTCGGCATCTCAGGCAATCCCGGCCTCATCGACGGCGGCTACACAGCTGTCCCAACCTTCGGCTTTTACGAGAGTAACGGCACATGGGGCATTGAAGGTCATGGCGTCGATCCCGATATCCAGATTATCGACGACCCCGCCCTCATGGTCGATGGCGGTGATCCTCAGCTCGATGCTGCCATTGATCACATGCTTGAGCAGATCAAGCTCAACCCCTACACCCCGCCACAACGGCCACAGGCTCCTGATCGCAGTGGCATGGGTGTCCTCGAGCAGGATAAATAATCCAAAGCGATTCTGACACTCGTCGGCCTTGGAAGGGCTTCCCCTTCCGAGGCCGATTTTTTGCGCCTGATGCAACTTCTTGCCCGCTCACCTGCATTTGCCAGTTGTCAACGGTGCTCAATGCGGTATGCTCTGACCGCTTACAGGCTTGGCTCGGGAGACCCATTATGCGTTCATGGAAGATCGCACCACTTTGTTTGAAACTGAGAACAGTACGATGATCGTCCTCGCCTTGGCTGGTGATGCCATGGATTCAGCAGCTCTGACAGGGCTGTTGTTTGGAATGCTGATCCTCGGAGCAGTTGGGGCGGGCTGGCTCACCAACATCGTGCGTGTACCTCGCGTGGTCGGTTACCTGCTGGCTGGTGCGTTGATCAAAACGCTCATTCATGCCTTCACTGAGGGCTCTTCCCATGCCCAGCAGATTCACGATGCTGAAATCCCACTGCACGCTATCAAAGATCTTGCCCTTGGGTTGATCCTCTTTACCATCGGAGGCGTTTTTGAAGTTCGACACCTTAGATCCGCTGGCAAGATGATCCTGAAACTCTCAGTTCTGGAATCAGGGCTGACGCTCTTCCTCGTCTCAACTCTGACTTTTGCTGCTGGCATGGTCTTTCGCCCAGAGTTCAACGGCGTTGCCATCGAAACTTCGACCATTCTGGCGTTCTCGCTGCTCCTGGGCACCGCAGCTATCGCCACAGCTCCAGCTGCCACACTCTTTGTCTTGCGAGAGTACGATGCCAAAGGTCCCGTTACCGATACCATCCTTTCGCTCACGGGCTTCAATAACATCACATGCCTGATCCTGTTTCAAATATGCTTCGTTGCCATCGTCTGGCTTGGCTTAATTCCACAAGACCAGCTCAGCAACTTTGGTAACTCAGGCGTTGCCCTGCAACTTATAATCGCCACCGTGGGAAGCTTGCTCATCGGCACAACCCTGGGCATGCTCATCAGTGCCATACACGCCAAACTCCGCATCACCGAAACCCTTATCGTTCTGTTTGGTCTGGTTCTTGTACTCGTCGCGGGCGAAGAATACCTCGCACAAACCCGAGGCATGACCTACAGCTATCTGCTCACCATGCTCTGTGCAGGAGCAGTCTTCTCAAATGTAGCCATCGACCCTGATCGTCTTTCCAACGAGATCAAAACCATCGGTCAGCCCTTCTTCCTGGGCTTTTTCGTCATCGCAGGCTATCAGCTTCATCTTACTGATCTACCTGCAATCGGTGCTGTTGGCATCTTCTACATCCTCACCAGAACCGCAGCCAAAGTCTTCGCGGTCTGGTTTGGCATTCGCAAACTCAGTCGTTCTCCCAATCTCACACCTTATCTGGGTTTATCGCTGCTGTGTCAGGCTGCGGTCGTCATCGGTCTTGCCGATTTCGTTTCCAGCACCTGGACTCATCCCTGGGCTGGACAACGCTTTCAGAGCATCGTGCTGGGCTCCGTCGTCATATTTGAAATGATCGGCCCCCTGCTCGTCAAGTGGAGCGTCGTGCATGCTGGAGAGGTCAAAGCTGTCACACTCATCCGCCGAGGCACATCCTCAAGCGACTCAAGCCCGTCAACACTCCGGCTCACCCTTGATTCGTTCATGCGCACGCTGGGTCTCAAAAAGTTTGCTTCGGGGAAAGCCCAAGGCTCTGACGAACTGGCTGTCAGCGATGTCATGCGATCCAATATCCGATGCCTGTCTGCTTCAGCCAAGTTCGATGAAGTCCTCCACTTCGTCGAAGGCTCCAGACACAACGACTTTCCTGTCATTGACGATCAAGGCAACTTCGTCGGCGTCATCCACTTTCACGACATCCGTCAGATTCTCTATGATCCCGACCTCTGCCTGCTCATCACTGCTGCAGACCTGATTGCAAACGACACCAAACCCGTAACCCAGGATCTCCCACTCAAAGACCTCCTTGAGATTTTCCGCAAAGGCCACGCCACTGCCCTGCCCGTCGTCCAGAATGCCGACTCACCCCTCGTCATCGGTGTCATCGAACAACGCGATGTGCTCAGAGCGTTGCACTACTCTACTCAGTCCTGACCCACACCCCTTCCTCTCTGCATCAAAAACAGCGCGCAACAACACCCCAGCCTTTGTCATAAAACTTTCTGTCACACCCTTGCAATGCTTGTGTCAGCGATCCAGCATCCCCAGCTGCCACATCATGAAGATGCGTTGATCTGCCACATCGCGAACCCGCAGATCCAGAGGCTTGCCAGCACCATGCCCTGCATCACGATCGACCCAGATCATGATCGGCTCGTCGGTCTGATCACTGGCCGATGCAGCCTGCATCGCAGCTGCCATTTTCCTGGCATGCAGTGGATGCACGCGGGCGTCATTTTCGCCCGCTGTAAACAACACCGCGGGGTAGTTCGTGCCTGGCTTGATGTTCTGGTATGGCGAATATGCCAGAATCGATTTGAACTGCTCAGCATCCTCACTTGATCCATACTCTGGAACCCAGTACCGCGCCATCAGAAAATCGTGGTATCGCACCATGTCAAGCAGAGGCACTGCAGAGATCACTGCAGAAAACAAATCTGGTCTTTGTGTCACCGCTGCACCGGTCAACAACCCGCCATTGGACCCACCCGCAACCCCCAGATGCTCAGGACTGGTATACCCGTTATCAACCAGCCACTGCGCTGCAGCATACAGATCGTCAAACACATTCTGCTTGTTGCCCTTCATCCCGGCTTCATGCCAGGCTTCGCCGTATTCACCACCACCGCGAAGGTTTGCTACCGCATACACCCCACCGTTTTCATACCAGGGGAACATGGTGGCGCTAAACCGAGGCGTCATTGATATGTTGAATCCCCCATAGCCATACAAAATCGTCGGGTTCGTGCCATCAAGCTTCAGTCCCTTGTTGTGGATGATGAACATGCTGACCTTGGTGCCATCCTTTGATTTGTACCAGACCTGCTTCACCTCAACACTCGACGGATCTACAGGCACCTCAGGTCGATCCCAAAGCTCGCGCGATCCATCAGCAAGGTCAACCTTGTAAATACTCCGAGGCTCGTTGTAGCTTGAAAATGTCAGATATGCTTCGGTCCGATCCGATCTTGTTGCGATCCCTGCTGAACCAATCCCGGGCAGATCCACCGCACCCAGAGGCCGCCCTTGCATGTCAAACTGCTCGATCGCTGTCGAAGCATTCTTCAAATACTGCGCAACCAGCAATCCCTTTGCGACCGAAACCCCCTGCAACACTGCATCGCTCCGCTCGGGGATCAGTTCATTCCAGTTTTCTCGTTCCGGGTTGTTCAGATCTATCGCGATGACTCTGCCGTTGGGTGCATCGAGCGTTGTCTCCATGTAAAGCGTGTCGCCCCACACTGGCCCCCCGCCGTTGGCATCAACATCAACCAGAATATCGACCTTTACAAACTCGCCCGTGCGGAACCATCTTTCCAGATCTATTGCCCACAGATCGTTGGCCTGCCACCCCTTGGAATATCCCAGAATCATCCACCTGGCATCTTCGCTTACGCGTGCATATGGGCCATAGGTCTTGGCCCAAGGCCCCTCGGTGTACTGCTTAAAGAGCGTCTTGTCCTGCCGAGCGTGTGTGCCCAGTTTGTGATACTTGATCCTGCCTGAATACGGATCACTTGTATCGGCCAGACTGCGATAGAAAAAGCCTTTGGAATCAGGCGTCCAGTTCAACCCGCCAACTTTGCCGGGCACTTCGTCTGCAAGCCAGTCGCCCGATTCAACATCAAGTACATACCCCGTCGAGTTTTCATCACCCGAACGATACATCCCAAATGCCAGAAGTGTCCCGTCGTGATTCGGCACATACCACGAAATGGTCACAAGCCCGGATTCATCAATCTCATTGGGATCCAGAAGCCGCCTTGCTTCACCATCAGCACCAATCTTCAGAAAGATCGAAGCCTGGTTCTCACTTCCCTCACGCCTGGAATAAAAATATCGATCCCGTCTCATCGTAGGAGTTGAGACGGATCCAATCTCCATCAACTCTCGCAATCGTGACTCAAGCCCCTCCCGCCCGGGAAGATTGTCCAGCACACTCCGCGTATACGCATTTTGAGTATCCGTCCACGCCGTGACCTCCTCGGTCATGTTCCCATTCTCATCGCCTTCAAGCCAGCGGTAGTCGTCGGTCAACTCTGCCCCATGGATCGTTTCAACCACAGAATCAACCCGTGAAGCCGGAGGCCCCGCCAGGCTCGCACCCGAGATAACCGAAACAGCAGCAATAGAACAAACGAAACGCGAGCAGAAATTACGACGCATGAGATATCCTCCAGTCTGAGACCCAAACCGTCTGCACACTATACCAGTATCTCGAACAAAAGGTGCAACCCTAATGCACCAGCCCCTTGGTCAGCCTCATGAACGCTGTCTCCAGATTCACAGCTTCCTCTGAAAACGACCGAATCCTGAATCCCGCATTGATCAGTACATTGGGAATATCCGTCGAGCTTGCCCCCTTTGAGTTGTCAAAGCTGACATGAATCTCCGCAGGACCACCACTCCCATCCTCTGGTTGCACCAGCGTCAACTTCTTGACTCCAGGCACCTTCTGGATCGCTCGCGCAGCATCCTCAGGCCGCTCCGTAACCCGCACATGCAACACACGCCCAACCCGCGCCCGATCCAGAATATCTGCAACCGAACCACTGAACAACAGTTTCCCCCGCTCAATCACCCCCACCACATTGCACAACTCTGCAAGTTCATGCAAAATATGGCTCGATATCACAATCGTCTTGCCCATCCGCTTGAGTTCTTTCAAAAGCTCGCGAATCTCAATTCTCGCCCGCGGGTCCAGTCCCGATGCAGGCTCATCCATCAACAACACCTTCGGATCATGCAAGAGCACCCGCGCGATACTCAACCGTTGCTGCATGCCCCGGCTCAAGCCGTTCACTTCAGCTGTTGCTTTGTACTTCAGATCCGTCAGCTCAAGCACATCTTTAACCACCTGCCGACGCTGCTGACCATGAATGTTGTAAGCAGCTGCAAAGAACTCCAGATATTCCGTGACAACCATGTCCTCATATGCACCCATGAAATCAGGCACATAGCCAATCAAAGGGCGGATCTGGCGGTTCTGAAACCCCACTGTCAGACCCCCGATCTGAGCCTGCCCGCTCGAAGGCTTCAAGAGCGTTGCCAATATCTTGATTGTTGTCGTTTTGCCCGCACCATTAGGGCCGATGAATCCGAAACAGTCGCCCTCCTCAATAGACAGATTCAGACTGTCCAGTGCTGTCAGGTCACCATATCGACGCGTCAGGTTGATCGTTTCAATCATCGGCACAATCAAAAACACTCCTGTCAGAAACTCGAATCATCCCCGTTCCCATCACGCACAAAACCGAATTTCAATCAATCCGTTTACTCATCCTCAACTTTGCGTGCTGTGTACCGCGGCGGCTGCTCCTTCAGAGGATACACCCAACGCACCAGCACACGCCCATCAGACACAACTTCCTTCCCATCCAGAAGCAAAGGCACCGGGCTTGGTATCGGCTCATCACCAACGCCACCAAGCTGGCCCACGATAATCACACAAGGCTGGGTAAACCACCATCGACTGCCCCAGGTGTGTGTTGCAGCGCGCCTCGCAAGCGCCCGTGATCGTGTGACTTGTTCTGCAAACTCAGGTGGAGGCAACTGATCAAAAAACGCAGCAGCTGTTAATCCGTCTGTCAGATCGATACTTCCCGCATTCAACGCTGCAGTTGCTCTTGGTCTGGGAACAAGACCCTCGAGAAACGAATCGGTCAAAAAGGCTGAGAGCTGAGTCTTCCCGCCGCTGGCATCTCTGCCAATCTTTGTAACACGAGACAGATCCAGTGCTGTTCCCGGCTCCCACACTGGAATCTTGAACGCCATGGACGCACCACCCATCACCAGCGACGAACCTGGCACCTGCCCCTTTCGCAACGGCTTCTGCACACGATTCACCACCAGAACAACATCATGCAAAACGCCCGGCAAATCATGCACCAGTTTCCCCACCAGCAAGCCCGCATCCAGCTCCCCCTTGCGGCTGAAACGAATCCCGGGCCTGCCCGTTCCATCGACCTCCTGCGTTGGCTGAGGCATCCCCCATCGAGGACCTCCCGCCCAATCCACTCGTATCTGCTTAACCGTCGACCGAACCGGGATCCTCAGCGTATCGGGCATTCTTGATTCAACACGATACCCACGCGCATCAGGAAACTTCTGAAAAAGCGTACTCTGTGGCGGCGGCGCATCCCACGATGCCATCGCATGGTGTAGCTCACGCCCTTCAAACAACTCACCCGATGACACGCTGAGCTCTGCCTCGCCATAGCGAGGGATCAGCACACTCATCCAGCTCCGTGCACGGTCAAGATTCTGGCCATACACATGCTCAATCAGCGTCACATGGCTGATATCACTCCGGCTTGGCTTCATCGCATTGGCCCCACCCCAGGCGATCAGCGTGAATACAAACGCGCACCCCACATATGCAAGCCACGAATAACGCACCTTCCCTTTCTTGCGCAACACTCCAAACGAAATCGGCCCCGCAAGCGCCCAGTACACCAGAAACACCACCACACCCAGAATCACCCCCAGCGCCGCCTTGCCCGTCTTGGCAATCTCCGACGCTATCTTCTCATCGTAATAAACCACCGGCGTTCGGCTCTGCAGCTTCACCATCGACAACTCTTTTTTCAGCTCAGAGTTTGGCATCAGCCTCCCACGCCGACCCAGCACACGATGCCAGAATACATCCGCCTCGGGTACACGCTGTGCCATCAGTCGGCGATTCATCAGATCCAGACCGATCATCGTCACCGCACCCGTCCCGATGAGTCGTCGTACCACCACCGCCTTGCCATCAGGACCATTGAGTATATGAATCGCATCCGTTGCCTGATACCCCTCCACAGGATCAAAATCATGCACCGTCGCGGACTCGGGCAACGGCACATCACGCCATGTCAACAACGCCCGATACGCATCAAGACTCACATCCTCTTTCGTATTGATCCGTACTGCAGGCAAAAAATCCTCATACAACCCCAGTGCCTGCGGACTCGTCCATGCCTGAGCAATCCCTGGCAACACCACAATCAGATGCCCTCCACGAGCCACCCATTCACGAATCGCTCTGCCCCGCAGGCGATCTGCACCCAGCTCAGACGGATCGCCATCCGCCCATACCAATGCCTCAAGCCCCATCAACCCCATCCACCGATCAGGCAGACTCCCCGCACCACCCGTAATCGAACCGGCTTTGATCCCGCGGATCACCTCTGTTCTTTCATGCCCAAGCGTGGCCCATGCTTCTCCACTGGGCGATTCGCCATACAGATCAAGCCCCATCGACTGAGCCCCCACCACCCCAATCATGCCCTCAAAGGAACTCAATACTCGTGCTGGCGAAATCGTCGTCCGCGCTAAAAGTCTGCCAACTGCAAATCCCTCGTTTGAGTTTCCTGCATCATCCATCGCTTCATGCACCGTCACCTCAAAGCTCGTCTGCCTCGTCATCTGGTGCAGCAGCCTTACATACAACCACACCCGCTGCTTCGCGCCCGGGTTCAGCGTCACCGCCCGTTCATACAACGGCGGATCGCCATCGGGATCTTCCCCCTTCAGCCTGACAATCACATTGCGAGGCTCATCACCATGATCCGTCAAAGACAAACTCACCCCAGTCCACTCGCCAGCGCGGCTGACATTCTCAAGCCCGAAGCTCTCAAGCCCGATCCCCACCTCACCAACCGATTCCTGTGCGCAAACCCCCACACTGGCAGTCAGCACGGCAAACCCGAAAATTGCAGCTGCAATCCCCCTCATCCACCCACACCCAACATTCATTAAATTTGCTGTCGTGCCCGCATGAAGTCTGCTCATCTTTGACCCGATATCGCCTCCATGCCGCCCTTTTCAACCGAGTTCTGGATCCTGCTCAGCATCATCGCCCTCCATGGCGTCATCGCCATGCTCTTTACCATTGCCTGCAAAGTCCGCAATGAACTCATGGTCTATGACCTGCGCATCAAGGCTATCAACATGCGCAACGACTACCTCACTGAACTCCAGGAAAAAACCTGTGGCCTGCCTACAGACCAAGCCCTCATCTCCCGGTGATCATATCACAACACCCTACGCTTCACATCTTCAAGAGTTCATCCACAAGCACCACATGTGACCGCAGCCCCATCCGGTAGCAATCCAGCTCAAACTTCTCATTGGGTGAATGCACGCGATCACTCTCCAGCCCAAAGCCCATGAAAACCGTATCCAGCCCCAGCTCAGCCTTCAAAAGCCCAGCGACCGGAATAGACCCACCCGATTTGATCAGACTCGGTGCAACACCACACGCCTCTTTCATCGCATGCATTGCTGCTGTCAACGCATCTGAATCCGTTGCCACCGTTGCAGGCCAACCTCCGCCGTGATCGATCAACTCAAAGCGGCAACCCGCAGGTGTTCGCTCCTTGAGCCATTGGAAGAACGCCTTGACGACCCACTCCGGATTCTGATCCGCCACCAGTCGAAAACTCACCTTCGCACTGGCATAGGCGGGGATCACCGTCTTGGCTCCAGGTCCTGTGTACCCACCAATGATTCCATTGATATCTGCTGTAGGTCTGGCCCACTCTCTTTCCACTGCGTTGAACCCTGCCTCACCTACATCCGCTTCAGGTTCTAGACCAATCTGTGACAACGCCTCAATCGAATCGACGCCCAGTTCCTTCCAGGCTTTTCGTTCATCGTCACCAATCGGCCTGACATCATCGTAAAAACCATCGATCGTCACACGCCGATGTTCATCCCAGAGCTGGCTGAGAACTTTCACCAGTTCATTGTTCGGATTCGGTGCTCGGCCGCCCCACAACCCCGAGTGAAGATCCTGATTTGGCCCATGCAAAATCACTTCCGTGTACGCCAGCCCACGCACCCCATATGTAATCGCAGGTCTCCCCCGTCCCAGCATCCCAGTATCTGATATCAGACACACATCCGCCTTGCCCAGCATTTCCTTTTGTTCTCGAACAAATCGATCCAGATTCACCGAGCCCGACTCCTCCTCGCCCTCAAGCAAAACCGTCATCCGCACCCCACCCGCAGGCACACCCGTCGCTTCAAACCACCCTCGCATCGCTTCAAGGAACATCATCACCTGTCCCTTGTCATCACACGCACCCCGCGCCACGATCCGTTCGCCAGGCACACCCCCAGCCTCAGCAGCCTTGATCACAGGCTCAAACGGCGAACTCTCCCACAACTCCAATGGATCCGCAGGCTGAACATCGTAATGGCCATAAAACAGAATGTGAGGTCCACCATACCCCTCTGCCCCAGCACACTGCCCCAGCACAATGGGCTTGCCGCTGTCCACAGGATCACCCGTAGGCATCAACTCCACTTCAAACCCCGATGCCTTGAGATGCTCACCCGCCCAATGCGCAGCCTCTCTCGTCTGCTTATCACAGGCTGGGTCCGTCCCCACGCTCGGAATCCTCAGCCAATCCATCAGTCGATCAATTCCTGCTCGCTCGTTCTTCTCAACCCAGCCCATAGCCTCAGAAACACCCATCAGACAACCTCCGTTTTCTACATCCTATAAGTCACCCCACCCCGGCTCAGAACCATAGCGAGCCTTTGATCCGCATGCGCCAGTCCAGATCCTCTAAATCAGAACACCATTTCATCTTCAAGCATGGATTCAATGGGGTCGATCAATGCTCTGCAAGCAGGAAACACCAGAAATGCTCACCCAGTACAACAGCATTCAAGATCGTCTGTTCAGGGGGGTGCATCTGCTCATACTTGTGGTATGTTCGGCATGGAATATTTCTCAAATTTGATTCGCTTTACATGGTTTTCTGCCACCGTGGTTCAACCTCGAAATAGACCCTAGAATCGAACTGGTAAAAACTGATTCAGTAGATAGATGATGGCTGCATTCATGCAGCACAAAACAACGGCTTCACAGAGTGAAGCATCCAAACCCTTTGTTTCCAAGGAGGAACCATGAAACGCACTCGATTCATTCTCGCAGTCAGCCTCGGCTGTATGACTTCCCTTCTGGCAGGTTCCGCCCTCGCCCAGGATGCCAATGCCCAGAAATGCCAGGACGGCGCCAAGTGCCCTCATTCTCAGGTCCAGAATGCAAGTGCAAAATCCAAGGACTGCTGCAAAAAAGATGCTGCTAAGGCATCTGTCCAGAATGCAAAGGCTGCAGCTTGCAAAGATGGCTCCAAATGTTCCACAAAAAAAGCCCAGCAGGTTTCTGCAAAATCCAGCACCTGCAGCATGAAGGGTGAAGGCAAAGCCTCTGTCCAGACCGTCGCGATGAACAAAAAATGCCCCGACTGCAAAGATGGCAAAGCCTGTGACAAATGCAAAGCTAAAAAAGCCATGCATGCTTCATTCAAAATGGCCGACTGTAAAGACGGCAAGATGGCTGATTGCAAAGACTGCAAAGATGGCAAAGCCTGCGACAAGTGCAAAGCTAAAAAAGCCATGCATGCTTCACTCAAAAAAGATGGTTGCAAAGACTGTTCAGATGCCATGAAGGCAAATTGCAAAGATGGCGAGATGGCCAAATGCAAAGATGGTAGTGAGTGCAAGTCAAAAGCTGGAACAATTGCGGTAAGCAACATGACTGCCGATGCCGCATTCCAGGGAACGCCTTATCTTCTGAACACTTGTGCTGTCTCAAAAGAAGTGTTTGAAAACGGTGACGAGCCAATCGTTCGCGTGTTTGAAGGCCGCCAGTTCAGCTTCTGCTGCAAAAAATGCGTCAAGAAGTTCCAGGAAAATCCTGACAAGTACATCGATTCCATCAACGAGCGCATCGTCGCAGCTCAGATGCCCTACTACTCCACCACCAAATGCCTTGTCTCAGACGAAGAACTCGGCGACGACGCAACCAACTTTGTCTACAACAACCGTCTCATTCGCTTCTGCTGCAACGATTGCAAAAAAGAGTTCAAAGCTGATCCCACAGCCTACCTCGCCAAACTTGACAAAACCCTCGCTGATACACAAAGAACCGCGTATCCCCTGAAAGCCTGCACCATCAGCAAAAACAAGCTCGGCGGCATGGGCGACCCTTACGAAATGGTCGTCGGTAATCGCCTCATCCGTTTCTGCTGCAGCGGCTGCCTGCCCACATTCAACAAAAACCCCGCCAAGTTCATCGCCATGGTCGATGCAGCATGGAAGGGCAACACCCACGAAAACGCTTCCACCAACGACAGCCCCCACGACATGATGGGCGGCGAATAAACCCTTCATACAACCAGTTCTAACTCAAAAGCCCGGACAACCTCGTCCGGGCTTTTTTTATATATTCAAACTCCCGGATGATCATCACCCCCACCAGCGCCTCCCCCAGATCGCAAGATTGATCATTGGCCATGCCAGCGCCCACACCCTTTCTGCATCCGCCCGCACCAAGGCCACAGCCTCAGGCGTGAACAACTCCTCAACCAGACTTGAATCACCCACGACATCCGCCTTGGAACTAATCCACTTCTCAAATGGCAATGGAAAACTCGCCTTGGCACGATGCACCACCGCTTCGGGCAACTCATCTCCAAACGCCTTCCGCAAGGCCACCTTTGTCCCTGCAACACGCCCCGCACCTGCTGATCCGTTCAACTGAATCTTCTGATCCACACACAGCCTTTCAGCATGCTGCGCCACTTCGACATCTGCAAGTGGGGTCCTGCCTTCGATTGATTCGAGCATCGTTGCAGAATCAAGCCGAAGCAACAGCCCCTCAAGATTGATCGTCCTCTGGAATCGCAAGAGCCCTTGCAAAGGCTCAGCACACCCTCCCATTGCCTGAGTCGCCACACTGACATATCTTGCAATCAACCCCGCATCTTCTTCAATCGCACTCATCACTTCGGGCTTGAAAATCCCACCCTTGCTCTGGTTTGGAACCCATGCTGCCATATCCAGAAAAAACCGCCCCCATGCATCGCTGTCTATCCCCGTTTCGAGATGCTCCGCTGCAAATGCTGCGGTCTGCTCAATCGGTCCGACATAGCCTCCAAAAAGTTCGTCAGCACCCTCGCCACTGAGAGTCACGACCTTCCCATCCTGACGCATCATCCGCGCCACCTCGTTGATCGCCACTTCATTAGGCGTACTCAAAGGCACACCCGCCCGACCGATCATGCTCTCCCACCGATCCAGAAACATCGCCTCACTCACCGGCGCTTCATGGTGATCTGAATCAATCGCACTGGCCATCAATCTTGCGTAATGAAAATCTCCACCTTCACTATCCTCATCAGTCTCCATTGCACCCGCGCAATAGGTCGTCAACCTCTGACCTGTTTCCCGAGCTGCAATCATCGCAATGATGCTGCTGTCAAGCCCTCCTGATAACAGGCAACACATCGGCACATCAGAGCGCAGATGACGCACCACCGACTCGGTCACCACGCGCCTTGTATCCCGTTCATATCCGCCCGCAGCATGATCGTCCTCAGCCCCGCAAATCGGCTGCACACAGCTGTCAATCCGAGCCCGGGCTCCTGAAAGCATCACCGTCACCCGTTCCCCAGCCCGCAATGCACTAACACCTCGGAACATCGTTCTCGATCCCGCTGTCACGCGGATCGTGCTCAGATACGAACTGATCGTTGCAATGTCAGGCTCAACGGGCACATCAGGGTGCTCCAAAATCGCAACCGGCTCACTTGCAAAAACAAACTGCCATCCTCCCCCTTTTCCCGTTCCTGTCCAGTAATACAAAGGCTTGATCCCAAGTGGATCACGCGCCAAAACCAACTTCTGAGTATCAACATCAAAATAAGCCAGCGCATACATCCCTCGAAACTTGTCCAGCGCTGCCTGACCCCACACCTCCAGCGACCTCAGCACAGTTTCCGTATCACACCGACTCTCAAATACCACCCCCAGCCTGCCAAGCTCGCTGCGAAGTTCCGCATCGTTGTATAGCTCGCCGTTGTAGACAAGCACAGATCGCCCACCCCGCCCCACCATTGGCTGATCGCCTTTTTCTGAAAGATCCCGCACCGCAAGTCTTGTATGTGCAAAGATCGCGTTGCGCTCTTTCCACACACCCTGGCCATCTGGCCCGCGATGCCCAAGTGCCCGTTGCATTCGCACAACATCATCCGAACCAACACCAGGCACCAAACCCTCACGCGTCAGTATGCCCAGAATGCCACACATCGTTCGTTCATTCCACTGTGATAATCACTTCAACTCACGCTGACACTTGCCCGCACCCTGCCAAACTCATATGCCCGCGCCAGCGTAATTAATTACACCCAGACCTGCAAGATCAGGTTTGGTTCCTTGGACTTGCCCGTGAATGTGCCCACGCTTGATGACACAAACTTCACTTCGTACTCGGGATGCTTATCGAGCCATTCATTAATCTGCTGATCCACATAATGCAGGCTCTCGTCGGTCAACTTGCAGTGAAAGCTCTTGACATGGATCGCGCCCGTGCCCGTCACATTGGGTGTCCTGCTCCACGCGCTTTCGTGATGAGAGCCACTGAGCTTCTGCTCAAAATTTCGTATCTTCGACCCCCCATTGTCGTTCTTCTTTGCAAGCATCATCTGCGCTCGATTCATCGGCTTGGAATCACCCGAGTTCTTCGGCTGCTCCCCCGGCTCTGTACCGCCCCCAGTTCCTCCCAGACCATCCGGCGAATATAACCTGCCTCTGTTCATCGTTTGCCTCTCTTGAAATGCTCAACTCGACATAGTCTAACAGATTCAGCCTTCTCTATCACATCATTCGTCGGCCAAACTCCCCTCAATACGCCACTCATCCCCACCACCTACCACCTCACACATCACCCACAGCACACTCCGCCCGCCTTCAAATCGCCCCCTCAGCTCAATGCGCCCACCACCCTGCTCCTTGAAGAATCTCAACGCCTGACACACCCCACACCCCACACGCTTCACTTGCCCACGCCCGCCAGATATGGCTCCTTCATACTCCAGATATACCGCTCTGTGATCTGGCGTGCGAACCGCACCAAACGCCTGTTCAGGATCAGCATCAGGCCTGACATCAACACGAAACGAAAGCAATGGCCGAGCCTGGTCCTCAGCAAACTCCCCGAGCTCAATCAGCCAGTCAAAATGCGCTCGATCTTCAGTATTTTCACCGGATTGATGCTCCAGAAGCACCATTTTCCGTTCCTGATCAACCACTGTTTCACTCACATTCAAGACTCAGCCACAATCTACGCCAACAATCCTGATACCATACCGCATCACCTTCATTCAGGAGTCCTAAAGCATGAACCACGCTGCACACAAAGTTTTCCTGCTCCTTGCCTGTCTCTTTCTGAGTTCGCTACAGTTCGGCTGTTCCACCCAGCGTTCGCTGGTCATTGTCAAACGCGATGGTCTCCGTGCTTATGACAAGCAGAACTTTGATCAAGCCCTCGCCGACTTCCAGGAATATGTTGATCGCAACCCCACCAGCGCCCCAGGCCGCTACAACCTGGGCCTGACCCTTCTGGAACTGCACAAACCCAAAGCCGCTGCTGAACACCTGTTCGTCGCTGCAGATCTCGAACCAGCCAATGATACTTACCTCAGCGCACATTATCGGGCTTTGTTTGAAGCGGATCGCCGGGATGACCTGTATCGACTCCTCCGCACCGCTGCGACTGACCAAGGCCGAGTCCAGGACCATCTGCTCCTGGGCCAGTACGCCTTGAAAATGGGCGATGTAGATGAAGCCCGCCAAGCCTTGCTCACCGCAGCCCAGGTTGATCAAGGCCGCTCAGCCGAGCCTCAGCTTGCTCTGGCAGACTTCTACCAGGCTGTCAATGACAACACAAACGCCCTGCGTCGCCTTCGCATGGCTTTGTATGTTGATCCCACGAACCCCACCACTCAGGAACGAATCCGCAGCATGGGCGAAATCCCAGGCCCAACCCTCACTCTCGTCCCTGAAGAAGCCCGATAACCCCCGTACCCCACCACCCACACTTCACGACACTGCCGCTTGACCTTGCTTCTACCCTTTCTACACTTCATCCGGAACAACGGATGAAAGACAGCCCGGGTCACATCACAATCATTGATCGCCTCTCTGCTCTCAGCGAGCCAACTCGCCTGCGCCTGCTCCACACTTTGCAAAAAAACGAGCTCTCCGTTGGCGAACTTGCTCGCGTTCTTCAGATGCCTCAATCGACGGTCAGCAGGCACCTCAAAATTCTTACTGAATCAGGCTGGCTCATTCGGCGGGCTGAAGGCACAGCCACCCTCTATAACATGCATCTGGACGAACTCCTACCTTCTGAAAAAAACCTCTGGATTCAAATCCAGAATCAGATCCAGAACGCCACAGAGTTCAAGACCGACCTTCAAGAAGACCACCGCAGACTTCAGGCGGTCCTGGCAGAACGCCGAGTCGACAGCCAAAGCTTCTTCGGCCAGCACGCTGGCGAATGGGACGATCTTCGCACCAACCTCTTTGGCTCGCATTTCACCGCACAAGCCCTGCTCAGCCTCATCCCGCCTAACTGGACCATAGCTGACCTCGGCTGTGGCACAGGCAACGCCTCTGAATATCTCAGTCCACGGTGCCATAAAGTCATCGCGATCGACTCCTCAGCACCCATGCTCAAAGCTGCTCAACTCAGGCTCCACAACTCAAACAATGTCCAGTTCATCGAAGCGGATCTCAACAAGCTTCCTCTGCCCGATGCCTCTGTCGATGCTGCAGTATGCCTTCTGGTGCTCCACCATCTTCCCGATCCCGTTCATTGCCTGCGAGAAGCGGGACGGATCCTTACAACCCGCCAGAACGGGGGGTCACTTCTCATTGTGGATATGCACGCCCATGATCGCATGCAATACAAGCACCAGATGGGTCATCAGCACCTTGGATTTTCAACTGATCACATGAATCAGCTTCTAAAAACCGCTGGCTTTGACGATATCAGAAACATATCTCTCCTTCCCGATTCTCAGTGCCAGGGACCGGGGCTGTTCGCTGCCACTGCAAGGATTCATTCATAAAGAACATCGTTTTCAGGAATATTCACTTACGGACCTTAACTTTCACAGGAAAAGACCATGACCACCATGACCACGCAACCAGACCAGATCACCATGCCCAGCGGCAAGACACTCCAATACAAAATCAATGACCCCAGCCTCGCTGAATGGGGCCGAAAAGAAATACGCCTGGCTGAGCACGAAATGCCAGGCCTCATGACACTCCGCAAACGCTACAGAGATTCCAAGCCTCTGGCAGGCGCCCGCATCGCAGGCTCCTTGCATATGACCATCCAGACCGCAGTGCTCATTGAAACTCTCGTCGAACTCGGCGCTGAGATCCGCTGGGCTTCTTGCAACATCTTCTCCACGCAGGATCACGCAGCGGCGGCTGTCGTCGTCGGCGTCGATGGCACACCTGACAAACCTCAAGGCGTCCCCGTCTTCGCATGGAAAGGTGAAACTCTTGAAGAGTACTGGTGGTGCACCAACCAGATCATCACCTGGCCCGATGGCAAAGGCCCCAACCTTATCCTTGACGATGGCGGCGATGCCACCATGCTCGTCCATAAGGGTCTTGAGTTTGAAAAGAATGGCGCAGTTCCCCCCTTCAATGCTGACAGCGACGCTGAGGAATGGGGCTTCTTCCTTCAGCTTCTCCGTGATCTGGAACAGACTGACAAGGGTCGCTGGGCAAACATCGCCAACGCAATCAAAGGCGTTTCAGAAGAAACCACCACCGGCGTCCACCGCCTCTACCAGATGGCTGAGAAGGGCGAACTGCTCTTCCCTGTGATCAATGTCAATGACTCGGTCACCAAGAGCAAGTTCGACAACATCTATGGCTGTCGCCACTCACTCATCGATGGCATCAACCGTGCCAGCGATGTCATGATCGGCGGCAAGGTTGCAGTCGTCTGTGGCTATGGCGAAGTGGGCAAAGGTTGCTGTCAATCACTCCGAGGCCAGGGCTGCCGCGTCATCGTCACCGAGATCGATCCGATCTGCGCCCTTCAGGCTGCCATGGAAGGCTACGAGGTCAAGCCTCTGGAAGATGTCGTTGACTTTGCTGACATCTTCGTCACAACCACAGGCAACAAAAGCATCATCACGCTCGATCATATGAAAACCATGAAAGACAAAGCCATCATCGGCAACATCGGCCACTTCGATAACGAGATCGACATGGCTGACCTGGCCAAGCTTCCCGGCGTGGAGCGCATCGAAATCAAGCCTCAGTTTGATGAATGGGTTCTGCCCGCCGATGCCAATGGCAACACCAAGAGCATCCTCGTCCTTGCAGAAGGCCGCCTGCTCAACCTTGGCTGCGCCACAGGCCATCCCAGCTTCGTCATGAGTGCTTCATTCACCAACCAGGTGCTCGCCCAGATGGAACTTCACAAGAACGCCAACAACTACGACAATAATGTGACCATGCTGCCCAAGACCCTCGATGAAGAAGTCGCCAGGCTACACATTGATCATCTGGGTGTGAAACTCACCAAACTCTCACAAGAGCAAGCAGACTACATCGGCGTGCCCGTCAACGGCCCCTACAAGCCCGACCACTACCGCTACTAAACCACACACTTAATAATCCTCAATAAACCGCGCCCACAAGGGTGCGGTTTTTTCTTTGTACAATAACTCCAAAAATCTACGCCCGTCAATGAGCAGTCTTCTCTTAGTGAGCCGCGACTTTGAGGGAGCGTTTGAGCTGGGCGAGAAACCCCAAGATCGCTCCCTCACGGTCGCGGCTCGTTCGCCATCTGAGTCTGTAACCTACACTTCTATTTGACACGGATTTGGCGCAATACCTGTGAGTTTGCAAAAACCAAACTTTTATCTATCAAAAGGGAAGAACCAAATCCAAACATGTGTTATTCTTGGAAGGAGACAAGACCAAAAAGGAGTCGTGAAATGAATATCTCTGGTCTTGCTGCTTTCATTGCAATCTCGGGTTTTGCTGCTTCTGCCAGCGCAGATGTCATCTACAGCTGGGCGGTGGTCGCTGGCTCCACCACTCTCAACCCTGGTGAAACCGTGACACTTGGGCTTTCTGCCACGCACACTGGCAGTTACTATGCCGGTGGTCGATTCAATGTTCGCATCGATGGTCTCACCGATGGCTCAGCCTTTGCTGAGGATAACCCTGCCGATACAGCCTCCAACTACCTCGGCCGTCGCCCCTCTGGTTTTTACACATACTTCCGCAACTTCCCGCTAGAGCACTCTCAGTCAAAGCGTATCGAGTATCCGCAGTGCGTGAAGCAGTTGGTGGCGTCGGTCGGGGTCACCTGATCGAGCACGCTCTGCATGGAGTTCCAGAGGGCCCCCTTGGTTCGACAGCGCAGCGAGCGCAGCAGTTGTTTGATCTTCGAGAACACCATCTCGATCGGGTTCAGGTCCGGGCTGTAG
>JAJDCZ010000025.1 GCA_029260555.1 Phycisphaerales bacterium
GTTTTTCAACGGCATACAAGGCTCCCCTGGAATAGCTTTCGCAATGCGAAGGCTTTACTTCACACAAAGCACATTATCGCCAAATACATGCTTTTACCCTGACAAAGTCTGTGTTTAAACACAACCACCCTGGCCTGCACAAACTGGGGGTCATAGCGACGACACCCGCCAGCAGACAACAACGACACTTTGCTCTAACAGACTCAGCAGGCTATTGATGAATGAACAACAATGTCTTGAGCCCAAACCCGAATTCGTGTAGAGTGTTATGGAGATTGTGAGTTGGTCAGAGATTCTAGAAATGGAGCCAGACTATGCCTCCCCTGTCTCATGGCACTTTTCACACCAGTTGTTCTCTTTTCTCTGTCTTGGTGATCGGACTGGTTGTTGTCACGATTCCAGCCTGGGGGAAGGGCGGGGGGGTGATCTATGATGATATCAAGCTCCTGGCAAATAACATCGCATCTCGCGATCAGTTTGGGTATTCAATCGCCAAAGATAACGGCTTTGTCGCTGTGGGATCGTTTGATGACGATGATAATGACACTGATTCAGGCTCGGCGTATATCTTTGACGCATCAACTGGTAAACAGATTGACAAACTCATCGCCAGCGACGGATCGGAGGGTGATTTCTTTGGCTGGTCCATCGCCATCGCGAACAACATTATCGTTGCAGGTGCAGCTGGAGATGACGACAATGGTACGGATTCAGGTTCGGCATATGTGTTTGATGCCAGCGAATGCAAAGTAGATTTCAATGGTGACTTGACTGTCGATGTGCTCGACTACTTCGAGTTCATAAATTACTTCGGTGTCAATTGTCCATAAAGTTACAGACATTCCCTGATGATCCAGCTTGTTTGATAACCGATCGACCACATAAATAGTGGAAACTGCATACTGAACGAGAGGGCCGTGCTCTTTGAACACAAAGAGCTCAGCGACAGTTGATCAACAAGCTGTGGTCACCATTAATAAATGAGCCGGGATTCTGTGGCACAACCTTGGTGGCCACGATTGACCACCTCTCATGGCCACGCAAAACCGTGCCATGTATTCATAGACTCCTTTACATGTTTGTGGGCCATTTCATATAATCTCCAGTGCACTTTGCTCAAGTTTTCCGAATCATGCTCTCACGAGACGCAGTAAAACCAGACTCCGCCAACATCTGATACTTCTCATCGAGCTTCGCTTGCAGGTCGGTCCCCGAGAATCCACAGGACTGTTGATACCCAACATGAAGCAGGTCCACGATTAGATCGGAGGCGACGACAGTCATAAGGATGACGCTTCCGCCAACACCAGATAAAAAAATGGCTGCATCACTCCACCTAAAGTTTGGTTGACTGGCAATATATGCCAACAGGAGCACAGTTCCTACAATCGTAAACAGGGAAGATCGCCACCGAATTCTCCGGATAACTGTCAATGTCTGCTCCGCCGCGTGAGGTCGAATGACCTCTTTGGCACTCCACAAATAGATCAAAGACCCCACGATGTAGCAGATGACTCCTCCAAAGAGCAGAACACTGCTTTGGAACTGATTCATCACCCCGACCAATGCCAGAAGAAGGACTGCATAGAGAGGTGCCATGATGACAGCGATCCAGCCAGGGGCCGCTGACTCTGGCAAGAGTGTCTTGACAGTGATACAACTGCGGATGATTCCTGGAAAGATTGCAATGGCCTTGGGTACGATGGTTAGCAAGGTGCTTAAGGCAAACACAAATCCCCAAATTACCCTCGATAACTCGGGTTCCTCTGACTCATCGAAGCTCATGAGTCCTGTCATAGGAAGACAAGAAACGATAACTGGAACGCCAACGAGTACAAGCCAGCTCATTCGGCCCCATTTTCGGCTGGCACGGATGTTTGTCCAGTATGAAGCGGCAAACACAACCATTCCTGCAGCAATTACCGTTGATGCCAACAGGATACGGCCAAGCCCGTTGATAACCCACGCATTACGATCTCCGATGATCGCCTGAAACTGTTGCTGGCGGTATACCTCACGGGGTATTACCTCTGGAGATGTGTCGCGCAGCCGCTTTAGGCTTGCTTGATACTCTGAGTTAGTTAGCTGAAACTCGATATCGTACATCTCGTCGAGCATTGGCCTGAGCATTGGCCTGAGCATTTCTTGAACAGTTTGGAACGCAAAAAAAGATAGCACCGCATGAGTACTGATGAATGCTGCAGCTACCCACAACATACTGCGCCGCCATGCCACGAAGTCTTGCATTAGTTTATGAGTAATCGGTACGGAAATTGATGCGAGCTGCGTACGCTCAGCGGGAGTTGCCCACTCAATCTGTAAATCGCTTTGTACGACTCTGCGAACGCAGAGAGATAGTTCCGCCCACAATGCGTTCGCATATTGCGCGGCCAGCTTTTGATAATTACCGGTGGACATCAGATCGAGTATACTCGGAAGCAAGTCTTATACGCAAATTCTGAATTATGCAGAATGCCCACGAGTGATGGGCAGAACAATCGAAGTGCCCTATGGAACCCCAAGTTGTAGAACAAAATATCCAAAGTTATCGATCCCGTCTTAGTGATCTTCTTGCATCGAAACCACTACCAATCTCAAGATTGGTGGCTGATCGCCATGCTGATGCTGGGCCATGTGTATATTTACTGTTTACTCAAGAAGACAGCCTTGTCTACACTGGAAGAACAAAGACAAAATCGATAGCCGGTCGAATCAAGAACCACTGCAGCATCAACACAGCGTCTGACTTTTGCCGGGTGCCGTAACCACTGCTTTGAATAGCCACGACTCCATATCTCTTGCCAACCGTCGCTCCAACCCCATCCCCCCCTATTCCCCCTCCCTGTGCGTGGCTCTCGGACACTGGGGGCAACCATATGGATGGGCTAATAGTTGGGCGTGGGGGCGCGGTATTCGCTCATGTCGATGGACTCGAACCACTCGATGGTCTTCTTCAAGCCTTCCTTAAGCTGAATGGTGGGCTCCCAGCCGAGTTTCTCTTTGGCGAGTGTGATGTCGGGCTTGCGCTGTTTGGGGTCATCCGCTGGCAGGGGCTTGTGGGTGATTTCCATGCCGGTTACGCCGACGATATCGATGATGTGCTCAGCGAGTTGAAGGATGGTGAACTCGTGGGGATTGCCGATGTTAACGGGACCGGTGAAATCATCGGGGCCATTCATCATGCGCATCATGCCTTCGATGAGATCATCACGAAAGCAGAACGAGCGGGTTTGTGAGCCATCGCCGAACATGGAGATGCCATCGCCGGAACCTCGTTTGTATTCAATCGCCTGCCGAATAAAGTTAGAGACAACGCGACCATCAAAGGGGTGCATCCGCGGGCCATAGGTGTTGAAGATGCGAATGACACGGATGTTCAGACCGTTCTGTCGGTGGTAGTCAAAGAACAGGGTTTCAGCAGCCCGTTTGCCTTCGTCATAGCAAGCCCGGGTGCCGATGGGGTTGACGGAACCTCGATACCATTCGGGCTGGGGGTGGACATCGGGATCGCCATAGATTTCGCTGGTCGATGCCTGGAGGATTTTGGCGCCGCATCGTTTGGCCATGCCCAGCACATTGATGGCACCGAGGACGGAGGTCTTCATGGTCTTGATGGGGTTGTACTGGTAATGGCCTGGAGCTGCGGGACAGGCGAGGTTGTAGATTTCATCGACTTCAAGCCAGAGGGGATGGGTGACATCGTGTCGGATGAGCTCGAAGTTGGGTCGATCAAGCAGGTGCAGGACATTGGTTTTCTGGCTTGTGAAGAAGTTGTCAATACAGATGACATCATGGCCATCGGATACAAGTCGTTCGCACAGGTGTGAGCCAAGAAAGCCAGCACCGCCGGTGACGAGGATTCGTTTGATTGTGGACACGATGTACTCCTGAGGGTGATAATCGTCTATTCGTGTGTGAGTTTAGGCGATGCAATCCCTGATCATCTGCGCGTATGTTGCGATGGACTCAAGGACATGAACCCTGGGCACCCAGCCCAGACCTAGTTCATTGATCGAGATATCCGCACAGGTGTAATCCTGATAAAACTCACGGATGTGATCGGGCATGGGGAAGTATTCGGTGGGCAAGTCTTCTTCAGCAAGACCCAGACCCGTGCGAACCGCCTGGATGATCTGATTAAAGCTGGTGGTTGTGCCGGTGCCGACATTGTAAACACCGGGCGTTGGCCCCCCACTTCCACCCCCACTCCCGCCCCCGATCCCGATCCCTGCTGCAGCCATGGTGCATGAAACGACATCATCGACATGGATCTGATCACGGGCCTGAGTGCCATCGGTGAACAGACGCGGGCGGTTGCCTTGGAGCATCTGTTCTGTGAGCTGTCTGGCCATGGAAGCCATTTTGGATTTGTGGCATTCACCGGGTCCAAAGACATTGAAGTAACGCAGGCCGACGATCTGAGGGGGGGTCTCGCCCTGAGCAATACGAGCTTTGTGGACACGGGCATGTTCACATTCCATAAGCCACTTGCTGAAGCCATAGACATTGTTGGGCTTGCCCGCAGCACTGATGGGAAACGGTATGTGATCATGAGCCTGAGGCGGCGAGCCATAAGTAGCTGCGGATGAGGCATAAACCAGAGGCGTGTCTGAATCAACACATGCCTGAACAAGCTCCGCCCAGGCAAGCCCGGCATTGGTCTGGATCATGGTCTTTTCGTCAGCGACGGTTGTATCGGTGATGGCTGCCAGATGAAAGATGGCGGTGGGTGAGAAATGCTCGATAAGATCAGCCGGTGCGACCTGACTGAGCGATTCAGAAACCACCTCGCCGGTGAAAACGCTGGGCGCAGCGGATGAAGCCAGGTGAGCCTTGCCCTCAGCCCAGGAGCTGAGCCAGGAGTGGTCATTGCCGGGGTGGGTGCCTGCATTTGAATCAGGCGACTGGCTGGGTGTGTTTGCAGCACGCTGACAGGCGGAGATGATATTCTCGAACGAACCTGAACTGAAGTTGTCAAGCACGACGACATGGGGGGGTTGCTGAGCAGGTGAAGATGAGTGGATCAGGGCAGCGACGAGATTTGAGCCTATGAACCCGGCTCCACCTGTAACGATGTATGTGCAACACTCAGCCATAAGGGAGGATCGTAGGTCAGAAGTGTGGGATGTGGCACAAGTGGTGCTTAGGCGAGGGCGGGCAGAGGGAGAGGGGGGTTGAGGGAGGGGGGCCGGGGCAGGGTATTGGGGCTATTATCTGCCTCAACTTCAAGCCCCCTGCAGGAGACCCATCGTGGCTGACAAGACGATCCAATGCCAACTGATCACGCCTGACGCATGTTTGCTTGAGAGTTCGCTGGCTTATGCCTCGATTCCAGCTCATGACGGACTGATGGGGTTTCTACCAAATCGTGCTCCGATCCTGATGAAGCTTGGCGTGGGTGAGTTGATGCTGCGGTTTGCTGATTCAGAGGGCCGCAGCGGCGGCGACCGATCGTACTTCGTGGAAGATGGTTTTGCCCAGATGGTTGACAATCGGCTGACAATTCTGGCCAGAAAAGCCATCCCGGCTGAGCAGTTGACGATCACCGAATCCGAAGCTGAGGTAAAAGAAGCTCAAGCCAGGCAAGTTCCTGCTGACGCGAAGGACCGCACCGCGGACCTTCTCAAGATCCAGAAGCACCGTCGAAGCGCAAACGCCAAACTTGCCGTCGCACGCTCATTCAAAGCACGCGGCGGCGGAATCTGAGCAAACCGCTCAATCTGATTCTACATCATGCTCATCTGATCCTGATCTGCCCTCTGAGTGGGGGATGTCTCTTTTTTATATCCTGCGCAGATTTATCCAAACAACATCTCGTAGTTGAGCATTGTTGGGCTGGGGGTGGCACAAACGCTGATTGACCCGATTGTGTACGATTTTATAAATTTTATTGTCAACAGCGTGAGTCGCCCGGTTGTTTGTCGCCTTTCTTGTAGACACATGCGAAACGATGCTGAAGCACAGGGCTTAGGGAATCAAATCGCAACACCAAACCTGCAAGAATTGGAGAACTCATCATGGCGACCACAACCCCCACCATCGCATTAACACTGGCTGCAGCCGGGCTGGCACTGATTGTGTCAGCCTCAGCACAAGCGGGCATTCTCACGGGATCAGGGGCTCATCTTCCCATTCCCAGCTCAAACCCGGGTCAGCCAGCTTATCAGAGCCGGGCGATTTCAGCACTGGTGCATCCGGTCAGTTTTACTGGCTCATGGACCGCCCCAGCACAGACACCCTGGATCGGCAGTTTTACTGCAACCGGATCGGTGCCTGGCGTATCAATCAACTCCGGTGCAACATTCTACGACTTTACCACACTCACCTCGGGCACGCTTCCAGCAAACACATTTTTCGTATTCGGCGATGTCGATCGCGGCTCAACGCTGAGCGAAAACATCTCGCTGATGGCATTTGATACATTTGGCAATGCCATTACAACAGCATGGCTGAATGAACCTGTCGGTGTCTGGGGCTCAGGCAACGGCACCAGTGGAGAACCCATCACGACTGACATGCCAGGCTGGAGTTTGACCGGAGGGGCATACAAGATCGATGGTGCCACGGTCACAGGTTCTAACCCGAGTGTGGCGTTTGCACTGACAAGCAATACAGCCATCGCATATCTTGAAGTCAGCAAAGCTGCAACGCACTTTGGATTTTCACTTGCCGCTCCGGTACCAGCACCAGCATCAGGCGTAGTGGGGCTTGCACTATTGCCTTTGATTGCACGACGCCGCCGACGGTGATTGATCCTGCAAGCCGACTCTCTGAAAACTTGACCTTCTGAACGACAAGCCTCGCATGAAAAATGCGGGGTTTGTTTTTTTAGCGTACTTTGTGTCAGCTGGTGGCACCCAAGCCTGCAAAGCGGCGCCAGGCGCTGATCTGTCCGAAGTGCATCATGGGGTGTGCACAGAGCATGAAGGCTGCAACACTGCCTGCCAGAGGCATTCTGTCTCTAAAGAAATCAAAGGGATGCTCCCCGACCAGCACTGCATCATCCAATTTTTCCAAGGCATCAACAGTGTGCTCGGTGGTGGCGTTGTAATGATCAACCACTTTGTCCAGCGATGGGTAGATTGTACATTTGGGATCATCCTGACAGTCAACGCCGTGCATGAAAAGTTCTTCATAGCCTGCGGGTGTGGCTACTGGTTCAATGCTGATCATCTGGCAGAGCATCGCGGGATACAGAGAAAGATGTCCAAAGACGAAGGTGGGATGGTTGGAAACGACGGGTTCATTGTTGACCCGGATCATGCTCGAAGCCTGAGCGGATTCAATGCCATTGAGGAGACCTTGGCCGAAGCCATGGGCAAGTCGAGCAGCGTCTGCGATGTTCTTTGCATTGTGACCCATGATGCTTTGATTCCTTTTATTGGTTAAAACTCTGCCAGCCTTAAAGGCCTACGAACCGTGCGTAGACCCGTGAAGCGATTTCGAGTTGATCTGTGCCGCGCACAATCGCTCTTCCGTCTTTAAACACGACGATCTCCAGATTACCTGGAGTATCGCTTTGATGTTGAGATGCCGGGATTGAGCCTTGGATACAGAACTCTGAAAATTTAAACTGGCCGGTCAAGCTCAGCCTGTGCGCGAGCTGGTCAAATGGAAAGACGCTGTCGTGTGCAGGTTGGATCTGCACAGCGTTTTGACCACAAAGGCGGGTTGTGTGCTGAGCGTGTTTACCATCGAGGTATTCAAGCTGACCCATGCTGCATGCGGGGCAATCATCGCGACGGGTCAGCTCAATACGCGAGCGATGTGATTCCCACAGATCAAAGCTCAATAGCGATCGGCTGACAAGGCTGGTCTGACCCAGCAGGATCTTGAGCGACTCTGAAGCCTGGTAACCCGCGATGATGGCGACAGCCGGGCCAAGAACGCCGACCGCATCGCAGGTCTCACTTGAGCCTGATAATGGCGGGTCGTTGAAGATGCAACGGAGACAGGCGCTTTGGCTGGGGATGATTGTCATGGACATGGCGCGTGTTGCCACGACACCTGCATAGACCATGGGAATGTTGAGCGCGATGGCCAGATCGTTGAGCAGGTAACGCGTGAGGAAGTTGTCTGTTCCATCGAGCAGGAGGTCGACGGGTCTGCCATCGTCAGTTGTGGCGAGCTGGGTTGCGTTCCGGTGGTCCAGTTCAATTGCGATGGGGTCGATGTGGATCTGGCTGTTGATTTGCGACAGGCGATCGCGGGCAGCCTGCACTTTGGGGCTGTGCTCGCGAGCATCGCGTTCATCAAAGAGCACCTGCCTTTGGAGGTTGGATTCTTCGACAAGATCACGATCAACAATGCGTATGAAGCCCACGCCTGCGCGGGAGAGCAGCTCTGCGGTCTGACAGCCGAGTGCTCCACACCCGACGATGAGTACGCGGGCATTTGCAAGACGCTGTTGACCTTCTGCGCCGAAGTCTGGCAGGAGCATCTGTCGGCAGTATCGGCTGAGATGAGCTTTGGAATCGGTCACGGGAGAGTTTAGGAGAGCAAGATGCTCATACAGAGGGGGAGGCAGGATATTGCAAGATAGCTTGCTCTTTTCGGGATCATGGCGCATAAAAAACCCACGCCTGGGTCAGCGTGGGCTTGAAGATGTCTTTGCGGACAGATTGCTGAATACGCTCTGTGCGAGATCAGGCGAAGTGTGCGAAGGCCTTGTTGGCTTCAGCCATGCGATGGGTCTGCTCACGAGTATTCATGGCTTTGCCTTCGCGGCGGGCAGCAGCATAAAGCTCGTCAGCAATTCTCTGCGAAATGGGCCTGCCCTTTTCGCTGCGAGTTGCATTGAGGATCCAGCGGAAAGCCAGCGACTGCTGACGCTTGCGAGTCACCTGCATGGGCACCTGATAGTTGGCACCACCGATTCGCTTGGAGCGAACCTCGACGAAAGGCTTGACATTATCAATAGCGCGACGGAAAACCTCGATGGAATCTTTGGGAGCTTCGGGGTCATTATCCTTGTCGAGCTTGCCCTGGATGTTGTCCAGAGCGTCGTACATCGCACGCTGAGCGACAGATTTTTTACCGTCGAGCATGAGACAGTTGATGAACTTGGAAAGAACCAGATCATTGAACTTGGGATCGGGACGAAGTTGTTCTGCGGATTTAGTGAATCGGCCTGCCATTGTAAATCTCCTGGCTCATCTGCCAAACGCATGCGTTTAGCTCTGTTCACCCGATCAGTCTGCCAGGGCTGAAGGGATTACTTGCCTTGCTTGCCCACATTGGGAAGCAATGTTTATTATTTTTTACTTGCCGCGTTTGGCACCGTACTTGGAACGGCTTTGCTTGCGACCATCGACACCGAGGCAATCCAGTGAGCCTCTGACGACATGGTACCGCACACCGGGAAGATCTCGTACCCTGCCGCCACGGACGAGTACAATAGAGTGCTCCTGAAGGTTGTGGCCTTCACCACCAATGTAAGCAGTGATCTCTTTGCCATTGGAAAGACGCACACGGGCGATCTTTCGCAGGGCGGAGTTGGGCTTCTTGGGGGTGGTGGTGCGTACATTCAAACACACACCACGGCGTTGCGGGCAACTCCCCAGATCCCTCACCTTGGATTTGGCTTTGGGAGATCGGCGAGGTTTGCGTACAAGCTGATTAATCGTCGGCATATCAGAACCCGGTCAAATGAATAAAGTTTGTATCTTGAAAGCGGCCAAAGTGTAGCCCTCTGTTCGGCTCTGGCAAGTACAATCACCACGAACCGTATCCAATCTGTCCCTTCTCCTCGACAAAGGGACCAATGAAGCGGGTTTTTAGAAGGGATCTCCAACTGATGCACCTGAATGACTTTCAGAAACTTATCCATGACCAGTACTTCAAGACCGATTCTGACCGGGGGGCTGCGGGAACCTTCCTGTGGTTTATTGAAGAAGTGGGTGAACTGGCCACTGCGATTCAGAACAATACCCGATCAGAACCGACTGCTGAGGAGAGGGTGAATCTTGAGGAAGAGTTTGCCGATGTGCTGGCCTGGCTTACGACGCTGGCCAACATTCTGGATGTTGATTTGTGCAAAGCTGTGCAAAAATACTCCAAGGGCGATATCGAAGGGGTCAAGAACTGACACCCTGTGCCTGATTCTGAGCCTGCGAAGTTTTTATGGCATCAGACTCATCCGTAATCAAGGGTCTGGTGATTTCGATGACCAGCGTGTCGTCTTCGGGCGGGCCTGCGCGGTGTTGTTCGATGGCGTGGATGATGGTGCTTGGCCATCCGCCGACAGGGTCGGGATCAGTGTTGTAGATCAGATCGCGCAAGCCCTGGATTCTAAGCATGGCACCCTGGCGGTTGCGTGCTTCGTTGGCACCATCGGTATAGGCCACGAGAACATCACCGATGCTGAACTGACGGGATTCCTGTTCTGAGTTAAACTTGTCAGCATCGAGAACGCCCAGCACGAAAGTGGTTGATTCAAGATCGTCGAGTCGGCCATCGATGGTTTTGATGAATGCGGGCGGGTGGCCTCCACTGGCATATTGAATGATGGATTGATCGGGCAGGACGCGCATGCACAAAGCGGTGACGAAGACAGAGTGGTCTGCCAGTGTGAGGTGGACATAGCTGTTGAGGAGGCTGAGGACGCAGCCGGGTTCGATGTTGGGTTGCTCTGCGAAGATTCGTGCGACTTCGCCATGGAGGCGGTTGACGGTGAGAGCTGCGGGGATGCCATGGCCTGTGACATCCATGAGAACGATGCTGAGCGAGTCATCGTTGTCGGGCTGATGTGTGTGCAGGTAATCGCCACCGATCTGTCGCATGGGTTCGTATTCGTACGAAAAGCGGACGGGGCCCTGATTGACATTGTCGGGAAAGAGTGATTCATGGATTTTCCGAGCATCGACGAGTTCGCGTCTCATCTCGCCATAGCGGTGCTGAAGGAATCGGATCTTTGAGCCTTCAACGCGCTTGGAGTGCCTGAACCAGCAGATGATAATGCCGGGGATGGCTGCGAATATGTACAGGACAAGCTGGAAGGTGATCTGGACCGTTTCAGCACTGATGAATCCCTGGGGAAGGAAAATCACAACTGAGATCGCGACCCTTGCGATCACAATGGCGATCATGGGGCGAATGGCCTGCAAAGGCGTCCAAGGCAACAGGGCACAGGCCAGAATGTGAATAAATGCGATTTCAAGAGCACCAGTGTGCGTTACGGGCATGATATTGAGCGCAAAGCTGCCCGAAACAATCTCAATGAGGCCATCCATGGCGACGAGCATGATGCTGAGTCGCAAGAGCCTTTGATCTGAGACGCGGTTCCTGAAAGCAAACATGAAGCATGCGGTATAAGCCCCCAGTTCGATCAGTAACAGAAATATTGTCAGGGCTGATTGAAGGCTGAGATTGGGGACAAATCGCCCATCGATATTCTGGACAGACGAGTGCCAAGGCAGGTTGCTGGTGATGATGGGTATGCTGAAGGAGATCAATATCAACAGCGACAAGCCAAGGACGATTCCTGTGAAGAGGAGGAACTGGCGGCGCAAGATCGACTGGGTTTCCTTGAGATACGCTTCGCGGTAGTCAGCGGTGAATGTGGCACTTCGTGCAGATCGAGTCATGAAAGGTGTTTCCCTGGCTGACAGTTTACACTGCAACAGGTGTTTGGTGCGAGATGAGGTTGAACAAGGGCATTATGTCTGGGAAGAGCCTGGCTCCCAGAGCACATCGCCCGAGCCGCCATTATCGACATTGGCCTTTCTTGCCAGGACAAACAGAAGATCGCTCAATCGATTGAGATATGTGATCGCTCGTGGGTTAGATTGTTCGGGTTCTGCCTTCATCAGTTGCACAGCCCGGCGTTCAGCCTGACGAACAGCACAGCGGGCGACATGCAGCCGGGCAGACGCTTCGGTCCCGCCGGGGAGGATAAAGCTGGTCAAAGGCTCAAGGTCTGCATTGACCTCATCTATACTCTGCTCCAGCCACTGCACCTGACTTTGGATAACGCGAAGCTTCTGGTCGTCTTTGCCAGGCACACAGAGATCTGCACCGACATCAAACAGGTCGTTCTGAACCCGCAACAGCATGGCACGAATGGCAGGATGCTGATCCAGCCCCGCAACAGCCAGGCCTATGGCTGCATTTGCTTCATCAACACAGCCATAGGCTTCGACGCGGGCATGGTGCTTGTCAACACGAGACAGATCACCCAGATGGGTTGAGCCATCATCACCCGTGCGAGTATAGATTTTTGTAAGTTTAACCATCTCATGCTCCATAGCTAAAGGACTCTTGTACTCGTGATAGTCTAACTTCTTTTCTGGTCAATCATCCCCCCCCACTCATCCATCTCCCCATATTCCCCAAATTTCCACCCCTCCTCCCCTTCTCCTTCACTCCCCTTCCCCATCCCCCACCCACCCCCTCCATTGGCTGCGTGGGTTACGATAGACTCTGACCCATGCTCGAAACCAAACCATCCGGTTCAAACCAGTCGTCAGCGTCATATGTCCGGGGACTGACCAGGCTCTGGGAGATTCCATCGTCACAGATGGCAGAGCAAGGCACGCTTCTGGATCAGGTGCTGACAAAGCGAGGTCTGCAAGGCGAGGCTCTCTCGCGGTTCATGGACCCATCACTCCGTGTGCTCCATGATCCATCACTGATCCCTGATATGGACAAAGCTGCAACTCGGATTCTCAAAGCGATCACGGATCAGTCGCCGATTGCGATCTATGGGGATTATGATGTCGATGGCATCACCGCCAGTGCCATTCTCTATCACACCATCAAGACCATCAGCCCCGATACAGAACCTGTACTTTATCTGCCACATCGTCTGGATGAAGGCTATGGCCTGAACTCAGAGGCTCTTGAACAACTACACAGCCAGGGTGTCGGTGTGGTTGTTTCGGTAGATTGCGGGGTCACAGCCTTTGAGCCTGCCAGCCGGGCACGAGAACTTGCCATGGACCTGATCATCACCGATCACCACAACCCGCCAGAGACTATCGAGGATCTGCCCAATGCTTTTGCAGTGGTTCATCCTCGCAGGCCTGATTCGGATTATCCGTTTGGTGAGTTGTGCGGCGCGGGCGTTGCATACAAGCTGGCGTGGCGGCTGTGCACCATGGCCAGCGGGTCGTCGCGTGTTACGAGTGAGCAACGCTCGCTGTTGATCGAGCTTCTTTCGCTGGCGAGTTTGGGTGTGATTGCAGATGTTGTGCCTTTGCTAGATGAGAATCGTGCAATTGCCCGGTTTGGGCTTGCGCGGATCAAGCACACGGTTTTTCCAGGGCTGGCTGCGTTGATCAAAGCCAGCGGGCTTCATGGCGATGAGATTGACAGCGAGGCTGTGGGCTTTCGACTGGCACCCAGACTCAATGCATGTGGCAGGCTTGGTCGTGCAACTGAAGCTCTTGAGCTTTTGACGACAGCAACTGGCGTGCGAGCAAAGCAGATTGCTGAGGAGTTGACGCAGCTCAACGATGAACGCCGAAAGATTGAGCAGGCGATCGTCAAGCAGGCGATTGAGATGGCTGAAGCTCAGGCGATGACGGGCGATGGCTGCCGGGCGATCGTACTGGCGCATGAAGACTGGCATCCGGGTGTGGTGGGGATTGTCTGTTCCAGGCTTGTAGATCGATTCTGCAAACCCACCATTCTCATGCAACTATCTGATGGCAAGTGTCATGGATCAGGTCGCTCCATCGAAGGATTCAACCTTCATGCGGGCATCAAGGCGTGCGAGGAACATCTGACAAGCTTTGGCGGACACGACATGGCTGCGGGTCTTTCGATGCCTGCTGAGCACTTTGAAGCGTTTTCAGCAGACTTCATGGAAGTCGCCAAACAAAGGCTTGATCCTGAAGATCTGGTGAGACGGACAAAGATCGACATTGATGTCACGCTCGAACAGCTGTCGATCAGGAATGTGGAGTTGCTGGGCAAGCTTCATCCTTGTGGGTGTGAGAATCCTTCAGCGATACTCAGGCTGAGGGAGGTGCGGATCGTGTCGCCTCCGGTTTCGTTTGGAAAGTTTGGCAAGCATCTGAAGCTGCATGTGACCGATGGCACACAGCAGTTGACACTGGTGTGCTGGGGATGGAGCGAGCACGAGGACAAGATTCATGCTGGGGATGTCATCGAAGCGGTGATCCGCCCCAAGGTCTCACATTGGAACGGCAGAAGCAGCGTCGAACCTGTGCTGGTGGATCTTCGTGTCATGTAGCATGTCTATGAAAAAACCCGCGAATAATCGCGGGTTGGGTGTAACGGGGGATGTTGTCTTGATCACTCGGGAACGCTGGCAACCTGAGCTTTGACCGCAGCCTGCTGGCTCATCTGTGAGAGTGCTGCAGCGTTCTGGGTATCCAGGGTTGAAGCAAGAGCAAAGGTGCGTGAGGCCTGGGCATACTCGCCCATTTCTTCAAGGATAAGGCCCTTGGCGATCAGAGCTGTGGGATCGCCCGAACTGCGCGTGATGGCTTTGTCCAAGCTGATTACTGCAGCTTTGAGACTTCCTTTTTCCTTCTGCCACATTGCGCGAAGTATGAACCCTTCGGGTCGATTCGGAGCCTGGGCGATGATCTGGGTTGCTGCAGCAGTCACACGCCCCAGATCGTGCAGTTGATATGAGATCTGTCCAAGCATAATCCAGGCTTCGGTGTCAGCCTGACCACTCGTGCCACTGGTCAGAGCAAGCAGCACTTTGCGAGCTTCGACTGGACGATCAAGCTCGATCAGGCAGGTGGCCTGCAGATGCATGATGTCTCTGCGATTTTGATAGTCAGCAATGCGAGACAGTGTGGACAGGTTGAAGTTTGCGGTGGAGTAATCGCCGAGGGCAACCTGTGCCCGGGCGAGGTCTTCGATGATGGCCGCATCTTCAGGAGCAAGCAGCCGAGCCTCAGAGAACATCGTAACAGCTTTAGGGAAATCTTCCTGGATCATTGCGACATGGCCCAGTGTCTGACGAACACCCGCGTTGTGCTCAAATGTGGCGGACTGGCTATGGAGAAACGCCTCCGCCTGATCGTAGTTGCCCATTGCCATCATCACTTCCGCAGCAGCGATGACATATTGAGGATTCGAGGGGTCCAGCACATTGGCTTTGCGATAGCGTTCAACTGCCAGTTCTTCCTGAGAATATCGTTCGTGCACAATGCCCAGGTAGTACTGAGCTTCGACAAATGTGGGATCGATCGCTTCAGCTTTGAGAAACGAGTTCATGGCACTTTCAAGGTCGCCCAGCTCGATCAGGATTCGCCCCCTGAGGACATGACTTTTAGTGACCGATTCATTGATCGCAAGTGATCGGTTCACACGCTCGAGGGCTTTTTCCAAATCCCCTGCGAGGTATGCCTGGCGAGCCATATCCCATTCAGTTGCACTCTTGATGAGGCTCCATTTGCGTTCTGCTTCAGAGATGCTTTTGGCGGTGTGCGTGCCATGACCAGCGCAGCCCCCGATGAGAGGAACAACAAGTGTTACCAGTGCCACAGCGAACATGAGTGTGGAGCCGCGGCGTGATGTGTTTTTCGTGGTGGACATTTTCTCGCTCCGATTGAGAACTTGTGTTAGCTTGGGGAAAAAAGAACAAAGCCAGAGGCAGTGGCTATCCCACCTCTGGTGATGAGTTTTAGCGATCGTCGTCATCGACGCTTGAGAACTGTGTGTTGGAATCGTCATCCAGAGAGATGCCGAACTGAGCCAGCATTTTTTCGATGTCAGCCATCAGACTGTCCACCGATGCATTCTTGTACATGCCCGTTGGTGTGCCCGTGGTATCAATCAGCCCGAGAAGCGAACCGATTTCACTGGTCAGTTCAGGATTGGAATAGGGAATCAACACCGACTGGTTAGAACTGAATGATGAATCAGCACTCTCGGTGGTGAACGATGTTGATGAACTGGTCTGTGTTGAAGAACTGGATGCTGTCTCGGTGGTGAAGGACGACTGTGTGCCAGGTATTTCGATCGAATCACTTTGATTCACACCCTGAGTATCTGAAGCATCAACCCTTGGTTCACTCGCATCAGCGACGGAAGTGTCGTCCTGCAGAGATTGATCACTGGTGTCCGGGGACTGGTCTGTATCTGTTGAAGTCGCACTAATAAAGTGTGTTGTAACAGAGTCAGGAGAAGCGGTATTGGTGTCCTGAGAGATCGTGACAGACATGGTGAGTGACGGATCAAAGAATGTGCCGTAACCGAAGCCTGCGTTTGCAGAAGCGTTGTCAGGTGTCTTGACGCTTGCAGGGATCTCCATGCGAGGACGGCGAGTTGGTGGCGTGATCTGCTGGATACGAGACTGAATCTCGCCACTGGTCCACTCTTCGAGCATGCTGCGTTTTGGCCAGATAGAGTGGCGACGGGTGATGCGTTCGCGCAGGGCAATCAACTCGGGCTGCGTGTGGTTCATGCCAAGCGAACGGCTGATCGACCACATGGCCTTACTGTAATCGCCTTCCTGGGCCAGGCGTTCTGCTTCAACATTGAGCATGCCAGTCATGCGTTCGCGGCTCCAGGGCAGGAGCCCTTCGCGTGTACCAGTGTGAATGTTTTTGATGTATCCCTTGGCACGCTCGCCCTGATCTGTCAAAATCTGATCGTTGATCAGGCTGGGTGTGATCAGGAAAATGATCTCGGTGCGCTGTGTTTCATCATCATGGCCACGGAAGGCAGCACCAATGATGGGAATATCACCCACAACGGGAACCTGC
Source organism: Phycisphaerales bacterium (assembly GCA_029260555.1). Taxonomy (GTDB): domain Bacteria; phylum Planctomycetota; class Phycisphaerae; order Phycisphaerales; family UBA1924; genus JAJDCZ01. Next base: position 16,692 of record JAJDCZ010000025.1, read on the forward strand.
CGGCGAGAGGCAACGGTCGACTCACGGAACAAGCCACCAAGCACAACTGTCTGCCCGTCACGAACCATGACATTTGTCACGAGTTCGTTGGTGATTTCATCGGGGATGGTCACGGCGATGCCGGTGGCATCCGTGGCGGTACGAATCACAGCTTCAGAAACCTGAGGCTTGAGTTCCATGCGGATGGTGCCATCGTCAGAAACAAAGGGGCGGAAGTAAAGCTGAGTACCAGTATCAAGGAACTCAACGGTCTGGACCGTTGCGGTATCCGTAGCAGTCGTGCTCAGGAAGCCAACCTTTCGGCCCACGAGTACGCGGGCTGGCTGACGGTTCAGCGTCAGGATCTTGGGCGTCGAGATAATTGTGGTATCAGTGACTTCATCCAGGAGCCTCATAAAGATTGCGACATCCTGATCGACGATGCCGACCTTGAATGTTGCCGGGCCGGCGGTACCACCTGCTGTGGAAGTAAAAGCACGACCAACGCCATCATCTGGTGTCTGGACATCTGTTGCCGTACCTGCAAGCAGCCTGCTACCCATACCATTGATCAGACTGTCAGCGGCTTTAAGAGGCCCACCAACTCCAACGAAATCTGAGAAGTTCAGATCGTCGATGATTGAGAAATCGATGCCAAAGGCGTTGGCTTCGGTGAGTGCTGTCTGCAGGATTGTTGCTTCAACAAGCACCTGCGCGGGCTTGGTATCCAGCTCGCTGAGAAGGGAAACGATAGCTTCGACATTCTCCTCGTAGTCATAAATAACAACGGTTGCGCTGTTGGCGAAATCTTCTGCACCAACAGGAGTACTGCTTGGAATGTTGAATGCATCTTCCTGGCCATTGGTTTTGATCTGGCCGCTTTCACTGAGCAGGGGCTTGACGAACTCCGCTGCATCGATGGCATTGAGATAGTTCAGGCGAACGACCTTGGCTACAGGTACGCGGCTTTCCTGGATAATCTGGTTGAGTTCCTCGGTGGTGTAGACATAGATGAAGTTGCCTTTTTCTATGTAGCCGTAGCCGTTGGGATGCAGGATTGCATCCATTGCCTCGTAGAAGGTGGTTGAGAATAAGTCGGCGGTGATCGTGGCAGAGACATTTTGACCTGTCACGATGTTGCGCTGGCTGCGAATCGCCAGGAGTTGGAGCACCGCAGCCAGGTTTTCATCCTGAACATGAAGCTCGACCAGATCATAATCACTCACAGCGACGCTGCCTTCAAAGACATCAGGCGTGTCGTCGCTCTGTCCCGGTTCATCAAAGGGAGATGTCGAGGGATGCCCTGAGTCACCCAGACGCTCCAATGCCTGATTGAGCAAATCCTGCTGAGCCAGTGCACTGGTTGATCCAGCAAGAATGACCAGAGCGGTCGTTGCAACCACAGGCAGCAGCGTTCTGATTCGATTCACACTTGATTGACGGGCTTGTCTTTCGTTATTGGTCATGGCTTGTCCTCGCTCCAACTCTTAGAGTTATTTGCTGGCTTTCCCGCCCCACCCCGAACTGACGGACAGTGGGTAATCCCGATAAAGCGGGAGCCTGCGAGTCTTATGTCGACCAAGACGGCTACCCACTTTGGGAAGACTTTGCGGTCTACGCCGATAAGAACAAATTGCGCTGCCAAGGGCCGATAAACAAACAACCACCGCCATGTGGACGGTGGTTGTCACGAATAGTTATCGCGTGTTTTTTGCAGGATTACCTGGGATTCTGCCGGGAGTTGCCCTGTTCAACTGCCCGACTGTCTCCGGCTTGTTTACCTGCAGCTTTTGAGGCAGAATCAATCTGACTCTGCTCAGAGCCGGCATAGGCTGATTTTGGAAACTCACTGATGAGTTTGAGCCTGGACCAGAGTAACAGACTTACAGAAAACCCCAGAATCGTCATCCCAAAGACCGCGACACGGACTCGCGTTTGTTCATCCTGGAATAATCGATTGCTGCTCATCGTTGGCTTTCCTTTAAATATGACCCGCTCAACCGTCATCTGGTGTGGTATCTTCCACACTGATGCGTCCGGTGAAAGCTTCGATTGTGATCTGATAAGTCGATCCTGAACCAGTGATATCAATCGTGCCCCCGGCACTGGGTGCGTTGCCTGTCGTCGTCAGGACTGGACCCCCAAGCTCATCAAAGATCAAGAGCCCATCACCATCGATATTGGCACTGGCTAGTGAGGCACCACCAAAGATATCGTCAGTGAAATCCTGGACATATTTCTGTCCGAACTTGCCCGGGTTGTAAAGTGCATCGTTTTCGATATCGATTTCTGCACCATTGACTTCAACCACGGTATAAAGGTTATTTTGAACATCAAAGACCACCGCTCGGCGTGCCTGATAGGCAAGTGCGTCAGACTGTGCAAAGGTAATGTCCGCAATGACAGCCCGGACCGCGGTCTGAACACGAAGCACACCCGTCTGTGACATCGCAGGCACAACCAGTGCGCCCATGGTGCCCAAAATAGCTGTTGTGATGATCAACTCAACCAGTGTGTACCCTCGTGACTGACGAGGCGTGACCGATTTCAAATGGCTCATACAAACTCCATCCTCTCGGCGGCGTAAATGACACAGGTAATTATTTTTTCGCTCCCGAACTTGCACCATCGCTCCTGGGCAAGTTCGTCACCGTAACCTTCAAACCACCTGAAAGTTTTTTCTCCAGGGAAGCGACAGAGCGCTGAAGAACTTTCAACTCGTTGATGATCTGCTTGCGCTGGGCTGCAGCATTGAAAGTAGGCACGCTTTTGGATGTACCACTGCCCCTTTGGGGCTGGGCGAATGCTGCAGAGGCTGACTCGGGCATCACAGGCTGCCCTGATCCATTCTGGAGCACAGCCACACCGAGCAGGAGCGCGATAACCGTCAAGAGGCCATTGGTGTATCGGCCACGGCTTTGAACTGGGATTGCTTGCTGATTCATGTTGGAATAATCGGTCCATCAATAGCCTGGAATCATCCCTCGCGCAAAGATTACTCAACTTTCAGGGCTGCTGGGGGTCAAAGCTGGCAAAAGCGTCATGGCCCGGTCCATTGTTGGGTTTGTTCGTCAAAATACGCTGCATACAGCCTGGCATTGGCCGCATCCCACACCCAGCCATCGTCTTCCCCAGCATCATCCTGACTGGTCCCGAACACAACACGCGAAGATTCGGTCTGTGGATTGATGGGCACCTTGTCCACCAAACCCTCGTCGATCAGTTCATCCCAGCCATTGCTTGCAAAGGTTGGAAACGAGCCGGCGGTCTGAGCCCGATACATCTCAAGCTGACCCCGGAGAACCTGGAGCTGGCTCTCAATGGAGGTGACCCGAGCAGCATCTGTTGAGACCAGAATGCCGGGGATGGTCAATGCTGCGAGAATACCCAGGAGCAGCATCACGATGATGAGTTCGATAAGCGTAAATCCCTGACGAACATGGTTCATGATTATGCTGCACCTTTCCTTGAACAACTTTTCTTCGACTTCACACTGATCCATATCCATGATTTGGCACCCACTTGCTGAACTCAGGCCCGGCGATGCGTGTTGTCATGGCTGCAACGATCAGGTTGAATTCGACAACGGCCGCACCTTTTGAGTACGGCCGTTGCGCAAATCAACAATCAATCAACTGTTCAGGATTAGGGATCAACCCATACACGGTTGGTCTCATCGTACATGCTTGCATAGATGCGACCTGTTGCAGAGTCCCAAATCCAACCGTCAGTTGCGCCACCATCGGTGTACGCTGTACCTGCAACGATCGTGCTGGAGTTGTTGCGTGGATTGGTCGGCGCATCAACAAGGAAGTTACCGTTGACCATGTCATCCCAGTTGGTCATGGCGGGATTAACACCATTATTTTGAGCGCGGAAAAGTTCCAACTGACCTCGAATGGTCTGCAACTGAGTTTCGACTGCACTGGTCTGAGCATCCTGAGTTGCCACATTGAACTGCGGAACGACGATGGCCGCTAACACGCCGAGGATGATCACGACGATCAAAATTTCGACAAGCGTAAACGCCCTTTTTACCTGTACTCGCATGAGTGTCTCCTAAAACGAACCGACTCGAATCCCGGCACACCCTGCCGGACATAGTTATCCCCGCGGGCCAATGAGCACACACTCCTGACCTGTCTCGGCGAACACCTGGGCATTCGCACGACCGACCCCCTGCGGGCCGTTCCCGATCGGCATTACCTTTCGAGAAACACTCGCTGCGAATGAACGCCTCGGGTGCTTGCAAATCATCGACCCACGCATTCGTAAACATTTGCATTGACGCTTGTTCTGTCGTCAACCGCCTTGGTCTGAAGCATCTGTGATGCAGATTCGGTCTGCACCAGCAGGTCGGTCTGCACCAAATAAACAAGGGCCGGGCAATGAAGCCCGACCCTTGGTCTTTTTATTGGATCAACCGGAAGTTATCAGCGGTCAAGCAGGATAAGCCTGATAAGCTCCTGATTAGGAAGGTCCAGGGAACCAACCAGTGCAGCAGCTGCGGTCGCTTCCTTATCAGAACCTTCAATGGCAAGATCAAGTATCTGTTGAACCTGTCTGGGCTCAAGATGGTTTCCAAAGCGTTTGGCAGAATCAGCAACCTTGGCAAAGAGTGCAACACGCTCTTGAGCAGGTGCCCCCAGTGCAACATCCATTAAGGCAACCTGCACATGGGTCTGGTCAACCCGGCTCAGAACCTCTGCGATACGCACTCGGAATGCTCCGATGGAATCCTGCAATACTCCAAGCAATGGGCCGACCGCATCGTCGATATCCAGTACCGGGTTCTGAGACACCGCCAAGTCCCTCAACACCCGCAGCGACCGATCTGCATAAACACGCGCTTCTGCATCGCCAATCGGACCTCCAGACGCACGCAGGACCAACTCACGCATTGCAGCACTGATCTTTTCTCCACCGATCTGCATCTTGCGGACCTGAATCGTCGCATCCCGTCGATATTCATTGTTGAGTTGAATGTAATCGCTGCCGGAATCCATGAGAGCCAGAATGGGCGTTGCACCCAGCTTGGCCATCGCGCGAGCACGGCCAATAAGATTTCGTGTTTCATTCTCGCTCAGGTTTGAGACAATCAGATCAACCCCAGCCACATCTGCAACTTCCTGTGCTGATGCATCAAGATTTGTCACAGAAGGAAGCAGCTGATAACCCAGATCCTTGAGTTGACCCGTCAGCACACTTGCCCGCTCAATATCTGATGCAATTACCAGAGCGTATCGAGCATCTGCATCACGAATTGCACTGGCCAGAATTGGTACCACCCGCTCGTAGCCTTCAAAGGCGTTGGTTGGTTGAGCCAGTCCCAGTGCCAGCGCCGCTTCATATTGCACGCGCCGATTTGGGTACCGCAGTGCTTCAAGCAGAGGTTCGCGGCCATCAAGACCCGTCCAGAGTGTTGAGCCGCCTGCAGTCGCCTGGATTGCCTTGATCGCCCGCAGAGCTAAAGGCGTATCTCGATCATCAATGGCAATACCCAGAACACGCTGGCTGGGCATAGCACCCGCAGCAACCGCAAAATACATGGCAGCGCGACGGTCTGATGCATACACGGGGTTTGTGTAAGTATCGCCACCGGGCATCAGTGTGGTGTCGATCTCCCGGCTGAAGTTGGCTGCAATCCAGAGTGAAAGCCCGTCAGGCCCCTCGTAGCCCAGCGTGAGAGCCTTCTCAGCCATTGTCATGGCCATGGCTTCGTGGTAGACCTCTGTTCTCACGGGGATCTGGAACAGCCCCACGGTGGGGTCATAGGTCCAGAAGAGCTGATGCTCTTCACCCGGGAAGTTCGTCAGGTCGGTTTTTTCGTCGTAATACCCTCGTGCAAGCCCCAGGAAAAGCTCGCTGGCAGCCACGCCCGTACCACCGGTCAGGCGGTTCATTGCCCGCTGAACAGCCTGAGAGATACGGTCGCTCGTGGTTTTTTCAAAGAGTTCCATGAGGAACGGGGTGCTGTTGCGATAAGGGATTCGCCCGAGGATACTGACGACCAGTTCCTGTCCCTGGTTATCCAGATCAAGCAGAGCTGTGCAAAGCGGAACGACAGCCTGTCGACCCATATCGACCATGAGACGATCAACTTCATCACGCAGCAGGGGATCGTTGCTCTGGAGTAGCGCATCCAGAAGCTGAGGCATGGCGTATTCGCCCGCAGCCTTGAGTCTTTCAATGGCAAAGAGCCTGGGTCTGGCTTCGCCGGTCAGCATGACGATGTTTCGTGCGATCTGATCAGGGTTCCGGACTCTTTCGAGTTTGCCATCTTCCCACAGGCGTTCGAGTGCTGCAGCTGCAAACTCGATGTCTGGTGTATGCAATGCATCGAAGATTGCTCTTTCAAAGCGGGGAAGATCATTGGAATCTTCCACGAGATTGACGAAATCGGTGGGGCTGAGCCCTGTTCCCAGGAGTTCCATTGCCACCGCATTGGCAAGCTCGTTGTTGTCAATATTGACAAAGTGGATGAAGTCTTCGAGCAGTTCTTGCTCTGATCGTTGAACATCCTGCGCCAAGGCTGAGTGACCAGAAAACGCCCATATTGCTGTACAGGCAAGAACCATCGCCGAAAATCGTCTGAAACCAGTCCGCACGGTAAACTCCTACCCGTCTAAAGAAGGTGGCTGAGTGTTGATGCCAAGCCACGCTGATCATCTATCTGTCACAAGCTGTCACTAGTGTACGACCAAGGCGAGGCCGAGGTGGTGATCAATATACGCACCGGAACCGGCCAGTGATGCACACCCGTTCCCGAAGGCCCGGGAGGGGAATCTATAAGGGATAGACCCTCGCTGTCAAACGGATAGAGCCATTGATCAGCCACTTGGTCCGATAGCGAGGGCTGAATGGGCTGTTTTTTTGTCTTTGGGCGCAAATTCTGACTCTGAAGCTGATAACTGGATCTGATTCCCGTCCCAGAACAGGAACTTTGCCTCCCACTCCCTTCAAGCGATCAAGCCGCTGCATGTGCTGGCCGATGCAGAGCTTGTAAAGGACATTGGAGTTGTGCCGTGTCCATCCAGATCCGATTCGTTTGTAAGGATCCTTATTTATGCCGCTCGAAAAAGATGTGCTCACAACTGGTGAAGTTGCAAAGATTTGCAATGTTGCTCCGCGAACTGTTTCCAAATGGTTCGACTCAGGATCCCTGAAGGGCTATCGCATTCCCGGATCCAAAGACAGGCGCATTCCGGTCCCTGAGTTGATCAAATTCATGAAAAACCACGGCATCCCGCTTGACGGGATCACCAGCGGCAGAACCCGCGTGCTGATCGTCGACAGCGACCAGGAAACCGTGGATACACTCAATGATGTCCTGAGTGAAAAAACCAACTACGAGATTCATACCGCGGTGAGCGCTTTTGCTGCGGGCATGGAGTGCGAGCGATTTAAGCCTCATGTCCTGCTGCTGGATTTACACCTTGGCGATGGTGATTCAGCCCAACTGGCGGACCTGGTTCGGACCAGTGAGCACCTTCAGATCACCAAAATCATCGCAATGAGCGGCAAACTGACCGATGGCCAGTCTCACTCACTCCGAAGTCAGGGGTTTGAGAGCTTCCTCAAGAAGCCATTCATGATCCGCGATGTGGTCGATGCTATTGAAGCCGCTACCGCGATAGTTTATTGAGCCTGATGAAACCCGGATCTGCATCTGTAATGATCAGCCCGATGTCGAGACTGCGACTTCACAAGCGTTGTCTGCATCGGGCATATTTTTTGCCACTGCCAGAACTTCGTCGAAGAACAGATCCAGATCTTGCTCGTCGATTTCCGGATTGACGCAGACAAGACGGATCACGAACCGGCCATCCACAATACCAAAGCCGACTTTCATGCGTCCTTCCTGATCCAGGGCATGGCAGATTGCCTGACTCGATTTGTTGCAGACCTCAAAGCAGATATTGGTCGATTCGGGCTTTTTGCAGAGCGTCATTCGATCGTCATTGCAAATGCGATCCGCTGCGTATTGCGCCAGTTCAATGAGTCGATCAACTCGCCTGGCGAAACCCAGGTCGCCATGATGCTGCCAGGCTGCCCAGAGTTTGAATGCGTCGTTGCGTCTGCCACACTGGAGCGAACGGGTACCAGGATTGAGTTGGTCATCATCCTGCTGAAACAGGTATGAGGCACTTTCGCTCAGGCTCCGGGCGAGCACTTCAGGATTCTTCACCAGCAGCACGGAACAGGTCAGAGGCACACCCAGCATTTTGTGTGCATCCCATGTTAGCGAGTCGGCTCTTTCCATGCCTGCAAGCAAATGGCGATGTTTCTCGCTCATCAGAATTGACCCGCCATAGGCACCATCAATATGAAGCCAGAGTTTGTATCGCTCAGCAATGTCTGCGATTTGATTAACAGGATCAAAGGCACCCTGAACCGTCGTGCCTGCGGTGGCGATCACCATGAACGGCACAAAGCCCTGATCCAGATCATCACAAATGAGTCTTTGCAAGTCATCAACACAGAGTCGCCCTGATTCATCAACAGGAACCTCCTGGATGTTTCTTGTGCCCAGGCCAAGCATGCCAGCAGCTTTGGAAATCGAGTAATGCGCTTCGGCTGAGGCGTAAACCCTGAGTGTTGAGCCATCGAGCCCCCAGATTCGCGCGCGTTCACATGTTTCGTTGCGTGCGACAAGCATCGCTGTCAGATTAGAAAGCGACCCGCCGGGGCAGAACATGCCCCCCCCACTTCCCACGCCATCGCTGGTCACAAAGCCTGCGTATTGACAGAGTCTGTTGATGAGCATGTTTTCGATCAGAATCTGAGGGCCAGCAGCTTTGTAGGTGTACATGGAGTTGTTCGTCACACACGCGAGCATCTCAGCAGCGGTGGCTGCGATATCCCGCCCACCAAAGAGTTGATTGAAGAATCGAGTGCTTGAAGTCGTTGGCGTGTATGAAAGCACATCGCCAATGTGATCCATCACCTCATCCAGATCACGCCCTTTTTCGGGCAATTCCAGATCAAGCTTGTCGCTCAGCCAGTCGGGGGCAAAGGCTTGCTTTGCTGGGTGGCGATTTTCATCAAACACATATTGTTGAGCGAGTGTGGCGACTTTCTGGAAGACGATGTCCGGTTGATCAGACAAGAAATAATCCTTTATTATTGACGGTGTAATGCAAATCCGTTGTCATTCAGACACCAGTCAATGGATTTCTATTCAGACAAGAGACCCTAGATGGACAATGGGCTCACTTCCACTGCCTGCTGAAGTATGGTGTATTATCAGGGCAATGGCTACGAAGAAGATGAATACTCAGGTGCTGTTATCCACAATTGCCACGCCTGTCGGGCCAATGTATCTGGGCGTGCTGCGTCAGCAGGATCAGCCCGATCGCCTGTGCATGCTCAGCTTCAAGCCCCTTCACGAAAATAATCACCACATCATCAGGCTCTTTCGCATCACGCCACAGGGCACTGATATCTCTCATATCACACCCTCAGCATGTGCTGATCAGACAAAGGGACAACTTGATGAGTATTTCCAAGGCTTGCGAAAAAAATTTACCATTCCCCTCGCTCTTTTGGGCACATCATTTCAAAATCGTGTTTGGAATGAGCTGTTGAAAATTCCCTTCGGACAGACTCGGAGCTATCAGCAGATTGCTGAGGCGGCTGGGTCTCCCAAGGGATTCCGGGCTGTGGGCGGGGCGAATAATGCCAACAACATCGCCATTATGGTGCCTTGCCATCGCGTAATCAATGCGACGGGTAAACTCGGTGGCTACGCAGGCGGCTTGAAGACCAAATGCAAGCTGCTGGACCTTGAATCACCTCAACAGCCGGTGCTGGCCATGATCTCGCCTGCCACCATCTGAGCTGACGATGCCTGCTCAGAGCCAATCCAGCCCTTCGTGCAGCGTGTTGAAGTTTTCAATGCCTGTCTCAGTCACCGCGATCATGTCTTCAATGCGTACGCCTCCCAGTTGCTGGTGGTAGAGCCCAGGCTCGTAGGTCAACACTTCGCCAGCGACCAGTGCTGGGCCTCCCATGTCCAATAGCGGGGGTTCGTGAACCTCAAGACCCACCGCATGACCCAGACCGTGCTGCATCGAGCAATAGTCTGGTCCTGTTGTTTCATCGGGCAGTCCGCGGGTCCAGCCTTGGGTTTTAATTTCTTTCATGCACGCCAGATAGGCAGCTTCTGCGGTCACGCCCGCTCTGGTCATGTCAATCGCAGCTTTTTTGGCTTTGACAACTGTATCGTGCATGCGTGCAAACTCGTCATGAACCTGACCATGCACGACGGTTCGTGTGCAATCGCCGTTGTATCGTGATATCTGATCGCACGGGAAGATATCTACTACCACAGGCTCGCCAGTTTTGAGAACTCCCGTCCCCCGGTTATGACAATCAGCTCCCTGAACACCACCTGCCACGATGCAGCCCGGCGAGGTGTAGCCTTGCTTGAGCAGGAAAATATCAACCATCGCCCGCACTCGTTCTGATGTCAGAGGCTCATCCTCGTGCACCAGCATACCTTGACTATCTGCCTGAGCCCGCGCGATTGTTCGGCACGCCAGTTCGATAGCCCGCTCGGTTATTTTCTGAGCCTTGCGCAACAATTCCAGTTCCTGTGGGTCTTTGGATCGCCGATCTTCCACACCCAGCTCCGGGTCATAGATGATCTGAATCCCCCGTTGACGAATGTGCTCTGCATAAATCAGAGGCAGCGTGCGATCCGATCGACAGACCTCCACGCCAGCCTGAGATAAACATTCTGCAAGTGCCTGTGCAGTGGCTGTGGGTCGATCAGGGTCAAGGCTGCCCTGTGGCGCGAAATCCTCAGGACAAACCACGCGATAAGCCTTGGCTGATTCTCTGGCTCGCTTCATCTCAATATCCCTGCACATGAACAGCTTTTGACTAGCCTGAGCGCCGCTGTGAAACTCGATGACAGCAGCGGGATCACCCATGTTGAACCGGACACGGTGGTACAGGCTGAGGTTGGTCGAAGGCACACCCGCAAGAACGGTCGCCTGACAGGTTTGAGGCAAGCTACCCATAGCAGTCTCCATAATCTGTGCAATCGAGCAACAAAATGCCCGACTGCTGCAGAATCAGCATCGTATACGAGTCACGAACAGCATACTCAGCTGGTGAATGCCAATCAGACAGGTGCTTTCAACGACAAGCCTTGGTCCTGTGGCATGTGAGCACTTGAGACTGAGGCTGTGACAGTGCTACACTGAAGCTGATCGCGGGCGTAGCTCAATGGTAGAGCGTCAGCCTTCCAAGCTGAATGTTGAGGGTTCGAGTCCCTTCGCCCGCTTTCCCGAATCCGTTCGCACTACCTCGCAAAACATCGCGTTTTGTAGTGCGTGAACGGGTTTGTGAGCCTTCGCTATCCACCGGACCATTTGGCACCGCGTCGCACCGATTGGCGTCAAAAGGTGTCGTTTCGCGCAACAACTGCTGAGGCCAGTGCTGGAGTTTCAGAAGCTGAATGCTGCTCCTCAGTTGATTCCTCGACATCCGTTACCTGCCTTTCTCCTGCCCAGCCTAAGTACCATACAACGGTACCTCAAACTGGATCAGATTTCAGGGGGCACGCCAATCAAGCAACAGCAATGATCGCGGGTCTACCTCCGAGCATTGCCAAACGCGAGCTGGAAATCATCGCCAGGAAACTTGAATGGGGTGAGGATTCGCTTCGCATTATGCAACTCGATGATTCTGTGGGGCCTGGCAATATCCTGAGCATTGAGATCCTGAGTGATCAGATCACCGAAGTATTCACCGGGTTTGGACAGCGAGGTACCTCTGCTGAGCGAGTCGCCAGATCGACAGTCAAGCATGTGCAGTACTACTTGAGTTCAGGTGTCCCTGTCTGGCAACATCTTGCTGATCAACTCCTGCTCCCGATGGCGATGGCGAGCGGGGGTGAGTTCTCGACATGTTCGTTGACATCTCATGCGGAAACGAATGCATCGGTGATCGAGCAGTTTATGGAGATCAAAATACACTGCGAAGAGATTGGGCGAGGGCTCAATGTCGTTCGAGTGCATTCGTAGATAAACATACTTGCTTGGGGACAGGGCTGCAAATGCCAATAGTCATGCGACTAAAGTTGCATCATCAGTAAAGCAGTTCGATCTGTGATCGAAACTTCACCTTGGATTGCTCAACTCGAAATCCGGCATCCTTCTGTGGCGTGTAGCTCGAATCTGAGAGGTTTACACACTTGCCAGTTTGTGTTGCTCAGTGAGCAATTCCAGTTCTGTCTGGAGCAGTTCGTTGGCGTGATTTCGCAGTTCTTCAAGGCTGATATCGCCGTTGTCTACCTTATTCAGGAGGGCCTGTTGCGCCTGATGCTCTTGATTCACGATGCCTGATCGGCTTTGGAGCATGCGCCATGCCTTGCGGCGTTCAACGCAAAAGAGCACCAACTGACGCGATAGCGACATGTAGCTAATCTCACTGCCATCCTTCTCAACCTCGATGTAGACCTCGAACTCGGGCACGAATGCACGGTGCTCTATATCGAGATGCCTGCGATTGACGATGTCGTCCTGAAGAAGGCAAGGCAGCATGTCGTCGAGGTGTCTCATCGACTGGATTTGTTTCTCATCGACTTTCTTGAAGTGACGGCGGAAGCGGGCTTCGGTGGTCGCCCAGTGCGCAACCGTATACCGGAATGACTCCTTGGTGCTCTTAAATCTGTCTGACCACCAATCCTTGTCAAGCGCGGGGTTGCCTTTCAGGTTCATGGCTTCGGTGTAGTTCTCACTATGACCGGAGTTGAAAGTAAACTCGGGCATCCCGCGTGAGTCACGGATGCGCCGAGCCTGAATCATGGCCATGTCGTCAGCGACACCATGCTCGGGCTGACAGGTTGTGAAGCACTGGAAGAAAGCTGTGCCTCGATACACGAGTGCATCGAGGATGGCTTTGTAAAGCTTGGCTGCGTTGGCAACTGATACCTGGGCGACGAACGGCGAGCCATGGCCGAGGGTCAATGTCTCAGCAACACTCTTTTTCTCGGTCATTTTGCCCTGGGTCGCAGCACCGAACTGGTTCATGTCAAAGCCGCCAGGCATGGGCGAGGAGTCAGAGTTCTGGCCACCGGTGTTTGAGTAGACCTGGGTGTCAAGCATGAGCAGCTTCACATTCGGGCGGTTCTGGAGCACGACTTTGGATACATTCTGGTAGCCGATATCGCCCATGGCACCATCGCCACCGATGGCCCAGACTTTGGGCAACTCGATCGTTTCCTGGTCGGTCATGCGTGTATCGTTGAGGTGGTTCAGGCTGAAGTAATCGTCTTCACTGAGAACATGCTTCTCGCGTTCAAGCAATGCAGTCGCAAGGCGTTCAGGGATAACCGATCGGCGGGCATGATCAATGATAAAGCTCTCACCCATGAGCCAGCTGATGGTGGCTCCATCCTGGAACAGCGAGTTCATCCACGGATATGGGTGCGGGTTGTTGGGAGGTGTTGAGCCATACACAGAGTTACAGCCAGTATGCGCTCCCATCGCCATGACTGCCATGCCGTTGTCCAGGCGTCCATCAACTGCCTGAAGATCGCGGTGCCGATGGGCATCTTCGCGCATCACTGCGGCAAGGGCACTTATGATCTCTGCATTTGTAATCTCATCGCGCTGAGCCAGGCGGTCGTCCATGTCTTTGTCGGATTCGCCACCGAAACCCATCACAAGATGTGCGACTGCCCGACGGAAGCGTTCATACTCGGTCTGTGAAGCTTTGGCGAGGCGTTCCAAATGGGCGACACCATTTTTCTCAAGTTGGTCAGCTTTAGCTTCAAGCCGGTCAGCCTTGGCATGGAAAATTGGCCGCATGTACGCTTCGGTGATGGTGGCCACACTGCGAAGGACGCTCTTTTCACCGCACCCGGCGCATGCTCCATCGCCACAGACCATCGCTTCGTAGTTCCTGCGGGTCATCAGGTGGTTTCGCAGTACCGCTGCTTTGGAATCGTCGGGATGTTCAGAGTTGTAAAGGCCGAGGTATTGCTCGGGAGTTTCAGCAAGAGTCTCCAGGAAGGTTTCGGCAGACAAGTGTCTGGCATTGACATCTTCCGTTTCGGGGACCATGCGAAGGGCATCGTGGTTTCCACAGGCGACGACACATTCGCCGCAGCCTTTGCATCGGTCGGAGATGAAGATCGAAAAGAGTCCGCCATCACCCGGCGACTTCTTCTCCAATACCTTGAAGATGGAGTGTGATTTAACATAAGCCATCGGCAGGATATCGAGAATCATGCCCAGTTCATTGAGAGCAGCACTGCTTATACCCGGGATCGTGTTGATTGTCTCTCGCACGATGTCAGAAAACGGCTGATCTCCCTTGGCAGCAACGACTTCAGACATCTTTGCCCGCACACCAGATTCGATATCGGGTAGCGCCCGCAATAACGCTTCGCGTTGTGGAATTTCCGAGACATAGTTTCGGATGGCAGTTTCCAGCACCGACCCGATCTTCTGAGCGGTGTTGGGCATGGCGGTGTCGGGACAGACTGCGATACACTCCATGCACTGTGTGCAGTTCTCAGCTATGAAGATCGGCGTCTGGCGACGAGCGACATACTTGGAGCCGGTCGCCCCGGTTGCCGCTGCCACCAATCCAATGGAGGAGAGCGGCGAGGCCGGCTGGTCATACCCCAGTCCAGCCCGGAACTCCTTGTCAAAGTACTCAACGGATTGCATTGGTGCCCTTGTTGATTCCACTTCGGGCTTCTGGGTCTTGGTGCCATTGAGTGTAAGAAGCGTCGGCCCTCTCATTGATGAGCGATCAGGAGCATCAATTTCGCCATAGACGATCTCGCGCGTCTGTTCGAATCCCTTGGTCATCACCTCCATGTTTGAATCAACGACAGCCCGGCCCAATCGTCCAAACTTCTTCACATACTGGTCGTGAACAACCTGGCGGAAGTGAACATCCGCAATCTTGTAGTCCTTCAAGAAACTGGAAACCTGGAAGAAGGCACCGAGGAATGCGTTGCCTTGCATGCGAAGTTGAAGATCTGGGCGGTTCGTCGCTTCGCGAGCAATACGGAATCCATTGAGAATGTAGACTCGAATCTTCTTTTCGAGAATCTCAGCTCGGTGCTTTTGGGGGATTCTTTCCCAGGCTAGATCGGGCGATTCGTCAGACTCCCATACGAATGCGCCGCCTTCACTCAACCCGTCAAGTGGATTGGTGTGCAGGAAGATCTTTGGATCACAGCACAAGACGGTGTCGATGTGACGCAGATCGCAGTTGATGCGAACCCGCTCTGGAGCCACCACCAGGAAGTACGATGTCGGGGCACCTTTTTTTTCTGAGCCGTACTTCGGGTTGGCGCTGATATGCAAGACTTCACGAGGCTGACCGAACTCGTCCTTGGCCTGTTCTCGTGCTGCGACGGCTTCGCCAAGGTCGCCGATGATCCCGCTGAGATTCTTGCCTGTCGTGATCATGCCCCAGCCTCCAATGGAGTGAAGGCGAATCGCAATGGCTCCCTCAGGCAGCAGCGAGGGAGTCTCATCTGCAGCCACGGCGTAAGGGTGGTTTATCCCGAGAACGAAGTCTGTCACGCCGTCGGCTGCTCCTTGTCCATCCTGGCGTTTACGATCTTCAAGGACATATTCATACGCTCCAATGATGTGTTCTGGACGGAAATCACGCGATCCCAAGCCATAGACACCGGTGAAGATGTGAGGTATATCCGACTCAGCAATGGAAGTCAGGTCACGCCGGTGTGGGTGACCCTCGTGAACGCACGATTTGGATAAAGCTGCACGGATGTCACGGGCGAGAGGATTGTCGCTGGCGAGAGGCTCATCTGTCCGTTCGAGGATGATGCAGTTTTTCTTGCCGATGAGCGCCTCTACAACCGCATTGGTCGGGAATGGACGCAGCACATTGATATGCACCGATCCGACTTTGGCTCCACGCGTCTTGCGGAGGTGATCGACAGCCGCCTCGATGTTTTCAGCAGCTGATCCAAGTGTGACAAACACGCACTCAGCATCATCCGTCTTGTACTTTGAAACAAGCCCATATTTGCGACCTGTCAGGCGGGCAAACTCTGCATACGAATCTTCGAGAAACCCCAGGATCGGCTCGGCGAAGTTGTTACGACGGGCCACTACGCCGTTCATGTAGTGTTCCTGATTCTGCACCGGGCCGATAAGCACGGGGTTCTCCAGATCGATCACGCGAGGAATGCGCCTTCGTGTCGGACCAAACAGCTCTCGCTGGGCATCTGTTGGGCAATCAATAATGTCGTCAGCAGCACCAATGAACTCGCGGAGCAGCCCCGCTTCGTGTTTGAGAAAAGTGCGATCAAGATGAGAAGTGAGAAAGCCGTCCTGGATGTTGATGCCGGGTGTGAGTGTCTGCTCTGTGACCCGGCGGAGGATCACCGCCTGGTCAGCAGCTTGCTGGGCATCCTTGGCAAAGAGCATGATCCAGCCCGTATCGAGGGCTGCGTAGATATCGTCGTGGCCACAGTGAACATTGAGCGCGTGCTTTGTCAGGGCGCGGGCGGAGACTTCCAGCACCATCGATGAGAGCTTGCCCGGTGCGTGGTAATACTGCTCAAGCCCGTAGACCAGCCCCTGGCCCGATGTGAAGTTCACGACGCGTTTGCCGGTTGTCGAAAGGGCGATGGCACCACCTTGAGCTGCGTGCTCGCCTTCGGTTTCGATGGCCAGCTTTGGCCAGCCGAAGACATTGAGCTTGCCCTCAGCACTTGACATTTGAAAGTCCTCGCCCATCTCCGTCGAAGGCGTGATGGGGTAGAAGACTCCGCCGTCGGCGATTCTGGCTTCGGTGTGGTAGGAAACGAGGTGGTTGCCATTGGTTGTGATTCGAATGCCGGGGTATTGTGGTTTGGAGGTCATCTTGCCCTTCCTGGTCTACCGAGGGCGCAGCCTCGAACGAATGCCGGACGATCGGCAGCCACTTCGGCGGTGCCGTCTCCGGGTAATTTGCCGACAGGCTGACTCGCTTGCGCAAGCCTTTAAAGCCTGCCGGATAGTGTGCATTCTATCCGCTTCAGATAAGAACGGCAGTAAGCATGGCGATCTGTTCGAGATTAGGAATTCCAGCAGCTCATGCTATTTGTCTTGCCGTCTTGGGCTGTCTTGAGTATGATGTTAAGTCCAGCAATTGAAAAGGAGTCGAACCATGTCAAACTCTGGTCATCAGCTCCCGGATATCCGTCTTTATGATGGTGAAGGCGATTTACTCCTTCAAGCAGATCAGCGTGCCGACTGTGTGATGATGCTGCCTTTGGGCGATCCCCGTGGCGTCAGTACAGATCGCGATCGCATTCGTATTCAATGGGGACAACACTTGCTGACTGACCTGGTCGCAGGCCGGTACAGGACGGTGGTATGTGCCGTCAACGATGTTGATAACACGCATGGCATCATCGGTAATCTTCTGAATATCGTCCCCACCAGCCAATGGGATGTGAAGGCTGCGACCGCTTATTCTCATATGTTTCATGAGTCGGTGGCGGTTCACGCGCCGCACGATCATGAGCCATACATCCTCAAGTTTGATCTCGATCGGCTCCTGGTCATGGCGATTTTACGGCCGCGTGATCAGGAATATTTCACACTGAGTGATCTGACACGAGGTTTTCAGACTGTCACAAAGATGCTGGCGGGTCGCCGTGAGCGGTGGCCGGTGGCCAGTGTGTCGTTCCTTGGCGCAAAGTCCAACCGCCTTGTTGATGATGAAGGCCAAGAGCCATCGTTTGAATCGGTGCTGCGGGTTATGTTCGATGCGGGATACCGTGGCGATGTCTACCCGTCACTCGGCATGTGGGAACTCGCCCCGACAGGGGTTTTTGCAAGCTATCCATTCCCCGAGAGCCTTGATGTGATGCGCGAAGGCGGGTATTGAACCACGCCTAGTGCCAGTCGCACAGTTCTGCATGGAAAAATATGAATAGCGGAAGCATTAGCATTAATTGATGGCTTTTGCTGCTGCTTCTGCAAGCTCCCAGAGCAGCCTTGGGTAGATCCCCATGACCAGCACCAAAGTCATGCCAAGGCCAGCAGCAATTGCCGTTGCTGGTGATACCTTGATCGCCGTCTCATCTGCCGGTGGCGTGAGGTATGCCTCCTTGATGATGCGAAGATAGTAGTAGAGGCTCACCGTTGCATTGATCGCGCCGATCAGCACAAGCCAGAGCAGGTCGCTCTTGATCGCTGCGGAGAACAGGAACCACTTGCCCATGAAACCAGAGGTCGGTGGAATCCCCGCCAGGCCGAACATGCCCACGAGAAGCGTTGCAGCCAAAAGCGGTGAACGCTGATACAGACCTGCGATGCTGCTCTTGGTCGGGTTGCTGCCATCTGCTCCCAGCACACACACGACGAGGAAGGCGCAGAACACGATCGGCACATAGATGACCGCATAGTAGATCGCCGAAGCTACACCCATCGACGAAAAGCTGACAAGGCCTATCAGGATGTACCCTGCCTGAGCGACCGTGGAGTATGCGAGAACCCTCTTGATGTCGTTCTGCACTATGGCTGCCAGGTTGCCGACTGTCATCGATGCCACGCACAGGACGAGCAAGGCGTTAACCAGACTGTCATGAGCTGGAATCGCAAGAAAGAGCAGGCGAGCAATGACACCCACAGCTGCTACCTTTGAAGCCGTGCCTATGAATGTGACTGCTTCATGAGGCGCGCCCTGATAGGTATCAGGTGCCCATGCATGGAACGGGAATACCGCCAGCTTGAATAGCACACCCGACAGGGCGAGCAGTACACCAATCACCATCAAAGGCGTTGGCTGGGTTGCGATGATCTCTGACAACAGTGTCGAACGAGCTACGCCGAAGATGAGACTGATGCCAAAGAGCGTTACTGCTGATGAAGCAGCACCGAAGAGTACATATTTCGCTGCGGCTTCGCTGCCTTCGCGTTGCCGCTTATTCAGGGCTGCGAGGATATACAAGCCATACGCGGACAACTCAAGAGCGACATAGAGCGTGATCAACTCAGTTGCGCTCACCATCATCATCATGCCGACAGCGGAGAAGAACAGGAACATCGGAAAATCGATGCGCGAATGTTCACGCACACTTCCCGGGTTTCCTGCGATCAGGACCGACAGAAACAGTCCTGTAGTAATCCCCACCTTCAGCAGCTGCGAAAACGCATCGACGCGGTATATCCCAGGAAAGAACGGCTCCCCCGCTGCCCCCAGCCATGCGATCGACATCGCAACACCCAGAATGGCCATGATGACGCTGGCAATCCAATTGACACGGTAAGAGCTGCCGATCACCGACAGCACGAACGCCACGATAGCCCCAAGAAGAACCACAGCTTCGGGTACAAAGAGAGTGAGGTCGCCCATCGCTTATTGCCCTCCCGCCACGGCTGTTCGAATCATGTCGAGAATCAGGCTTGGATAAAAACCAAAAAGCAGCAGCACACCAACAAGGATCGCGCGCGGCCAGATGGCAACAGACTTGACTCGAATGTCCACAAGCTTCTCCCAGTCGGGGTTGCGTGGGCCAAACATCGCCTTGCCGAAAACTCGCAGGACATACGCAGCTGTAAACACCAGACCCGCAATCGCAAAGACCCCGAGAACCGGGAAGGTCTTGATCGCTGCGATGAACACGAGCAGTTCTGCCCAGAAACTGGCAAACCCGGGTACACCCATGCCACACATGGCAGCCATGATGAAGAATGACCCCGCCAGTGGAACCTGGCTTACCAGCCCCCCGAAATGCCGAATATCGCGGTCGTGGGTCTGGTCGTAAATGAATCCAACTGAGGAGAAGAACAGCGCAGTCATGATGCCATGCGCAAACATCTGGAAAATGGCACCATCAAGCCCAGCCTGGGCTGCATCGCCACCAGCAGCCCAGATGTTCAGGCCGAGCAGGACAATACCCATATGCGACACGCTTGAGAACCCGATGACATATTTAAAGTCGTTTTGCCGCATGGCTACGAATGCGCCGTAGACGATACCGATCGTGGCAAACAAAGCGAACGACGGCGCCCAGTAGGCTGCGCCTTCGGGCAAAATGGTCATAGCAACACGGAAGATGCCAAATGCGCCGAGCTTCATCAGCACACCAGCATGCAGCATGGAGACTGCAGTTGGAGCCGCAACATGGCCTGTTGGCGACCAGCTGTGGAATGGGAACATGCCTGCAAGAATACCGAAACCGATATACAGGAACGGGTAGATGAAAATCTGAAACTCTCGCTCAAAGTTTCCGCTGGCTGCGAGTTGAACAATGTTCCAGTTCCCGATTCCCCCGTGCGTATACAAAGCTATCAGCCCCGGGAAGAGCAGCGCACTGCCCGCCATCAGGTAGATCGTCAGCTTCATCGCTGAGTACTCTTTACGCGTACTGCCCCAGATGGCGATCAGCGGATACATCGGCAGCACCGCTACTTCGTAGAAGAAAAAGAACGAGACGAGATCGAGCGAGATAAAAACACCAAATACACCGATGACAAGCGCAGCCATGAAGGCGAAGTATTCCTTGACGCGTTTTTCCAGACTCCACATCGAAAGCACACCAGTGAAAAACACCAGTGCTGTCAGCATGCTAAGTACGACACCCGCGCCATCCACCGCCACCGTGTAGTGGATACCAAGAGTTGGAACCCAGGGATAGTCCTCCAGCATCTGGTAGCCGCCTGCACTGCGGTCGTACTGCATCCAGACCACAATCGCCAGAACCACGCTGGCAAAACCGCACAGGGCGTTGACAATCTTGATCGCCTTGTGGTGCCGCCCCGGCAAAAGCAGTGTTGCAACGAGCGCTACCACTGGGCACAGGAGCATCATGGTGAGAAGCGAACTGGTCATGAGAAGTCAGTCAATCCTTCCGTTAGCTAAGACCCAGATAGAACACGAGGACCGCAACAAGAACGAATGCAGTGCCGACATAAAACTGGAGTCGGCCTGAGTGAGCCTTGGCCATCTGGCTGCCAGCAGCAACCGTTCCCTGGCCGAGTTTGTCTGCTCCACCATCAAAGCCTCGAGTCTCAGCGCCGAACATGAGCTTGGCAAAGCCAACCGCCAGACGGACGAAGACAGCTTTGTACACCGTGTCGATGAACCAGCGATTTTCAAAGAGCGTTCTGGCTGCGGGCAAGCGGGCAATAAACCCGACCTGCCGGGCACCTTTTCTTCCAAAGTCGAGCCATGCCAAAACCACTCCGAGAAGGGCGATCACAATTGCGGGAGCCATCTCAGCCAGGGCTGGGTGATGAATATGCTCGATCAGCAGCGTGTGTCCGATGCGGTTCCCCAGGAACCCAGCCCCGAGAGTGCCGAGTGTCAACGCGATGATCGGCCCCACGATCTGCCATGGCTCTGCTGGCCCATGATCCTCGTCATGAGCATCTGCGTGCTGCGATCCTGCGGGCTCTTCCTCGATCGCCTCAGAGTCAATACCTGGACGGAGGATCAGGAAGACCATCCGAAATGTGTAATACGCCGTTAAGAACGCAGCAGCATACGCACCGATACGGAAGATGAGATTCTCAGGCCCGTGCAGCGAACCAATGATCTGTTCCTTGGAGAAAAAGCCCGCCAGCGGCGGAATACCCGCCAAAGCTGCCCCGCCTACGACAAGACCAATGGTGGTGATCTTCATTTTCCCGGCTGCACCAGCCCGGCCCATCGCCACCATGTCGTTAGTGCCAAACTTGTGGATGTATGACCCAGCACAAAGAAAGAGCAGAGCCTTGAAGAATGCGTGTGTTGTCAAGTGGAAAAAACCAGCGAACAAGCTGCCCGCAGCCAAACCCATGAGCATGAACCCAAGCTGACTGATCGACGAAAATGCGAGAACCCGCTTCATATCTCTCGCCACCATAGCCATGGTGGAAGAGAGCAACGCGGTGGTTGTTGCAATGATCAACACGAAGCGCATGGTGCCTGGTGCATCAAGGAACAGCTCGTGGAATCGAACCACCAGAAACACACCTGCTGCAACCATCGTTGCTGAGTGGAGCAAGGCACTGACTGGTGTCGGGCCCTCCATCGCGTCGGGCAACCATGTGTGCAACGGGAATTGTGCACTTTTGCCGATCACGCCAATGAACAGAAGCGTTGCGATCAACTCGATACGGCCGGGAGCGATGGACTCAGGTAATCCCTCGCCTGCAAATATCTGTGTGATGCGTACAACATCCAGTGTGCCCACAGTCTGAAAGAGCAGGATCAGGCCAATAAACAGCCCGATGTCCCCGATGCGCGTCATGATAAACGCCTTCTTCGCAGCTGCCACCGCGGAAGGTTTCTCGTACCAGAACCCGATCAACAGGAATGAAGCAAGCCCGACCAGCTCCCAGAAAATAAACATCTGGAGGAGATTCGAGGCAAAGACAAACAGAAGCATGGACCATTCAAACAAGGCTAAAAACGCAAAGAACCTCCCGCGCCCGGGGTCATGCGACATATACGAAAGCGAGTAAATCTGGATGCAGAAGGTTATCAGCGCGACAACCGCCCCCATCATTCTGGTCCGGCCATCAAGCAACACGCCGAACTCGATGACATGATCACCAATGACAAACCAGCGGGCACTGAACACTGTCCCATCCACCGGCCCGTTGAATAGCAACAAAGCTGCGCCAACGAGGGTAACCAGGCCGGATATCAGCACGATCGACGATGCGACGGTGTGCTTTGAGCGAAAGCCGATCAACACGGTCGCAAACGCCACGAGGGGCGCCATCACGGTCAGCAGGGCAATGAGCTGGTGGTTCATTCCGTGTTAGCCTTTCAGTTCCTTGAGGTCCTGAACATCGATGGCGGCCCGCTGGCGATACACAGTCAGTACGATCGAAAGCACGATCGCCGCCTCTGCTGCTGCAAGCCCGATGATGAACAACACGATAATCTGACCAACCGCCGGGTCAGGCGCCAAGAAGTGATTGAACGCAAGAATGTTCACACTGACCGCGTTGAGCATCAGTTCGATGCCGATCAGGATTGCGATCAGATTGCGCCGGGCAAGCACGCCATACAAGCCGATACAGAACAGCACGAGGGCAAAGAGGATCCACGCTTCGAGTGTCATGCGCCGCCCTCCTCATTGATTGCCGGATCTTCCCCTTCGTCATGACGAGAGGCGATCGAAATCGCGCCCACAATCGCAACAAGCAGAACCACCGAGAGCAGCTCAAAGGCAACATTGAAATCGTTGAGTAATGCTCGGCCAATCGCCTGCACACTCCACGCAGATTCCATATCTTCAGGAGCCAACTCCATCAATGGGCCAAAATCTGAACCCACAACCACCCATGCCATGGCAATAAAGAACACGATGCTCACGATCCCAGCCAGCACCCGGCGTCGAGCACCCTCACCCGGTTCGTGCTTCCCGGTTGATGAAAGCATCACCGCAAAGATCATGGCGATGGTAATGCCACCGATGTAGATCAACACTTGCATCGCTGCAACGAACGGCGTACTGAGCAGCAAGAATGCAAGGGCCAGCCCGCCCAGCGCGATGCCAAGACCGAAAATCGCATGCACAATGTTCTTCACGCTCACCGCAACGACTGCGCCCGCTACGGATATCAACATGACCAGCCCGGCTGCAATCATGAGTCTGCCTCCGAAGTGGTATCTGATTTCTCAGGTGAGGCTTCTTGTGACGCAGCCTCGCTCGCAGCCTTCTCAGCCTTGGCTTTGGCGACAGCTGCCTTCTTGGCTGCTTTTTCTGCAGCTTCCTTCGCCTCGATCGCGCGACGCGTGGTCAGGTACTGCTCTTCAAAAGCCTCGTGAGGCTTGAGAAGGTCATAAACCCACTCACGCTCTTGCCCTGCATCGTCATAGATATTCGCCCATTCAAGCGTATCCGTCGGGCAAGTGTCAATACACAGCCCGCACAAACTGCAGAGCGCAAAGTCGATCTCAAACTCGCTTGCCCGCTTACCCTTGATGCCCTCGATCTTTCCCCCTTCGATCGTGATGCATGTCGACGGACAAATCTTCACGCACTGCATGCACGCTACACAGTCGTGTGATCCGCTCTCTTCAAAGCGGACGAGTTGAATCACGCTCCGGAATGCCTCTGGCAACTCTGGTTCGACATGGGGGTAAAGCTCGGTGACTGACTTGCCACCGATCTCTTTACCAGTGATACCAAGCCCGGTGAGGAGCGTTTTAAAGCCGCTGAAGATCGAGCCAAGGTAACTCATCCGTTCACCACCTTCAGTGCGAACGCTGTAACGAGGATGTTGACGATCGCCAGTGGAGTCAGCACCGCCCAGCAAAAGGCCATGAGTTGATCGAATCTAAGTCTCGGGAATGTCCATCGCACCCACATCATCACGAAGATCAGGAGGTAGGACTTGAAGAAAAACCACACGGGACCAGGAAGCAGAGGGCCATCCCACCCGCCAAGAAAGAGTACCGTGGCCAGCATCGCCCCGATAAACATGTTTGAGTATTCGCCGAAGAAAAAGAGCCCGAACCGCATCCCGGAATACTCAGTATGGAACCCGGCGATCAGTTCGCTCTCTGCCTCAGGCAGATCAAATGGCGCTCTATTGGTCTCAGCGAGAATCGCAATAAAAAATATCACCGCAGCAATCGGTTGAAACACGATGAACCAGAGTCCAGATGTCTGAGCCAGCGTGATGTGCGACAGATTCAGGCCGTTGAGCTGGATGACTTCATCGCCAATCTCAATTTGTCCACCACCTTGAGCACCCACCATCAGGACCACTGATAACGCTGACAAGAGCAGCGGAACTTCGTACGAAATATTCTGTGCGACGGATCGCATCGCTCCCAGCAGTGCATACTTGTTATTCGAGCCCCACCCAGCCATGAAGATGCCAACGACTGCAAAACCGCCGAACATAAAAACAAGAATCAGCCCGATATTGAGATCGGACAACGCCACGCTCTTTGAAAATGGCAGCAGGCTGGCAGAAGCCACCACCGGAGCAAAGATGATCAGCGGCGCCAGGTGATACAGCGGCTTGTCAATCCCCGCTGGCGTGAGCAACTGCTTGCCCAGCAGCTTGACCATGTCAGCCACGGTCTGCAGCGTACCCTGCGGGCCGACTTCCATCGGTCCCAACCGCCTTTGAATCCACGCTGATACTTTGCGCTCAAACCAGATGCAAAATAGCACATTGATCGAGAGAACCGTCATCACCGCGCCGATACCGACACCTGTTGCAATGAAGGGATTGCCAAAGATGTCAAGCAGGGTCCGAGGCACGCAGTGAAACTCCTGGCTGCAAATACGCAGCTTTACCGATCAATCTCCGGAAGAACAACATCAACACTACCAAGAATCGCAATTGTGTCTGCCACCATCGTACCCTCGAGCACTTCGGACATCGATGACAGCAACGAGAACGAAGGCGTACGAAGCTTGATCTTCGATGGCACATCTCCCCCATCACTCACCATGTGCATCCCAAAGTGCCCGCGTGCTGACTCAACAGCAAAGTAGAACTCGCCAGCTGGCGGCTTCAGTTTCTTGATAAACTTTGCAGGCTTGACCGGGCCATCTGGAAGTGCATCAAGAGCCTGCTCGATGATGCGACAGCTCTGCTCCATCTCCTCGATGCGCACCTCAAACCTTGCGAGGCAATCGCCCCCTGTACGCGTTGGAATCTCAAAGTCGTACTGTTCATACCCGCTGTAAGGCTCAGCCCGGCGAACATCGTAATCAACACCAATCGCGCGAAGCGTCGGGCCGGTGATCCCGTAATCATGAGCAACTTCACGCGAGATAACACCCACACCTTCACAGCGTTTACGGAAGATGACATTCTCATGCACAAGCTGGTGATACATCGGAGCCTGCTTGCGCATCCGCGTAAGAAAACTCCGTGTCTGCTCGATAAAGACATCATCGATATCCTGTGAAACACCTCCAAAGCGACCGTATGAATAGGTCAGCCTTGAGCCAGTCACCCGCTCAAGGATCGAAAGGATTTTCTCCCGATCATCAAAGCAGTACAGGAACGGCGTGATGCCACCGATATCGAGCAGGAAAGTACCAAACCACAACAGATGACTCTGGATGCGATTAAGCTCGCTGACTATGACGCGGATGGCCTGTGCGCGAACTGGTACCTCGATCGACGCCATCTTCTCCACAGCCTGGCAGTAGCCAAGGTTGTAAATCATGCCTGACAGGTAGTCGATGCGAGATGTGTTAGGCAGGAACTGGATCCATGAGCGGTTCTCAGCCATCTTCTCGTGTGCGCGGTGTGCGTATCCGATCACCGGGTCACATTCAAGAATCAACTCCCCACGCAAACGGAGCAGCAGACGCAAAACGCCGTGCATACTCGGGTGCTGAGGCCCCATGTTCAGGTAGTAAGTCTCATCGTCGTGAGCTCGTTCCAGCGCTGGGGCGGGGTGCGGGTTCATTTGTTGGCAGCCCCCTCATCGGGCGCATCTTCGATGCGACCAAAATCTTTGAGCAGCGCATGGAACTCGACATCATCGGGAAGCAGGATCCGCCTCAGGTCAGGATGCCCGTCGAACCGGATACCGTACATGTCGAAGACTTCGCGTTCGTACCAGTTCGCTGCCGGGTAAATGCCTGCAAGACTGGGGGCTTGAGCACCTGGAATCTCCGGGGCAAGATCCACGGTCACCATGTGCCGATCCAGCTGATCAAGACGACTAAATGTATAAACCAATCGCATGGCTTCGAGGTCTGTGCGACGATCCTCAGCGGTCAGCATCTCAAGGTGATACCCCGCTTCACGAAAAGCCTCAGCGACTGCCACGATGCGCCCCGCTTGGGCGCGGTGAATGTAGTGGAAGCCCACGCTTGAATACTCGGCTTCTTCACTGCCAAGTTCCAGATTCGAGAGATCCAGGCTGCTCATGTCCGGTTCCCCCTCTTGCCCTTGTGCCTCTTGCTTTTGGGGGTTTTGCCGGTGATCTTCTCTTGCAGCTCCAAAATGCCTGCGATCAAGGCTTCAGGCCGGGGCGGGCAACCGGGAATGTATACATCAACCGGGACCAGCTTGTCTGCACCCTCAACGATGGCGTACTGGTTCGGATATTTGAAAGGCCCGCCATCAATGGTGCAGCCACCCATCGCAATAGCCCACTTGGGTGATGGCATCTGATCCCAGAGCTGTTTGATGACCGGAGCCATTTTGCACGAGATCGTCCCCGCAAAGATCATCACATCCGCCTGCCTGGCACTAGGACGAAAGACCCCCGCGCCAAAACGATCAAGGTCGTACTTCGAGGCACCTGCAGCCATCATCTCGATCGCACAGCACGCAAGCCCGAAAGTCAATGGCCACAGCGAGTTCGCCCGGGCCATGTTGACCAGATCATCGAGTACCGCAAACCGAACATAGGGAGAGGCTACGAACGGTATCCGCTCGTCCATCTCTGCTGCATTCAGCACCGGCAGCCGAACCGGCGTCGGTGGCTTGGGGGGTCCGTTTACCGGGTCCAACGGATCACTCCCTTCCGCCAGGCATACACGATTGCCAGTGACAAAATCAACAGGAAGATGAAAACCTCTACGAACGCCCGCCAGCCGAACATCTCCTCATTGAAGACCAGGGCAACCGGGAAAAGGTAGAGGATGTCCACCTCGAACGCGACAAAAATCAAAGCAAAGAGATAAAACGAAATACCAAAGCGAATCCACGCTGAACCTACGGTATCAACGCCACATTCATATGTCTTTTCGGTTTCAGCCCCCTTGTACCGCGGGGCGATCAACGATGGCACCACAAGTGCAGCGATACCAAGAGCAAAGCCAATGCCCAGATAAGCGATTAGTTGTCCGTAATCAGTCATCGGTCTATATCTGCTCAGTGGTGTGCAGCACGCTGTCTCTTGAACATCCAGGATTCGGTAAGCAAACGCCCCGTTAGGGACCCTTTGGGCTGGAATAGTAACCCATAGAACCCGATGGGGCCACCCCCCCCACGCCCAACATGCGGTTCACTTAAAATACAGGCAAGGTCAATCAGAACCAGCTTCACCATAGCAAAGAAAAGCATGGGCTTGCCTACATTGCCGGGGATCTCTTCTTGTACGAGTACTCGTTCTGCTTTCTACGGCCTCTCATCGGTATTTCAACCGGTCTGGTTATCCTCTCTAGACCACCTGTTGATCAGCAAAACCAGGAATCTCCATAAGAGATACTCCCCTTTCACCTGCTGAACTGCATTTGAAATCTTTGATCAACATCACCGCGTTGCATCACTTTGTACTTCAACCAGAAGCACTCTGAGAACTTTCTTGTTTATACAAACAATTCGTATAAATGAAATCCTGCGCTAAATCCTCCAATAAGATCCAGTATTGACCCGTTACTGCCACGGAGAAGGATCATGCGGAAGGTCGTCATACTTGCATTTATCGCAGTCTTGTCAGCCCAGCAGCTTTACGCTGACGACTGGATTATTGGACTATTGGATCCCAACGAGTCAATCACGCTGACTACCGATCGGGTCGTCGATGGCAACATCATCATTGCGAACAATGGCTATCTGAGTGTCGAAAACGGTGCCAGGCTTACTGTCACCAAGGGGATCTGGATGCTGAACACCAGTGTCATGGAAGTAACCTCAGCGAGTTTGTATTTCCAACAATCATTTTCGTACCAGGGCCAAGCCATCGTTTCTGACAACGCTCGCCTGACTTGCACAGACTCGATCATTGACGGCAGTGGGCACAGCTTCAGCATCGGAGTTGGAGGCCAGGCTCAGGTCCAATGGACAAACATCACCGTACAGAACGGCTTTCCTACCTGGGGACTTCTGGATCAGGCTACGGTTTCGGTTGACGGCTGTGTTACTGCGGGCGAGTTCTTGTGCCTGGGAACCAATCAGCTTGATATCAGCAACTCGGATCTTGTGCTTCTGTGGTTAACGCTGCCAGATGGAAGTGTTGTTGATGTGACACTGCCTCCTTCTGGATATGTTGCATCGTGGTCTGTCAGCCCGAACAGCACATGGGCAACTGGCATCCCCTATACCGCCAATATCACGAACTGTACGAATGTGTGGTGGGCAGTGATGGCTCGCAGTGGCTGTAACGGCACCTTTCGAGACTCATCGCTGAGAGTCGTCGGAAGCTACTTCGAACGAGCCAACACCGTCGAAGTAACAGGTGTCGCGAATAATCAGTTCCAAAACGACTCGTCATACGCATGGGGTGATGTCTCGCTTCGCTTTATTAACAGTTCTGTGGAAACATGGAACTTCTATTCCTATGGCACCACTGATCTCACACTCAGAAGCTGCCTGTTCGGTGAACTGCTTGTCGCAGAAACAGGAAAAGGATGGGTCGAGAACTCGCTATGTGATGGCACAGGTGGCTACATCGGTGTCTTTGAAGATGGCTTTCTTGTCTTTGCAAGATCGACAAACCTGGCGCAAACGACAAGTCGAGGCAATGGCATTCTTGTATCCTGGGGCAGCGCACTGCTTAACGCTCAGATTGATGCGACAGATGATTCGATCTTGCAGCTGGTCAACACCGAGTATTTCGGAGAACCCGAGGCTATTGATGCCGCTGTGATTTTCGACGCGGCTATCGATCCTGTTGAAGGTGCTGTCACTGACCAGATCCCACTTCGCGGCTCAGCCCGCATGATCACCGGTCCAACCAGTCCCTGGCAGTTCTCAAGCTACTCGCTTGATTATGGTCTGGGCACAAACCCCACCAGTTGGAATCCCATCGGCAGCAACTGGACCAACCAGGTTCGCGATAACATCCTGACAACTTGGAACACCACAGGCATCGATCCAGGCGACTACTCCGTCCAGCTCTCAATCCATCACAGCCTGGGGAGCGTTCTCACCGTGGCAAGTTCCGCTTCACTATCACCGGGACCGTGTCCCACCGATTTCAACGGCGACAACGCGGTCGATGTACTGGACTTCTTCCTGTTTGTAAGCCTGTTTGCTGCCAGCGATTCTTCAGCCGACTTGAATAATGACGCTGTTGTAGATGTGCTGGATTTTTTCCTGTTCGTAAACTTGTTTGATGCAGGATGTCCATGAACAAGCCGATCGTCAGCATTTGGAATCTTTGATCCTTTTTCTTACAGTCAATCTCGTGATGAGTGATACTTACGGGCATCCAACTACGAACAGATTAACAAACGCTAAGAAATCCAGCACATCCACAAAGCCGTCACCATTGAGATCAACCGGACAAGACACTGGGCATCCAACTCTCACCAAGGTGAGCTGTCTTCACACTTGATGAGATATCAGGAATGAGCGTGGGCATCTGATGGGGTCCAGCCGCGTTCGGTCAGGACAGCGGACCAGCGGGTGCGTTCCTGATCAGCGTCAGGTGTTGCTCTTGAGTTGGCATCTTCGTCCTGGGATTGATCGAACCACCAGCAGGCACCGACCGGCACAGCCAGATCCAGTGCAAGATCAGCAATATCGCCATCATCCATGTCCAGGAATGGTGTCTGAACCTCAAGGGCTTCGATGCCAACTTCAGGTGAATCCAGCGATATGAGCCTGGAGACGAGCAGAGCCCGGTCAGCCCCTCGAGCAAGACGATCAAGATCACGCTGATGCGAGCCTGCGTGGACGGGCCAGACGAGGCGGTCACAGCCCCTTTGCAGCGCTACACGAGCACCCGCGATGAGCATGAGCGAGATCGATGGGCCATCAGGGGTGCCGAGCAGGAGCCCTGTATCTTGAGGCTCAACGAAACTGCTATTGAAAATCTCAGCTTGAGCGCGAACCGCACGCCTGCGCATGATAAGCGTGGGGTCTCGAAAACCCGGGATCCAGACCTGGACCGATGAGGCAGGGCGAGATGCACGATCAGCCCGGATGGATTCTGTAGCGATCGCGATGAGACCGGGCAGATCCCCGCCTGTGATTACTAATACGCTGTCGTGATCCGCCATGGCATACACCCTCAAAGCCGCTTGTGATCCGAACGAATGATCCCTCTACTAGTCTGATTCGCAGCTGGGGACTCAGTGGTTCGGATTGCTTGCACTATAGAATCGTGCAACATCGGCTTTGAACTTCACAAGATCTTGGTGACGGATGTACATCATGTGACCAGCGTTGTAATACACCGTGGAAATGTTGCCCGCAATGGAGGGATCAAGCCCCATATGGCTGACGGTGTGCTCCATGGCGAAGTAGGGCGTTGCCAGGTCAAAATAGCCGCTACAGACCAGCACTTTGAGGTCTTGATTCCTGCTCATCGCTGAAGCCAGGCGGCCTGCGACATTGGTGTAACGATTTTCAAAGCGAGCGTAACTCCATGGCTGAACCCGGCTTGTCAGGATCTCATAGTTCAGATCGTTCTTGTACTCCAGTTCCTGACGAATGTACGCATTGAGCGTGGCGGTGAATGGCCCCAGGATCGCGGTGTAGCTGGGATCATGCTCGATGGAGGTAGTGGTCCAGTTCAGATCCAGGCCCGTAAAGCGTGAATCGAGCCTGCCGATGGTTTTGTGCTGATCGCGCAAAAGTTCCTTGGTGAAGTTGAAGATATTGATGCGGAGATTGGAATCCAGCACGAAGCGTTTGGACAGGCCTGTGAATCGGGCGAGCTGGGTTGCAATCTGGTCGCGTTTTTTTGGCTCAAGTGCATCGCCAGATGCAAGAGCCATGAGGTAATCCGTGCGTGCCCAAAGCTGGACAGCCTTGAGTGTCTGATCAAGATCCTGAGCCAGTTCCCCAGAGAGCTTGTCATGGTAAAACGCTGTCGCGGTGTAAGTTGGCAAGAAGAGCCAGTATGGATCATCGTTTCCGGTGGCAAAGCGGACAGTCTGGAAGTTGAGCACGGGGGAGATGAGCGTTATACCGTTGAGATACATGCCATGGCGTTGTTGAAGTTCCTGTGCCAAGCCCGCAGCACGGGTTGTGCCATAGGACTCGCCCGCAAGATACTTGGGACTTTGCCAGCGATTGTTCTGGGTGGTCCAGAGTCTGATGAACTCACCGACGGACTGGATGTCCTTTTCCAGACCATGAAAGTCTGAACCATCAACATCATCGACGGGTCTTGAGTAGCCGGTTGTGACAGGATCAATGAACACGAGGTCGGTGAAATCGAGCCATGAATATTCATTGTCGACCAGTTGATAAGGCGGGGGAGGTGCCTGGCCGTCTGCCTCCATGACGACCCGGCGTGGTCCAAGGGCACCAAGGTGAAGCCAGACTGATGACGAACCGGGGCCGCCATTGAAAGCGAATGTGATGGGTCGCTGTGATGGAGCCTGAGCATCATCTAAGATTCGTTCGTAAGCCACATAGAACATGTTGGCACGAGGTTCACCTTCATAATCAGGCAGAACGAGGTAACCCGCGGTGGCGCGATAGCGGATGATCTGGTTGTTGATGGTGATCTGGTGCTCGGTGGTCACCGGCTCGGTCGAAGTGCTGCTTTGCTCAGCTTGTTCAGTAGTTGGGTTCGTGGCATCACTCGTGTCATCTTGAGCGAGCAAAGGAAAAGTCTGGAAGAAGAACGCTGCAGGGATGATGAAACTGAGCAAACGGTGTCGAGGCATCATGATTGATCCTTCGTGCTGGAATCTGCATCGGAGTCGGGTTTTTGATGCAGGATGGTGTGGGTTTTCGGGTCATATGTGTACAGCGTATCTGGCGATTCGTTCTTGCAGTGTTTGTGTGACCCATCGTAAAACGGGAAGTTTCTGGTCAAACCACAGGCACATACGAAGACGGGTTTATCCTGAGGATCGATGCGAACCGGGCCTGTAGCATCTTGTCTGATTAATCGTGCCATGGTTTAGCTCCATTCTGATTGGTTGCATCAGGCTTGAGGATTATGCGGGGCTTGGAACCTGATCCTGCACGGACTGGAGAATGTCGTGGACAGCTCGCTGTTGATTTGATTCAAAGACAGACTGACCAAATACGCGGTGCCCTGCAACGACCATGAAGTTCTGGTAGATATCCTCGGGAATAACATAGTCGCGAGCAGCAATAACCGCTGAAGATTTGGCAGCCTGAACCAGGGCAAGTGAGCCACGAGGAGACAAGCCCAGAGTCAGATCAGGATGCTCGCGAGTTGCTGTGGACAGTGCGATGACATAATCTATGAGTGATCGATCGACCTTGACCTCATCCACAGCCTGCTGAACCTGCATCACATCATCGTGGGTCAGAACGGGCTGAATATCTTTAAGCACGGTATCTGCGGGGCGGATCTGTAGCACGCGAGCTTCGTGTTCCGGGGTGGGATACCCGATGCTGATGCGCATGAGAAAGCGGTCAAGCTGAGATTCAGGCAGGGGATAGGTGCCTTCAAATGTGTAGGGGTTCTGGGTGGCGACGATCATAAAAGGCGGTTCGAGCGGCCAGACCTGCCCATCAATGGAGACAGTTTGTTCGCTCATGGCTTCAAGCAGAGCCGTCTGAGTTCGTGGGGTCGTGCGGTTAATCTCGTCAGCCAGAATGATATTTGCAAAGATTGGGCCTTGCTTGAAATCAAACCGGCCCGTGTTCTGATCAAAGACCGACACCCCCAGAACATCCGCTGGGAGCATGTCTGGCGTCAGTTGAATACGACTGAACCTGCAATCGATGCTGCGAGCCAGTGTGGCAGCAAGGAGGGTTTTGCCTACGCCGGGGACATCCTCGATGAGGATGTGGCCACGGGCGAACATGCAGCAGAGCAGGCGATCAACCACATCAGTGTGACCAAGAAAGACGCGGGAGATCTGATCTTTGAGACGGGTGATGGTGTTGAGCATGATTCTGGCGTGTCCTGGCCTGTTGGCGCTAGCAGATGGGCAAGAGCGGATAAGTATATGGCTCAGCAAACCTGACACGAGGAGGCGAGCATGTTACGCTCAGATCATGGCTGAGCCTGATGACCAGATCGACAACCAGCCCCGACCCGCTGATGAAACTGAACCCAGCAGTGTGCTGGCCAGTCAGTTGATGGGCACACTGCCCTGCATTGGCTGCGGGTATGAGCTGCACGGGCTCTCGGTGCTGGGGCGTTGTCCTGAGTGTGGGCTTGATGTGGGTGACACCATTCGCATGCTTGTTGATCCATATGCAGAGACATTTCATGAACTGACCAACCCCAGACGAACCGCCGTACTGTTGATGGGCTGGTCGCTGGCGGCTGCGGTCGCTGCAGGATTGTGCTGGCTGATGCGAGGCCTTGACATCTTTGGTGATATCACTGGCAGCGGGATTCGGTTGCAAAGAGCAGCAATCGTTACAACAGGTGCGATTCTGGTTTCGTTTATCTGCTCACTGGGACTGGTCAGACCGCACGCAGGCGTAAGGCGCCGAGGTGTGTATCTGGCAGCCTTTGCAACCAGCATGTACATCCCGCTGACGATTGTGTTCTGGTGGGTTCATGGCGTAATCGATCATGGTACGCAAAAGCCTTACAGCGGCGTGGGCGAAATCTCGGTTTCTCGAATCCTGCTTCGACTTGCAGAAGCTGTGCTAATCAGTGTGATCATTCTGGGGCTGAGGCCTCACGCGCGGATGCTGGCCAAGAGAAGCCTGGCACTCAGAACAGGACAGATTGATCGCCAGACAATGCGGGCCATGGTTGCAGCAGCGGGCGTGGGTGCAGCTGGGGATATTCTGCGTCTGGTCTCATTACCGCTGAAGGGGACCGCCAGTGAGATCCTGAATCTGGCCGGTATCGTGGGGGTGATCATGGGTTCAGCACTTTTTACACTGGGTCTTGTGAGTGTGGTGATTGATACCTGCCGTATCAGCCGGGCACTATTAACCAGCCCTGTGACACTTGAATCACTGACAACCGCTCCATCGGATCAATCTCAAAGGCACTAGCCGGGTCATGAGTATCTGGAAGCCAATGAATGTGCAGCTTGTGTGAGTTGGCTGGCAACTTCATAGATCTGAGGGGTTACAATCAAAGAGCATTAGTTCAAGGACTGGATACTCAGACCAGCCCTGGTCGATAGCAGCCTTGAATCTCGTGCATAGAACAGGAGCACACAGAATGGGTCGAAGATTTTCATCATTGTCCAGAACTTTCATGGTCACATCCGCTTTGCTACTGGCAGCTACGCCGACAGTTCAGGCGGATGTTAAACTGGGCTGGCTGGAGATCAGCGATTCACCGATTGGCCATCCTTCGCCATTGGGCTGGCTGATGGGCGAAGAGCCGACAATGCTCGACCTGATCGGTGCGATTGAGTCTGCTGCAGAGCGTGATGAGCTTTCGGGCATTGTGATTCGCCTGAAGGATGCAAAGCTGACCATGTCTCAAATTGACGAGCTTGGTGCTGCGATTTCCAACTTGCGTGATGCTGATAAAAAGGTGTTTGTATTCAGCGAGGGTTATGGCACCGGCGAGTTGCTGCTGGCATCGTATGCTGATCAGGCCATCATCCAGTCTGGTGGAGCAGTGAGCTTTCCAGGCGTGTTCATGCAGGAGATGTACCTTGCCGATGCGCTTCAGTGGGTCGGGCTGAAAGCTGATTTTGTGCAGATTGGCGATTACAAAGGCGCCAACGAGACAATGACGCGCAGCGGCCCAAGCGATGCATGGGATGAAAATATCTCTCAACTACTTGACGCTCTGTATGCCCATCAGTTTCAAACGCTCTTGCGAGGCCGCGATCTTGAGGAATATCAACTCAATAATGCCCTTGAAGAAGCCTGGATGACCGAGGCTGATCGAGCTGTGGATCTGGGGCTTCTTGATGCAGCGGTCGATCTTCCTGAAATCAGTGATTACTTTGAAGAACGCTATGGCGAGCCAATTGTCTGGGTGCGAAATCTGCTCGATAACGCTACGGGCCCATCA
Organism: Phycisphaerales bacterium; assembly: GCA_029260555.1. Classification (GTDB taxonomy): domain Bacteria; phylum Planctomycetota; class Phycisphaerae; order Phycisphaerales; family UBA1924; genus JAJDCZ01. Next base: position 52,422 of record JAJDCZ010000025.1, read on the forward strand.
ATAGGCCAGGATCCCTTTGCGATTTTTTCGCTGCTTTCAAAATCACCTGATAATGACCCGGATGGCCCAGCCATCGCGGTATTGCACATTGATGCGCAGATCGTCGATGGTGAATCATCCCCCGGCGGCATGACAAGCGGCGCATCTGTAGGAAGCCGAACTGTTCGCAACGCCCTGGAAGAAATACTGGCAAATGATGATTACAAGGGGCTGGTGCTTCGTATCGAATCACCGGGTGGATCTGCCATTGCCAGCGAGATCATCTGGCAGGGCATTCGCCGTGTCGCAGAGCACAAGCCGGTGTGGGTGAGCGTCGGGTCCATGGCAGCATCCGGCGGATACTACATCGCGGTGGCGGGCGACAAGATTTATGTCAACTCAGGCTCCATCGTGGGCTCAATCGGCGTTGTGGGTGGGAAAATATCCATGGGTGATCTTTTTAAGAAACTGCATATCAATGTCGTCTCACGGGCAAGGGGACCTCGAGCTGACATGTTTGCATCTGATCGTCCCTGGACTGACCAACAGCGTCAACTGGTCAGCCAGAAGATGAAACAGACATATGACCTTTTCGTGTCACGAGTCGAGGCGGGCCGTGAAGATATCGATGTCTCCAAGACCGCAGAAGGCAGGCTTTTTGTTGGTCAGGATATCATCGACATGGAGATGGCTGACGAGCTGGGCGGCTTGACTGATTGCCTCAACGATCTGGCATTTGACCTCGAGCTTGATTCATATGAGGTGATTCATTTCCCGGGGCCTTTGAGTCTGGAAGATTTCTTTGAACAGGCTGCCAAACAATTCGGCGGCGCGCAAGCACCCGGCGTTCAGGCTCTGGGCATGCAGGTTGAGCCCTTTGCAAGCTTTGCGCGTGATTTGCTTGGCGATGATGGCTTTGATGCAATGCTTGATGCAATGACCGCAATGCAGGTGATTCGTGATGAGCATGTCGCGTTGACGATGCCTCGGATTCTGATTCTATCAAAGTAAAACCCTGACACTACCAGGGCCAAAGTTCCAAACCATGAGGGGCATTACGCACATCCATGGTGTGGTTGATGACTTTCAGTACCTCGTTGGAATCCGCGTTATAGACCGAAATAGTGCCTGGCGATGAACCTGCGACAATATGATTGTCGCCAAAGAGACAAAGCCCGCGGCCAAATGCCTGGCGAGCGAAATCCTCAGGCAGGTCTGCCTGCTCTAACAGCGATTCGTCCCACCGTTTGACGATGTAAGACCGCAGGGTATCGCCTTTGTGATTCTGGTAGATGACAGTGTCAGTACCTGTGGAGTTTGCCAGGATGCCATCGCGCCAGGGCTGGGCGTTGTGTGTCCAGATGGGCACGCGGGCATAAGGCGTAAACTGGCCATCCGCGGTTGAGGCATAGACATGCTGCATGCCAGCACCACAGACAAACATGGTGTTGCTGGAAAAACTAACCATGTTCAAGTGCGTTGTATCTTGTTCCGCTGGGCCGCCCGCTCTGTTGGGGTCGAACATGCCAAACTTCATATCTACTGAGACCATCTCGCCCGGGCGCGGGCGTTGCTTGGCGCCGAAGTTTTTGATGCACCAGCCTCGCGTCCATTTGCCAGCTTTGAGATCAAGCTCAAGGACCGAATCGGTCGCGGTGGCAGTGACCAGCAGGCGGTCGCCATTGATGCAAATTTCATGCAGATCTCGGGCATAGGCATTCTTGTATGCGTTGATGATCTTGAAATCCTGGTCAAAGACAAACACATCGTCATACGCAGCGATGACAATAGTGTCCTGATAGAAAGCGATGCCTCGCAGCCCCCGTCCATGGCCTCGGCCTTCCCATTCGATGGTCTGGTCGTTCCAGTCAAGAACCGGTGTCGTGATCTCATTTTCCAAATCGATCAGACAAGCTCCGCCATGGCTTGATCCCTGATGGGCTGATCTGATGACGAATGTACTGAGAACAGTGGGCAGCTTTTCCATCGACAAAACGCTCCGAAATACTGGCATAAGACTCACACACGCAAAGTGCGCACGCCGAGTGTAGGTCAAAATCAGGGATCTGTCCCTGCTCCCAGAGCCAGCACCGACGCGGTAGCCAACTCGCGTGTATGCGAGATCGAGACAAGCCATCGCTCGATGCCTTTATCCTGAGCAATTTGTGCGACCATGCCTGACACACTCAACTCCGGCTGACCTGAAGCAAGAGCTGTGATCTGAATATCCGTCCAGGCAATGCCATCACGCCAGCCCGTACCCAGTGCCTTGAGCGCAGCTTCCTTTGCTGCGAACCTCCCCGCCAGCCGCTCTGTCGAGTTACGAGCTGCCAAGGCATACTGCTGTTCATTTTCGGTGAAACAGCGTTTGAGGAAACGCTCTTTGTGTTTGTCGAGAGTGCCCTGCAAACGAGCGATATTCACAATATCAATACCATGGCCCAGGATCATGTGACAGGTACCTCCCTGGGCCAGGGCCAGACCTCCAGCCCGTGAATGGCATTGCGAACATCCATGGTGAGATTAACCGAACGGATGATTGAACCAGCTGCAGAATCGTACGCTGTGATGGTTGAAGGCGATGCCCCTGCAATGATGTGACCCTTTGGTCCAACGCAAAGCCCGCGAGCAAAGCCAGGCCTGGCAAAGTCCTTGGGGAGATTCGCATTAACCAGTTTTTCTGAATCAACCGAAGGGACCGCACCAGACCAGTGTGCTTTCCCATCGAATGACTGTTGACAGACCATGTTGTTCTCAGTGGCGTTGAACAGGACGCTGTTTTTGTAAGGCCTGGCGTTGTGTGTCCAGAACGGAACCGGTGCCCAAGGCAAGAAACCATTCTCGCTGATCTCATAGATATACCTGAGTTTAACACCTGAGACAAGGGTTTTGTTTTCATGCCTCCACACATTATTGATATGAGTCGTATCGCCAACCCTTGGCCCTTGTTCAGATCCCGGATCAAAAACACGCGAACTCAGAGTCAGATCATTTTCGGTGAGTGGAGCATTCTTTGGTGCATCGGGCTTTGTAAAATATCGCAGCGTAATGCCCTGAGTGAACCGCCCTGTGACAAGATCCAGCACCAGCACGCAGTCGTAAAGCGTAGATGTAATGTAAAGCGTTGATCCTTGAAGATATATCTCGTGACAATGGCGTAAATATTGATTCCGATACGAGTTGACAATCTGAAAACTCTTGTCGAATACAAACAGTTCATCACTTGCTGCAATGAGAATCTGGTCATTGTAAAATGCGATGCCGCGCAGCCCGCGCCCTTGGCCTCGACCGGAAAAATCAATATCGCCAGCGTTCCAGTCTAGGACTTTTTTAAAGCGTCCTGAGTTGAGATCAACAAGGTATGCTCCGCCATGAGAGTCGTCCTGCTTGGCAGATCTGATCACATCCGTCGCAAGTACCACCGGAAGCTCGTGCATGAGATCACTCCCGGGTCAGGATTTGCCTTTGGAAGAGTTGTCCGATGCTTTGCTGCTCTTTGCTTTATCAGCCTTGGGCTTTGCTTCGCTTTTGCTCTCGGATTTTTTGCTTGATTTTTCGGGCGTATCAGATTTGGCAGCTTTTTTATATGAATCAGAGCGATAGTCTGTTTCATAAAAGCCCGAGCCTTTAAAAAGCACCGCTGCCCCGGTGCCAATCAGCCGTTCCAGTGACATTTTTTTACACTCGGGGCATTTTCTTTTAACGCTGGCACTCATGGATTGAAAAAGCTCAAACTCATGATCGCAGGCTTTGCATCGATAATCATATGTAGGCATGGCAGATTCCTTGTTGCAAAGATCGGTCAATCTTCCTGCTCATCACCAGAAGCAACTGAAACCTTGGCGGGACGAACCACACGGTCGTGTAGCTTGTAGCCCACCTGCAACGCGCAAACGACATGCCCCGGTTGAATATCATCGCTCTGCTGATGAAGCATGGCTTGATGACATGCAGGATCAAACGAATCATCAGGCTCAGGACTGATCAGCGAAACTCCCAGCACACTCAGCACACGAATGAACTCAGCATGGATCGCGCGGATGCCATCGAGCATCTGGGGGACAGTGATGTCCTCGGTATTGTGCTGAAAAGCCATGTCAAAGCTGTCCAGCACAGGAATGATTGTCTGGATCACGCCAGCAGAAGCCTGCTTTCGTGCTTCATCCTCACTTTGCCGGGCTCGCCTTTGAAAGTTCTGATAGTCAGCCTGACAGCGCAGGTAGCGAGATTCAAGGTCAGCCAGTTGCTGCTCAAGTTCCTGCTCGCGACTCAACTGGGGCTGATCATCGCTATCCATCTGCTCATCTGGCTCCAACTCGTCACTCAGTTTGTCAGTCACTTCAGCATCCACAGCATCACTCTGGTTCTTCATCCTGGTGTCTTGTTTCGGTTTATGCTTTTTCATGATCCACCCAGCAGGTCTTTGATCTTCTTGAGAAAACCATGACTTTCAGGCAGGACGGTATGGTCTTCGGTTTCTGCGAACTGTCTAAGTAACTCTTCTTGCTTGGCTGAAAGTTTCGTTGGAATCTCGATTCTCACAATGACAACCAGATCACCTCGTCTTCCAGAGCGGAGGCCGGGCAGACCCTGACCATGGACGCGATACATCTTGCCATGCTGTGTGCCTTTGGTGATCGTCAACTCGTGTTGATCTTCAAGCGTCGGCACATTTATCTGAGCACCCAGTGTTGCCTGCGAAAATGAAATAGGCATGTCAAGAACAAGATGATCGCCTTCTCGCTCAAAAAAATCATGCTTTTTGATACGAACAACCACATGCAGATCACCCCGCATGCCCTGACCCCGTGGCGATATTTCAGGAGAAGGCGGTTCACCCTCTCCCTGAACACGCACAGCCTGCGAATCACTGATCCCCGGTGGAATCTTGACCGAAAGTGATCGCTTGCAAGGCGTGCGCCCTTTGCCTCGGCAATCCGAACAATGATCTTCGATGATCGTGCCTCTGCCGCGACAAGTGGGACAGGCTGTGACCATGCGGAACATCCCGCCAAGGCCAGCTTGCTGAACCTTACCTTGTCCGCCACAGGTTTTGCAGGTCTTGGGCGTAGTTCCAGGCTTTGCGCCACTCCCTTTGCAACTCTCGCAAACATCCATGCGCGTGAACTCAACATCACGCTGACACCCATTGAGCACATCTTCGAGTGTAACAGTGACTTCTGTCTCCAGGTCATACCCGCGAGCCACGCGTTGTCGAGATTGTCTGCCTCCCCCACCACCTCGCATTGAGCCTCCAAAGATCTCCTCGAACATGGAGAAGATATCCGTAGGATCCATGCGCGAAAAGTCATGTCCCGCAGCCCCCGCGCCGCGCAAGCCATCATGCCCATACTGGTCATAAAGCTTGCGCTTTTTCTCGTCAGAAAGCACTTCATAGGCTTCAGCAGCTTCTTTAAACTTTGCCTCAGCCTCAGCATCACCAGGGTTGCGATCAGGGTGATATTTCAGCGCGAGCCTGCGATAAGAACGCTTGATCTCATCAACATCCGAGGTGCGTTCAATGGATAGAACTTCGTAATAGTCGCGTGTTGTGGGCATATTTGTACGCTTCGTTCAGATCCGTTTGCGTGCAGAGAATTTCCTCCCGGGCGTTTCCACCCGAAAGGTATGATTACTACGAAATGAGCATCAGGCAATAGCACCCGTCTGGGCGTCAGCTTCATCATTCAGATCTGTCACCATGACATCTGTTGTCAGCATGAGACCCGAAACGGATGCTGCGTTGACCAGTGAACTCTTGACGACCAGAGCAGGATCAATGATGCCTTCCTTGATCAGATCGGTGTATTCGCCAGTCGCTGCGTTCAAGCCATATCCGCCTTCACCTTCGCGAATGGACTCTACAGCCAGATCACCGTCGTATCCTGCGTTCTCAGCGATCTGCTTGGCACAAGACTCAACAGCCTTGAGCACTACATCATAGCCGATTTTCTCATCACCCTTGGCACTTTTCTGCCCAGCCTTGATGGCATCCTGAGTACGAATCAATGCGATGCCTCCGCCGGGCACATAGCCCTCCTTGGCAGCAGCACGGGTGGCGTGCAGTGCATCATCAACCATGTCTTTTTGCGATTTCATCGCGATCTCGGTCGCGCCACCAACATTGATGATGGCTACGCCTCCGGTCATCTTGGCGTGGCGTTCCATGAGCTTCTCACGGTCATAGTCACTGGTGGACTTGGCGTGCTGAGCCAGAATCTGCTCCGCCCGCGCCTGGATGTCCTTCTTCTTGCCAGCACCTTCGATAATCGTGGTGTCATCTTTGGTTACAACGATCTTCTTGACGCTGCCCAGTTCGTTCAGTTCGATGGACTCAAGTGAACGACCCAGGTCTTCGCTGAAGAATGTGCCGCCGGTGAGCACCGCGATATCGTTGAGCATGGCTTTTCTGCGATCTCCAAAGCCGGGGGCTTTTGCAGCGCAAATCTTGAAGGCACCGCGCAGACGGTTGACGACCAGTGCAGCCAATGCTTCATTCTCGACATCTTCTGCAATAATCAGCAAAGGCTTGCCACTTGCGACAACCTTGTTGAGCAGGGGCAAAAGGTCTGCAAGATTAGAGATCTTTTTCTCATGGAGAAGAATCAAGGCATCTTCAAGGACGCACTCTGCGGTTTTGGGGTCGGTCATGAAATAGGGGCTGAGATAACCCTTGTCGAACTGCATGCCTTCGACATACTCGAGCGTGGTTTCAGCACTCTTGCCATCTTCGACTTCAACTACGCCTTCAGCACCAACTTTGGAAATGGCTTCAGCGATCAACTCGCCGACTTCAGCATCATGATTAGCCGAGACGGTGGCAATGCGCTTGTAATCAGCCTTGCCTTTGCACTTGATAGACATTTCGTCGATGGCGTCTGCAGCGGCCTGTGCAGCTTTGTTAATGCCACGCTGAATCTGCACCGGGTTGCAGCCCATCGTTACATGGCGGATGCCTTCGGTAAAGATCGCCTGCGCAAGCACGGTTGCAGCAGTGGTTCCATCACCAGCCTTGTCAGCGGTTTTCTTGGCAACCTGGTTGACCATCTTGGCGCCCATGGATTCAAAGGGCTCGGGAAGTATCACTTCCTTTGCCACGGAAACGCCATCCTTGGTGACATGAGGATCACCCCATGATTTTTCGATGACAACATGCCGGCCGCTGGGGCCCATGGTACACCGAACCGCATCGGCCAGTTGATCTACGCCTCGCTTCATCTCAAGCAGTGCTGCGTCATCAAACATCATTTGTTTCTGAGACATTTCTATTCTTCCTTATGAGCTTCTATCAGCCAGAGGCTGCGCTCTCACTCGATGTACCCTTGCAATGGTGCTGGAACACCCTGATCAGTTACCGATCACACCCAGCAGCTCTGATTCACGAAGGATCAGATGCGTATCGCCTTTGATCTCGACCTCAGTGCCTGCATACTTGCCATAGACAACAGTGTCACCTTTGGAAACTGAAAGAGCAGCGGTCTTGCCGTTGTCCATGCGTTTACCTGGACCTGTCGCTACAACCTTGCCCTGCATGGGTTTTTCCTTAGCACCCTCGGGCAAGTAAATTCCCGAAGCGGTGCGAGTCTCAGGCACTGCAGGTAGAACAAGCACGCGGTCTTCAAGTGGTCTAACTTTCATATCAATACTCCTTAGCATGTATTTCATTAAGGCTGACAAGCGATGCCTGCCAACCAAGATTTTATTTATCCAAGCGTAACAAGAATCTCGTCAGCTTCCTTTAGAACCCCATGCCGCCCATACCAGGCATGCCGCCCATTCCACCCATGCCAGGCATTCCACCGCCCATACCGCCCATTCCTCCCATACCGCCAGGCATGCCACCGCCTGCTGAACCATGGTCGTGTGCATCATCCTTGTCGCCGGGTTTTTCAGTGACAATACAGTCCGCCGCCAGCAGAATCACCGAAACACTGGCCGCATTGATCAGTGCACAACGATCGACCTTGGCAGGTGTGATCACGCCATCGCTCAGCAGGTTGGTGTATTTGCCCGTCAATGCGTTAAAGCCAAAGCCGTTTGAATCATTCTCTTCAACCTTGGAAACAACCACGGTTCCCTTCTCGCCAGCATTATCCGCGATGGTCTGCAAAGGCACTGCCAGTGCGTTGTAAACAACATCCATACCCGCAGCCACATCGTAACGAACATGCCCGATGTCATCTGCTGTGATCTCTTTGCTCTTGGCGTAGACCGCTTTCCACTCGCGGAGATTCTCAATCGTTGTGCGTGCACGAATAAAGCTGGTTCCGCCGCCGGGCACGATGCCCTCTGCAAGCGCTGCCCGCGTTGCATGCAAAGCATCCTCAACGCGTGCTTTCTTTTCTTTAAGCTCTGCCTCTGATGCTGCACCAACATTGACCTGTGCCACGCCGCCAGCCAGCTTGGCAAGCCGTTCCTGAAGCTTCTCGCGATCATAATCGCTGGTCGTATTCTCGATCTCACGGCGGATCTGGGTGATGCGATCCTGAATGTCGCTGGTCATCCCCGCACCTTCAATAATGGTGGTGTTATCTGCATCAACTTCAATCTTCTTGGCCATGCCGAGTTGAGCAATCTCGACATTCTCAAGGTCGATGCCCAGATCCTTCATGATCGGCTCTGCACCTGTGAGCACCGCAAGATCCTCAAGCATGGCTTTGCGACGATCGCCATAACCCGGAGCCTTGACCGCCACAACCTGAAGCGTGCCTCGCAGTTTGTTAATGACCAGCGTACTCAGTGCTTCGCCCGTAATGTCTTCTGCGATGATCAGCAGCGGCTTCTTAGCCTGCATGACCTTCTCCAGCAAAGGCACAAGCGTGTTGACGCTGTCGATTTTGTCTTCATGGATCAACACCAGGCATTTGTCAAACTCGACGCACATGTCGTCAGCATTGGTGACGAAGTTGGGAGAGAGAAAACCACGGTCAAACTGCATGCCTTCGACAACGGTAACTTCGGTCTCAAGACCCTTGCCTTCTTCAACGGTGATCACGCCATCTTTGCCGACCTTCTCAAAGGCGTTGGCCATGATCTTGCCGACCTCGGGGTCGTTGTTGGCCGAAATGGTTGCGACATTCTGGATGTCCGCTTTGCCTTTGACAGGCGTTGACAACTCGTCGATCTGATCAGCAACTGCCTGGACAGCGACTTTCACGCCTCGGACCAGAGCGTTGGCATCAACACCTGCTGCGATGTGGCGAAGGCCGCCTTTGAACATCGCCTCTGCCAGCACGGTGGCGGTGGTTGTACCATCGCCAGCATCGTCGCTGGTCTTGCTGGCTGCCTCTTTGACAAGCAGGGCACCCATGTTCTCCGCCTTGTCACGAAGTTCGATCTCCTCAGCGACGGTGACGCCGTCTTTGGTGACGGTGGGGCCGCCCCACGATTTGTCAATAATCGCGTTGCGTCCCTTGGGGCCAAGTGTGCACTTGACCGCACGGGCCAGCTTTTCAACACCTGCCAGGAGGGCTTGCCTTGCGTCAACATCAAAGGTCAGTTCTTTGGTCGCCATGAGTGATTACTCCATTTCTCATTCTTGAGTCTGTCGATCAACCGCTGTTTCTATCCGCCCGGCCTGAGCCCGGCACCAACAGCGTATATCTACAACGATTACCCCCATCCTCATGCAAGGCTGATGCCATCACCCAATCCCCCCGCACAAGGCGTCAGATCCGCTGACAATGTGAAGCAATAGACACAAACCCACCATATCCCTGCCAGCACGAGGCGATCCCAGCCCCCAGCCTGCCAGGTTGGCAGTCTCCTGTTGGTACTCCCACTAAAGCGGGCAGGAAGAGGGAACAAGGGAGAGAGGGGGGGAGGGAGGGGGGTCTTTGAGTCGTGCGTGGCTTTATGTATCCGTGCCACAGACCGGTCTTCCGGTCAGTGTTCTTGAACACCCCACCCCCACCCCCACCCCCACCCCCACTCCACCCCATGCCCAGGTACTGACCTGAGGACAGGTCTGTGGCACACCCACCCCTCTGCCCCAGATCCGTGTGCCACGCACAGGGAGGGGGGGCGAGTCTTCGAGTCGTGTGTGTCTTGTGTTTCCGCTGTGGCCTACGGGCAGCCCACATCAAAGAGTCTGATGAACTCAAAGAAGTCCAGCACATCAACGATGCCGTTGCTGGTCAGGTCGGCGGCGAGATCGCCTGCATCAAAGAGGCGGATGAACTCGAAGAAGTCCAGCACATCGACAATGCCGTCGCCGGTGAGATCAACCGGGCATGCTTTGACCGTGATGCACTCGTTGAGCAGCACGCTGATGTCATCGCTGAACTCGTTGGACACGGCCATGTCCAGATCGCCGTCACCGTCAACATCACCAAGCATGATGCTCACCGACGCGTTGCCCACGGGGTAGCGAGTATCAGTTGCAAATGTACCGTCACCATTGTTGAGCAGCACGCTCGTGTCGCCGCCGGCGTTGGCGACGGCCATGTCCAGGTCGCCATCGCCATCAACATCTCCAAGCGTGATGCCCCGCGGTGAAACCCCCGCGGCGTAGCGGATCTGCGCTGCGAATGTGCCATCGCCGTTGTTGAGCAGCACACTCGCGTCGTTTGGTGCCTGGTTGGCGGTGGCCATGTCCAGATCGCCGTCGCCGTCAACATCACCAAGCGTGACGCGCCGCGGCTGATCCCCAACGGCGTAGAGGGTCTGCGTTGCGAATGTGCCGTCGCCATTGTTGAGCAGCACGCTCGCGTCATCGCTGCCGAAATTGGCGACGACCATATCCAGGTCGCCGTCGCCGTCAACATCACCAAGCTTGAGGCTCGTCGGCCGAGTGCCCGCGCCGTAGGGGGTCTGCGTTGCGAATGTACCATCGCCATTGTTCAGCAGTATGCTGGTGTTGGCGCCGATATCATTTGCCACAGCCATGTCCAGATCGCCATCGCCGTCAAGATCACCGAGCCTGACACTCCGGGGCGAGAACCCAGGGGTGTAGCGGACCTCCGTTGCAAATGTGCCGTCGCCATTGTTGAGCAGCACGCTCGCGTCGTGGCCGAGGGCGTTCACCGTGACCATATCCAGATCGCCATCGCCGTCAATATCACCGAGTGTCATGCCAATCGGCCCGTCGCCCGTGGCGTAGCGGATCTGCGCTGCGAATGTCCCATCGCCATTGTTGAACAGCACGCTCGTGTCATCGTCTTGAAAATTGGCCACGGTCATGTCCAGGTCGCCGTCGCCGTCAACATCACCAAGCGTGACGCTCCGCGTCGAATTACCCGCGGCATAGCGGGTCTCGGGGGCAAATGTCGCATCACAGGTCTGTCCTGCTGCAGCGGGGGCGAGCACGATTGCCAGTGCCAACATTGCCAAAGCAGACTGGAGCAAATGATTTGTGCAAGAACGCCGCCTCGCGTGGATAGAGAGGGGCATAGAAGGGGGGTGCGAGGGGGGGATGAACATATGTATATCTCTCGTTTGAGTAGTAACTTACAGAATATGTAGCCCTATTCTATAAAATAACCATGAGAGGCACAACCCTTAATGCTGAAGAACATGAAAACATTCCCGGCAGAGCCTATTTCATTCATTCTTGCCACACGAGAGCATAATCATGGCGCGGGAAGGGAGAGGAAGGGAGCGGGGGCTTCTTGTCGTGCGCGTCTTGTGTCTTTGCAGCAGCCTACGGACAACCCGCAACGAAGAGCGTTATAAAGGCAAAGAAGTCCAGCACATCGATGTTGCCGTCGCCGTTCAGGTCGGCTGGGCAGGGGGCATTGACATCGAACACATACTGCCGCCGTTGTCGTCGTCAGAAGACGCCCCTACGGCGACGACGCCGTTGTCAATGGCGATGGACCAGCCGAAGAAGTCAGTCGACGCCCCGTCGCTGGGGAGGAGTTTGGCGATCTGAACACCGGTGGAGGCATCGAAAAGATACGCCGAACCAGAGTCGATGCCGTTGTCGTCGTCCCAGATGCCCCCTACGGCGATGACGCCGTTGTCGATGGCGATGAGTGGCTGAAGTTGTCAACCGCTGCGCCGTCCGAGGCGGTGAGTTTAAGATCCTCGTTAATCACCTGCCCCGCAGCGGGCAGGACGCCTAAGACAGACAAAGCGATGACGGCCAGCGTGAGCCGGCAGTGGGTCATTAGCAACATGATGATGGTTCCTCGTTCAACAGTTTCGTTACACGGACCGCCATCCGACAACAAGACCGAAGCATACAGCATTCCGGCCGCCCATATAAGCCATAACACCGACTCGATCCGCTTTCTTTCGAGGTGCGATGCCACCCGGCCGTGGAATACTGCCCGGTGCCCCGATTCGCAGTCTTCTGCGCATCGGGTCTTCTTCTCACGCCAACGACACCCCACACACCCGATGCGCCGAGGACGGCGGATCGGGGCACCATCCCGTCAACCGGTTCTGGTCGGGGCACCCTGCGTATTTTCGCGCGCTCGAGACCGGGGCGGCGTGGTCATGGAGCGGGGCTTGCACCCGCTCGCCTGCGCCATCGGTCGGCGTTGAGACCCCTCACCAGAAGCCACACGAGCAACGCCAGCTCGGCCAGATGGGTGAGCACGAGCAAGGGGTTTGCCCAGAGCGAGGGCGCGGGTTCCATCAGGCAGAACGCCTGCACGAAGAGCAGGACATACCCGGGGCTGCCCACCATGAGCAGGACGCCGAGGAACCTGGGAATGAAGCCCGACCTGAACACCAGGAACCCGAGGGGAAAGAGCCAGAGACCGAAGAAGATCGCGCCAATGAGATTTCCGAACTGGTGAAGATCGAGGAACAGCTGGATCTGCTCGGGCTGATGGCGGGCCGCGAGCAGGACCGCGTACTGGTTGACCTGATTGAGCATGTAGATGGGGACCGAGACACCGACCAGGGCGACCATGAACATCGCGGCGTTGGCGTGGGCGGGTCTGAGCAGCCGGTAGAGGAGCAAGCCGTAGAACAGGAACATGACCATCATGAGCAGGCCGCTGGCGATGCCGAGGCGGAAGAGGGTCTCCGACTCGAGGATGTTGCGTGCTGTCGCGCCGTTGTCACCGGGCGCGACGAGGCGCGATTGCACCGTGCCAGCGAAGATGCCAGCCGCAAGCATGACGACGCCGACCAGCCCGGTGACCCTGGCGTGGGCGAGGGGCGAGTGCAGGACGAGTGTATGGGCTGCCGGTGTGTCCGAGGTCATGGGCGGTCCTCCGGGGTTGCCGGGTGCCGTGGCCGCAGCTTGTTTGGGTGGCCGGGGGCGTCGGCTGCCGGGCGGCTACCCATGTTCATGCAGGGCGTGGCCCTAGTCTACACCGGGCGGCGCAGTCTGGCTTTGCATGGCCACGGCATCCGACGGACAGGGCAACAGCGGCCAGCGTGAGCCGGCGGTGGATCATATGTAACATGATGATGGTTCCTCGTTCAACGGTTTCGATACATAGACCGCCAAACGGCGACAAGCCACAGCGTACAGCATTCTGGTCGCACTGTCAAGCCAAAGCACCGCCTCAAGCCACTTTCGTACCCATGCCCGGTGCCCGGAACCTGTCTTCTTCTGGTCAGTGCTCCTGGATTCATCGTACCACTGATCAGTCCTCTGGTCAGTGCTCCTGATGACCCCCTCGTCCAACACTGACCTGAGGACAGATCAGTGCCACACCTTCCTTTCTTTTCCCCTTCCCCCATGATTCCCCATCCGTGTGCCACGCACAGGGCGGGGGGGAAGGGAGGGGGGGAGTCGTGTGTCGTGCTTGCCTGGTGGAGACGGCAACGATAAAGGGCTACGGACAACCTGCAGCAAAGAGCGTGATAAAGGCAAAGAAGTCCAGCACATCAAGCACACCGTTGCCATCAAGGTCAGCACGCATGTCACCAGTGCTGAAGAGGCCAACGAATACGAAGAAGTCCAGCACATCAATGCTGCCATCGCCAGTGAGATCAGCAAGGCAAGGGCCGCAATCCGTCCAGCGGAAGGCATGGTCCAAGCCCCCCGCGATGGTGTTCGACGCCCCGATCACGATGGATCCATCGGCCGACATGCCGTGTGCAAATGAGCTGTCCCCACCGAGTGTCCCCAGATCCTCCATGCCGTCAGCAGCCGTCCAGCGGAAGGCATGCCATTGACCCACTCCGGTGAGCGACCACCCCGTCACCGTGGATCCGTCGGCGGAAACGCCGTCGGCAAATGAAAAGTCCCCACCACCAAGCGTCCCGAGGTTCTCCATGCCGCCATTGGCCGTCCAGCGGAATGCTTGCCGCTGGCCCGCTGCGTTGCGAGAATTGCCCACCACGACGGTGCCGTCGGCCGAGATATCGCCTGCATTTGACACATCTCCACCAAGCGTCCCCAGGTCCTCCATGCCGCCACCAGCCGTCCAGCGGAATGCGCGCTCCTGGCCCGCGGCGTTGCGCGACTTGCCCACCACGACCGAGCCGTCGGCCGAGACATCCTCTGCGCGTGATGAGTTCCCACCGAGGGTCCCGAGGTCTTCGATGCCGCATTCCTGAGCCGTCGCGGTTGGAGCCGACAGCAGTCCTGCCAGCTACGACACCATCAAGACCAATCGAGTATTTCCTGAAATCTGCATACGAGTCTCCTCAAGAAAAACCAAACCCTGCCGTGATCACTCCGTCAATCAGACGGTGTTGTGGCCACGGCCTTTGCGCGAGAACGACCTCCCCGTTTCAATCCTGCCACACCTCCGCCTTCCCCCACCATGTGTTACACACAGGGAGGGAACCTGGAAAGGTGGACTTTCCCTGATTCTAGTAAAAACCGAGGCGGGTCACAAGCCATAACCGTCCAATTAAGGTTATTTGTACACACACATAACCATTCCACTCTCCCGCTTATTCCCTCTTCCATCTCACTTTTTCCTCTACTCCATATCCAGAAAACCATTCTTGAGTTCGACCAGTTAACATGGGACCTGAAACGCGCAGTATTTGCACGATGATGCTCTTGTCTGGAGCCAGAATGCTCTGATCTGGCGCGAGATCGCTTTGATCTGGACCCGGATTGCTTTGATCTGGTGCCAGTGCGCTTAGTCCTGGCGCCAGAGAGGCGTTCTCTGTACGAGGGAAGGGGGAAAGGAGGGAAAGAGGGAGCATCTTTATGAGACGAGAGAGATAAAGAGGGGGATGAGGGGGGAGGGGGAGACGAGAGAAGGGAGAGCGAGACAGACAAGGGGAGAATGACCAGCCCATGATGCACCGCCTGTCAATTGGTGGTTTGTGCCCATTTCGCAATATCTGACATCAAATGTCCGATTTGTGAACTCCATCGTTTGTCATTGTGGTAATCTGCTGAATTGCCTTTGAGAGAGATGGGCAACGGGTCCACTCCTCCGGGGGCTTGTGAAAGATCCAAGAGATTAGAGGCGAAGGAGGCTAGACATGAAATCTTTCACTTTGTTACCGGCGCTGCTCAGCGTCGCGGCGTTTACCGGTCTGACCCAGGCTCAGACCTTTTCACTGGATGACAACCCCGGAGCGGCTGCATTTGGACTGGCGTCATTCGGCCCGGCTGGGTTTGGCTTCGGGGCTGAAGATCCCTTCGGCCTCTTCCTGCCAGCGACGGCTGGTGGACTGGTGGGGCCATCCCCATCACTTGTGTTCAGCGCGTTCGGCCTGTTTGATGGCGAGTTGTTTGCGCCGGGAATGGTGCCGGATGTGGTGCCGCCCAATGGCTTTGCTGTCAATGCTCTCAGCGCAGACCATGAGGGAATCAACTGGGATCCGATCCTCATCAAGTTCAGCGTTGACCGCGCCACCACCGGGCTCCCGGGCACATCGCTTGCCATTGAGTCCATGTTCAGTCAGGCACCTGGTGATATCTATACCTCGACCAGAGCCTTTCCCCACCCCGGTACCTTCGTCGGCTCACTGACAGGCGCGCCGTTCTCAGGTGTGCTGCCATCTGCTGGTGGAGGCGGGGGCAATGTTCTCACCTACGACGAATCATTCTTCGGTCTGACAGCTGGTCTGGGCGCAGGAGTCACACTCCCTGCCGGTGTTCCCGCACCACCCATCTTCCCGGGCACCCACGACAACCTTGATGCCTACAACGATCTGCCCGCACCAACGCTTGATGTCACGGGCGACATGATCAATGACTTTGATTACTTCTTCTCAATCTCGCCTGACGAAGCAGCAATCACCGGGACCAGTTCCGCTGATATCTTCGATGTCGCCACCGGAGCCGGAGCGACAGCACCGATTCCCTATGCCCCCAGTTTCACGATGGGGCTGGATGTGTTTGGAGGCTTCGCCACTGACGATATTGACGCTCTGGTGCTATGGGATAATGGTGCCCCGCTAGGACCGAACTGGAACGGACCCGGAGGTGAACCCCTCATCGACTTTGCCATCTTCAGCCTCGCCAACGGATCAATGTCACTTGCTGCGATCCAGGCAATGGGCTTGCCCGTTGATGGCTCAACGGTCTTCTTCACCGACTTTACAGGCTCGTTTGCGGTCTATGCCTTTGGCTCAGACCTTGGCATCCTCGACATGATGATGACCGGCGATCATTTCCAGGGCAACCTTGACGCACTGGAAATCATCTTTGTCCCGGCACCAGGTTCAATCGCGATCCTCGCATTGAGCAGCCTTGCACTGATGCACCGCCGTCGCCGATAGTTTCACTCTCTCGCAAATGACTTTCCGGGCCGAGACCATGCGGATCTCGGCCCTTTTTTTAAGACTGCATCCCACTCGTCGCCCCATGAGCTTCTCAAGGACAACCCGTGGTGAACTGACTGACGAACTTGAAGAAATCCAGCACATCGACAATGCCGTTGCCATCGTTATCCGGGCAGGGTGTATCAGGTATACCTGTCTCGAAAGCAATGATGAAAGCGAAAAAGTCCAGCACATCGACGAAGCCGTCACCTGTGCAATCTGCCGGGCATGGAGGAGAGCCTGAGGGAGAGAAGATATCCATACCCAAAGAAGAATAAGGCGTGAACAAAGGGTCGGTATACGGAACTGAACAGAGAAAACTGGAGTGGGAAAAGAAAAAGGTACCTAGAAATGAAAATCTATCGTGAAACGGACCACCGTTGGCAGGCCCCCTGCGAAACCAGTCAATAGCGTCCTCAACACCATATGAAGAGCCCGCTGCACATGTTTCAACTTTAAGACCTTCTGGACCGGTCTCAGCAGGCATGATCAGGAATGGACCAGCGCGACCCAAAGACTCGGATTGATTCTGCTCAAAAGCGTAAGACCAACCAAAGTCATGCGTTCCGCCAAGATCTTCATCAGCACCATCCAAAGTGAACACAAGACTGGTCCCGGTAAGATCAACTGTGAGAATCCAGCCAGTACTCGTTCCCGGAGGTGCTGCAGGATCGGCACCAGGGATATCAAGAACCTTGATTGCCCGAGCCATATTGTAAGTGTCGTCATGATAACCCGATTCATCGTTGTACCACGCGTTGATGATACTGAATCCTACAACAGAATCAGTCGCCGTTCCTGAACCGATCACACTCGTGGCATATGAAACACGGTAACAATCAACAACTGTTGCGGTCTCGCCAGCAGGAAGATGACGGCCAATATCACCCCAACTCAGAGCTTCTGAACCAACGCGAGGACCGGGTGTGCCATCAGGAAAAGTCAGTGTGGGATTGTCGATTGACCAGTAGAAAGTAGCATTGACTGTGAAGTCCATATTCTCCCAAACCGAATAACTGGCAGAACGAGCAGCCGGCTCGCCGGTCGTGATGATACGCTCACCGGTCCGCATGTTAATGTACATGTGGCGAACGGTGCTGACCTTCTCAAGCCTCTCAACAAGAAGCTGAGGCTCATCAGCCACAGCCAAGACTGCAAAAGTCGAACCGGCTGCCAGAGCAAGGACCATACTGGAGTTCTTCATATCAACACCCTTTCGCAAACAAGAAATCAATGAACCGCATGCCATTTAGCATGAACTGAACTAACCAGCCGCCCATCAACCGTGGTCGATGTTTTCTATACGAGACTTACGGACAACCCGCAGCAAACTGACCA
>JAJDCZ010000026.1 GCA_029260555.1 Phycisphaerales bacterium
CCCTCTCCTTCCCCTTCACAAACTGATACCATCTCACACCATGAACCTCCCCCTCCGCCACACTCTCCCATGCCTGACACTGGCTCTGTTCTGCGCCCATCTCGCCCTTGGCCAACCCACAACTCCTCCAGAGAATCCAGAACTCCACGACCAGTCCCTCAACCTCGTCCGCAAACGCCTCAATCAACAAGCTGGTTCAACAACACCAATCGCCTATCCATCGCAAGGCCCAGCATGGAAAGGCGTCTTTCCCCAACTCACCAGACCCACCGAAACACTCTCTCACCTTGGCTACTGGAAAAACCTCCCCTCAGCCTCAAACGCCCTCCCCGAAGGCACCTTCCTCTCGCTCAGACGAGGCGAACTCGCCATCACCTCCACAAATCAGCTCGCCTTCGTCTTCCACCCCGATACTAAAGGCTCAACCCTCCCGCCCATGATCCTCATCCCGGGACCCATCACCAACCGCCTCCAATCCCACCTCAACCCAGACCACAACCCCATCTTCTACATCAGTGGCCAGGTCCTCACATACCACCGCCAAAACTTCCTCCTCCCCCTGGCCTTCTCCTCCTACTCCCCCCCCTCTCCCACACCCCCCACTGAATCGATCGAAGCCCCCCCAAATGTCCCCACAGACACCATCGCGGAAACTCCCGCTGAGCAGCCCGTCGAATCTCAGCAAGACTCGCCGCCCATCACCGCTGACCAGATCATCAAGGATCTCGAAGCATCCACCAGCAACAAACCTCGCGCTCTGGATCGCAATCACCCACCCTCCACCCCCCCCTCCCAACCCCCCTCCACATCCAACGCCACTCAATCTTCAGCACCTGATACACAAGCAACACTTCAAAACGATCATTCAAACCAGCTCGCTGATTCATCCTCAAGATACATGGCTTCTCGCGTAGGCAGACTCGTGCGCACAAACCAGGGCTGGTGGACCTTCGTCGTCGACAACGACACCGATCAGACAAACCCCCCCGATACCAATCTGCTCATCGCACCCTGTCGAACACTTCAGCTTCTCGAACCCCAGGCGATTCAAAGAGGCGAATCAGCACGCTTTAAAATCAGTGGCCGAGTCATCAGCGCTGGCAACACCGCCTACCTCATCCCCACCATGTTTTCGCCCGTGCGCGATGCTGAGGTCACACCCTGGCAATAAAAAACAAGCTGCATCCATAAAAAGAGCAACTCGCCAGATCCATATTATATTCCGAATCACTCAGCTCGCCGAAACAGGCTCTGCTGTTTCTAGCGGGTCGTCCTGCAATGCCATCGGATGGCTCGGAGCATGGCTCACCGTCTCACCAGGCATCGGGCAGAATCGTGAGCCATACATCGGCACCCGGCGATTGGTATAAGGCTTGGGCAACATCGGCTGAACCATCAGCACCACGCCGCCCAGCGCCACATTGGCAATCAACATCGGCACCAGTGATCGCAAATCAAAGTACACCATCGTTGCTGTCATCACCACCACGATCAGCGACAGCGGAATCATCGCCTGCCAACCCATCGTCATCACCTGGTCATACCGCAACCGAGGCAAGGTCCATCGAATCACCATCATGAAACAAACCAGCGTCACAACCTTCCCGAAATACACCCCAAACTTGATCAGCACCAGCACCAGCCCCGTCTCAATGCCACCATCACCCAGCAGGTGTAAAAATGGCACCGGGTCCCAGCCCCCCAAAAACATCAGCGTAAAAAACGCACACGATGTAATCATGTGGTTGTACTCAGCCAGGAAAAACAGCGCAAAACGCATCGCTGAATACTCGGTGTGATACCCGCCCACCAACTCCTGCTCCGCCTCAGCATTGTCAAACGGCGCCCGGTTGGCCTCAGCCAGAATCGCAATAAAAAACAGCACCGCTGCGATCGGCTGCGCAAAGATCATCCACCCATGCTCAAGCTGATACCGAACAATCTCATCAGGCATCAGCGTGCCCATCAAAAGCAGCGCCGCTATCAGCGAAAGCCCCAGCGGAATCTCATACGAAATCATCTGTGCTGACGCCCGCAGCCCACCCAGCATCGAATACTTGTTGTTTGATGCCCAGCCGCCCAGCGTCACCCCATACACCCCCAGCGATGCCACCGCCAGCAAATACACAATCCCCACACCAACATGCGCCCCCATCACTTGCACCGGACCGCCCACAATCTCAAGCCCCAGAATCGGAATCGTCAGGTCCGGCAGGTTGTACTGCCCCGCCCAGGGAATGATCGCAGCACCGATCATCGCAGGCACAATGCTCACAATCGGTGCCAGCGTAAACAACCAGCGATCCGCTGCTGGCGGGCGATAGTCCTCTTTCAATAAAAACTTCAAGCCATCTGCCAATGGCTGACCAAGCCCCAGCTTGCCCTTCAAAAACGAAAGCATCGGCAGACCAAAATCAAACCCCACACGGTTGGGCCCGATCCGATCCTGAATATACGCAGAAATCTTCCGCTCCAGGTAAATCAGATACGCCGTCGTGATCAACATCACATTGAGCACCGTCGCAACCACGACGAACGAAACAAACAACTGCGCCGGAATCGGTCCTAGAAATGAGAGCATGGCTCGTACTGTAGTGCCCAGACGCTCATCGGGCAAAGCAGCCCCCGCCACAACCCAACAAATCCCCCCTCCCTTCATTCCCCTCCACAATCCATCAATCAGCCTCGCCCGCCTGCTGGGTTTGCCTGCTCTGAGCCCGCTCTACCACGATCTCCACCTCCACAGGCACATGAACCTTGTGCCAGATCGGACGATCCGCCTTGGCGATGCTGCGAAACGCTGCCACAGCATCCACATGGTCCAGCACCACCGCCCCGTCATGCCCTCCTGCTTCATTGAGCCTTTCAATATCCACACACACCCCATACGCCACAGGCCTCAGGCAGTTATCAAATCCAAATCGAACCACCGCCCGATCTCCCTTCTTCATAGGTCCGATCGCCTTGATCTCAGAAGCTGTCGTCGTCCCCATCAAATCCACCCCGTCGCGATCACGCACCAGAAAACCCACCACCACCCGCGTGATATCCACATGCGCCAGACACGCAACCTCGATCACAATCCGGTCATTAAACTCAAACGCCTGCCCAGGCTCACCCTCTCCATCCAGAACCCGCACCGACTCGACTTGTACATGCCCCGTCCCATACCGAAGTGATCCTTCAACCCCGTTCTTCATCGCCACCGGCCCAGGCAATGCCCCTCCCCCTCCCTGCTGTTTGACAGCCTCCTCATTACTCTGGTGTCGAACATGATTAAAATATAAATCCGACGCCCGCCCCGCATCGCCAAAGTAAATCGGCTGACTCGCCACCAGCACCAACCCCTTCTGACACAAACTCTTGACCATATCCGGCGCATGACTCACAAAAAAGAGTGTCACCCCCGAGTCCAGCAGCTTCTTAATCCGTGCCATACAACGCTGACGAAACCCCATGTCCCCAACCGCCAGAATCTCGTCCACAATCAAAATGTCAGGCTCAACTGAAACCGCCACCGCAAACGCAAGCCTCGCCATCATCCCGCTCGAATAGATCTTCACCGGCTGATCAATAAACCGCCCGATGTCCGCAAACGCAGCAATCTCATCAAACCGATCTTCCATCTCCGCCCGCGTGATGCCCAGAATCGCCCCCGCAAGAAAAACATTCTCCCGTCCCGTGAACTCCGGGTGAAACCCGCTTCCAAGCTCCAAAAGTGCTGCAATTCGCCCCTGAATCCGCGCAGATCCCTCACTGGGACTGAGCGTCCCCGCCAAAATCTGCAAAAGAGTGCTCTTGCCAGACCCGTTTCGACCCAGAATTCCAATCGAATCCCCCCGCTGAACCTCAAACGACACCCCCCGCAATGCCCAGAACGAATCATACCAGGTCCGCCAGCGACCCAGCAACGATTGCTTCATCCGATCCCGAGGCTTGTCATAAATGTGATAACACTTGCCCAGATTCTCCACCACAATCACAGGCCCCCCCTCCCCTTCCTTCACCCCATCTCCCGCCCCCGTCGTTGCAGCTATGTTCAACTCATTGGCATCACAACACATCAGCAAACCCCCGCTTGCTCTTCATAAACCACACATACCCCGCCATCGCAACCATCAGCGACAACCCCCAAAGCCCGCCCAGCAAACCCCAGTCCGGCGTGTGCCCCCAGATCAGTGTGTCTCTTGAAAACTCCACAAACCAGGTCATCGGGTTCAGTTTAATGATCCAGGCAAAGCGTGCTGGCACCATATCGATCGTGTAAATGATCGGCGTCATAAAAAACAGCAACTGACCAATCACCACCATCACCACCTGACGCATATCTCGAACAAAAACACCCAACGATGCAAAAAACCAGCTCGCCCCCAGACTGAACAACATCAATGGTGCAAAAACAAGCGGAAACAAGTACAGCGTTGCAGAAACCTGCCCCACAATCAAAATCGCTGCGATCATCACCAGCACCAGCCCGATCAGGCTGTAAAACGCTGCGGATGTCACGCCCGCAATCGGCAATATCTCCAGCGGAAACACCACCTTCCGCACAAAGTTGGCCCGGCTTGTCACCATGGTCGTCGCATTGGCAGTTGATTCAGCAAAGACGCCATAAACCATGAATCCACACACCAGTTTCAACGCATAAAGCGACACGGGATCATCGCTCGCCCCGCCCTGCCCGCGAAACTGAAGCACCACGCCAAACACAAATGTATACACCGCAATCCGAATCGCAGGCTCAAGAATCGCCCACAAAAACCCCAGCTGCGTGCCCTTGTTCTTCGATGCAATCTCACGAATCACCATCTGCCGAGTCAACTCGCGATACCCCCACAGATGCTTCAAACCCCCAATCGGGTTCAACACCTCAGACCAGGGCGTAGGCTTCGAAGATCTCACCAGAACCTGACTCAACGAGTGCTCCTTTTTAAACCCTTGCCAGTTCTTGACCAAGTACGCCCTGGATCACATCACGATGATTGGCACACCGCGGACACTTGTGCTGACCGCCCAGCTTGCCTTGAGCACTGAGCCAGCGATGAAACGCCCCCGTCTCCACAGGCGTCACCGTCGCAGGCCCCATGCCCAGACTGTCGGTTCGCTTGGTATTGTAATCGACATTGACCCGCTTGAGCGTGGCATCAAAGACCGCAGCAAAATTCTCAACACATTCCTGTGTTGCATTGGCAAGTTCAATAACAAGTTCAAGCCCTGCTTTGGTGACCGCATCAGGATACACCGGCGCCGCTGTAAACTCGCCCACAACAAGTCCGGTCTGGTGTGCAGCATGAGACACCGCCTGCTCAATATGTTCGACGATCAGATTTTCGCCAAATGCATTAATGAAATGCCGATGCCGTCCCACAATTCGCACTCGTGCCGGCCCATCGCCACCTTTTCCAGCCAGATCGCCAGGCACCGTGTCAAACACCACCACATCCCCAAGCACATACCGCCACAACCCCGCACAAGTGCTCATCACCACGACATATCGCTGCCCCTTGTCCACCTCGTCGCATGTAAAAGCTGCCGGGTTGTCCGAATCAATCTCCTCGACAGGCACAAACTCATAAAAGTTGCCCAGATCCGTCAAAAGCCTCAATCCAGGCTCGCCTCTGGTGTCCTGAATAGCCAGGAACCCCTCGCTGGCGGGGTAGAGTTCAAGCCTTGAAGGAACATCCGGGCCGCGGGGCGATCCTCGCAGAAGTTGACGAAATCGTGCATCAAACGGGTCATAGCGAACCCCGCCATGGATAAAAACTTCCAGATCAGGCCAGATCTGATCGATCGACTTGATGCCCCCATCTTTTTCTTGTGCCAGTTCCAGCACCCGGGCCATCAGCACCGTCGCCCAGCTGGGCATGCCTGAGATCATGCGGATGTCCTGGTTCAGTGCGAGCCTTGCCATTTTCTCGATTTTGGTTGGCCAGTGACTTTCCAGTGCAATCTCATGCCCCGGCGAATAAATCCTGTCAATAGGCCAGCGAATAAGCGGCGCCACCAGCCCAGACAGGTCGCCAGTGCGCACGCCATGCTCATTGGTCGAGACATCGCTTGAACCTCCAAGAAAGAGGCATCGTCCCTGCATCATGCGAGGCAGCGAGATCCCCATACGCATGAGATTGGCAAAGATATCCATCGAAGCGAGATAGTTCGATCGCAGCATCTGTCTTGAGACAGGAATGTACTTGTCGCCAGCGGTCGTGCCACTGGTCTGGGCAAAGTCCTGCACCAGCCCGGGCCAGAGCAGGTTGGCGACACCATCATCGCGCATGGCCTGAAGGTCGTCTTTGAATGCATACCAGTCGCTGACAGGCAGAGCCTTTCGGTAGGCACTGACGATCTGCGAATCATCAAGCGCAGCCAGTCTGGCAAACCCCGCCTTTTGACCAAACCGCGTGTCGCTGGCAAAGTCGAGGAGTTTCCGAAGCTGATTTCGCTGGATTTGTGCTGTATTGCGCTGCCACCAGCCACGATCAGAGATTTTCCTCGCCCGGGCTGCGACACGGGCACTCAGGCCAACACCGACCAGACTGGTCCAGCGCCAGCCTGTGTTCTCTGTAAGCGGGTGGGGGGTGGGTGGGGTGTGGTGGGGGTGGGGGGGGGTCATGCCTTGGGTTGTGGCTGGTGGTCGTGAGAGGCGGCTTCGTCCAGATCATTGACAAATGCAAGGATCGCAGCACCGAAGCGATCAGGACACTCGATCATGGGTGCATGTCCACACCGGTCAAACCACACCAGCCTGGCATCGGGGATCAGCTCGTTGAACTGCGTCGCAGCTTCCGTAGGCGTGACCACATCTTCCTTGCCCCAGATCAGCAGTGTTGGGCACTGAATCTGGTTGATGCGTTCGCCCAGATGATCTCGCCGGGCTGTTCGTGACAGGCGGACCATCGCCCGAGCGCCCTGTTTTTGCGACAACGCCTCGTGGGCACGATCAAGGTCTGACTCACGCATGAACGACTTGTCGTAGAAAAGCTCGCCGATTTTTTCGATCAGCCATTCCCGTGAAGGCCGCACCGGTGCCCCCTGCACCATGGTTCGTTCCAGCAACCCCGATGAACCCGCAAGCACCAAAGCGCTGACCAGCTCGGGATGATCCAGCGCGATCCTCAATGCAACATGCCCCCCAAACGAGTTGCCCACAAGAATTGCAGGCGTGGTGGTGTGAGCCTTGAGATACTGCGTCGTCAGCTCGGTGACGCCTTGCACTGAGCAATCATCTTTTTTCAAATCCAGCAACGGCAGTTCCAGCATGGTGCATCGACAACTGCTGCTGATGCGCCGGGCAACCTCTTCCCAGTGATCATTAAGCCCCACCAGCCCGTGAAGGAATACAACGGGTTGACCCTGGCCAACAACCTGAACACTGGCAGTCACAGCCTCGGCGACTCCTCGCAGCAGCACCGTCTGGAGCATTGTTGAGCTGGAAGGTGGGTCTTCTCTTGAACTTGTGTGCAGGACTGACAATCAAGGCTCCAACATAAACCATATAGAGTAGAACAGGCCTAAGTGTAACCAGCACAACAGGCCCGGGCGTTATTTCCTTAAAACCAAAGATGATGCTTCTTTGTTGAAATTTATGTCACAAGCGGGCTTTGCTCGCCCACAACACCATCAATCAGCTCGACCAGACGGTCGCCTCGACGGGCTGTAGCAATGTCATGGGTGACCATAATCAGCGTCAGACCTCTGCTGGAACGAACCTTGGCCAGCTCGTCGAGAATGGCATTTCCAGTCAGTGTATCCAGATTCCCCGTAGGCTCATCAGCCAGCAGAATGTCAGGCTCATTGATCAAAGCCCGGGCAATGGCAACTCGCTGTCTTTCGCCGCCTGAAAGCTCCGCGGGGCGATGTTTCAGACGCTCACTCAGACCAAAAACTTCCAGAAGCTCACCCGCCCGGCTCACCATTGCTTTCTTTAAAGACAAATATCCAAAGCTGTGACGCACCATCGCACCAGCCAGCACATTCTCAAGCACCGTCAACTCAGGCAGCAGATGATAAAACTGAAACACAAACCCCACCGATCGCGATCGATATCGATTCATCGCACCCGCAGACAGGCGAACCAGCTCCGTGCCTTGAAATGCAATCGACCCCGCAGGCTTTCGATCACACCGGTCCAGCCCGCCCAGTAAATGTAAAAGTGTGCTTTTCCCTGATCCTGATGCCCCCAGAATACTCACCCACTCGCCCGTGTTGACGCTGAGCGATGCTCCGCGAAGCACAGGCACATCCACCCGCCCAAGGCGGTAGGTCTTGTGAATGTCTTTGGCATGAATGATCGGAGACTGACTCATGGAGATCCTGTTAAAGGTAATTTGCTACTCGAATCGCAAAGCGCGAACGGGATCGAGATTGGCTGCCCGCAATGATGGCAAAGCTGCCCCCACGACCGACGCCAGCACGCCTCCCACCAGCACAATCGCTGCGTGAAATGCATCCATCTGATTGGGTATGGATGAGAAGTAATACACGCTGGGATCCCAGATGGTGATGCCCAGAGCATTGCCCATCCATTCGTGAATGGGGTTGATGTTGGTCACGATGGTGTACGAGAGAATGCCACCCATCGCAGATCCCACCAGCCCGATGCACAGGCCATAGATCAGCCAGATCGACGCAATACCCGTTTTGGATGCGCCCAGAGCGCGGATGACACCGATATCCCGGGTCTTTTCCGCCACCATGACCCAGAAGATGACCACAATGAGCATCACCGCAGTCAGGGAAATGAATGAAAAAAGTGTCAGCACCAGTGCCGTTTCTTTTTTCACAGCTGAAATCATCGTCCGGTTCTGATCTTCCCAGGTGCTCATGATGATCGCGGTTTGAGCGGGTACATCACCTTGATGCCGAGCTTCAAACTTCGCATAAATCTCTCGACAGCGGGCCTTCAGGGTAATCGCATCAAACCCGTCCACAGCTCGGACAATCACCGCGGTGACCCGCGCGGGGTCTTTGGTCAGTACCTCGCCGGGCTGATCAAACGACTCGGGTTGAAGCTCAGTGCCAGGCATATCAGCATCAACCTTGATCACGCGCTGGGCTTCGTGCAGCTTGAGCATGTTCTGCAGCGCATCAAGCCTGATCAGTACGACATTTTTATCAAGGTCATACAGCCCGGTGCGAAACTCGTTGGCAACAGGAAACGCCCGCGCCGTGACATCAATGTTGCGCCCCTTGTCATCCAGAGGCAAAACCGTCAGCGTGATCCGCGAGTTGGGCATGAAAACATCAACCGCTTCTTCTGTGCCATCAGCATTGAACTTGCGAGGCACCCCCGGCATATACCACCCGCCCGCCTTTCTGATGTTGAACCCCGACAGCTCAATACCGAGCACCACCGCAGGCTCATCAGCAACAAGCTGACCCATGCGGTCAATGCGAGGCTCAGTCAGGCTCAACCCTTGTTCATAACGGTTTTCCCACAGATCATGATGGGTGAGCCTCCAGTCTTCACTGTGCGGATCGGTACGCAGGGGTTTATCCAGAGGCTGCCAGTAGAGGGTGTCTTTGTAGTTGGTCACACGGGCGTAGGAGGGGCCTTGAATGCCCTTGACCATGACGGTTTCGCGTCTGCCGTCGGGCAGGGAGATGAGGCCAAAGGTTTCGATCATGGGTGCCCATGCCTGAACCATCTCGTCATCCTGGAGCATCTGCCCCAGTTCGTCGTAATAGGCAAAGCCCGAGTTGGGCCAGGTTATCGCAACATCACCGATGAGGTTTCTGCCCGAGTCCAGCAGCATGTCCAGAAAGCCGCCCATGACCGACCATGTCACCAGAACCATGGTGGTGCACAAAGCAACCGCCAAAGCTGCCAGCAAAGGCATGATGCGCCGAGTGAGATAGCGTGATGGAAGCAGAATCTGGTACACAGCCTGAGTCTAGGTTCGGTTCGAAGGATCGCATTGAAGTGAGCCGAAACAGGCACAGCTCATCAATGAGCGCACATTGAACCTTGTGCGTGTAAAAACAGCATTATTTTGCAGGATTTTTCAAAACCCGGGTCACGGGGTTCGTCAGAATACCTGGCGTTATTTTGATTTACTGGAAATCGCGACCGCCTGGTCAGTTTGTAGGGCTTTCAAGGCGGGATCAACAATGAGCTTAAGCGCCAGCGCCTGGTCGATGTTTGACTCTGTCAGATCCATTGTGATTCTGGTCATAAGACTGACGCCTTGAAACAAAATCCTGGAGCTGCGCTCGCTATGTGGGTTCTTTATCATAAATCGGGGTGCGCAGTCAGTCGTGACCCAGATGCCAAAGTCAGTCACTGCCCATATGGAAGGCACAACCATGTACTGGTCGCCGCCATGGGCACTTGCGATCTGGATTTTCGATATTGGCGACGCAGCGACAGGCAGACTGATAGCAGCTGCCAAACATAAGCCGATCAAACGAACAAAAAACGAATTCACGATCTTATCTCCCTCGCAAGTACCGTCACCTAAAGTACTTTGCTGCGACGATAATACTCAAAAGCAAGCGAGTTTCAAGAACGAATCGATATTTTTGCCAATGTTGGGAAAACCTTTACAAATCGGACCTGTTCACCTGGGCACAAACCTGCTCCTGGCACCCATTGCAGGCTGGTGCGATCTGGCATGGCGTGTCAGCGTTCGCCAGATCGGCAGAGAAAGACAAAGCTCTACCAATGGAACGATGAATGGCAGAGCGGAGGGGAAGGTGGGGGGGGTGGGTCTGGCGTGTACGGATTTGCTCAGCCCGCATGGGCTACTCAAAGAATGTGACACCACGCGATGGCTGGCGATGACCAATGAGCAGGATCGTCCTCTTGGCATGCAGCTTTATGGCTCAGACCCGGCGATTCTGGCAGAAGGTGCCCGGTGGTGTGCCGATCACGGCGCCACCGTCGTGGATATCAACATGGGATGTCCCGTTGACAAGGTCTGCAAGAACGATGGCGGCTCAAAGCTCATGTGCATCCCCGATGCTGCGGTTCGCATTGCTCAAGCGGTGCGCAGTGCCTTGCCAGACGCGGTGCCTTTGACAGCCAAGATGCGACTGGGATGGACACAAGAAGATGCTGAACAAAATAACGCGGGCCAACTGGCGTGCCGACTGATTGATGTTGGTGTGAGCGCCATAACCGTGCATGGCCGAACCACCGAACAGCGTTTCAAAGGCTCATGCGACTTGCAAGGCATCAAACGCGTGGTCGAGATGGTCGCAGCACACACGGGGCGTTATACGGGTGAAACAACCGGAGGCATCCCCGTGATCGGCAATGGTGATGTGGGCAGTGCTGATGATGTCGTTACGATGATGCAGGTGACAGGCTGCAGCGGCGTGATGATCGGGCGCGGGGCGTTTGCGAGGCCCTGGATCTTCCGTGATGCGTGGGTGCTTCAGACAACCGGGCATATGCCAGAACCAATGAGCGAGAGTGACAAGATCGATTTTGTGCGTGATTACTTTCTTCGCATGTGTGAAGTGAACACCGAACGACAGCGCATGCACAAGATCAGACAGAAAATTGCCAGGCTTGGTAAAAACATCAACAACTCGCACAGCCTGCCTCTCAAACAAGGCATCCGTGAAGCCAGAAACTCGCAAGAAGTGCTGGATGTGATCGCCAACTGGAAAAAACGGGTCATCGAACTGCAAGACGAGAGTGCTGAACAACGCGAAGAAGCGTTAGCTGCCAGTGTGCTCTACAGGCGTGGTGGCGCGGGTGAGCCGATCAAGGATGGCTGACCAGATGGGGGCTTGTTCACCAACTGGTTCTGGTTTGTGAATAGCTATACAGGCCGGGTTGATGGCATCTGCCTCACGAAGAGCTGTGTAAAGCTCACGGGCATAAGCCATAGCTTCACCTGGCAGGCGAATGATGGTGATCGATAAAGTGGCTGTGTGTGTGGGGGGGGTGAGTGTTGCATCGTGAGTGATGACCACGAGGTGTTGCTGGGCGTACCTTTGCAAGAGAGCGGGCCAGTCGTTGTTTGTAAAGAGTTGTGCAGGTGCTTTGGGTGCATAATGGCGTGCCAGCAGGCCCGGGCTGGGCAAGGGCTGGTTTGACAGGCTCAGTGCATTGCTGGAGCTGTCCGTCACGGGTTCACCAAGGACACGGGCGATGGCATCGGGTGTGATGATGCCCAGTCTGAGCAGGCGTGGGGCGTGTTGTGTGAGATCGATCACGGTTGATTCGATGCCTGCCCGGCATGGCCCTCCATCAAGCACAAAGACATCATTTTCAGAAAAAGATGCGCGAACATGATCTGCTGTGGTGGGTGAGATGCCACCTGAAGGGTTGGCACTGGGCGCAACCAGTGGCAGGTTGCAAGTGCCAATAAGGCTCAGCGCCAGTTGATGATCCGGGCAGCGAACAGCAACGGTGGAGCCGCCCGCAGCGACTATTCCAGGAAGGCTGGGCGCTTTGGGAAGGATAAATGAGAGCGGCCCGGGCCAGAACGAGGCTGCCAGTTTCTGGGCACGATCAGGCCAGTCCAGCACGACACGCTGGGCCATTGCGATATCTGCAACATGGACAATGAGCGGGTTGGCCGCGGGCCTTTGTTTCGTTTCGTAGACCAGTTGCACAGCTTCAGGGTTGGTCGCATCAGCACCCAGCCCATACACAGTCTCTGTAGGAAACGCGACGAGCCCGCCAGACTGGATCAAGTCCACAGCACGGTCAAGTTGGGCAGCCTCGGTGCTCATAGCTAGACGATATGAGCAAAACCAGGCGAAGTTGGCTATTGAGCTGAGGGTTCGTCAGATTCCGGCTCAACTGGTGCATCAGAATCATCAAGAGCTTCTGGAAGGGACTCTTGAACTTCCGGATCAGGCAGATCATCAGCTTCAAGATCAGCTGGGGCTTGTGTATCGTCAGACAGCTCAGGTTCTGCTTCAAGATTCAGAGCGGGATCGGCCTCATCGACCATGTCTTCGTCGGTTTCCATGTCAGCAGGGTTTTCTGCATCCGCATCAACCTCTGCGTCTTGTTGAGCATCGTCAGCGGTGTCTGGGTTTGCCCATGATTCGGGGATCCACCAGCGTCCAGCTTGCGTGTCAAGACCTTGATTGACATCTTGAATCTGGAACTGGACATTGCTTTTCTTGAGCGAGGTTCCCATCGCTGCGTAGATGCGAGAAAGTGCTGTAGCGTAGTTGACCAGAGCTGCGACTTCAGCCTGTTCTGCGATGGCCAGTGATTCCTGCCTGCGAAGCTGAAGGTCAAGGGTGTTGGTATCCAGAGAGCGGATGGTTTCCATCTCAACGCGGAGCGATCGCAAGTTCTCAGCACCGGCGATGCGCGCCTGACGCGTCTGAGCAATGAGCTCGTGGTTGGTCCTCACATCGCGCAAGGCACCTTTGAGTTCCAGCAGAATCTGCTGAACCGTATTGCGATATGAAACCACAGCCTGCATGCGCTCGAGCCTGCGTTGACGATACCCGGATTCTGCAAGGCGATTGCCAAGGGGCTGTTCAAAGACTAGACCCACGAGGTAGTCAATGAATCGACCGTCGCCAACATTGGAATACGCATCGCCCATGTTGGTGTCCAAGGCGTTGAGTTTGAGCTGCATGCGCAGGTCCAGCTGAGGGAGGCGGGCGTTGTTGGCGACCTGTTGACGAATAGACGCATCGTCGATGGCGAGGATGGCTTGCTGAATCTCGGGTCTTTGGCTGAGTGCGGTGACGATCGAATCGTAGAGGCTGAAGACCACAGGTTCGTCGATGAGGCGATCGACAGGCACAAGGAGGATCTCAGAACCGACGGTGAGCTGAGGGTCGTTAATGAGTGCCTTGAGTTGATCACTGGCCTGGCGCAGGGTGTTCTCAGCACGAAGGACATCAGCACGGCGGTTTTCCACGCGGGCAACCGCATCAGCCACCTGAGCCTGCGTGGCATCAAGCTGAATGCGGGCCTTGACGGTATCACGAACCTGAATGCCTCTTTGGAGCAGCCTGCGGAGGATGAGCAGGTCCGCGTGAGACTGGACAAGCTGCCAGTAGGCTTGTTCGGTCTGGTTGGCGTTGTTCAGGAGGTCGGACTTGAGCTGGGCGATGGCATCTTTCTGGGCGTTGCTGGAAACGCGGATCTGCGCCAGCGAGACATCTGAACCAAAGCCTCTGAGCAGTGGCTGGTCTATCTGGAAGGAAAGGTTGGCGAGGTTGGCGGGGTTGGGCGCAGTGGAAAGACCCGGCGTAAGGACATTGGTGTAAGTGTACTGGTTCTGGATCGTGAGTTGGCCACCAGAGTTAAATCGACGGCGGATGCCTGAGGTGATATCGACGACTTTGCGGATATCCGAGCCCAGACCGACAGCCTGGCCTCCGATTGCAGGGGAAGTCCGAGGCTGATCTGTTGAACTGAAGCTGGAGTTGGAGAACAGGATCCAGTCAAAGGCTGCCTGAGCGGCAACAACCTGCGATTCAGCGATGCCGGGAGCGAGCCTGGCAAACTGCACCGAAAGATTCTGCTGAATCGCTGCGTGGATGGCGTGTTCGAGGCTGATGCCAACGACTTTCTGCTCCATGCCCTGCAGATCAGGGCTGATGACCAGAGGGTCGTTCTGGTATGAGTCCAGGCCTGCCATTTCTTCAAGCTCTGCGATGGTTGCCGGCTTGAGGTTCAGGGGATCGACCTGAAAAGTGTGTTTCATGGTGACAGGCTCGGGCTGAGCCTCTGCTGGGGCGATCTCCCGGCGAACCGAGTCGATGACCGATTCACGCAGGGTTTGCTCAGCCTGGTCATACAAAGGCGAGACGCAACCCGACATATTCAAGAGCCCCAGCCCGGTCAGCATCACGATGAATCTGAACCTGGGCATGCGGTTTGTGGGCGAAGCAGCATCAAGCGGGGAGCATTGGAGTGTGTTTGCGGTCATGGGTGAGTTTACCTGCATGGACAATGGTGAGGCGGTGGGTGGGTGGTGTTCGGTGTGGGTGGGGAGCAGAAGCCTTGGGCTGTGGGGGTTTTTGTACGACGCAAGTTGCATCTTTGACTACACTCTTGGCTGGACCACCATACCCCAAAATTACAAGGAGGTTCTGACGATGTCATGCCAGCCACAAACAGTTTCCAGAGCATCTTCCTTTTTTACGCAGCTGACGGGTTCCCTGCCCAGGCATCTGCTGTGTGTTGTGCTGGGGTTGACGCTGGTTTTAAGTGTGCGTCTTCCTGCAACAGCAGCAGGCGATGTCGAAGCTGTCGAGCCTCGCCATATGGTTGTGACTGCTGACAATGCGCTGCTTCGCTGCGGCGCGGGGACGGTATGGTATCCCATCGGAAAGCTCAAAGCAGGCACCGTCTTGATAGTTGATGGCCAGACCAATGCCTGGCGGCGAGTGAAGCTGATCGGTGTAGGCAGCGCCTATGTGGCTGCGGATCGTGTGCAGGAAACAGAAGACGGCAAACAGGTTCTGTTGACCGCCAGCGACAAACTCAAGGCTGCCAATGTTTCCTCAGGAATGCGCAGCAGCTGGAAGCAGCTCATGGACAAACCCCTACCTGCTGGTCAACTGCTTCAAGTGCTCGAAACGATCCCTGGCAGCGACGGAAAGGTGCTGGCATATCGCGTTGCAGCACCACTCAATGCGCATGGATTTATTCATGAGCAGTTTCTCAGACCCGCAACAAGTGCAGAGAAACAGGCGTTTATCAAAAAACACACGGGCGGGGAAATGCCAAAGGGACTGGTGCGTGAGCCTGCAGGCATCACAGGCAATACAAAGAGTGTCAAAACCAGTGAGGCTGACAAAGCAAAGACGCCTGAAGCCAGTGGCTCGGTGGATGACTCACTGATTGATTCAATGGTGGTGGAAACAGGAACTGTTGAATCTGACCAGACAGACGCAGTAGAGACTGAACCGGAGTCTGAAACCGCAAAGCCTCAACCCGCAGAACTGAGTGTGTACGCAGCACTCGCACAGTCGTATCAGAATGTGATGCATCAGCCTGACAATGAATCCGAGATCGATGCGTTGATCCTGGAGTTTGAGCGGGCCATATCAACGACGACGGGCGAGGGGCAATCAACCCGAAGGCTGGTGCAGAGGCTGAGCAATCGGCTTGAGCTGTTGAAACTCAAACGAGATGCCCAGGAGGAGATTCGCAAGCTGAGCAAGTCACAGAACCAGTCCCGGGAACTTTCGCGCGAGCGACAGAGCAAAATCGAGAGTTTTTCCAAACTCAACGGCTTCGTGCTGGTGGGCAAGCTGGATCATTCCAGGGTGTACGATGGAAAACGGCTGACGCTGATGTACCGGGTTCGTTCGCTTCACAAAACTTCGCACACGATCGGATATGTACGATCGGTGAGCGGAATCGACTTTGAATCTCTGATTGGTCAGGTTGTAGGCATCACAGGTCAGGTTGATGCACAATCCACCAGACAGGTGAAGATCATCAAACCAAGTGCTGTAGAGAAGACCACGGTGCCCGGCGTTTGAGCATGAACGGTCAAAGACCTGCTGGCGAGATCAGTTCAATCATCGCGACGGCGGATACGGGCAGATTTTTTGATACGCCGCATTTCGATCGCCCTGCCGATCAGGAACAGAACAACAACTGCCCCAACCACCGCAGCAAAGCCCAGCGGATTACGCCCTATTGTCTGAAAAAGCTGACCCATGCCTGAGCCTAGGCGGGCAGATGCGTGCATTCACAACCAGAAGACGGGATCTTACTTTATGGATCTGATGGTGAACAAAATGGAAAATCACTTGCCTGAAGGGTGTTATCGGAGCATGATACTCACGCTCGGGTCAGGAATGGCCGATAGCAACGGCCCAGGAAGTCAGAGCCAAGGAGTTAGACCGTGAGTAAACGCCCAATCGGTGCAGTGGTTCAAAGAGCCATGATTCGTAAAAGCATGAGCACCGGTGAACTGGCCTCTGAGGTCGGCGCCCGAGAGGATGTTCTAACCAAGTTTTTTTATGGCCAACGAGCAATTGACACCATAATCCTCGAAAAGATCATGAATCGGCTGGATCTAACTCTTGCCGATCGTGCAGAAGTTGCACCTGCTGGAACCGCTGGTACACCCAGCAACAGCAGCGGTGAGGCCGGTAGTGGAGGTGGCGGTGAATCTGCACCAGCACCTGAGTCGCCCTCGGGGGAAGCCCCCCCAGCGGAATAAGCAGGGATTCAGCTTCCTGACGAGCCGCGACTGTCAGGGAGCGGTCTTAAAAATCTTCACCCAAATCAAACGCTCCCTCACGGTCGCAGTTCGTTAAAAATCAGACAATACCTGAACGCTTCAGAATATAGAATCGGTTGCTGGCTCTTGATGAGCAGTGTTTTCGCATCAGAGTGGGGGTTGAGGTATGTGGACGGGGGGTTAGGGCTTGCTGTTTCATGTCAGGCAGCGCATACTGGATGTATGAGTGACAAAGATTATTTCGTCGGGGTGTCCCGGAAGATGTACGCGGGGTGTTTTGCAGGCGTTGTTGCGCTTGTCGCTGTGAGCATGTGTGCTGGGTGCAGCGGGCAGGGGCAGACGCGAGATGGCAGAGCTGCAGGTGGGGTCGGGGGGAGCGGGGGGTCGGGGGGCGAGGGGGGGTCGGGAGGGCGGGCGATCATTATTGATGGCGATCTGAGTGAATGGCCCGCCGATGCTGCAGCCACATCCGACAGCGATTACCTGTACTTCCGCGTGTCAACAGGTCAGGCTCTAAGCCTGCAGGCAGCGCCAGACACCGTCTCGCTGGAGCTTGATCTTGATGGCAACAGCGAAACAGGAACCCAGCTTGTCGATATCCCCGATGCGGCCAACTTTGGCGTCGATCTATCAGTGCGTTTTTCGCCAGAAAATGACAAGGGCCAAAGGCGAGGCGTGCAGGTCTTGGTCTATGACCAGTGGGGTGCAGCCCGTGAGCTGAATCATTCAGACATTGATTTGACTTTTCTGCCTTCGCACGCTGCGGAGTGGTTCGAGGTGCGCATTGCCCGCAAGGACATTGCCGGGCTGAAGATGGACAGCTCGCAGATGCGCGGACTGTTCGTGATGTGGGGGGCGGGGGATTTTACAATAGAGGCAACAGGGTGGTCTGATCCGTTTGAGTTGTCTCTGGGTAAGCGTAATGGTGACGGAGCAGGTGATGCCATTGTGCCGGGTCCAGAGGATGAGGCGCTTCGTGTAATGTCGTTCAATGTGCTGCGCGCTTCGCCTCGGGATGATGCAGAGCGTTTTGGCAGGTTGATTCAGGTGGTTAATCCTGACATTGTTCTGCTACAGGAATGGACAGATGCCACAGCTCAGGAGCTTGAGACCTGGTTTACGCTCAATGTATCACACGAGCATTCCTGGTATGCACGGGTGAACGATGCCTGGGGGGTTGCGATTGTTTCCAGGTTTGAGATTGTTGGCGAAAACCCAACGCTGACGAGCAATGACAGGACAGTGAGATGTGTCACCGGGCTGGTGCGTACACCCATTGGTGAAGTGCGCGTCACCAGCGTGCATCTGAAGTGCTGTGGCTCGTATGGGTCCAGTGAGGATCTGACCAGGATTGATGAAGCTCATGCGATCAACAAAATTCTCGGGTTGATGAATAATCGGGAGCCGGGGGTGTTTGAGCTGATCGGTGGCGACATGAACCTGGTGGGAAGTCACGAACCATTGGAAGCAATGGCACATGGGCTTGGTGAAGGCGGGAGCAACATGCTTGTTGTGCCTGTCCTGGTGCGGGCGGATACCGCAGGGTATACATGGAGTGATCCCGCCAGCGAGTTTGCACCCAGCCGCCTTGATTACATGCTGCTGGACGATGAATCCGCAGCTCTGGTGCGGGCGTTTGTTCTGGATACCGCCAGACTTTCAGATGCAGCACTGGCACGGGCGGGGCTGGATCGCAGCGACAGTGCTGGCAGCGATCATCGGCCAGTGGTCGTTGATGTAAAAGTGAAGTAAAGGCTGAAAAGCTCAAACTCAAGAGGGATTCTTCTGTGCGTGCTGGCCAGGCGATTTTGTCGATTGTATTTGTGTGCCTTGGCTGGTGCTATGCCGGGTCGAGTGCTGGTCAACCTGCAGCTCGAGTCGACCTTGCGTTTGGTCTCAAACAAGGCGAGTCTGTTCGATATCGAATCACTCGGCTCAGCGTGGGGGTGGTGAGTTCAAATCAATCTGCTGTGGGCAAACCAGAACAGCTCTTTGAACAGCGTCTGGAACAGGACTCGCTGGTGAGCCTGCATGTGATCAAAGAAAGCGAGCAAGGTAAAACCATCGAGCTTCGATTTGAGCAGGTCAAGGTGGAGCAAAGTCTCGGCCAGCGCGTAACAGTTCGGTTTGACAGCACTCACCGAGATGCAAAGGACTCGACCGAAGCAGCAGAACTTGTCCGGGCGATTTTGTCGACACCGATCCTGATAGAACTTGATCACCGGGGGCGGATGGTTCAGATAAAAGGAGCACGGATCAAACTGCC
The DNA here is from genome assembly GCA_029260555.1 of Phycisphaerales bacterium. Classification (GTDB taxonomy): domain Bacteria; phylum Planctomycetota; class Phycisphaerae; order Phycisphaerales; family UBA1924; genus JAJDCZ01. The sequence goes on from JAJDCZ010000026.1 coordinate 19,405, forward strand.
TGAGGATGCAACGATTGCTGCTGCATTTGAACAGCTCATGCTGAAAAGACATATCCGCGCAACCTATGAGCCGATGCTTTGCAACATGAAACCAGCACCAGTCACCGCTGTTGGCGAGACCTGGGTTTCACAGCAAATAGAAGATGCCAGCCCCTTTGGCGAGTTGAAGCTGAAGGTCAGACAAACGCTCAAATCAGTCAAGAACGATCAGGCGATTGTGATGATCTCAGGCAAGGCAGAGCTTGATTCCAGCCTGTCGGGTCTGGATCACACGGTCGAGCTGAAGTCCTTTTCACTCACAGGCAAGACGGTGTGGGATGTTGGTCAGAGGGGACAGGGGGGGATGGCGGGGCGGGGGGCGCGGGGGGGGCGGGGGGTGGTAATTGAGCATCAACAGAGCATAGAGCCGGTGCTTGAGGGCGCGTATCAAGGCAGCCAGATTCGCATCAAGACCACAACGGAGATTCGGATCACACGCGTGGATGAGTAAGTTTGTAATGCAGGGGGAAGGGTGAGCGAGTGGAGGTGCGTGGGGGTGCGTGGGGGTGGGGGAGGGTGGGGGAGGGTGGGGGGGGGAGGGCGGTTACCAGATGAAGCGGATTTTGCCGAAGCTGGGGACGGGGACGCCATGGTTTTTGTGCAGAGCGGGGAAGTAGACAAAGAAGGCTCGGCCGATCATCAGATTCCGAGGCACAATGCCCGGGGTCTTGTCAATAGACCAGATCCAGGGGCTGGTGCTGGTCCAGAGTCTGCCATCAGCACTGGCGGGCGAGTTGTCGCCACAGACGAAAAACTGGTTCTGGTTAAGGTCGACGACATTGTAAGGATGTGTGCCGGTGCCATAGTACGGGCCGACAGAGCCATGGGGTGATTGGTAATAAAGATCGCGTTTGAGCGCGACGCGCGAGAGTTCAAACGAGCCGCCTTTGAATGTCCATTGTGGCTTTGGTTTGCGGTAGAACCGGGCGACGGAGAAGGCTGTGCGCGAGGTACTGTCTGAATCGATCATCTGCTCGATGGATCGGCCGGTCGCTGCGAGAACGCGCTGGGCGGGGTCCCATTCGTAAGGTGCTTTGGCGACGAGTTTGTCATTGATCCAAAGCCAGAGTTGTTGATCCACATGCCAGAAATCAATACGCGTGATTTTGCCGGGGGCGAAGGCGTTTTTGATGGTTTCAGATGCAAGGGTGGTCCAGTGGGCTTGCACATCTTTGAGCATGGCTTGAGGCCGCATGAGGAGCCTGGCTTGTGCCCCCTGAATCTGAGCGGAGAACTCATAGCCTCGAGCCTGAAGCAGTGCAGAAACCCAAAGGGCATCGGTGCTCTTGTCAGGCTTGATGTTGCATGACATGGCAAGGTCAGAAACAGGAAAGAAAGCATCGATTCTGCCATTGCGCTGGCGCTGGTTTTGCAGAGCGTTGTAGGGGTAGGTATCAACGATGGGCCTCTGGTCTGTGTTCCAGGTGAGTGTCGCCCTGCCTGAGCCTTGGAAGGTGTACGAAGCGTTATGGTCGGTGGACCATTGGGGCTGATCATCGGTCAACCATGCAGGGGTTCGCCAGGCAGGGTCATCAGGTGCATAGGCAGAGTCAAAGACATCTTGCCAGATTCCGCGCTGGGTTCGTTCGTTTTTACGCACGATGTGCCAGCCATCTTGTGACCAGGCATCAACCCGGGCAATGCGTTGATCCGTCGCAGGCGGAGCCAGTGCATTGTCGCGAACAAAGACATCGCCATCGATCAGTGCGACCTGTTCGCCGGGCAGGCCGATGAGCCTTTTGATGAAGTTGGTCTGAGGCTCAGCCGGGCTTTTGAACACGACCACATCAAACCGTTCAGGATCATGGATGGAAAACAGATACTTGAGCACAAGGATGCGGTCGCCCGCCAGCAGGGGAACCTGGGCATAGTGCAGAGGCTGGGCTGTCATGGGGTCCTGAGTATCAACGCGACCCTGCACGGGCTTGGGTGTCTGAGTACGCGGGAAATATTCCGTAGGGCCGACGGTCCAGTCATAGCCGGACTCGGGGCCTTTGAACTCCATGTGAGCACCCATGAGCGTGGGAGCCATGGAGCCGGTGGGGATCACGAAAGCCTCAATGATAAAGGCGCGGAAGACGAACGCCATGATGAAAGCGATCAGGATGGAAGAAGTCACCTCGCGCAGAGGATTGGGGCTGGGCTGATCGTATATCGGCGTGCTGGTGTTGGTCTCTCGTGTGGACATTGGCAATACGATACGCTCAATGAGGATGACGGGTATGAGTTCACGCATGCCCGCTGGAAACGGGCGTTATGAATCAGGAGAGTTTCCTGAAGGACTGTCTGAGGACGGGGGGGTAGACGGGGGGCCATTGTTGTCAGAGTCTTGCGAGTTGCCAGCGTTGCCCGGCCCCTTTCGCTGTCGGCGCCGCCTGCGTTTTTTGCGAGGCTTGGCCTGATCATCATCAGTTGCACCCGGAGTCGTGCTGGCACCCTCAGAAGGTGTTGCAGACTGAGCTTGTGAAACATCTGACCCATCAGCGTTCTCGCTGCTGGACGAACTGGGGGTGGAAGATTCATCAGCGGTCTTGCGCTTGCGCCTTCTTCGGCGTTTTTTCCTGGACTGATCCTGACGATCTTCAACACCATCGCCCGTAACCGCAGCTTGATCACCCTGGGAGCTGCGACCAGTTGATGACCTGGATGAACTCCGGGATTCTGATCGGCTGGGAGGTGCTGATGGGGCGGGGGGTGGGGAGGCAGCCGGCTTTGGTTGTGTGCCTGGCTTGCAAAGCTCTTCGATGGGCACGACGACGATTTCATTTGATTCAAGGCGAACCTTGATCAGCTGCGTGAGAATCTGAGAATCCAACACAATGCCATCGCCCAAAGGGGTGCCAACTTTGGATTTGCGGTGAGGCAGGTTCTTCTTGAGTTCGGTGTAAGTCTGGTCCTCGTAGCGCAGGCAGCACATCAGCCTGCCACATCGGCCCGAGATTTTCAATGGATCAAGCGTGGCCTTTTGCGTCTTTGCAGATCGCATGGAGACCGGCTTGAGCACCTTGAGGAAGCTCTTGCAGCAGCAGTGCTGTCCACAGCGTTCGTAATCTGCAGTCAGGCGAGCATCGTCTCGGGCACCAATATGCTTGAGATCAACACGGGTCTGATGCTCGTCTCGGAGTGAAGCAGCCAGATCGTGGGTGTCTACCTTGTCCTCAGAAGTGTAATAAAAAGTAAGCACTTCCCGGCCCAGAATAGGCTCCGCATCAATAATCCTGATGGAAAGATCCATCGCCTGAGCGACCGATCTGGCGCGCATCTTGAGCTTGTGCTTTGATTGCTCGATGCGCTCCTGAGCCTGAAGATCCTCCGGGGTTGCAAGCCTGAGGACGCGGCCATTGGCATACATGGGATAATCGCGCCCACCAGAGTTGTTCACATACTGCAAGACCTCCTTGCGCGTGAGCGAGTGCGAACAACCCGAGTTGGGGCAGGTGCTGGTCAGAACAGTGGCCAGCTCGGTGCCTCGATGGGTCTTGACGACAAACTTTGAGCCACACCCCGGTTTGACGGATCGCAACGCGGGGTATTCGCCGATGAGCTTGAGCGATCCAAAGCGAACCACGACCGTGCGAGGTTCAATGGACTTGGCGTGCTCTATAAGCTCTTTTTCGTACGCTGTGACATCAGCTTCAAACTGCTCAAGCGGATAAATCGGCATGTTAGAACCTTCTGAATCAAACCCTGCCAGGCGCACCACAACACACACCCGCACAATCGCGGGCACAAGGAATCATGCTGGGCATGTTTTTATATCTTCTGTCGCAACGGCCCAGCAGCGGCGCGACAGGTCCTGGCACAGGTGCCCAAGCTCGCATTCATCAGGTCAGTATCCCGATCAGGGAAGGCCTGTCGTGCGGGCACGGGCATCAGAAAAGACTTTGGGCAGACTCAGGCGATCCTGAAGCTGTAACGAACTCTGGTTCACAACAATATAGGCTGAGAGCATCTCCGCACGGTTGTCCAGCACAAATAACGCTTCTTCAGTGCCTGCATCGGTCGTCATCATGGTGAAATCACCATCTGAAGCGACCATCTCAGCCTGCGCGGGGACAACCCGGCTGGCCTGCATGATGATGAGTGCTGTGAGCACCAGAGCGCTGGCCCACAATGTGGACTGGCCGGGACCAAAGCGTGTAGCTCCGGATGTTGCCTGAGTGGTGGGAGTGTGGTGAAGGGGTGGTGGGGTGGGGGTGGGGGTGGGCATGATTTATCGCCCCTTTCCAGCTTTGGCATCCGCAGCCAGTGAGCGCCAGCCGATGCCTGCGAATCGCTTGCTGGACTGATCCCAGCGTAAAGCGACGAGTTCCTGGCTTGATGAATCCATGACATAGATCGCGTTGGTGGAGCCGCCCTGGATCTGCCCGCCGACCATGGTGTACGAACCGCGAGGGCGATTTGACTGGGCGCCAGCCCGAGGCGACAGGCTGACCGCAGCCAGTATCACCACCAATACGCCATTGAGCGCGATCAGACCCGTTGTTGCTCGTCGATTCATGGGAAGAGTCCTCACTTCTTGTTCGCCATCGGAGTTTCTCAAAGCACAATCGTGTGTGCTGAATCTGTGTGGCAGGGCGGGATTGGGGCGGGGGATGGGTGGGGGTGGGGTGGGGTTAGTCCTGGTGACCTCTCTTGGCGGGGATCAATGCTGCACCAACCACGCCGCCGACGATCATGGCCAGCACCAGGTAGTTCATCAGCGTCGAAGGCTTGGCTGGTGAATCGGGTCTGGGTGGCCTGCGCGACTGAGTCAACTGAAGATCATTCTGATTCTGCTGAGCCAGTGTTGGCGTCGTCAGCATCGTGCCAAACCCCAGCACGCCTGCAGCGACAAGAATCCTCAATGTATTTGATTTGTTCATTGCCATGATCCTACGGGTCGAACACCACCCTGTAAAGCAAAAAATACCATCCAGATGCTCCAAGCCCCTTGTGCTGGCTGAAGTTGCCTCATCCAGAAGGTTCGTCGCACAGGGGTCTGTGGATTCATCAATACTGAGGTATGGCGACCGGTTGAGGCTCATCTTCACAATGAGTCAGCCCACAGACCGCCAGAGGCTGGCTGAGCCTTTCAAACGATTCAGTGGGCAGATGCACCGTACGCCAGCGCTTTGAGCGGGGTTTCATCGCAGAGGCATACGCCCGCCTGGTGATGGCACGAATGGCATACCACCTGTTCTGGTGCTCAAAGGTTTCCTGAAAAAGTGCATCCGGTGGCTGTTCATCACACCAGTAGATAAACGCGAACGCAGCCTGGAAACCCTGCCCAAAGAGATCCTCCCAGATCCCCAGCGACTCAACATCATCCTCTGTCACCCACGATTCAAGCCTGCCCTTCCCCCCTCCCCCCCCTCCTCCTCTCCCCCCATTTGCTCCATCAGAATGGGGTGAGGACATGAGATGATCTGCCTGAGGCGGGATTGACGCTGGCGAGAGTCGCCTGGGGATTTTTCGTCCCTTGATTTCCAGGAGGAGATTTGTGCTTGGGCCATAGATCACAAAATCAAACGATTTGAGACTTCTGGGGGTCTGATCCTGGGGGTCAAAGACCTGCAGCGGAGCACGACTGCTCTTTTCAGGCAGCAGAGCCTTCTTGGCTTCGTTCACAGCCACATATGGGATCCGACACCGACGCAGATACACCTCAAAAGCCTGCTCGTAATGATGCCTTCGCTGAGCCATACCCAGAATCCTAACAGATTTGACAATTAACCACCAGAAGAAGTGGGCTCCTGACGCAATCGATTCAGCACAATCGGAATCGCAGGCGGCTCACCCGCCACACCCAATCCAGCAATGCCCACCCCCCAAAGCAGATCGTCAGTCCCCAGGTGGGTCACCATCGAGCGATGGTTGGCCTGCACCGTGATGACATCATCCACACCCGCCAGTTGTGCAGAATCCACAGGTACCACACCATCACCAAGCCCTGCGCTCAGCTTCACAACCTGATCCGTGATCCGATCAGACAAATCAGCTCCCAGAACCTTTCCCAAAATGGATGACCGGATTTTGTCTTTGACATCCTTTTCATCCACAGGCACCGCAACACCCGCCACGATGGTGATGTGAACATCCACAGGCAGCTCTCGGGCATTGAGTTCCAACAGATAGGCAGAACCTGGCATCAGATCACGCCCAGCCTGTCCCTGCCCATCTCGGGAGAAACGCATGAGCGAGCTTTGTTCACGATCATCAATAAAGCGGACCAGTTGCTCGCGGAGTTCAGCGATGCCTCGGGCGGTGGCAAGGGCGGATCCCTGATTGGGCGTACCCAGCATGATGAGCCTCTGGATTTGTGGCAATGCAGCGCGATCAACGCCAGCCCGCGTCAGTGCATCGCGCGCGACCAGTCCGCCCATTGAGTGACAAACCAGATCCACCTGTTGCACGCCTTGCTCAGCCAGTATTGTGAGATGCTCGATAAGAAGCTCTGCTGATGCTGCGATGGGACCATCATTGGGATATACAAACCGGGCTGTGCTATAGCCCGCATGAGCCAGTGCAGGGGCCAGTGTATCCCAGATCGAGCCCGGCTCATCAAGTCCATGGATCAGCAGAACCACCCGCTCTGGCACATGCTCAGTCTGCTCACCCCATCTGGGCAACGCATCAGCATCATCCCCCAGCTTGAGAAACTGCACCCCCGTCAACAGCTCATCGCGAGCTTGTTGAGCCAGTGTTGCAGGCTGACATAAAAGCAAGACCCCGATAGTCAAAACAGCACAGAATATGCGCATGGAGAAGGTGTTTTCAGCCCAGAACGCCTTGCCCAGCCTCCCGCAGCGCTGTGGCATGGATTGCACGCTGACCCAACGCGTCCTAAGGCTTGCCATCCATGATGATCTGCAACAGTTTCTGCTCGGCTTTTTCATACTTTTTAAATGATTCGGAAAGTTGGGCAGAGAGTTCCTCAACCGTGGGTTGGACAGCCATGACCCTCGCTTCACCCATGTTCAACACCGATTCAAGCGACTCGCTGGCAAAACGCAGATCACTGGCTGCCTGAGCATAGTTTCTCGTAGCATCATACAAAAGCTCGGATTCCAGTTCTTTATTCTTGGGCCGATACAGCAAACGCCAGGGATTTCGGCGAACCTCGACAGTTGTCAGCTTAAGCTGATCAGACGCAAGTCTGGCATTGGCAAGCGAAGTGCGAATCGCGGGGAGCTCTTCGTTTATCGTGCGATTGACCAGCTCACCCACCTTGGCATAATCCTCAGTGCCTGTTCTGGCATTTGCGAGTGTGGCAGCGATCTCGTCGAGGAACTCGTCATGAATGCGCGCGATTGAACTGTCAACATGATCAATGATGCTGGTGATTTTATCGCTATTAATAATGGCCCGCGCTTCTTCAACGCCTTGGCTGAACGAATCGAGAGTTTCATCAGACTTGATGATCATTTCCTGAAAGCGAAGGCTGGTCTTTTTTGTATCAGCCACGATCGAGTCAATATCCGAAGCCCAACGGGGGTAGTCATCGCGGGCTCCTTCGGTGATATCCTGAATATTGGAAGCAATCCTTGTGACATCCTGCGAAACGGGCTGATAATCCTCGCGAATCTGAGCCATCAGTTCATCAATCTTCCTGGTCGCAGCCTGTGTCTGCTCGATGATGGATCGAACCTTGGAAGCTTCGTTGGGGCCATAGCCCGCGGATTTAAGAAAGGCAGGCGGCGCCAGCGTGCCCTTGAGTACATCGCCCTCTTTGATCGGCGGTGCATCCAGATCCCCCGCGGACGAAAAATTCAAAGAGCTGATCGAACCAAGCAAAGGCAACTCCAGAAAAGCCTGCGTGCCCTGATGCAAGGTGATGTCTGACCGGATGCCTATGGAGACTTTGATCGCCTGCATGTCATCAGATATGACCACCTTGGAAACAGAACCAATCGAATGCCCGCCCAGCGTGACCTGCGAGCCTTCCATCAATCCCGCAGCCCCGACCTCAAGAGGCAGCTGCACAATATAGTTCGTGCGCGATTCCAGCCACTGCCCTGCACCGGCAAGTACAAAGCTGATCAGCACAAACGCCACCACCGAGAGCACAACAAACAGCCCGACCAGCACATTGTTTTTTTGTCCTTGCCTCATCGCCATGGCAGATCCTCGGTGGGTGGTGGTTGGTGTGGATTATTTATTTCGAGTTGGTTCGACGCTGGGTGTCCCAGCACTGGGTAAATCGTTGACAACAAAACCAAACAGATCTTCTTCGTAGTTGGTTTCTGCTTTGCGCTGGGTGATGGGGCCTTCTGCATCACCCCTGAGAAACTGGCGGATCAGCAGCTCGTCAGGATTCAGTGAAGATATCTGATCATCTGGCATGTCCCTGAGCCTTTCAAACCACTCGCGCGATTCGACCTTGAGCATCCGCCCCTTGTCCAGCATCGCCATGCGGTCAGCAATGGCAAAGGCAGAATCCATTTCATGGGTCACCACCACACTGGTCACCTTGAGCTGTTTGCTCAAGGCGATAATAAGCCGATCAATCTCGGCACTGGTCACAGGATCAAGCCCCGCTGAAGGCTCGTCATAGAACAATATTTCCGGATCAAGGCTCATCGCCCGGGCCAGCCCCGCGCGTTTTTTCATCCCGCCTGAGATCTGCGCAGGATACTTGTTGGCATGTTCTCGCAGGCCTACGAGTTCAAGCTTCAACTTCACAGCAATCTCGATAATGTCAGGATCAAGATCAGTATGCTCATGCAAAGGCAGCGCAACATTTTCCGCGATCGTCATGGATTGAAATAGGGCACCGGATTGAAACAAAATGCCGAACCGCTTGCGAAGGTCGTTAAGATCATCGTCGTTGATCGAGCAGATATCCTTGTCAAACATGTGGACCGAGCCAGCATCAGGCTTGAGCGAACCGATCATGATCCGAAGCGTTGTGCTCTTGCCCGATCCCGAGCCTCCCATGATCACCATGGTTTCGCCACGGTATACATCCAGATTGAGCCCGTCGATCACGCACTTGCCATCAAATGACTTGGTCAGTACTCGACACGAGATGATCGGCTTGGATTCGCTCGTCTGGCTCACAATCCACCTGCTTACAAACTTTCACCCATCGTAACTAATCAATGCACAACCGCTCTGCTCAGCCGCCCTCGCCACTGGCCGGATCTCCTTGAGGCTCACCCGAATCGGAGGGGGGAGCGAGGGGAGCATCGTTCACAAAGTCCATCAACCAGAACTCGGTGCCATCACTCAAGAGCAGCCCGATATTTTTAAAATCCAGGGCATTTGAACCCGTCGCTGTCGGATCGATTTCACCGAGCACCAGTGCCTTGTTATTTACAAACAGCCCCGGGAAAGGGAGGACATTGTTGATGCCTTGCAGGTTCTGCATCGCCGGGCCGAACTCGCTGTAGCTTTTTGCGATCTCCATCCATCCATCGGGCATGCCCGTAAACGAACCGAGACTGGCAGTATATTCCTGACGAAAATCAGCGACCGCCTGGGCATCAAGAACCTTGCCCGCTGGTGCCTTGAACTGCTTGTTCAACGCCTGGATATCGCCAGATTCAACCGCACTCATCGCCTGACCCATCGGTTTGAGAGCTCGCTCTTCCAGCGTTTTGACCGTCATGATCAGACCCGCACTGATCGCAACCCAGATCAGGCTGACAATCAAACCGATCACCAGCCCCGTCGCTGCCAGCCCCGTGCCCCCCAGCCGCCCTCGTGATGAACGGATATTCAAAAGCGAGAAAATACCCATGATCACCGCGAGCACACCCGCGCCGGGTATAAAGCAGATCAGTGAAAGCACCAGAGCAAAAACAGCCATTAACGATGTCCGCGAAGGTACTTCAAGAACCTGATCCGTGGACATCGACGCAGAAAATTCGTTTGTCATAGTTACAAGGCTACCCGAACAGCACACCCAAAGCCAATCCACACGCTCAGATAAGCTGCGCAGACGAACTCCCCACCCGCGCTGCAACCTCAATGAGTGTTGCTGCAGCTTCTTGCACCTCTTGGCGCGTCGTCTCTCTGCCCAGACTCAGCCTGAGCACCCCCCGCGCCAACTTCTCCTCAACACCCATCGCCAGTATCGTCTCGCTTGGCTCCAACGACCCGCTGGCACACGCTGTCCCTGCCGAGGCGCAGACCCCGCGCTCACTCAGGCCGATCAGAATCGCCTCGCTGGCCAGACCCGAAAAACCCATGCACGATGTATTCCAGACCCTTGGTGAATCAGGCGTGATCCGCATGGCATATTCACACCCGTCAATCAAGAGCGTTTCCAGAAGATCCCGGATCTCAGCCTGCCTTTGACGATGCTCCGGGTCCGCCAGCCACGCCAATGCAAGCTCGGCAGCTTTCCCCGCACCAACAATCCCCAGCCCATTTTCCGTCCCGCCACGCCGATTCAACTCCTGTGGCCCAAGCAGACATGGTCCAATCGATACACCCTGCCTGACTCTTAATACCCCCACACCCTTGGGACCATAAAACTTGTGAGGCGAGCAAGTCAACAAATCACAGCCTTGTGCAATGTCCTCATCAATCGGCATCTTGCCAGCCATCTGCGTCGCATCACAATGCAGCCTGACTCCCGCCCGCTGACAAAGCTCAACCACCTGCTGCATGGGCTGTATCACACCAGTCTCGCTGTTAACCCACTGCACACTGACCATGTCAGGAGCAGGGCAAAGCAGCTCTTCCAGATGGTCCAGACAGATGCGTCCATCACGGTTGCATCTGAGCCAGCGAACCTCAACGCCTTGCGTGTCATGCAGATTCTGAGCGGTCTGCCTTAATGCACGGTGTTCGATCTTTGAAAGCACGATTGATCTGCTGCTTGAATGGTCCACCGAGCCTCGGATGGCAAGATCCAGTGATTCAGACCCGCCACTGGTGAACACAATCTCCCGAGGCTTGGCAGTCAAGAGCCTTGCCATGTTCTCACGAGCCAGTTCGATCGCAGCCCGTGCTCGCTGACCCATGCGATGCCCACTGGACGGATTGGCCCAGCTAATCGTGAGCATCTCTGTTATCGCCAGAACGACTTCTGGTGCTGGCTTGGTGGTGGCATTGCAATCAAGATAAATCATGGCTTACATCTCTTAACAAATCTCAGAACAAAGACAATCAAACCATATCCTCCAGGGCCCTGACGGAATGTTTTTGCCTCCAAAAAGACCACCAAGAGGGCTGTTTTTGCCGATCTCAGCCCCTTGTAGCGTGATCGCGCTGCATTTTTCCTATGCTGCATGCAATGTCAACGAATTTAAGCCCCAACTCACAATCCGATCCCAGCACTTCGCCTCTGGAAATCCGCGCCTGTGGCATCACCAAAGCCTTTCAAGACCGACCCGTACTCAAAGGCATCGACCTGAATATCCCCCAGGCATCCATGACCGCCATCGTCGGCTCCAGTGGCTGCGGCAAGACCGTTCTTCTGGACATCATCGCAGCACTCATGGACCCAGATGCAGGCACCGTCTGCGCCCGCGACCACGAACAACCCGACCAGCCCATGGTGAATCTGCACACGCTGGATCGACAGGGGCTTGATCGCCTGCGCCGCCACTGGGCATTGGTGTTTCAACGCAACGCCTTGTTCTCAGGCACCGTCTACGACAACATCGCCCTCTGGCTTCGTGAATACGCAGGTCTGAGTGAACAACAGATATTACAGCTGGCACGCACCAGCCTGACCCGCGCTGCTCTGGACCCCGATGCTGTTCTTTACCGTGACCGCGATGAACTCTCAGGCGGAATGGCCAAGCGCGTCGCGATCGCACGCGCCATTTCCATGCGACCTCGAGTGATTTTTTACGATGAACCCACCACCGGTCTGGACCCGGTGGTCGCAGGCAAAATCCATGAACTGGTCTTTGATGTGCATCACTCCACAATCGATGGCTTCGCTCGCACAAGCCTGGTCATCACCCACGATCGCGATCTCTTGCGCCGCCTCAGGCCTCGCATCGTGATGATCAACGCAGGGCGTGTCTATTTCGATGGCTCATACGAACGATTTGAATCGTGGAACGACCCGCTCGCACTGGCATACCTGCAGCAAATGCCCGTGCTCCACTCAAGGCAGACACCGTCGTAGCTCAATCGTTAGAGCCCTGTCTATTCCGGAGCTGGTTTGGGGTTGTCATGATCATCGCTCAACTCGCTGATTTGCCGGGTTTCTTTACCCAGAAGCATGCGCACGATGACATCAACCACATGGGTCTTGCTGTCGTCCAGGCCATGTCCTTCAACACCCAGCGCGTCCAGCACGCCATAACCAAGCCCGACATCAATCAATAGCCAGGCGATAATGTCCGCACTGAATCGTTTGTGTACATGCCGACTCTCCTGTGCTTCGATGATCTGTTCTGTCAAAAAGCCGTGCAGCGTGCGCATGTGCTCGTCCAGCGCCTGGCTGATCACTTCATCATGGACCTCGGTGATCCCCTGCAAAATCACGCGATAGGCAAACTGTGCGTGCGGGTTCACCATGGGGTTGGCACGGATCAGCCTGACGAGTCGATCAGCGGGGTCGCTGGCGTTTTCAAGCTCGTCAGACCACGACTGAAGCGTTTCGTCGCCCGTTCGGCGGATCAACGCTACGAACAGGTCTCGCTTTGATTTGAAATGGCGATAAATGATGGGTTCGGTGACACCAGCTGCCCGCGCCAACTCAAAGGTGGTCGCACGCGCATAGCCTCGCGTTGCAAATAGCTCCGCAGCCGTGTCTAAAAGCTGCTCCCGACGCTGGGCAGCGGGCAATCGACTCATCACATTCCTTTCTACAAACTCTCAGCCAGACAGTATACAGCCACCCCGATCAACGCGCACCACGCTTGTCTTTGGACAGTGGCACCGGGTCGTATCCGCCTTTGACAAATGGATTACATCGCAGCAACCTGCGAATCGTAAGCAAGGTGCCTCGCATCACGCCATGCTCCTCATAGGCACCAATGGCATAGTCGCTGCAGGTTGGCTCATACCTACACTGCCCGCCCATGATCGGCCTGAGTGTCAGTTGATACACACGAATCAACCCAATGAAAGGCAAGCTGGCCAGACCACGCAGAGTCACGGGTTTCCTCCCGCTTCCAGCTTTTTTTGTCGCCTGGTAACCTCTCTGCTCAGTCGCCCCGTGATATCACACAGCAACTCGCGATACCGATCAAGCGTCAATGCCCGGTGAGGCTTCACGCACACCACCAGATCCAGAGGCGGACAACCCTCAGGCGTAAGCCCGCCTCGCTCAAGACGAAACGCTTCGCGGATCAGCCTCTTGATCCGAACTCTGTCCACAGCCCGCCCAACCCGCCGAGGCACCGAAAGCCCCAGCCGATGCTCCGTCGTCACATTCGGCCTTGCATACACCACCAAAGGCCCGCTCGACTTGCAAAGTCGATGGTCAAACGCCGCCCGGTAATCGTTGGCATGAGTGATGCGATGCCTTTTGCGAAATGTATAGACCCCGGTCGCCATACCAAAGCATAGGGAATACCCGACGATCCACGCTATGATTCTCTCGATGGATCTCGTTCCCATGGCCATTGTGATCGGAATCGTCGTCTTCGTCGGCGGCATCATTGTTGCTCTGGGCTGGTGGAAGATCGGCGATCGCTGGGCAAGTGCAGAAAACCGCCGCTTCAAACGCACCGCTCCAAAGACAAAACCAAAGCCCACAGGCGTGGTGATCGATCTCGGCGCAAGCTCGCCTGCGGTTCCACAATCACCATCAACCACGGACGACCCATCACACTGAACCAGCGTTGCCTCCCCTGTATTCTTCTTACCTCCCCACCTGCTGTGTGATATGCCATGCCCCGTTACAGACTGACAATCGCCTATCAAGGCACCGACTTCTGTGGCTGGCAAAAGCAGGAACCCCCAGCACCCGCCCAGGATGAACCGCTCACGACTGCAATGGCAGCCGCAGCCCCTTCGCCCACGCGCCCGGGTCGGCTGATCCTGCGAACTGTGCAAGGCGTAGTCGAACAAGCCGTCAGACAAGTCGTTCGTGAACCCGTTGAGCTGACAGGTGCCAGCCGGACAGATTCAGGTGTCCACGCTCTGGGTCAGGTTGCAGCTTTCACCTGCTCAGGTGAAGGGGCAAGCTTTGGCATCGGCTGGCCCGAATCGCGAAGCATCGAATCATTACGCCGGGCGATCAATGGCAAACTCCCCGCCGATGTCATCATCACCCAGATTTCATTAACACACGATTCATTTAATCCCATCAGCGACTGTCAGAGCAAAGCCTACTCATACACACTGCTCGTCAGCCGGGATCGACCGTTGTGGGACCGCCACTTTGTGCATCAGGTCTGGGAACCTTTGCAGTTGGACCTGATGCAGCAAGCTGCTGAGCAGTTGGTCGGCGAGCATGATTTTGCATCATTCGCAGCTGCCGGTCATGGCAGGCTCAGCACCGTCCGCACCATCCTTTCGTGCAAGGTTCATCAACACGCTGAGAACCGAATGCAGATCGTGGTCTCAGGCACGGGTTTTTTGTACAACACGGTCCGCATCATCGCAGGCACACTCATCGAAGTTGGAAAAAACCGCATCCATCCCAGCGACATTCCCAAAATTATTGAGGCTAAAGATCGCACCCGGGCAGGCCCAACCCTCCCGCCCACAGGCCTGAGGCTTGAGTGGATAAAGTACCCCCAACCATGAGAATCCTCCACATCTCAACCAGGCTCATCCTCGGCGGCTCACAGGAAAACACCATCCTCTCGTGCGAAGGTCAGGCACAGCTCTGCCACGATGTCCACCTCGCCTTCGGCCCGATCTTCGGCCCCGAAGGCTCCATGCTCAATCGCGTCAACACTTTCAAAACCGACACCGGCTCACACATCACCACACACCAGATCCCCCATCTCGTCCGCCAGATCACGCCCGTTCAAGACCATCGCGCCAAAATCGAACTCCTGCAACTCATCAATCAAATCAAACCCGATATCGTCCATACACACTCGTCCAAAGCTGGCATCCTCGGCCGCATCGCAGCGTGGAACGCATCAAAAAAACTGCCACCATCCCGCCGCCCCGCCATCATCCACACCATCCATGGCCCGCCCTTCATGCCCATCGAAGGCTCCCCCACACGCCGCGCAATCATCGCAACAAAAAATGCCATCTACGCTGCTGCAGAAAAACATGCAGCCAAACGCTGCCATCTCATCGTCTCCGTAGCCGATGCCATGACCGAACAGTTCCTCGCTCGCAACATCGGCAAACCCGCCCAATACACCACCGTCCGCAGCGGCATGACCACCGAACCCTTCCTCGCAATGGATTCACCCGTTGCCCGGGCCAAAGCCAGGCAGACGCTCGGGCTGACACCAGAAAACTTCGTCATAGGCACCATCGCCCGCCTCGCTCAGCACAAGGGGCACGATGACCTGCTCGATGCTGCGTGTGCTGATTTACAAAAAGACCGCAACATCAAGCTGCTCTGGGTCGGTGATGGCTGGTTCAAAGACCGCCTGATGCAGCGCGTCCGGGACATGGGGCTGATGGATTCGATCGTGCTGACGGGTCTGGTTGATCCTGATCGTGTGCCTGAGATGATCGCTGCGATGGATGTGCTGGCCCACCCAAGTTATCGCGAGGGGTTGCCCAGAACGGTGCCTCAGGCGTTACTCTGTAAGGTGCCCGTGGTTGCCTGTGACGCAGATGGCACACGCGAGATCTGCATCGACATGCAGACCGGCAGGCTTGTGCCCGTCGGGGATGTTCCCGCTCTGCAACGAGCCTTGCGATGGATGCTGGATCATCCCCGGGAAAAAGCCCAGCTGGCAGCCCGGGGTCAGGCTTTGTGCAGGCAGGCGTTTGATACAAAAACAATGGTGGAGAATCTTGAGCGTGTCTATGAAAAAGCCTTGCAACTGGCGCGATGATCATCCCCGAATCATGCTCAGCCTCATAAGCCTGTGCCTGATGTGTGCATGCACGCTCAGCGTCAACGCCCAGTTCCTTAACCTCGGCTCCAACACTGCACCCAAAGCTGGCTCAGGCGCGCTCACGCTGGAACTTGCTGAACAACTCAAAAATCAGGCAGAGGCACTGACTGATGAAGATGAACAAGCCAACCATTCTGCCATCGCATTCCGGTACCTGGCATCAACGCTGCTTGAACAGGGCGAACAAATGGGCGAGCAAGGCTCAACGCTCATCGTTCTGGGCCGAACCATCGCCCACGCACTGCCCATGCTCGATGAACTCCTGCTTGACGACCCCTCAATCCCCCAGCCCTCAGCATGGCTCGCTTCAGGCGCTCTCACACGCCTTTCAAAAAACAACCTCAACAATGTCGATCTCGTCGCCCGCTCATTGCGAGACGCCCTTGCCCCGATCGCCCCTCTTGTCGATGCACCTGATGGAACCTGGGGCTGGGCACTGAATCAGCCTCTTGACACCGATCAGAACCTGGCGGATCTTCAACAGCTTGAACGCATCAGCCCCGCCTCGCGCGCCCGTCAAGTGGCAGCCCTGCAATCACTGATTCAAAGCGGGCTAGACCACCGCGCATATGCCCAGCCAGCTGAGATTGTCGCCCACCATGCTGCCGGTGCAAGCCGATTGCTCAGCTTCGATGACCCCTGGCTGACCGACGCCGCACTGAAAAGACTCGACTCCCTCTTTGACCGATCACTCGACCAACTTGCCGATCCCCAGCAATCCCCCAAAGGCATCGCCCTGCTCAGAACACTCAATCAGGCCACTGTCATCAACACAATGATTCAATCTCTGGATACCAGTGGGGGGCGGGGTGGTGCAAAGGATGCTCAGGAGATTGGCTCATCGTTTTCAAACCGGATCGCTTCACCAACCTGGCCCAGTGGCAACGATATCGATCAACTCGCCATGCTCAAACGGGCACTGGAACTCATCAATGAATCATTCAGCTCTGATGAACAGGCGTTCCTGATCAGACACCTCAAACCTGCATGGCGTGTGCTGGACAGGCAGGCTCTTGCCGCTCGCAAAGCCCTCGTCTCTGCCATCCCCAGGCTGCTGGATCAGGGTCACACCACCACCGACCCCGCCCTGCTCTCAGCCATCGCCTCATATCAACGCATCATCAATCATCAGCGAGCATTCATCACCATCAGTCAGCACCTCTCGATCAACAACGACAGCCCCTTTGCAAAACCAGGCATCGTAACCGAACGCTGGAAAACCCACGCCGCCCTGCTCTTGAAACTCGCCAAGCAGATCGCAGAACAAAAATCCGACAGCGACCAGGCCCTCACCACCATCGCCAGCTTCGCATCTCTACTGGAACGCTCCAGCCCCGTCACCAACCTCGCCTCACTCACCGATGCCCCCGGAGCTGAGCACCTCGCCCCCTGGCCTGCAAAGCTGCTACCCCAAGCTGTAGAGTTGAGCCGCGAGATCCAGAGCACACGCCAGAGCTGGCTTGAATCATGGAGTCGAGATCCAACATCACAAGCCACAGGCCGCCTTGGCGCCAAGCTTGATCGACTCATCCAGTTCGTGCCCGTCGCCCTGGATGCCAAAGCAACACTCAGCGTGATCGCCACCGACCGCACCAATCCCGCCAACGCCTGGCCCGGCTGGGAAATGAACACTCAGGATCTGCGCAGGCTCTCTGACGGGCTTGAACAGCGACTCTACCAGACCCTCGTTCGCACCATCGAAAACAAACCCAACGCCGAGAAGTCCATCCGCGAACTGATCACCAGCTACACCCCCGCCCTGCTCGCAGGCCGAATCCACCGCCTGGCCCAAAAGCAAGGCTACAACTCTAGAAACAACCCCAAATCCTCAGCTCTCCACGAACTCGTCGCAGGCGCACCCGACCCCGCTCTCAGCTGGCTCGCAGCGCAAAGACACAACCTCGCCATCGTCTGCCGATATGTCCCTGAAACCAGATCGCTCAAAAACCTTCGCGACCAGGATAATCCCCTGCTCAATCACATCTTCACAGTCGCCAAACGCGCATACGACGCCTTACCCGATGTCGATTGACCCCCTCCTCGGGTTCAGCATGTGAACGAGCCGCGACCGCCAGGAAGCGGTCTTTACCCGGGTCTTTCAATACCCGATCTGCTGTAAAGTGCCACTGACCAGCCCCCTGGTCAGTGCTCCACACACACCGCCACGCTGATCAGAAGACTGATCCCCAGCATTCCGCCCGCTGTTGATAGTTTAACTCAAACCCACTTCAGCGACCGTTCACCAAAGCTCAGCCCCATCGCTGTCTTGGCTTCGTGCAGCGTCCGTTCTGCCACAACATTGGCTCGCGCAGTTCCCGTGCGGATGATATCAATGACCAGATCATCGCCCGCCTTGCCTTCATACTCATCCCGCTTGTCGCGGATCGGCTCGAGCAGTGCATTGATCGCATCTGCGATCTCAGCTTTAACATGTCCATCGCCGATGTTGTCGCCTCTGGTATAGCGGTCTTCAAGCTCCGCAACACGCTGCTCATCGCGGATGAATGTGCGCACATATTGAAAGAGCGGGTTCCCTTCAATCGTGCCAGGCTCAGTCATGCTCTGCCTGCCCGTAAAGATCTGCCCAATCTTCTTCTTCACCTGCTTGGGTGAATCGCTCAAAAAGATCGCGTTGTTCAAACTCTTTGACATCTTCTGCTTGCCATCTATCCCGATGAGCCTCCCAATACGCCCCACCTTGACTCTGGGAATGGGAAACACCGCCCCCGCGGCAGGATAATCCTCATCACTGGTATTGTTCGGGTCCACGCTGCAATAAACCTGCGCAAAACGCCTGGCAACCTCCCGGCACATCTCAATATGCGCCACCTGATCCTCACCCACAGGCACCAGCTCAGGCTGAAACGCCAGAATATCCGCACACTGACCCACCGCATACATCGGAAACCCAAACGGATATTGATCGCCCAGCCCCTTGGAATCAATCTCGGTCTTCAGCGTCGGATTCCGCATCACTCGATTAAAAGGAATCAACATGGCAAAGTACCAGCTCAACTCCGCAATCGCAGGCACCTCCGTCTGAAGCACAATCGTCGACCCCACAGGATCTATCCCGCAAGCCAGCCAGTCCTTCACAATCTCAATCGTATCTGTCCGAATCTGCTCAGCCTGATCAGCCCGCGTGGTAAACGCATGCATGTTGGCCAGCAGAAAATAACAGTCATACTCGTCCTGCAATGCCAGACGGTTCTCGATCGAGCCTACAAAATGCCCCAGATGGAGCTTCCCCGTAGGCGTATCACCCGTGAGAATGCGAGGCCTGGCACTGCTTGCATCTGTCGTGTCTTGATTCATAGTGCCAAGTCTAGGTGCTGAGTGGCAGTGCCGGATCGACCCAACCGCGAACTCCCCGATGCCATAGCCACAGCTTTGCGTGACCATGATTGTATTGTGGAATCGTGGCTACTCAGATCACCAGCCACATCCAGCGGTCAACCGCAATCGTGTGCCATGGCCAGCGAGTCTTCGAGTCGGCCATGCCGGGTGCCAGGTGGATCAGACTTCATCGCTGGATATTGCATTAAATACCCATGCTGTGACTCTGATGCCGTAATCACGCACGACTCGAAAACTCCCCCCTCCCTGTGCGTGGCACCCGCCGCTATGCCTTATGGCACAAAACAGGCATCAAAGGCTGCTGAAAATGCAGCAGTATCAATTGTCATATCAATGGTTCCATCGCCATCAAAGTCAGCGGGTGGGTCCTGATTGCTCATCGCCAGGATAAATGCAGCGACATCATCCGAATCGACTGCTCCATCACCATTGAGATCCGCTCGTTTTAGCCTCAATGTCTGATTGGCAGCCAAACCCGTAAACTCGCTTATAGAACCATTCGCCCAGTACACCTTCACATCAATCGTCGTGGCACTGCCAAGCCCGAAGTGTGTGGACATTTCACTTTGGGAAAGATAGTTTGAGCCGCCATCGATCGTATCGATCAGCGTCACTGGTCCACTACCAAGATCCACCGTCACTTCGACGCGTGTGCCGATGCCATTGGGTGCCAGCCGTTGCGTCTGCAGCCCACAAGTATCTATAAACAGGCGAAACCAGTTGGCATTACCCGTGGCATTTTCAATAGTCTGATTTTTCCAGAGCGTCACGGTTGTAAACGGCAAGCCTTCGAATGGCATTAGACAGGGGTTTGAGTGGAAGATAATGATATCTCTGTCGCCATCGCCGTCGGCATCAAAGTCTGCAATTCCCAGACCAGGATTTGGCATTCTAAAATCACTTGTGAAAACAGAGCGTTCAAAAGTCGTTAAACCTGTGTCCGATAATCGATTTATAAACAGTGCGTCTTTACCTGGATTGTTCGGCCTTTCAGCCAGTGAGGCAACAGCGATATCAACATCGCCATCATTTTCAGCATCAAAGGCAACCACACCCCAACTCCATACACCATCTTTCAAGTTCCAGTCGCAACCTACTTCTGTATACTCGGCAACTGGTAACGGCTGATTGCCACATGTCGTTGATGGAGCATTCTGTTTCCACACAAATAGATTGCCAAGTAGTGCGGTGTAAATCCATTCCAGCTTTCCATCACGATCCAGATCTGCAACAGCCTGTCCCATTGCATTTCCTCCTGGGGTGATTGCATTACCAAAACCAACAATATCGGCATTTGCGCCTAGAGGGAGATTACACGAAGGACTGGAGTAGTATTGGTTATTTATCAAATCGCATTTTCCCGAAGCTTGCTCAAATGGTTCCATGATGTTGTTTACTGTGCCATTGTTCACAAGAAAACGAGGAAAACCAAAATCAATTGCCATCAGCAGATCTGGATATCGGTCACGCGCTACGGATATGCCATCGTCAGCCGTGCCATCCATGTCTACAAATAGCGGCGTAAATCCAACAGCGCTGGGCGTGGTACTTCCAGGCATGATGCAACAATCAACATCCGGTACAAGATCCAGGCGAACCTGAAAATATGTACCCCTGTTCTCTAGAAGTATCACAGCTCTTGCATTTGGAAAAGCCATACAAATTAACGGAATATCTTCTGTTGGGTATCGTTGTGCGATAGCCAGATCAAGGTCGCCATCCAGATCAAAGTCTCCAAACGCAGGGCTCCAGCCGAAGTCAATGATTGCACTTGTCAGACCCCATACACCAGCCCGATCGGTAAAAGTTCCATTACCGCTGTTAATGTAGAGTCGATGATCAGGAACAGTTGTTTGATCAGGTTGCACAATCAAACCCGTCACGATGACATCAAGCCATCCATCATTGTTCACATCCCCTACAGCCACACCGATGCCGAGGTGTATATCGTCAACCCCCCACGCAGGTGCCTGATCAATAAAGTTACCAGACCCGTCATTGAGATAGAGTCGATCGGGTTCAACGCCACCGGAGAGAAAGAAGATGTCCTGATCACCGTCGTTATCAAAATCTCCAATTGCGCCGCCCGCAGCAAAACCTAATAAAACATCAAGCCCTGTGCCTGTAGGTCGATCCAGCAGAGGCAACGGTGCAAATGGTGTAACAAACGAGAATAGTGACTGTTCACCTTGATCTGCAACGCATGGCTGAGCTCTGGCTGTTACTCCTAAAGTAAACCATGATGCAATTATTAACAAGACCAAAATTATATATTTGTACATAATACTCACAGTACACTTCTTTTTCGCTTTGAATAAGAAAGACAGGTTAGACTTAGGATTGCTAACGATGCTGGTGCAGGTATTACTGTCAAAGTAATTGGACCTGTCGTTACCTTGTCAATAACCAAGGGTATATCAAGTGACCCATTAAGAGAATACACCATCCCAAGTTTAGGTTGCGATCGCAATACTCTCTGACCGAGAGCATCCCCTGCAAAAAATTCCATAGTGAAAAATATGATGGGATTGGCGCGGTCCGGCTCTCGACCTGGAAGACCAAACTGGAGTAGCTCTATCAAGTCTTGTGAAGAGTTTCCTAGAATTTGATTATCCAAAAGTGTGTAGCGTTCTCCTCCGCTGGGTGGATTGTTTCTGAAGATGGGAATGCGTCCGACACCATCTTCATGCACTTCATTATGCTGATCGCCATTGTTTGACAGATTGTCTACGCCTCGCGTGCCTGCGACCCAGACTGAATCATCGCCATTTACAAAGTTGTCCATCCTGATGGTAAAGTTTCCGCCCGCATATCCATCAGCATTTGTAAACTCTGCCTGAAGACCCAGCACCACACTCTCCCCCGGTGCCAGCACCGTATCCCCGCTGATCGCCACCCAAGAATAGTGCAGCGTCGGCGCAGACTGAGCTCTGGCTGAAGTTCCCAAAGTAAGCCCCGGAACCAATATCAAAACACTCAGGAATAGAGTACGGCGTACCATGTTCATAACACACTCCTCTTTCGCCTTGAAAA
>JAJDCZ010000027.1 GCA_029260555.1 Phycisphaerales bacterium
GGCCTTGACAATAACCGTGTCCAACTGCTCGCAGCACTGTTCGCATACCAACTGCTCATTCGTTGCAACTACAGACGCGGAGCCGCAAACGGCCAAATCCAGTGGATCCTCGACGCACTCTAATTCCCGGACAGCCTCCTGAAGACAGGTCAGTGGCACAAGTTCCATGAAATACGATCTGTCGGAATATTACAGTCTCTGATCCTGGGTGACATGGTCACGGTTTTGCGAGGCCATGGCACCCCGGCAATGCGTCGCGGACGAAAATAGCGAGAAACCGATTGTGTCCAATGTAGTGGGGAGCTGGGCATATGGGGGTGTGGGGTCAAGGGTGGGCATGATTGGTATATGGTGGGGTTTTGTGGGCTGGAAGCGGGGGGGCTGGGGGTCTAGGATAGGTTTGACCTGGTTGTGGCTTGGGAATGTGAAGTGGTCTGTGCGACCAGCCCTTGCGATGGCTGTGGTGACATGAAAGGATGGGTACAAAGATGTCCCTGTCGACCGCACATAGAAGTGAGATTATCAAGGATTTTCGTCGTGATGAGAACGACACGGGTTCGCCCGCGGTTCAGATTGCGATTTTGACACGGCGAATTCTGGACATCGCTGAGCATCTCAAAGAGCACAAGCATGATTTTCATACCCGTCGCGGGCTTGTGTTGATGGTGGGCAAGCGAAATCGTTTGTTGAAGTATCTTGCCAGGACGGATCGTGACAGGTATCTGGATACGATCAAACGCCTTGGTCTTCGTAAATAAAAGAATGCACGAGCAAGCCCGTAGCGAGATGTTGCGGGCTTTGTTCTTGCTGGTGATTACGCGTTAAAGCAATGGGTTCACCCTGATTGATCTTTCAGGCATGTTCATGGACATGCTCGTCAGCTCAGCCAAGTACAAACCTGGTATGCATCAGGATTGCGGGTGCGGGATAGTAGATTATTGGGGTTGGAGCTTGGCGTGGCAGAGCGTCGAGCTACTTACAAAAGAGGATGGTGCACGATGGCAGACGGTTATGTGATGGTAGAGAAGGAAGTTGGCGGTCGGATGTTGCGTCTGGAGACAGGCAAGATTGCCAAGTTGGCCAGTGCAGCGGTTGTGGCGACTTATGGCCAGAGCACGGTGCTGGCAACGGTGGTGCGTGCCAATCCTCGTCCCGGGCTGGATTTTTTCCCTCTGGCGGTGGATTACCGTGAGAAGCTTCCTGCGGGTGGCAAGTTCCCCGGCGGATTCCGCAAGCGTGAGGGTGCTCCCAATGAGAAAGAAATTCTGACGATGAGGATGATCGATCGTCCGATCAGGCCTTTGTTTCCTGACGGGTTTGTCGATGAGATTCAGATTCAGGTCTGGGTGATGAGCCATGACGGCGAGAACGACACGGATGTGCTGGCAGGAACAGCAGCGTCAGCAGCTCTGGCACTTTCCAATGCACCATTTGATGGTCCGACAGCTACGGTTCGGGTTGGTCGTATTCATACGGATGATGGGCCGGTGTTTGCGGTGAACCCGACGGTTTCGCAGATGGACTATTCGGATCTGGATCTGGTGCTGGCGGGTCATGCTGATGGCGTGAACATGATTGAGGTCGGAGCAGCGGAAGTTGACGAGAAGGGGATGCTGGGGGCGATTGAGTTTGGCTTTGAACAGATCAAGGCGACGCTGGGGTTGATTGACGAGCTGGTTGCCAAGGCGGGTCAGGAGAAGGTTGCGGGAGAGCTTTTGTTGCCGCCGGAGGAAGTGATGGCTGCGGTGAAGGCTGCTGCGGGCGAAGAGATTTTCACCGCCAGGCAGATTCCAGGCAAGGCTGACCGCGACAAGGCAGTGGGCGAACTTCGCACGAAGATTCTCGATGAGCACTTTGTGATCAACGGGCAGGGGACACCTGCTGAGTTTGAAGCATCGACGCTGAGAAGGAGTCAGGCCAAGGAGGCATTCCGCACCCTTGAGAAGAAGACGACACGCAAGCTGATTGTGGAGAAGGGGCTTCGTGCAGATGGCAGAGGGAAAACCGAGATCAGGACGATCCTTGGTGAGGTGGGTATTTTTTCACGCACGCATGGCTCAGCCATGTTCCAGCGCGGCGAAACACAGTCGCTGGTTTCTTGCACGCTTGGTACAGCCCGTGATGAGCAGATTATTGATGGCTTGCTTCCTGAGTATTCCAAGAAGTTCACGCTTCATTATTACTTCCCGCCATTTTGTGTTGGTGAGGCAAGACGGATCATGGGACCTGGTCGGCGTGAGATTGGCCACGGAGCGCTTGCTGAGCGGTCGCTCATGGGCATCTTGCCTTCGCCTGAAGAGTTCCCCTACACCATCAGGATTGTGAGTGACATCACCGAGTCCAATGGCTCATCTTCGATGGCGTCGGTGTGTGGCGGGTGTCTGGCGATGATGGATGCAGGTGTGCCGATCAAGGCGACATGCGCGGGCATCTCAGTTGGGCGGTTTACTGATGAGAATGGCGAGAACGAAATCTTCGTGACCGACATCATCGGCGAAGAGGATTTCTTTGGCGACATGGACTTTAAAGTCTCGGGTACGCGTGAAGGGATCACAGGCATTCAGCTTGATCTCAAAGCTCGCGGGTTGAATCTGGAGCAGATCGAGAGGATCTTTGAGCAGGCACGCATTGGCCGCCTGGAGATCATCGAGACGATGGAGAAGACTATTGCCAAGTCTCGTGATGAAATTTCTGTGTATGCACCCAGGCTGGAGACGCTGACGATTGACCCGGACAAGATCGGCAAGCTCATCGGCCCCGGCGGCAAGATGATTCGCGCTTTGCAGGACAAATATGGCGTCAACATCGATGTCGAAGACGATGGCACGGTCATGGTCTCAGCACCCAACGGCGAAACCATTGCCCAGGCCCGGGCAGAGATCGAAGCGCTTTGTGAAGAGATCAAGGTTGGTGCGGTTTACAACGGTAAGGTCGTTTCCACCAAAGACTTCGGCGCGTTTGTGGAGCTTGCACCCGGGACCGACGGCATGTGCCATATTTCAGAGTTGGCTGATGGCTATGTGAAGAATGTGTCGGATGTCGTGAAGGTTGGCGACATAGTCAAGGTGAAGGTGATCCAGGTGGATGACCAGGGTCGAATCAAGCTCAGCAGGAAGGCTGCGATCGAAGCTGAGCAGAGCGATTCTGAAGCTGAAGCTGAGGCTGTTTCCTGAATCGGGCCAGATTTACGGTTTGATATGTTTGGTTTTTGACCGATCCAGACTTGACGCGACCCTGCCTTTGATGTTAATCTAGGTGTGGAGTTGGAAGAGGACTGGAAGCGGTCGAGGCGTATCCTCGTCCAATCGTGGATTGGTGGTTCCGTGGCTTGTGTGCACACGCTGACAATCTTGGGTGTTTCCCTGAATGGTTCCAAGGCTGGAATCATGGATGGGCTCAGGGCGGTTGTGCAGAGTGACGGGATGACCCCAGAGAGTCAAGAAGAGCGGGGAACGCAATGAGTGAGCAGCCCGCGAGGGAAATCGTCGGCGGCGAAGGCGTGGTTAAATGGTTTGACCCGAAGAAAGGGTTTGGCTTTGTGGTCGGCCCGGATGGGCAGGACATATTTATCCACTACACGGTGATCGAAGGTGAAGGATTTCGTGTGCTCAATGATGATCAACAGATCATCTTCGATGCATCAAAGACTGACAAAGGCTGGAAGGCGACCCGCGTGATCTGTCCCACGCCTGAGGTGACGATCCCCGATCGCAAAGGGTATTCTCGAAGCCCGAGACGGTGATCAGCCCTGATCATTACTGGTCAATACTGATCAGCCCGGTTGAACTCAGGCTCATGCCAAGGGTTATTCTGGCGCATGGTCTGGGCAGGTGGTTGTGATTGCTGATGTGTCCGACAGGATGATGTGATGTCGATTGTGTGGCTGGTGATCGGTCTGATGGTTGGATCGTTGGTGTCTGGCGTGATCGGGCTGAGGGTGGTGGCGCGCCGGGTTCGATCTGCAAAAGAAGCAGAGCGCCGGGCGCGGGCTACAGAACGGCTCGCAGAGATCGGCTCACTTACGGGAGGGCTTGCACATGAAATTAAGAATCCACTCTCGACGGTGGTTCTCAATGCGCAGCTGCTGGCAGAGGCGATTGGGGAGTTGCCGATCGAAGAGACAGAGCGTTCACGCCTGACACGGCGAGTTGATTCACTCAAACGCGAACTTGATCGGCTGCGAGGCATTCTTACGGATTTTCTTGAATACGCTGGCGAGGTGAGGCTGGACCGCACGCTGGTGGATGTGAATGGACTGGTCGATGAGATGGTTGATTTTTTTCATCCCCAGGCAGTCAAGGTGGGTGTGCGTCTTCGACTTGAGCTTGCGCCTGGTGAGCTTAAAGCGTACATCGATGAGGCGCTTATTAAACAGGCAGTGTTGAACCTGCTGTTGAATGCAACACAGGCGATTAGTTCCAAGGGTCAGGCTGATCAAGGCGAGCAAGGCTGCGAGTTAATCGTGCGCAGTGCAAAGGGGGAGGATGCCAATGGTCAGCCTACCGCAAGTATTCATGTGATCGACACCGGGCCGGGGATGGATGAGAAGACTGTTAAAAAGATCTTTGAGCCATACTTTACGACCAAGCCGGGCGGGAGCGGGCTGGGCTTGCCAACTGCCCGAAGGCACATCGAACAGCACGGCGGACATCTGGATGTGTACTCGGAAATCGACAGAGGCACAGACTTTGTCATCACGCTGCCTGTAGGCGCTGAGAGTTAGATCCATTTTACATCCTCCCCCTCTGCACGAATCATCGGCGGCGCCGACTCGCGAGCAGGCTGGCAAGGCTGATCAGGGCGAGGGATGTAGGTGCGGGGATGACATTGATTTCGATGGAGGCATCGGTGAAGGGCTGTTCTGTGGGAATGCCAATCGGGAGTGTTGCAACTAAAGATTGGGTGAATTGGGTTGCGATGGTGCGAACGCCAGGAGTGCTGCCCGCGGTGTAGGTCATTCGGAAGAACTCAATATGAAGTGCGTGATCAGTAAAATCATTAAAGATTGGAATCATGGTAAAGTGATCGATGGCATCATCAGGTGTATTGCCAACAAAAATATTACCATTCATTGAGTAACTCAGTTCAGCGGGAAAGTTTCTGAAATAGATGAAACCATTACCATTGGGGCGACGACCGAGGAAGTTAGTGTGAGTATCTGTCGGCTTTTCCTCAGCAAAGGCAGCACCATCTGTGAAGCCATCAATTCGGACAGTGAACTTGCCGCCAGCATAGAAAAGACCATCATGTGTAGCGAAAAGACCAAGTGTCACGGATTCACCGGGGTTGAGAGTGGAGGAGCCGGCGACTACCGCCCAGTTGTAGATGACATCTGCATTTGCTGAAGCCGCTAGACCTGTGACAACAGTGAAAGCCGCAAGACTGGATAGTTTCATGATTGTCTCCTTTGAGAAGAACGATTCGTTTTGAGGCTATGAACCTCTGTTTCCCAGATTCATCGGCGGCGCCGACCCGCGAGCAGGCTGGCGAGGCTGATCAGGGCGAGGGATGTGGGTGCGGGGATGACATTGATTTCGATGGAGCCATCAGTGAAGGGCTGAGATTCGGGAATGCCAATCGGAGGCATACCAACTTGAGCGTTCATGAACTGAGTCACGATGGTGCGTAGACCTGCGGTGCTTCCAGCGGTGTAGGTCATGCGGAAGAACTCAATGGGTGATGCGGGGTCAGCAGTATCATGAAAGATCGGAGGGATGGTGGCGTGATCAATGGAATCATCAGGAGTATCGCCGACAAGGACATTGCCGATCATGGAGTAGTTGATGACTAGAGCAGCCCAACTGAATTCGTAGCGCAGGTTTGGCGCATGGTCGGTTGCGCCTTGTGGCGTGGCGTTGTATGTTCACGGCTGGCCCTTGGACCGGGCCGGGAAGGAGCCATCAATGGCCGCACCGCTCTCACAGGAT
>JAJDCZ010000028.1 GCA_029260555.1 Phycisphaerales bacterium
CAGGGACGCGTTCTTCGATGTTGAAGGCCACGAAGATCGCCTGCTGCCGCTGAACCTGTCCTCGCATGGGTCAGTCTCCTTGTTCGGTGTGGATGAACAAGATAACACAACTTGAGGTGAGTTGCTTAGCGGCCTGCTAGCAATGTATAGAACGATCGTGTTATGCTCTGGGGGGAGGAACGAGCGTCTCTAGTGCTACTATCTTGGGATGATTAGGAGGAATATCACACAGAAGACCAAGATAAGGTAGATCATTCATAGACAGTAATGAGTGTGAAATAAGAACGATTGGGGCTGCAACAAACAGCCATTGTTGAGTCTGGCCACGGCAGGAGAGCACCGCAGGGCCATAGATCATGCGTAAACGAAAATTATTTGCGATGGATTGATCTATTTGGTTATTGAGAGTGCGGCTGGCATCCTGTGTAGAAAGTATACGAACTGCCCAACCAACAGCTTCATCATGACTGTAGCAGCAGCAAGTTTGGCCACATTTAGCTGGTGAGCACCCGCAGGCATGATTTTCACATGGATATCGACCTTGGAGGAGCAGGAATTCTAAAGGATCAGATTTATAGCGTAGATGTGAAGTATCATCAGTTAGCGATACGAGAGTAATGCTGGATTGAGGGGAGGATTGAGTAGTTGACTGGTGCGGAATAAGCAAGAAACCCTGGCTTGCAAATATATAGAGTACCACAGTTGCAACCGAAAGGAAGCTCTTGAATCGTTGGCCATGACGAATCAGCATGCATAATCATAGCATGAAAGCAGTGGGATTACAGCATCAGAACCAGCTTAAAGCTGGACGATGTATTGCTCATAGGTGTGTACATTGGCAGGAGTTAAATATAGTCGGTGTGGCGTATTCTTGGCGCACATTGGAGTAGAATATGCAAGTATTCGTACAAGTGCATTGCAAATCACGGACATCCCGCAGCGAACAGTGTGACAAACGTGAAGAAGTCCAGCACATCAACAAAGCCGTCGCCGGATAAATCGGCTGCGGGGTCGCTGGTGGCGAAAAGGCTGACGAAGGTGAAGAAGTCCAGCACATCCACAAAACCATCGTTGTTGAGATCAACCTGGCAGATGGATGTGATCGGCACGATACTGCCGCTGACCATGTGTCCCTGGTAGATAATGCCTATCTCAACTTGAAACTTGCTCCGAACAAGATCAATTGCTGAAGGCTGATCTGGCGAGAGTGGATCAATGAGGAAGAGCGTGACATCAAGGCCGTGACCGTGCCAGTTTCCGTTGAATGTAAACTCGAGTGATGTGGAATCAATAGTGATATTGAGAGATGCCAGATCACCCCAGTACCAGGGAATGTACACATCAGTAAACACCCCCGTGCCGTTCTCAAAATCGCCTTCTACATAGGTCCACTCAAAAGTGCCTGTCATCTGGCGGGCATCATAAAACGGATGAGTGACATCGGGCACCAGCCAGACATCTTCAAGGATATAGGTCGCCACGGTCATCTGTGCATGGACAGCGCCGGTTGGAATCATCGCAAGAACCGATAGCAGCAATAGGGTTGGTGCGAGTTTCAATGTTGATCTCCTTGGTGGAATTACAGGGCACGGTCTCTTCAGATGAGCGACTTGGGTCTCGAGAAATACACAAAATCTCCTATTTTATCCCATTTACGATTTATCCGCTTCACCACGGAGCTTTTAGCAACATTTCACGGAAAATCACGAATGCAGCCCCAATCTGAAACTGGCGGTAAGCGGCCTAAATGCTACCGCTCAAACTCCACACAAATCTGGCTAACTTGCTCTGTTGTAGAATCAAGTGAGGGGCAATGAGCGACTTCTGGTCAATGATTTTTAGATTTTGAAAGGAGCAGGGTTTACGAGTGCAAAGCGTTACCCATCCTGTTGTGGATGGGTAACACGCGGTTCACGAACTCTGCCCTCTCTCTTGAAACAAAGTTCGTTACAAAAAATCAGCGGCGATGGCGCCGAGTGGCAAGAACTCCGCCGATGCATAAGAGTGTCAATGAAGCGGGCGATGGAATCATCGGCCCGCTAAACCCACCAAACCCATTTGCAACATTCACCTGGATGGGTGTGACTCCACCGCCTGGAGCATTCCAGCTATGGACCCAGCCGTCGTTTACTGCATCAAACCAGTTGCCGGGCATGGCGTAGCCAAACACAAGAGGCGGAAGACCGATGACTCCACCTACACCATTGAGTACGCCATTGGTTTCCTGGATATCCCACTCGAAGTTACCTGCGCCAGAGTAAGCATTAAAATCCCAGTCCTGACTCGCACCGATCCCTGCTGCGCCCGGCGTCAGATCAAGAATGCTCCCTGCGGGGATGTTGTGCGAGAACATGAACTGGCTGCCCGCCACGGGGGAAGAAATGTTCAAGGCCCCATGTGTGTCGCTGATGTTGATCCCCGACAGATCATTTGTACCTACGCCACTGGTAAAGCTGAACGGCGCTGAGAAGCCATTGCCTGCGCCATAATTTATGTTTGTGAGTTGGTAGAGGAACAACTCTGCCCCGTTGATGGCATTGATCTGACTGCCCATTGTCATCCCGTTACGATTGGCAGCATTAAACGGATTCACCGCAGTGACCCCCGCGATTGCTTGTCCTGCGTACCACTGTGAGGTCTGGGCTTGATCCAGATGCCACTCGTCAAGATCGAACAGATGTATTGACCCTGGTGTTGGTGGCAGAGCACCTTGTGGTGTGATGAAAACTCCCATCTGAGCATCATCCCACCATGAAAAATTATGTTGCCCCAAAATGGAGGCATCTGCACTCGCGGTCAGCCCAGCAATCATCGCATAGGACACAAAAAGTTGTGTATACCGCATCGCATTACTCCTTTCTCTCTTCCCATGTTTTCATCTACAAACTCACAGCGAGTTCGCTATCGTTCATATTACGGACCTTCAGAGTCCTTATTCAAGAAGATTCTGAAAATCAGCGAATAATTGCTCAAAATTGGCACTAGCCAGGAGCGATGTCATGGGTTGTTGGATACTTTTCTGCTTGTGCGCACAAAAAACCGGCATAGTGAATGCCGGTGATCGATAGTGTCATAGACCGCGAGTATTGAATGTGGAATTACGGACAGCCTGCGGCAAAGGCGGTCACAAATGCGAAGAAATCAAGCACATCAACGGCTCCATCGCCGTTGATGTCTGCTGAGCAACGGCTGACATCAAACACATACGCTGCACCAGAGTCGGGAGCACTGTTGTCGTTTAAATATGCACTGACAGCAGCAATGCCGTTGTCGATTGCGATGGACCAGCCGAACTGGTCATCCGCCGCGCCATCGCTTGCCAGGAGCATTATATATTCATTGATCACCTGCCCCCAAAGCCCCCATGCTGGTCCTGAGTAGATCGACGCAGAAAGAATCCCAATCGCCAATCCGGAGGACATCCAGTTTTTCACATGCATAGTCATGGTTTGAAACTCCAATTACGGGGAACTCCCGCAAACCTCTTTCCCGGCTGTGCGAAACACGATTGATTGATGAAGTACAAGCTGAAACGGGGCTAAGCACACTTTGCACATACTGGTTTTATCCGCCCGTCACACACTGTCAGGCGAGCGGAGAAATGCCAGACTATGCAGCCATATAAAGACGCACATCCCAGGCTGCAAGCCGCCATATTTACCTAGGCTTTCCTGATGAGATTTGCTGTTGCCGTGTATTTTCAAGGAGCCAAGAGCACAATCCAACCCATTTCCACAGACTGTTTCCAATGCAAAGTATTTCAATCAGGACTCTCAGGGCTATTTATGCCTATATGCCAGTAAAAGTCTGACAGCGTGGGTTCTGCCAGCTACAATCGTGCTCATTGAAACCGAATCTCATTTGCAGGCATGCGTGATCTTTTCAACCGAGAAATCCGCACTGGAGGACCAGGTGCCCGTGACTCAGAATCTGGAAAACACGCAAAGGGATGAAGGCGTCCTGTGCTCACTGGCTGAGCTGAGTCGTGGCCAGACCTGTGTGGTACAAGGGACGGATCTTGATGCAGAAGATGAAGCGCTGCTCCGAGCGATGGGTGTTCGACCAAACTGTCAGTTGCGAGTGTGTCAGCCTGGTCAACCCTGCATTATTCAGGTGTTGTCAGCTGCAGGGCCATGCTGTCGTGTCGGTTTGGCGAACAAACTGGCAAAGCTCGTCAAAATTCAGATAAGTGTGTGATCAACGATGGCGGATTCTGAAGAAGTGGACTCAAACCCGCCCGCACTGAAGCCCTCTGCCTCAGTTTCGCAAGATCGTCGCGTAGTCATGCTGGGCAACCCCAACACGGGAAAGACCACGCTCTTTAATCGCCTGTGTGGACTTCGCCATAAGACCAGCAACTTTCCAGGCACAACCCAAGATGCCCGCGTAGGCACACTTCAGCAAGACCAGGGCTCGCCGTTGCTGCTCATCGACTTGCCAGGCATCTACTCCATGAGACTCAAGCAGGCTGAGTCGGTTTTGTGTCTGGATGTGCTCAAGGGTCGAGCCGCTCCGGGCAGCCATGAAGCCGTAGCACCGGATGTCGTGTGTGTTGTGACAGAAGCAACGAACCTGCCTAGGAATCTGCTGTTGGTCGGCGAAGTGCTCAGCCAGAAAATACCCACTGTCGTCGTGATCAACATGGTCGATGAAGCACGCAAAAAGGGTGTGCATGCTGATGAAGTCAAGTTACAGGAGTTACTTGGCTGCAGCGTGGTGGTGTGTAGCGCGCGCACAGGCGAAGGTGTAGAGAAAGTTCAACAGGCACTGCTCAACGCGACCATCCCTGTCAACGCACCGGCTGAAGGTGTGCGTGCACTGGAAGAGTGGGTCGATGAAGTTTGTGAGCACATCAACATTTGCATGGACAAGGTCCATGAAGATCACTTGACCGATCGAGTTGACACCGCATTGACCCACCCGCTTTTCGGAGGGCTGATCTTTCTGACAGTGATGGCGAGCGTCTTTTTCATGATCTTCAAACTCGCCTCATACCCAATGGAATGGATCGATGTGTCGTTTTCGTTGATCGCTCAACAGGTCCGGGGCGTGATGCCGCCTGGGATTCTGAGCGACCTGCTCACCAAAGGCGTGATTTCCGGTGTGGGTGCAACAGCCGTATTTTTGCCTCAGATCTGCATTTTGTTTTTCCTGATTTCCCTGCTAGAGGACACGGGTTATCTGGCGCGGGCTTCGTTTTTGATGGATCGGCTGCTTCGACCGTTTGGATTGAGTGGGCATGCATTTGTGCCTTTGCTTTCATCACATGCGTGCGCCCTGCCCGGGATCATGGCTACCCGTAGCATCCCCGATCGCAGAGATCGCCTGGCGACGATTCTCTCAGCTCCATTTATGAGTTGCACAGCGAGAATTCCTGTATATGTCCTGTTGACGGTGTTGCTGTTCCCAAACTCCGCAGCACTACAGGCACTCGCATTTGCCGGGTGCTATGCACTGGGCATTTTCGCGGGGGTGTTTAGCTCGCTCATAGCCAGAAGGACGATCCTGCCCGGTCCGACTAGGCCTTTGGCGATGGAGCTGCCGCCATATCGTTGGCCGAGTGTTCGTGGTGCATTTATTGCTGCGTGGGATCGTGGTTTTGTGTTTCTTCGCAATGCAGGTACGATGATTTTGGCTGTTTCGATGGTTTTGTGGTGGCTGAGCAGCTATCCGATGGTTGAGCCTCCTGCTGAAGCCAGAACTCTGTCAGCACAGGCTGAAAAATTGATCATTCAGGCTGATAATGACACAGAGAATCATGATGAACTGGTGCTTCGTGCAGAGCAAGTGCAAAAAGATGCAGATTTGATCGCTGCGAAGTATGCTGCCCGCGAATCGTTCATTGGGCGCTTTGGTTCAGTGGCTCAGCCCATCTTTGCGCCATTGGGCTTTGATCGTCAGCTCACCGTGGGTGTGCTGGCAAGCTTTGCAGCTCGAGAGGTCTTCGTCTCGACCATGGCCATCGTGACCACAGGCAGCGAAGACATCGACGATCAAGGAGTATTCCAGTCGCTCCGCTCAGCAAAACGCGATGATGGCATCACGCCAGTATTCAGCATTCCTGTCAGTTGGTCACTTCTGGTTTACTATGTGCTGGCGATGCAGTGTCTGCCGACGCTTGTGGTCACAGCCAAAGAAGCTGGCAGCATCAAGTGGGCGGGCCTGCAGCTTGCGTGGATGACAGGTCTGGCGTATGTCTTTGCATTGGGTGCTTACCACTTTGCAATGGCAATGGGAGCGTGAGATGATCAGCGTGCTGCTTGGCTTTGCATTTCCAATCGACGACTGGCAGTTCTGGATTGCGACGCTTCTGAGCCTTTTAGCACTGATATGGCTGGTGCGAGGCGCGATCCCATGGCGTGTCTTTGGTCGAAAGAAAGGCTCTCGTGCAACGCTGACCATCGAAGGCAAGCCCACCAGCTCCAAGTCAAAACGATCCTGCCACTGATTGTCATATTTTACAAGTGTTGAGAGCCTTGCGCTATGCGATTCGTCGCTCTTGCATGATGGCGGGCGTATTTCCGGGTCGCTGCATGCGAGTTTCCGGCCCGCGTGGCTGGGCGAGTGCTTCCAGTCGCAGGAGGTACTGGCGTAGCGTCGTTTCATCGAACTGGGTCAGGAAGTTGACATTTGTGCCGGGGTTTCGTGCAAGAATCTGTTCGATCAAGTTCTGAGCAGTGGGTTTGAGGGGCTTTGTTGCGGCGTGATGCACCATTCCGGTGAGTGAATCAAAGGTTTTGCCAAGCCATTTCAGGCTATGGGTGCGGGTGGATATCTGCTCCATGGGTATCTCCGGGGTCGATGGGTGAAGATGAGCTATCGGGAGCCGCAGCCTTTGCGCTCGAGCGTGTAAATCATGCGGACCCAAGCAGTTTTTTGCATGTATGCTTGGCATGGTGCAACATCTTGTGCTTTGATTCAGGTGAGTGCAGATGGATTGTGCTGACAGGCGTGCAAAGATATTTTCCGTATGACAGAAAAAACCAGCAAATCAAACTCGGACCTGCAAGAACTGCGCTCGCTCTGCACAATCTCGGATGCTGCTTGGCCAAGTGGCATCGGGAGCGTATTTTGGCAAGGCAATCTGCTTGAATGTCTGCCGGAACAGTCCATCTGGGCTGAGAGTTGCATGATCGCAGCCTGGTCGGGTTGGTTCGGAGAAGAAACCCAGGGTGTGTATGAAGCTGACCCCAGGCTCTGGCTCGGCAAGGGCGATGAGATGCTCCATGGGCAACTGGATCAGATTCACAAGAAGTTGGGTGGGGCTGACGGGGTGGTGGGGGAGTTTCTGCTTCGGCCTCATGCACGGCATGTCCTTTCGGATCACCTGGCGTGCCAGCGCTACTTGCAGGAACGCCCCAGCGACAAGTTTGGCTTGCTGCTGGACCCAGTCGCCATGCTCGAGCCTTCCATGCTCCCAGATGCCCGAGACCATCTGATCCGCACCCGGGAAGCTCTGGGTGAACACGCCCGGGCACTGATTGTGTCAAATGTGAATAAGGTCAGTGATGGTCTGGTCTCCTGTGCGCTGGATGCTGGCGAGCTTGATAGCGACATGCTTCGTGAACAGTTCCAAGCCTACCCCTCAGACCTGCCCCGCTTTACGCTGTATTGAAACACAGGGCATGGAACCATCCGCCAAACTCAAAAAGGCTGGTGGTTGTGCTACACTTGAGTGGCCAAAGACTGGCACACGCAGGAATCACACGGAGCGGCTCAATGACCCAGCCAGAAGATACACACACACCAACACTGGACCATCCGACCTTCAGCATCATCAAGGAAGCCTTTACAGGGCGAAAGCTTCGAGGGACAGAGTTTCGCAATCAGGCTGCCCTGGTGGTTGAGCCTGGCGATCTGCATGAAGTGATGCTGTTTTTGCGTGACGCTTCGAACTGTGCGTATGACTTTTTGTCAGATGTTGTGGGTATTGATTATCTGAACTATCCCGCGCCCCAACCCGGGCGATTTGCAGTGGCATATGTGCTGGAGTCTACCACGAGAACGGATCAACTGATTGTCAAGACATTCGTGGAGCCCACACTCCCAACGCA
This sequence comes from Phycisphaerales bacterium, assembly GCA_029260555.1. Lineage (GTDB taxonomy): Bacteria > Planctomycetota > Phycisphaerae > Phycisphaerales > UBA1924 > JAJDCZ01. The sequence goes on from JAJDCZ010000028.1 coordinate 8,055, forward strand.
AGGCACCGAGGCTGACCCGGGCTTGAGCGTGCCCAGCGTATGCGACATCTGGCCCGGTGCAGAATGGCCCGAACGCGAGGTCTATGACATGTTCGGGATTCGATTTGAAGGCCATCCTGATCTTCGCCGTATTCTGACCTGGGAAGACTTCCCTGCACACCCGCTGCGTAAGGACTATCCATTGCGAGGCAGGGGCGAGCGCGAGCACTACCACATCGTCGATCGGACAGATGTGTGACTAGATGATTTCTGCGCCGTGAACTCATGCAAGCCACGAATGCTGCTGCCAGTTGCAGGGATCATTTTGATGAAGTGTGCGTTAATCCGTGCTATTTGTTCGTAAAACTACATTCTCCGGGTGCCACTACTCGATGCGAAGCAGCGCAGTAGTGTCTTGGTTCGTTCATCTGTAGAAGCACTACTGCGCCGAAACGGCGAGTAGTGGCACCCTTAAAATGAAGGCTATATGAGAAACCATCCACGGCTTGCAAGTTTCATAAAAACGGCAAACCCTACATGCAGCCTTGGGCAAAGCCAGCGACAAACTCGAAGTAGTCAAGAACATCGATGGCGCCGTCATCGTTCAGATCAAATTTGCATAGAATTGTCAAGGCTGCGGAGTTTGAAACAACACTGCCACAGTTATTCGTAGCTACGACATCGTATGTGCCCTGATCCGGCAGGCCTGCGGGGTTGATGGTCAAGATAGATGTTGTTGCGCCTGATATTCGACCGTCATCAACAAGATTGACACCATTGCGGCGCCATTGATACGAGATCGTGTCGCCGCTGGTCGCAGCAGTTGCAAAAGTCGCAATGGTTCCGTATTGGATGGTCAAGCTGTTGGGTTGACTGGTGAAAGTCAGATCATTGGAGTTCAGATCCAGTTCCCAGGTTTCGTCGCAATCCCAGCTGCTGCATCCGACACCTCCAACCAGAACATTCCGGTTACGCGAGGAGTCATAAGCCATTCGCATGTCGCTCCAGGCGTTCGGACCCGAGGGAGCGATCTGCCTCCATGTGGTTCCGTCCCAGGTCCAGGTATCATGGAACACAGAGCTGGTCGAGGATCCTCCATAAAGAACGACCACGCCATGAGCACTGTCATAGGACATGGTGTGATTGGCGCGTGCAGCGGGTCCGGATGTTGCAATCTGGGTCCAGGTGGTTCCATTCCATTCCCATGTTTCGCCGGATGGTGTGAGTGATCCCGCGGAGTTTTTTATGCCGCCGAACAATACAACCACCCCCCGCAGAGCGTCGAATGCCATGGCTGAGGAGGAGAGTGTTCCCGGACCAGTTGCGAGTTGCTGGGTCCATGTTGTGCCGTTCCACTCCCAAGTGTCGTCAAACCGGCCGAAAGTACCATCCGGGAGCAGTCCAAGCCCGCCATGCACGACGGTTACACCCCGGGCTGAGTCATACGCCATGGCATGCTTGTCTCGGGCTGCCGGGCCGGTGTTTGCTCGGAGTGCCCAAGTGTTTCCATCGTATTCCCAGAGTTCATTGGTGCGAAACCCCATCCCATTTGCATCGAAACCCTCGCCGCCGAACAACACGCTCACGCTTCGGACAGAGTCGTAAACCATCTGCAACTCAACGATCTGGGTGGGTCTGCCGACCTGGCTGGTTGGACGAACAGCCCAACTTACTCCGTTCCATTCCCAGGTTGCAGATGAGTCACCGCTAAAACTGGTATTTCCGCCGTAGAGAACAGCAACCCCATGCTGGGCATCGTATGTAAAAGCAGTATTTCTCCTGGTTCCCGCACCGGAGTGGTTCCCGACAAATGCCCAGCCCACACAACCCTGTGCGAGCGCATCCATAGCACACACACATGCCAGAAATAATCCAAGCAAGCCTGCAACGAATCGCATCTTCATCATGATGTCTCCTACCTCACATGCCGACAGAAACGCTGGCAGCATCAATCGCATTGTACATCAGCGGGTTGAGAGACAAAAGGCTTTTTTAAAATAATCAGATAAGAATATCCGCAAACTAACTATCGTAATACGAACGGTTTGTAAATATTGTGCAGGATTCGCTGAATTGCGCCTCAATTAGAGTATTTAGCTTGACAAGATTGTTTGTGTCGGTTAGATTATTGTGTCTGTTAGGGTTGAGTACGATATTTGTGATTGGCTGAACTTGTTGGGTCACTTCTTCATGGGAAGGGGCTTAAACCGTCTGCAAGTTGTTGCATGACGATGAAGAGGTGTAGTCATTCTGTTATGTGCCCGGATGATTTCTGGTTCTAAAGGAGAGAGACAATGAACTGCAGGATTCTTGTAAGCGTGGCAGCAGTTGCTGCCATTGCATCAGGTGCCAGTGCCGATCGAATTTCGACATTTACCATTACACAGGCTGATTACCTTGTGACAGGCTTTGCATCTGGTGGTTTACCCAGTGCTGGGCCTCTGGTTTCGCACTTCTCGAATATCACGGGTTCGTATGTTCTGGATATTCCCTCTACAGGATCGTGGCAGGTCACCATGGATTCGAGCTTTGAGATAGATTCCAATCGCGATGGCATCGCTGATCAGTTCTTTGCTACAGGACCTGTAGACATGGGTGTGCGGGCAGGCTCAGGACCTGCAACAGCATGGATCAGGACTGGCGTTGCACTTCCTGACATTACCCTTGAGCCGATCCCCGGCATGCCATTTACGCTTTCAGGTGCCATGCTTGATATGGATGTTGATCTGGATGGGCCTTATCCCGCGGGTAACTTTGGTTCACTCGCACATGCTGATTTTTCGCTCTATGGTGGAAATGTCGAGCTCTTTAACCAGCTTTTGTTCGCTGCGGATATTCAAATCGGTGGCGGCGATGGGCTTTTCGATGGCTTTATCTCCGGAACATCAACCATAACACTCTCACCTATTCCTGCTCCCGCTTCAGCATTGTCTTTGCTCGCACTTGGTGGACTTGCCTGTCGCAGGCGTCGTTGATCTGATTCACTCTGGGTGCAGATCAATCTACTTGCTTTGCGATTGATCGACAATATCCAATGACACACAATGCCCCGTATCGGTTGGTGCGGGGCTTTTTACAATTGGAGCCTCGGTTTGTGTCTGGCTGGCACCAAGTTCAATGCAGGGCATTGGTTTGGCTACGAACGGCTTACCCAAGTCTGATGCCAGATTTTACGAGTTTTCTTTGGGTGTGCTGATGAGTCTGACCTGGCAGAATTGGCGGTGACCCATAGGACCTTTGTGGAATGACAAGCCGCTTTTACGCGCACCGACCCAAGGCGAGCCGGAGGAGCCTCCAACGCTTTTATTGATGCCAATCATGCCTGCGGTGAGTTGACGGGCGATTTGCTCAGCGTGACTGGTTTTACCAAAGACACTGGCACCCAGGCCATAGATTGTGTCATTGGCGAGGTCGACAGCTTGTCGATCATTTTCGATGGTTTGCACACATGCGATGGGGCCGAAGGTTTCGCGGATCATGATGTCCATGTCATGGTTGACGCTGGTGAGGATGGTGGGTTCAACAAAGTTGCCCGGCATTTCATGGCCGCCATGAGAGACTTTGGCTCCTGCTTTGACAGCCTGCTCGACCTGCTGAATCACATGGTTTTTTTGCTCAGCATGGATCATGGGGCCAACGATTGTCTCTGGTTCCATGCCGCTGCCTACGACGAATGATCTGGTTTCCTCGACGAGCTTTCCAAGGAAGGTGTCCGCGACTTTGTGATGGACATAGATGCGTTCGGTAGAGACACACACCTGGCCGCAGTTGCGGAAAGTATTGCGAGCAGCGTATTTGGCAGCAGCCTCAATGTCGGCATCTTCAAGAATGATCAATGGATCCTTTGAACCGAGTTCGAGAATGAGTCTTTTGAGCCCAGGTGCTGAGGCAGCCATGATTTTTTCACCCACTTCACGCGAGCCTGTGAAGGCGATCAGATCGACATCTGAATCAACAAGCACTTTGCCCTGGTCGTCTGCTCCGTGGACGATCTGAAGCACGCCTTCAGGCAGGACATCCATGAGGATCTTTGCGTAGGCATCTGCGATCAGAGGCGTTTGCTCACTGGGTTTGAGGATGACAGCATTGCCCGTGATGAGTGCTGGGAGCACCATCCACTGAGGCATCATCATGGGAAAGTTCCAGGGTGTGATGGCCGCGACCACGCCGATGGGATCGTGGTAGAGCGTTGTCGAACTGTTCTCATCATCAAGTTGCTGAGGTGCGACAGCTTGAATGATCTCGTCGAGTTCTTCAGCCAGGCCATGGGCGCAGGCACGGACCTCGCCGACGCCTTCGGCGAGTGGTTTGCCCATTTCCCGGGTGAGCAGTTCACCGAGTTCTTCAGCCTGTTCTTCAAGCGTCGCTGCAGCAGGGCGGATGATGTCAGCACGCTGAGCTGGGGTGAGTTTGCTCCAGGCGTGCTGAGCCTGACGAGCGTGCTGGACGATTTCGGGGATCGAATCAGGAGGTGTGACTGTAACATGGCCTACGACCTGGTCGGTTGCGGGATCGATCGATTCGAGCATCACGGTTTTGGCTGTCGTCTTCATGCTCACTCTCCTTGGTGGTTTGTGAATCTTAGAGCCTATTGGTTCACAAGTGTGTAGAAAAATGCAAAATCCTGCTGTTTTTTGATTTGAGTTGAACCACATTGTGCGTGCTAGGCTTGGTTGTGAATAAGCATGACCTTTATGAAATATGTGTACAAAGCCCAGATCATCTGGTCCGTTTTTTGACAGCGGTTCATGGAAGCTCACCAAGGGTGCTGGGTGAAGACTTTGCAGGCACGGGTGCCTTGAGCAAACTCTGGACGAGCACGATTGCTGGCGGTGTTGCGTTTGCAGTTGATCACGATGCGATCACGCTCCAGCGGGCACAGGCACCTGGCGTGACGAGTATCGTGGGCGATGTTCGTGATGCGACCAATGCTCAGGACCATGCCTGTGATGTGATCTTTGTGGGGAATTTTTCCATTGGTGAGTTGCATACACGAAGCGAACTTCTGGACTATCTCAGGCATGTGCGGGCAAGGATGCAACAAGGTGGCGTGTTTGTCTGTGATACCTATGGCGGTGACAATGCGTTTCACATCGGTGATGTGCATCGAACCCACTTTGCGCCTGATGGCAAACGCATTCGCTATACATGGCAACAGCGAAAAACCGATCCACTGACGGGAATGGTCGAGAACGCATTGCATTTTCGTGTTGATGATGGTGGCATGATCGAGCAGGAGTTCAATGATGCGTTTGTGTATCGCTGGAGACTCTGGTCGGTGCCTGAGTTGCGCGATGCGATGGCTGAAGCGGGGTTTGTCAGCACCGAAGTGTATGCGGATCTTGCTGAGGCTCTGGACGATGATGGCAATGCGCATGTCCGCCCGGTTCAAGCGGAGGAGCTGGATGACAGTTTTATTGTGTGCATTGCGGGGCGGGCATCGCTCGCGTAAGGATGCTGAGCGATTCAGGCGAGGGCTATGCGCGGCTCATTCGCGGACGAAGGGGTTGGTGCGTTTTTCGTGGCTGATGGTTGTGTAGGGGCCATGACCTGGCAGCACGCTTGTTGTCTCGTCAAGGGTATAGAGCTGGGTTCGTATCGAGTTGGCGAGGGTATCAAAATCGCTTTCGGGAAAGTCATGGCGGCCAATGGAGCCGGCAAAGAGCGTGTCACCAACAATGGCCAGGTGATGGTCTGGTTGATCGGTCAGGTACTCCAGTGTGATGCTGCCCGGCGAATGACCCGGTGTATGGCGCACACGAAACGAAAGTTCTTCGAGTGTGAGAATCTGGTTATGCTCTAAAAAAGCATCAGGTTTTGGAGCGGTCACGGGGGTACCCATCATGGCAGACAGGTTGAGCATGGGATCGGTCAGCCAATCTTTTTCCAGTTCGTGGATCAATATGGGGAGGTCGGGAAAATCGCTGCGGATCTGGGTGATGCCTGCGATGTGATCGACATGGGCGTGGGTCAGGATCAACTGTCTGGGTGTGAGTGACTGATCGTTGATGAACCGGATCATGGGTTCTGGGTCAAAGCTGGCATCTATGATCAAGCATGAGTTTGAGCCTTGACACCAGAGGACATAGCAGTTGGTCTCAAAGGGGCCGAGGACAAATCGTTTGATCTGGAGTTGGTTTTGTGATTCGCTCATGGGTTGTTTTCCGGTACAATAGAGTATTGCCAATGGAGGATTTCATGCTGATTCGGAATGTTAACCAGACACCACACGAGCCGGTCCAGATGGAAGGCGTCAAGGATGCTCAGATTGCGATGATGGTAGGGGGGGAAGACGGGGCACCCAACTTTGCCATGAGGCATATTCGCGTCGCGTCGGACGGCTTTACGCCGAGGCATCAGCATGACTATGAGCACGAGGTCTATGTTGTCAAGGGGCAGGGGACGGTGCTTCTGGAGGGAGAAGAGCATCCTATCAAGGAGGGTGATGTGATTCTGGTGCCTGCCAATATGGAGCATCAGTTCAAAGCGGTGTCTGGCGATGTGTCTGAGGAGGGGCTGACTTTTTTGTGCATGGTGCCCAGGCAAAGCGATTGTGGCAAGGATGTGCCGGGCAGCTAGTGGATATAATTGCATGGTAAGCGGATCGATCATGGAGCGAATCGTGATGTCAAACTCTTCAAACACCAATCAGAATGACAATATTGCTTCAGGCAAAGGGGGTTCGTCGGTCTGGCTTTTGCTGATCGGATTAATGCTCGGCCTGGCAGCAGGGACGGTTGTCAGTGGCTTGCTGACGGGGCTTGGGATCATTGGTGATGCGCAGGGAAGCCAGATGGAGCTTGCCATTGGAAGGCTGGCCCTGGTGGTGGTTCTGATAGCCGTTGCTATTGTGCTCTCGATTCTTCGTTTAGAGCAGCGCAACAGCAGGGCGGGAATCTTGATCCATCGGCTGGATTCGATCGAACGATCGGTGCGGGCGATGGGTGAAGATGCAGCACTTTCTGATGATGCCAGGCGGGTCTTGAATCGAACCAGAGAGCGTGATCTTCTTTGTGCTGCGATTGAAGAGGATATCGTTAATCAGCACTGGGATGCAGCGATGGTACTGGTCAAAGAGCTTGCAGAGCGTTTTGGTTTTCGCCATGATGCAGAGGAGTTTCGCGATCGGATTGAACATGCTCGTTCAGAGATCATTGCCAAGCGTGTAGCGGAGGCGATCTCCAAGCTGGATGGATTGATTATTCAAAAGCGCTGGGATGTTGCTCTTTCTGAAGCAGGCAGAATCCAGAGGCTTTACCCACAGTCAGATCGTGTCAAGAGGTTGACCGAGCGTGTGGTGCAGGCGCGTGGTCGGTACAAGATGGATCTGGAACGCCGGTTTTTGCATGCGACTGAGGCAGACAATATTGATGAGGCGATGGGGCTTCTCAAAGAGCTTGATGCTTACCTGAGCAATGAAGATGCTGAACCTTTTAGAGAGCTTGCCCGGGGTGTGATTGGCCAGGCACGAGAGAATCTAGGTGTGCGATTCAAGCTGGCGGTGCAGGATCGTCAGTGGATTGAAGCGGGACGACTGGGTGAACGGATTATTGAGGAGTTTCCCAAGACGCGCATGGCTGAGGAAGTTCGCGATCTTCTTGATGAGATCCGATCACGGGCTGCTTCGCTGGTGACTTGAGCAGATTAACTTTCAGATTGTTGGGGGGTGGGTGGAGGGGTGAGTCGCATGGTGTGGAAGAAGAGCACGCCTATCCCGATGAGCAGGAAGAGGTCTGCGATATTTGATACCCAGGGCCAGATGCTGGGGATGGGGTGGAGGAAGTCGCGGACGCAGCCGAAGACAATGCGATCATAAAGATTGCCAATGCCTCCAGCGATGAGAAGGCCGATGGCAATCTGAGGCAGCCATTCGTCTGGTCTGGTCAGGCGAAGGAACATGATCACGCCCAGAACCATGGCGATGAGTGTGAAGATGATGAAAACCACGCGCTGTCCTGATGCAATGCCAAACACCGCACCGGGATTGAGAACGAGCGTCAACTCAAGGAAGCCGGGCAGGATGATGTCTGGCTTGTGAACTGGGATCAGTTCGCTGAGGTTGTTTGAGAGAAGCACTTGTTTTCGAGTGATTGAAACTGGAATGCCCGCGATGTGGCTGAAGGCAAGTGATTTGCTGATCAGATCAATGGATACGCCGAGCACGATGGTCAGCAGCAAACACATCCAGGCACCAGGTGAACGAGCAGTGGAGGGGTGAGAGTCTGCAGCTGGTTTTTCAGAGCTTGGAGGCTGGGTCACGATCAGCTCGAGTGTCTTTCAATGGAGCGTGCAGCTGTAATCGAAAGGCGTGTCCAGGGAAGTTCTTTGAGCCGTTCCGGGTTGATGGGTTCGCCTGTGATTTCACAGATGCCATAGGTTTTGTTGGCGATTCTCTGCATGGCTTCATCGATTTCGCGGATGAGCTGTCGGTCAACTGCAGCCAGATCGAGCGAGAGTGACTGGTCGTATGCATCTGAGCCTTGCTCTGCAATGTGGCTTGGGGTATGCGAGAGTGAGCCACCAGCATCACGCAAGGCACCCTCTTCCATGGTGGAGACATCGCCTACAAGTTCAGCACGCTTTGCCAGCAGAATGGCATTGAAACGATCCAGCTCACGCTTGTTGTAAGGCGTTTTTATTTTCTTGGAAGATGGGGATTTTGCACTCTGATCACCAGACTTGGGCGCAGCTTTGGGGCCTGATGGAATCAAAGGCTTGCGCCGCTTGTTTCCCGGACCCAGCAGACTTCGACCAACCTGTGGGATGATGGTTTTTTTAGGTGGTCCTGAAGGCCTGCGGCGAGAAGGCTTCTTCTGTACGATCGTAATACCCTTGCGACCAGCACTTGCGGGTTGGGCAGTTTTGCTTTTGTTGGTTGGCGCAGGGGTAACACCAGAAGGCAGATTGACAGTCTTGCGTGTGGTTTTTTTACTGCGGACTTTCTTTGTCGCAGGCTTTGGAGCGACCTTGCGAGTAGTCTTTTTTGTGGTCTTCTTGGCAGACTTTTTAACGATCTTTTTAGAGACCTTCTTTGTAACCTTTTTCTTGCTGGTCACTTTTTTTCGTGTGCCCTTCTTCGCAGCTGACTTTTTCGTAGATTTCAACCGCGAAGTCGCAGCTTTTTTGCTGGTGCTGGTCGTCTTTTTGGTTGTTTTCTTCACAACCTTTTTGGATGTGGTTTTTTTCTTGACAGCAGCCTTCTTGCGAGTGGTTGCCCGGGTTGTCGTTTTCCTGGCAGAAGGTTTGCTGGCAGTTGATTTTTGCTTGGTTTTTGATCGGCTGGATTTTGAGACTTTTTTCTTTGCCGTGGATTGGGGGGAAGACTTGGAAGTCTTTTTCTTGCCAGATGTTGTGCGCTTGGCCACCATTGTGGACCTCCAATAACCGATATAAAGATCCTGAGCCGTGATCCACCTGGATGCTTACAAATCGGCGTGCAAGCCTAGACCTGACCATGAAAACAGTCAAAGAACGAGTGAAAGCCCATGATTCAAGAGGATCTGGGCATCTTGAGATCCTGAAGCAGGACATCGACTTCATCTATGTGTTGGTTATGAGGAGGCCTTGGGGCTGGGGCTTTCCTGGGATGGGACTTCCACAATCAAAGGCACGGTTTCGTAAGAGCCCAGTTTGCGGAAACGCTCGTAGCGATTGTTGATCAGATCGTCGATGGGAAAGGCTTTGAGTTCGCGGAGTGTCTTGACGATCCAGGCTTCGAGCAGGTCTGAAGCACCTGCAGGATCGCGATGGGCACCGCCGAGAGGTTCGCGGATGATCTCATCAATGATGCCAAGCTTGAGGTTGTCCTGCGAGGTCATGTTCAAAGCCTGAGCTGCGAGTTCGTTGGTTTGTTCGTTGGCCTGTTTCCAGAGGATGGCAGCGCAGCCTTCGGGGCTGATGACAGAGTACCAGGAGTATTCCATCATGGCGACACGATCGGCAACAGCGATGCCAAGCGCACCGCCTGAGCCGCCTTCGCCGATGACGATACTGAGGATGGGGGTTTTAAGTCGGCTCATTTCCATCATGTTGATGGCGATGGCTTCAGCTTGGCCTCGCTGTTCTGCACCCAGGCCTGGGTAGGCGCCGGGTGTGTCGACAAGCGTGACGATGGGTACCTGGAACTTTTCAGCCAGTTTCATTTTGGCCAGAGCTTTGCGATAGCCTTCAGGGTGGGCGCAGCCGAAGTGGCAGGCGATTTTTTCTTGTGTGTCTCGGCCTTTGTGGTGGCCGATGATCAGGCACTTGATTGATCCGATGCGTCCAAAGCCGGTGACGATAGCGGGGTCGTCGCCGAACGCCCGGTCGCCATGGAGTTCGCAAAAATCTCTGCAGAACGCTTCGATGTAATCCCGTGTCTGAGGTCTGCCGGGATGTCTGGCAACGCGAACAGTTTCCCAAGGCGTGAGTTTGCCATAGATCTTCTTGAGCAGGGCTTTGTGTTTTTTCCGCAGGCTTGTCAGGCTTGGTGTGGGTTTGGCATCATCCCGGGTGAGCAGATCCGCAGCGGTCAGCGATTGAGCTTCAGCGATCTGCTGATCAAGCACTTCGAGGGGCTTTTCAAACTCCAGACGATAAAAGGAAGTCATAAGGGGGTCATTCTCCAGAAACCGATTCTATCAACAACCAAGGCGTTGCTCAAACACTGTGGAGCATAGGGTTGTGGATGCACACACACTCACATCTCCTGTTTATCGGTGGCGGGAACATGGCAAAGGCCATCATCCGTGGTGCGACAGCCCGGAATATTCTTGAGCCTGAGCAGCTGGCGGTTGTCGATCCTGATGATACCAAGCATTTGGTATTCAAAGAGATGGGTGTGAAAACCTTTATAGATGCTGAGCAGGGGATTCAATGGCTCGCTGAGGGGGAGGGTGGTGGAGAGGGTGTTGAGGGGGGGGCTGGACAGATTATGCTGGCGGTGAAGCCTCAGGTTTTTCCCAAAGTGGCTGCCCAGTTCAAGAGCAGGGGAGGGGTTGGTGAGCGAGTGGTTATTTCGATCATGGCGGGGGTTCAGAGCCGGGTTATTTGTGATCAACTCGGGGGTGATGTTCGCGTCATTCGCGTGATGCCCAATACGCCTGCAAGCATTGGCCAGGGTGCTACAGCTATTGCTCTTGGAGCGGGTGCGACTGATGCGGATGCTGAGTTTGCCCAGCGGATCTTTGAAGCTGCAGGGCCTGTGGTCCAAAGGCTCGATGAATCCATGATTGATGCGTTTACCGCAGTTGCGGGGTCGGGGCCTGCATATGTCTTTTATCTTGCGGAAGCGATGGTTCGCGGTGCTGTTGAAGTTGGCTTTGAGGAGGAGGTTGCGGATCGGATTGTGAGGCAGACGATCGCAGGAGCAGCGGGGCTGATGAGTGCGACGCTGGATCGATCTGCGCGAGAACTCAGAGATGCGGTGACAAGCAAGCGAGGGACAACTGATGCAGCGACGAGTGTGCTTGATGAAAAGAACCTGCATGATGCGGTACGGTTGGCGATCAAGGCTGCGCGTAATCGAGGGCAGGCGATGGCGGGGGAGTAGGTGGCAGGGTGATGAGGGGGAGTGATGGATGGGGACCAAGACACTACTGCGCCGAAGACGGCGAGTAGCGGCACCCCATGTTGAACGCAAATGAGCAGTAAGACAAAGCTGTGATTAAGAATTATCTTATGGATCTGAATCAGTCTGAATCAGTCTGAATCAGGGGGATCGGTTTGAGCCAGTTCTGTCAGCTTGCGAAGGTGATCAAAGGCTTGCAGTGGTGTGAGCGATTCGATTTTGACTTCTCGCAGTTCATCCACAGCCGGGTGCTGGACATATTCCTTGAACAACATCATCTGCTGATCAGGAACAGGCGGGGTTGTTTCAGATGGTTTTGTATTATTCGCTTTCGGGTTGGCGTGGTGGACTTCCATTGCGTCAAGAACTTGTGATGCTCGTTTGACGATGGTGTCTGGCAGGCCTGCGAGTTTGGCGACATGGATGCCATAGGACTGGTCGGATCTTCCGGGTGCGATGGTGTGTTGGAAAATGATCTGGTTGTCGAACTCGCTCACGGTGACATGCAGGTTTTTGATGCGATCTGGCATGTGCTCTGCAAGTTCGGTCAGCTCGTGGTAGTGCGTGGCAAAGAGGGTTCGTGGCCCCGGCGATTCGTGAGTGCCAGCCAGGTTTTCGGTGATCGCCCAGGCCAGGCTTAACCCGTCGAGCGTGGATGTGCCTCGACCGATTTCATCGAGAATAATGAGCGATTGTGGTGTGGCATGATGCAGAATGTGCGAGGTTTCGGTCATCTCGACCATGAAGGTGCTCAAACCTGAATGGATGGCATCATCAGCACCGACGCGCGTGAAGATCCGATCGGTAAGCCCAAGCGTTGCTGACTGGGCGGGTACAAAGCTCCCCGCGTGGGCCAACAGCGTGATCACTGCAATCTGGCGGATGAAAGTACTCTTGCCAGCCATGTTCGGCCCGGTGATGAGCGCGAGGTTTGGCCCCCTGGCTGTGTCAGTATCACTGATCCCCAGCTTGAGATCATTGGGAACAAAATCATGATCCAGCAGCTGTTCGAGCACGGGATGACACCCCTGCACAATGTCAAGAACGGACTGGGTGGTCATGGTGGGTCTGACCCAGCGCTGCGAACGGGCTATCGAGGCATAGGCCAGAAGCACATCAAGCTCGGCTATCAGTTCTGCATAGCTGCGGATGGCGGTGACGAACCCCAATGCGTGCTGACAGAGTTGATTGAAGATGATCTTTTCGCGATCCAGTGCAACGGATTCAGCTTTGAGAACCTTGTCTTCAAACTCTTTGAGCTCAGGTGTGATGTACCGCTCAGCGTTTTTGAGTGTCTGCTTGCGGATGAACGAGTCGGGGGCGGCTGCTGCCTGAATGCTGGTCAACTCGATGTAGTAGCCAAAGACCCGGTTATAGCCGACCTTGATTCCCGGCAGGTCATGCTCAGCGATCATCTTAGCCTGATACTGGGCGAGCCAGGTCGCAGCATCCTGTTGCAATGAGCGTGCTTCGTCGAGTTGCGGATCGACGCTGTCGCGGATCACGCCTCCATCTCTTAAATGCGCTGGAGGTACATCGACGCAAGTGCTGGCGATGCGTTTGGCAAGGCTGGAAACATCCTCAGCAATCTCATCAAGCGCACGGGCGATCTGATCAAGGCGCGGACAGCTAACCATGGCTGCTTGCAGGGCATTGATTCGGTTCAGCGAGTTGCTCAGGCCGACGAGATCGCGGGGCAGGGCGCGGCCGATGGCAAGTCTGGCGGTGATGCGTGAGACATCCTGAAAGCTGGCAAGCTGCCCGGTGAGTACATCAAAGAGTTGATGATCATCCTTGAGCAGCTCGACGCGATCGTGTCGAGATTTGATGCGGACAATATCGCACAAGGGCTGACAGAGCCATTCACGCAAGAGCCGTTTGCCCATGGGTGTCTGGCAGGCATTTTTTCCGGTGAACAGACCCAGGAGTGAGCCTTCGATCGAGCTTTGACGAATGGTGCGCTGAACTTCCAGACTCCGAAGTGTGGTGGTATCCAGAACGCAGCAATCGGTGTTCTGCACGCGCGTTGGTGGGCACAGGTGCATCAGTCGCTGACGAGCCTGTTCCAGATCATGGGCGCCCTGAGTTTCACGCAGGTACAGGATGATGGCGCCTGCTGCTGCGATGGCGGGGTCATTGTCATCCAGACCAAAGCCTTTGAGTGAAGCAGCGCCAAACTGTTCGAGCACCACTTGTCTGGCATCGCTGAGCCGAAAGTGCCAGCTGGGTCTGGGGGTGATGCACAAGCCGGTCTGGTCCAGTGCCGCGGTAACTCTGCTGGGGATCATGCCATCGCCGGGGTCGGCGACGAGGACTTCCTGCACACCTCTACGGATGAGTTCATCAGCGATGGCATCGCAGTTGGCATCAACCAGCACAAACGAGCCGGTGGATACTTCGACAATGCCCATGCTGGCGGGGGAGTCATGGCCAGTGCCAGTGAACACGATTGATGCAAGGCGGTTGGATGCGTCAGCTTCGAGCAGCGATTCGTCAATGAGCGTGCCTGGTGTGACAACGCGCGTGACAGCGCGGTCCACGATGCCTTTGGCTTGGGCGGGATCCTGGATCTGATCGGCCACAGCCACATGAATGCCCGCTGCGACCAGCTTCTGGAGATAGGTATCAAGCTGATGGTGAGGCATCCCGGCCATGGGAAGCCCCTTGGAGCGCTCGGTGAGCGTCAAGCCCAGAATCTTGCTGGCGGTGATGGCGTCATCAGCAAAGGTTTCATAGAAATCGCCCATCCGGAAGAAAAGCAGGCAGTCCGGATGGTCCTTTTTAAAGCCAAAGTACTGGCGCATCGCAGGTGTTGTACGGGGATCAGCCATGAGTCCCAAAGCATAGCAGAGTGGTGAGCTGGGAATGGCGGGCGAACTGTAGCCCCAGAAATTGCTGTGGGGAGGGTTGAAGCGGGCTTATGGGTGCGGAAGACAGTTGCTCATAGCGATGGATAATCTGACCCCTCGTTATAGTCCTCTCATTCCGTAAACATGTCTTACTCGTGCATAACCATGATTATTGATGAAGCGATCCTCATTGGAAGAATGGACAGAAAGGACTTGTATCATGGCTCGAGATTGAGTAGAATTGGAGTTAGGAATCTCTGGTCTAGCAGTGATTCCTGTTTTGAAAAAGCAGGACAACATAAATATACCGCACCATCTGAAATGGAGCCAGACCCATGCATACCTCACATCTCATTCTTCACCGTATTACATTTGCAGCCCTGATGGCTGGAATAGCCTTTGTTGCTGTATCGGCCTCGGGACAAGTGATTAATGAAGATCTCAAGCTTCTAGCAAGCGATGGAAGCACAGCAGACTGGTTTGGCTATTCCATCTCCATCGACAGCGGCGTTGTCGCCGTCGGAGCGATTGGTGACACCAATATGGGCCATACTTATGACGGTGCGGCGTACCTCTACGATGCATCAACCGGCGTTCAGATCGCCAAACTCCTGGCGAGCGACGGTGCGTTGGGCGACAACTTCGGTTGGTCCATCGCCGTCAACAATGGTGTTGTTGCTGTAGGATCAACTGGTAGCAGTGCGTCTGGTGCAGCGTATCTGTTCAATGCGTTCACAGGTACTCAGCTTGCCAAACTCCTCCCGAGCGATGGCGCGCCAACTGACCGGTTCGGCTGGTCTATCGCCATTGCGAACGGCCTCGTCGCCGTTGGGTCGTTCCTTGATGATGACAACGGCAACGACTCAGGTTCGGCGTATGTATTTGATGCCAGCACGGGTTTGCAGATCGCCAAACTGCTACCGATCGACGGAGCGGCCGGGGACTGGTTTGGATACTCCATTGGTATTGAGGGAGGTATTGTCGTTGTCGGATCAAAGTCGGATGATGATAATGGAACCGATTCAGGTTCGGCATATCTCTTCAATGCATCCACCGGTGCTCAGATTGCCAAACTTCTTCCTGGCGATGGTGCGGCGGATGATGCCTTTGGTTTTTCCGTGAGCATCCATGGTGGTGTGGTTGCTGTCGGGGCGAAGAATGATAATGACAACGGGTCCATCTCAGGTTCGGCGTATACATTCGATGCATCCACAGGCGAGCAGATCGTCAAACTTCTCCCAGGCGATGGAACTGCAGTTGACTGGTTTGGCGTCTCCATAGCCATTAATAATGGTATTGTTGTAGTTGGGTCATTCTTTGATGATGATAATGGATCAAACTCTGGTTCTGCTTACCTGTTCAACGCATCCACTGGCGATCAGATCGTCAAGATCCTTCCTGGTGACGGAGCAGCGTTTGATGAGTTTGGCTTTTCGGTTGCCATTGATAATGGCATCGTTGCTGTTGGGTCTCGCGCAGACGACGACAACGGATCCAACTCTGGGTCTGCGTATGTATTTGATATCAACTGCCCTGCGGACATTAATGGAGACTGGGCTGTGGATGTGCTTGACTTTTTCGCATTTGTGACGGCCTTTGGAAATAACGACATGATCGCAGACCTGGATGGCAGCGGCGCACTCGATGTGCTTGATTTCTTTGCCTTTATTACTTTCTTTGCCGCAGGCTGCCCATGATCCAACGGTTGGCAAGGCCACGGTTTGTGTGGAAGGGTAGCCATGATTGTGATGGGTGAATCGTGGCCACACAAGGCTGAGATCACGGCATGCTGCGTCAGGGGCCAGGCCTCCGCTTGGCGGGAACAGCAGTGCCTTGAAAGTGCATACGCTCGGAAAAGACAGGGGCGAGTCCGACCTGGATCTTTCCATTCTGAGGCGTAAGCTCGAAGCCTTCCATGTCGTAGAAGCGGGCACCTGCTGCGATTTGCGCGCTCACATCGACATCGAAACTGAGACCGATGTTGCTGACATAAGCCTGCATCCACCACGCGGTGACCGTCTTGTGTTGCAACTGGAACTCGTAGGATTCGACGGAGCCTGTGATACTGTGGCTGGTTGACAGGATTCGTCCGTCAAACAGCGCCCGTACATTGAGTACGGCTCGAAAGTTCTGCGGCACGATGATTTTGTCTTCTGTGATGCTCGACGCGAAGTCGATCCACTCGTATTTAAAGAAATCGTACGGCTGGCCGTCCCTGACATGATATGTGGTTGACTTCCTGTCCCTCCCGTTGAATCCAAAGTAGGTCACATCGGACACACCATTGCCAAAGGCATGAATGAACTTCTTGACCAGATCCTCCGTCGCCAGCAGCTCCTCGCGGGGGGCGATGGGGACGAGGGTGCCAAAGGCTACTGCCCCGCCACGGGCTTCGATTTCGCCAGTGGGGAAGTAGCTTGAGACAGGTAGAAACTCGGTGAATGCCAACAGGGAGGTGTGGTTTGCGGCGAGCGTCTTGTTGTCCTGGTCGGCGAGGAGACCCATCTCGTTGTTGATCAGTGGCGACCCGTCTGTGTCAAAGACGCGGCGTATGTACTGCGCCAGTGCTGGCACCGATGACGATGTCTGGTGGTAGTGGAAGTTGTAGACATCCAGGGCCGGCTCACCAAGGTCAGGATCAATGACATCTGCGTTAAGCAGGCGGATGATCTCTCGGGCGTTTTGCATGGAGGGTGTGTTCATACTTGCCGCTGCGTTTTCGATCGCTGTCCAATCGACATCTCCGCCCGTTGTCAGCGGGATCTCGGTGTACTTTTGAGAGATGAGTTCAAGAATCTGTTGTTCCATCTCGGGTGGTGGAGTTTGTCCAAGTTTCACAATGGCGGCCCGCTCCGCGACAAGGTCCACCAAAGCCATGCGTATCCAGCTGCCTCCCATCATGCCGCTGTCTGCGACGAGGACATCGACACCTGCCTGGCGTATGGCGTATTTGGCTGTGACCACCATCTTCCGATAGCCTTCGCGCACCCCTACGGGCTCGCACCAGGTATTGCCGTCCTGATCGACCTCGTTCTCGATCACGATGATGGGCATGATGTCGGCGTAGGCCGTGACCAACCGCATTACCCAGTCGAAATACGAGGGGCTGTACCCAAAGGCGGGATCGAATACATCTGTGATGTCTGCGGTCAGGCAAGACCCGTTGCCCGGGTATGTCGGGTCGCGGTAGGCGGGATTGTCAGCCTGGAGCGTGGGGATAATGCTCACGCCGGCGGCGCGGTATAGATCGACATCTGCAAGTGGAATCGGCAAACCATCGCCCATGAGGCTCCACTTCCAGACATGGCGTTGCGAGGAGCCGCGCTGAGCGAGGTAGTTCTGCGGGTCCAGACGGCTGACCTCAATCCCGCGGTTGAGTACCTCGTCGTGGATTTGTGCGTTCTGCTCGGGCGTCAGCACATACAGGCTGATGCAGTCAGGTGGCGTGCAGACCGTCTTGTACTCGGCCTGCTGAACGAAGGCACCGGCCGGGACGAGAACACCGCCGATGTAAGTGTCCGACTGGAGGACTGCGCTGGTTATCTTTTTCTCAGTGTAAAAGGTGGTCGCAGTGGGCATGAAAACAGCGCCTGGGGTGAAGACTGATAGTGGGCTCCTGCCCCGGGTCCATTTTTTCACCGGCGGGGCGGCTGCCACGAGTCCTGTCTCAAGGCTTGCGCTCTCGCCACCCACGGAGCTGTGTTCCGTGCTGGAAGGCACAGCCTTTTCGCTCAAGGTTGAAGCTTCCATATCAGTGTAAGGCGTGTGCTCACCAGCTTCTGTGTTGAGCCGTTCACTGCTGGTGCATACCAAAACATCTTCGCCTCGGATGCTCGAGCACATGGCAAGGACGAGACACGCGATTACCATCTTCACTTGCATGATTCAACTCTCTTTATCTCAGCTGTCATCCACACATATCTACTGTTATTCGCTAGCAGGAGTCTCTGAGCAATCAAAGACTCTCTCATGATCATACTCAAAATTGAAATTTGATGCGACACTTCTCTGTTCAATGTGCATGGCACACGGGGCGAGTGGGGGGGCGAGTGATGCTGCGTGGGCGATCTGGGCTGCGTCGTAATCGGTGTGCGCGGTGGTGGTCTGTGTGGCAAGATCGGTGAGTTGAGGAAGTGTAAGACCCAGCGCAGCGGCGTTGGCATTCCAGAGTGGAAGACGCTGCTCGAAGAATGCGATCTGCTCGTTCTTGGTGCGTGGGAGAGTGCCCATTGTTCTGTTCCTTTATAGAGATGTCTTGATGTTGGCCATCATGCTTTTGATTCCCGGCACACGCTGCGCCGGGATTGCAAGGAAGACCGGTGCGTTTTGTGTGGGTATTGAGGGTTGTATGGGTATTTGGGGAAGAAAAGTGTATTTTCGCTTCGCTTTAGTTGCTGTGTGTTGATTCTGACACCACAGCGTGAACCTGTGCGGTTGCGGGCTGCCTTGATTGAGTGGGTGGTAAAGCCTTGTGTCCAGGCGCTCTTTCGAGTAGGATCTGGTGTGACTCATTGAGATTGTCAGTGAGTCTATTATATAGGAACCATCCCCATGCCCCCCTCCCCCCCCTCCCCCTCCTCTCCCTCCACACATGGCCGTCGCTGCTGTTGCCTTCTTACTGCTCTGGTGGCGGGGCTCACCGCTATTGCTACTCCGGCTTCTGGGCAGGTGATCAATGAGGACTTCAAGATCTTGGCGAGTGATGCTGCAATAGCTGACTGGTTCGGATTCTCAATTGCCATCGACAACGGCATCGTCGCAGTTGGGGCAGGAGGTAATGATGACAATGGCATTGAATCTGGCTCTGCATATCTTTTCGAGGCATCAACTGGCGTGCAGATAGCAAAGCTTCTTCCTAATGACGGTGCGGTGAATGCTGACTTTGGTCGGTCCATTGCCATCTCTAACGGCATTGTCGCTGTGGGAGCGCCGGGTGATGACGCTAATGGTATAAACTCTGGGTCCGCGTATCTATTTGATGCATCCATTGGTACTCAGATCGCTAAACTTTTATCAAGCGATGGTGTAGCAGGCGACAACTTCGGCTTCTCCATCTCCATTTCCAACGGCATTGTCGCCGTGGGGGCAGTAAGTGCAAACAACATCCACGGTAATGGGTCGGGATCAGCTTACCTGTTTGATGCCTCTACTGGGGTTCAGATTAGCAAACTCCTTCCAAACGATGGCGCATCGCGTGATTCTTTTGGATGGTCCATCGCCATTAGCAATGGCATTGTTGCCGTGGGGGCACGAGCTGATGATGACAATGGATTAGACTCTGGTTCTGCGTATCTATTCTCTATAGACGGTGCTCAGACTGCCAAACTTCTCCCAAGTGATGGGGCGGCAAGGGACCAATTTGGTTTCTCCATCGCCATTGCGAATGGTGTGGTTGCGGTAGGGTCGATTGGCGATGATGACAACGGTCCTAGCTCAGGTTCGGCGTATCTTTTTGAGGCTTCCTCAGGTTTGCAATTCGCAAAGCTCATTCCAAGTGACGGAGCAGAAAATGATCTATTCGGCTCATCAATCGGCATCAGTAACGGCACCGTTGTGATAGGGGCTAAACAGGCTGATGTCACCGGCGCGGACTCTGGTTCAGCGTATCTTTTTGATACATCAGCAGGTGTCCATAATCAGATTACTAGAGCAGCCCAACTGAATTCGTAGCGCAGGTTTGGCGCATGGTCGGTTGCGCCTTGTGGCGTGGCGTTGTATGTTCACGGCTGGCCCTTGGACCGGGCCGGGAAGGAGCCATCAATGGCCGCACCGCTCTCACAGGAT
>JAJDCZ010000029.1 GCA_029260555.1 Phycisphaerales bacterium
GCATCTTCACCGCCACTACTATTTCACCGAGTCGGTCGTGGAGACAGTGCTCCAGTCATTACGCTATTCATGCGCGTCGGAACTTACCCGACAAGGAACTTCGCTACCTTAGGACCGTCATAGTTACGGCCGCCATTGACCGGTGCTTGGGTTCCAAGCTTCGCCGAAGCTAACCTGGTTCCGTGACATTCCGGCATTGGGCAAGCGTCACACTGTATACTTCATCTTGCGAATTTGCACAGTGCTGTGTTTTTGATAAACAGTTGCTAGAGCCTATTCTCTGCGCCCTCTACTTGCGTAGGAGGGCCCCCTTATTGCGAACGTACGGGGTCAATTTGCCTAGTTCCTTCACGACCGTTCTCTCGAGCGCCTGAGGCTATTCGCCTCACCCACCTGTGTCGGTTATCGGTACGGGCTTTGCTTCGCCACCGCAGCTTTTCTAGGGACTCCCTCCATCGGAAACGGCCTCAAGGGCCTGGGCACCACTGGTCACCCATCCGATCTTACAACTGGGAATCCGCACTACGGATTGATCTCCACAAAGGTTCAGGAATATTAACCTGATATCCATCGACTACGCCTTTCGGCCTCGCCTTAGGACCCGACTAACCCTGGGCGGATTTACCTTCCCCAGGAAACCTTGGGCTTGCGGCGAGAAGGATTCTCACCTTCTTTATCGTTACTTAAGCCGGCATATGCACTTCCTGACGCTCCACGAATCTTTCCAGGTTCGCTTCACAGCTGACAGGAACGCTCTCCTACCGCGTACATAAAGTACGCCCGCAGCTTCGGCTCCTCGCTTATTCCCGATCATTATCGGCGCCAGATTCCTCGACCAGTGAGCTATTACGCACTCTTTAAATGATGGCTGCTTCTAAGCCAACATACTGGCTGTCACTGCAATCTGACTTCCTTAAGAACTAAGCGAAGATTCGGGGCCTTAGCTGACGGTCTGGATTTTTCTCCTTTTGACTACGGATATTGTCACTCGCAGTCTATCTCCCAGGACTTGGCTGTTGGTATTCGGAGTTTGGTTGAATGGGGTAGGCGATAGGCCCCCACCATTCATCCAGTAGCTCTACCCCCAACAGTTGCTTCCTGAGGCTAACCCTAAAGTTATTTCGGAGAGAACGAGCTATCTCCCGGTTTGATTAGACTTTAACTCCTCCCCACAGCTCATCCCATAACTTTTCAACGTTAACGGGTTCGGTCCTCCAGGCGGTTTTACCCGCCCTTCAACCTGGCCATGGGTAGATCACACGGGTTTCGCGTCTAGCCCCTGCGACTGTGCGCCCTATTCAGACTCGCTTTCGCTCCGCCTCCGGCCTGGAAGGCCTTAGGCTCGCCACAGAGACTAACTCGCCGGCTCATTATGCAAAAAGCACGCCGTCACCCCGAAGGGCTCCGACCGCTTGTAAGCACACGGTTTCAGGTACTCTTTCACTCCCCTCATGGGGGTGCTTGTCATCATTCAGTCACCTTACTGATTCACTATCGGTCGTCGAGGAGTACTTAGCCTTGGAGGGTGGACCCCCCATGTTCAACCCGGGTTCCACGAGCCCGAGCCTACTTGAAGGCTTCACATGCTTCCGGGTACAGGGCTTTCACCTTCTCCGGCCGGGCATTCCAGCCCGTTCGCTCTTCCACATGCTTATCCGCTTTCGCTCGCCGCTACTTACGGAGTATCGGTTGATTTCCTTTCCTCTGGGTACTTAGATGTTTCAGTTCCCCAGGTTTGCTCCAACACGCCTATACATTCAGCGTGTGGTGACCCAAAAGGGTCGGGTTGCCCCATTCGGACATCTACAGATCACAGCTCGGTTACCAGCTCCCTGTAGCTTTTCGCAGGTTCCCACGTCCTTCATCGCCTCTCGACGCCAAGACATCCACCGTGTGCCCTTGATAGCTTGATCACACCAACCCATTGCCGAAGCAATAAATCAGCACAAACAAACCAACTTCAAAATTCGAACGATATATTTCTTGCCTGACCACATACAAATCGGCCAGACACGCTCGAGCAGACACGCTTGCTTTGCAAGCTTGAATCTCGTCTCGGTTGTCGTTGCATCTTTCGCAACACCAAGGCCTGAAAAAGCACCTCAGCATCACTCCTGATGCATGTGTTCTACCACTGACTTGTCAAAGAAGCCCCTCTCAAGAACCGGCTGACTGAGTGCTGACCAAGGTCATACCCAACGATCCTGCCTTGAAAGAACAGACCAGAGTTGCTCCAGCCTGCATGACTTAAACCCGCCTCAACGGGCGAAGGCGATAGTAGGCGTGCCCCCAAAACAGTCAAGCCCATCACCCAACTTCACCCTCTTTTTGTCCCAAAAATGTTTATTCGATCCACAAAGGCTGACTTCAACCGCCGCCACCACCACCGCCGCCGCCACCATCGCCTCGGCCAGGCTCTTCAGGCGGTCTTTCCTGCTTGGGGATGATCTTCTCAGGCTTCTCAGGCTCAGGCACAGGTTCACCCTGCGTCCTGCCCAGCACTGCTGAGGACCGCACACGGTCATACAGAGCTGTGCTGGTGTCCAGATTCGGGCTCCGAACCACAACCTGCCCACCCAGACCCTTGAAAAAGACCTGGAACACCCCCGCCTTTCGCCCAGCACTTGAAATCTCCACAGGCGACTTGGCAACATCCAGCAAAAACGCATCAATCCCGATCTCAAGTTGCTCTGGCACAGCAATCTGCCCCTCCTCAGGCTCTGGCTTCTCCTGTGCAGATTCTCTTGCCAGACCACCACCTGCCTGCTCGCCAAGTCGCCCTGCATCTCTGTCTCTTGAGATCGGCGATGGAGCTCGCTGACCGAGCGAAGCATCCGTCAGGTATTTCTCGTCAATCAGGAACAAACCCTCAGGCAGCGGATCTGTCTGCCCTTTCAGCGCATCACCAACGCGAAGTGTGGACCGGGCTTCACGCCAATAGCCATAGAAGAACCTGTAAAGCCGAACACTGGCACCTGAACCCATCCCCAGCCCATCGCTCTCACGGGCACCAACCACAAAGTAATGCTGATCGCGCTCGATGTCCACAGGCTCGGACCACTCAGACCAGTCGCTGAACAGAATCGGCTCACTGGCCAGAGATGCCTGCTCCTCGGTCAAGAGCCTCTGCCTCATGTAGTACGGGTTGTTCACAGCAACACGAAGATGATACCGATACCTCGCTCCAGGCTCAGCAGCCATGTCGTGCGCCCACATGCGGATCTGGTCATCTTCCAGCATCGGGCTCTGCCTGGTCACGATCTCATCAAGGTCTGGCTCAACACGGTTGCCTTCTTCATCAAACTCGATGCTGTAATCAGTCATGAGCTGTTCAGTCAGACGATCGATCTGAGAAAGAACCTTGTCGATTTGCCTCTCAATCGTGGCGACCTGCCCGCCTGAGCGATCATTACCCGAACTCTGTGGCCGACCCGGTTCACGCCCGCCACCCGTCTTGCCCCCACCCCTGCCCGCTGGATTTTGCCGTGGACGCGGATCACGAGCCTGCCCACCAGCCTCTTCAAGCTTAACATTTAAACCATCAAGCCGATCGCGAGCCGCATCAAGCTGAGCAATCTTTCTGCCGATCTGACGCTGTGTTTCATTGTCGCCATAGCGCATAGCCGTCTGTGCTGGTGGCAGCCAGTCTGGCCCAGCGATCGTTCTGTAATACCCGGGTCGAAAAACCTCAGCCTCGACGCTGGGCTCTTGAACCTCATCGACCATCTCCAGCACCACAGGCAAGCCTGGCCCCTGCTCGCCATAGTTCTCGCTCAACTCACTCAGGAGGTCCAGCTGCCCCGGAGCTGCTGGCAGCAGTTCCAGCTCTGTCCACTGTTGATCAATCTCGCTCCAACGCTGACGCTCAAGCTGCAAACCCAGAATCGCCACACTCCCACGCCACCATGACAGCGGAATCCTCATGGTCGTGCCGTCGTTGGGTTCATATTCAAAGGCTGTTCGCAGCGCAATACCGTCGTACACCACCTCAACACTCACCGAAGCCTTGTCAAAAGGCTGCCCAGTGCTGATCACTTCCTTCAAACCGGGCACTGCCATCACCTCATACGGATCAATCGTCGAGTGCGTACTCGCTGCCACGGTGCCCGCTGGTGCGGGAATCACCACCTGAGTATAAAGCCGATCGCCCACAGGCCCTGTCATTTGCGTGCCAACCTCAAGCTCCAAAGGCTTGCCCATCGTCGTCGCCAGAACCCGTGATGGCACCGCCGACTTCTGCTTGAGCGCCTGATACTGGTCAACCAGATCAACAGGCGTAAATCGTTCCAGTACGCTATCAGAAACTTCCTGGCGATTAACCTCTGCCAGCACCGCCTCAGCCTTGCGTTCAACAGGTTTAAACGCCTGATCCGGCGAAACCGTCTCGGTGCCAATGGTCACCTGGTTGGGCTGACTGAGAAACTGCAGCGAAAGCACCGACAGAAACACAATCAGTGCAATCCCCAGTACCAGTTTCTCGATGTGCTCTTCGATGAGCCCGACGCCTTTGGTCTTCATTGTGATACCTCGTCAAACGATCCCCAAGCCCCAGCGTTACATCTTTCTTTCCAACATGACACGCTTTCAAGCCCGTCACTTTCTGTCCTGGATCTGGCCGGCCCGGATCTAGCCGTCCTCATTCTCGACTTCAGGTTCAACCACCGAAAGCAGCTTCCTGGCTTCAGGCGGAATGTACTGAACCGTCCACGAACGCAAAAACAGAATCTCGATCTCAAGATCCACCTGCACCACTGGCTCCGTGCCAAAGTAGTACCCTTCCTTGAGCTTCTCGTACAAGTCAACACTTGTCATGTCAAAATCAAGAACCGACATCAGATCCGCTGTGCTGATTGCATCAATCAGCGTGGGAACCCGCTGCGCTGAAACAATCAGCTTCAGCCTGGCCTTGCGTGTGTCAAACACCTGGTTTTCAGGCTTTGTTGCTCGACCCGTCAACGACACTGTGTAGTCCGGCTCGACCAGATCCGCGATCGATCCTGAACCTGCTGCGGGCCCTTGATCTTCGTTTTCCTCGCCACCAAACATCCCGCCGCGCTGCCCCTTGCCCCTTCTGTTTTTGCCCTTGTCCACCTTGCCACCAATCAGTGGTGCGAGCTGAGACAGCGGTGCAAGTTGAATCTCGATGATTTGTTTGACGACACTCTGCTCCACGCCGCCACTGATCCCAGCATTCGCCCGTGCAATGCCCTCCAGAATGCTCTGATAAGTCCAGATGTCAAACTGCCATACAAAGCACTGGCCCAGCGACGGAGGCTGTGTCGGCATCTCCAAAAGCAGTTCCTCAGCAATCAAAACCTGATCTGCTGAATCTGCATACATCGAAATACGCTGAGCATGATGCTGATACTCGCCAAAACGCTCACTAAAGAGCTTCTTGACAAGCACCTCTTCCTGATCCTTGCTCAAATCATTTTCTGCCTTGATCTCACCCTGACTGATGAGCCTTTCAACCTCCTGATCTCGCGAAGACTGCAGCATCACCGCCAACTTTTCAGGATCAACCGCAGGCCCCGCCCCGATGTCCTTGAACATCCTGTCATAAATCGAATCCCCACCCTGACCCAGAATCGCCTTGGCCATCTCAAGTCGCAGAACCATGTCTTGTGCTCTGGCAGGCTCAGGGAACAAACCCTCAATCAAAGGCTTGTGTTGACCCTGGTTTTCACGAATCGCCTCCTGAACAACCTCCTCCAAAGCAGCCTGCCTTGCTTCTTTTTGCTTGACAAACAACGCTGTAATCTGATCGTTCGGAACACGCCCCGGAAGCGAAGGCGATTCCTCACCAACCATCACCGCAGGGAGCGAATAACTGACCTTGGTATTCGTCAACTGCTTATACGAACCATCTGCTTTGGACTGTTGACCATTGCGAATCTTCTTGTTCGCCTTGGAGCCAAAGTACCAGCCCGCAGGCACCGAAACCACCATCACCACCAAAAAGATGACGATCACAACATTTTGTTTTACCCAGCCCAGAATACCACTCATTGGTCTTCACCTTCTTTAACTTCAAGATCCAGAATCGCATTCCAGGTCACTTTGAATGTCGTTATGGTTGTGCCAGGCTCATACGCTGCTGGCCGATCAGGCAACGGGGCAATCTTGCGAATATCCCCACCAGAACGATTGTTCCGACCTGAGCGTTTGTTACCCCGACGCGTCGGCCCAGAAAACCCGTCATTGCCCCCTGCACCAACTTCCTCAACCTCACCCAGATCTGGCATGCGCCCGCCGCCACGCCCCGGCTCACCACGCCTCCCCCGATTTCGCCGATCATTGGGTCTGGTGGGATCCGCCACTGCAGTGCCATCATCCTCTGATTCAATCTTCTCGGAACTCACCATCTCCCAAGGCTGCTCATCGGTAAAGATCTCATAAGGAATGCCCTCACGCTGGGCATTCTCGATCAACCACTGGTTCATGGTGCTGAGCAAAAACTGCTGAGGATCAGGCTGCGTGGTTTTGACCACCAGCTCAATCTTGATTCGCCGTCTTCCCTCAAAGGGATCATCGGGAATCTCCCCCGCCATGCCATTGCGCCCGCCATACAAAAGTGACTCAATCGCTGCAGCACTATCGCCATCAGGTCCGATGTACTTCGTATTGAAACTCACAAGCTCAAACGCAGGCTTCTTGTCCTGGCTCAACTGATCAGCCTGAACAAACATCTGACCCAGATCATCAACGATCTGCCCGTAGATTTCTCGATCTTCAAGCAGGACCACCATGTTGGCTGCTGAGTAATCCGTCTGGCTTGAGCCAACAACACCTGCATCCCTGGCATTACCCTGCGCCTTGGAAAGTGCATCCATCGCTCGTCTCACCACCGGATCCTGAGGCTCGCTGGCAACCGCAGACGAATCAAGCATCGGCCTGATCTGCCAGGCAAGCCCGGATGCCACACCCAGCGCCGCTGCCATACCAAACCACCACTTCTTCTTTCGCCACATCGAATCGCGAATGATCGCCGAAGGCATCAGATTCGCCTTGATGGTGTCCATCCCCAACCCCTGAACCGCCATTCCATATGCTGTGGTCATCTGAAGGGCCGACTTGTTGATCGCCTGCTTCTGATCCTCAGCCAGATTAACCCGCTTAAACTCATCCAGTCGATACACATCCATCTGGAGCTGCTGCTTGAGATAACGACGCAACCCCGGAAGTTCAAATGTCGACCCCAGCCCGATCAGCCTCACCAGATTCGCATCTTTATGCAGCGATGCGTAGTACCCCAGCGACCTCTGAATCTCTTGCGCCAAATCCATGAACACAGGCCTCATCGCCTGGAATACATGCCGGGCATGCTTTGAACTCTCAGCTTCACGCTTGAGTTTCTCAGCCTTGATGTAACTCAGTTTAAACTGCTCGACCAACGCCTCGGTAAACGCATGGCCACCAATCGGGAAGGTTCTCACCCACACACGCCCCGCCTCAGCCACAATCAGATCCGTCGAGGTCGTCCCCACATCCAGAATCACCGTCCCGGGCGTCTTCTCCGTAAACTGAAGGTCGTACGCCAGTGCGTTGTACGCAGCCACCGGGCTCAAATTCACATAGTCAGGCGTAATCCCCACATCACGCAGCATCGAAAGCTGCTGAACAATCCGCTCACGCGTGATCGCAAAGATCCCCACCTCAACATCGGGTGAATCCGGACTTGCAAAGGTCTGATAATCCCACTCCACCTCCTCGATCGGAAACGGAATCTGCTGCACCGCTTCAAACTTCACAATCTCGGGAATCTTCTTCTTCTCAACCGGAGGCAGCTTGGCAAATCTTGCAAACGATGAATGCCCAGGCACCGACACACCAATGACCGCACCCGATAAATCGTGCTGACTCACCAGCGTACCCAACGCCACACGCGTCGCATCATCCTGATCAAGATCAGGCGTGCTCAAGACCCGCTTGTGAGGCACGATCGCATAATCAAGCACTTCAACCCCACCGCCACTCTCTATCGAGAGCTTGATCGCCTTGACAGCACCCGCACCAACCTCAATACCCCAACAAATCGAAGACGCCATGTCAGGCCCCTTTGCTAAATCACGACTGCCTGCTCAAGCCATACTTCAGCCCGCTGCAGCCATCAACTGTTCCTCGTCCAATCACACAGATCGAACCGATGGTACGCCAGACACTCACCCAGCGAAAGTCTGCCCTGCTCCAGACAAGACCGACGCACTGGATTACGCCCCCACCAACCCCCCAGTTCCATCCCACACCGCCCTTGTGACAATCCCGTGACAAACCTTTGCCCCCACCAACTTCATCTATCCTTTCCCAGCTTCCATACGATCAATCAGCCATGATGACACCACCGAGATCACAATCACCACAGGCACAATCCACCACATCCTGCGAGGCACCTGGAGCTCAAACCACGCCTCAGGCGAAACCCACGCCAAAAGGTGATATCCCAGCGCGATTGCGCTCAATGCCAGAATCATCGCTGTAGGCGTGCTGAGTGACACAGCCTTCTTACCTGCAAGCCTAACCCCTTCAACCCCAGTCTCTTCTGACTCGTCTGGATCTTGCTTGCCCAAGGCTTCACGCCGACTTTTCCAGAATAGAAATAGCCCGCTTCCCATCAGCCCCACACCCACTGCCCAGACCAGCACCACCACCCCCAGCGCCAACCCCTGCGCGTCAGCCCCCACCTCAAGCCCCACCTCAAGCCCTGACATTGTGGATTGCTCCATCATCCCACCACAGCAGCTGCGGACGATACCATCCCCAGCCCCTGCTGATCCATCGCTGCGACATAGCTCAATATCCGCACCTGCTCAGCACCCGTCACGCGCATTCCCACCACAATGTTGCCAATCGAGCACCAGCGCGTGGGGTTCTGCTGCCAAGTCATTGATGTGATCAGTTCCTCATCACTGCCCTTGCTGATCAACTCCAGCATCTGCTGGTCGTGCTGAATTACCTTGTTGCGAAACGCCTCGACCTTCTCATCCTCGCCCGCCAATGCTGTTTCATCTCCAAACGCAGGTCCAACATGGCTCAGATCAGCTGAACACACAATCAGTGTCGTCCCGCCCAGTTCGTCCAGTGCTTCACGCAAAGCTGTCACAAACGCATCCAGATCTACACCTGTCCCGTCGTATGACTGCCCCTGATTCACCGTCGGATCATGCACCAGTGCCCCGAACACCTTGCAATACGCCCCATTTTCATCTGCACCCAGGCTGTGCTGAACCCACGGAATCTGTAGCTCCACCGAGTGCTCACGCTCGTGATCAAACCGATTCGCAAACAGTTCGTCGCCCAGCTTGCCACGCAACAACCCAATCAGCTCATCATCCGCATGACTCACACCAATCGGCGACTCATACCCCTTGTCACACCCACACACACCCGTTGAGAATCCAAAGTGGTTCGTTCCCAGAATCACCACCCGGTCCGGGCGATCCACCACCCGAAGCCTTCCCCACACCGATGCGTAGTTCTTCCAACCCCGCGGATAGTCAATGTGAGGCACAATCACCGCAGCAGGAAGCTCCTCAAACGACGGATCCTCCGCATCCTTAAGAGCCTCATCAATCCATTCATCAAACATCTTGGCCAGATACTCACCCCCCAGCTCAGCCTTTTTCTCGTCCGTCGCATCTTCGCCAAGCTTGGCTGCCACAATCTGATCCGCGATCGCAGCTGAAGGCCCGGGCGGCAAAATGTCGCTGGAATCAAACGCCTTGTGCATCTCCTTCAAAATACCCTCAAACACAGGCCCTTCCAAAAGCCCAGCATCATCTAATTGTGCAACAAAATCCTGCAGAATCTCGTCCGTCAGCCCCCCGCCGACCTTCGCAACAATCTCACCTACCGAACTTTCACCGTCCATCATGCCCAGAATCTGATGAAACGCAGGTGATGTGAACACAACGCGGTCTGAAACCTGCCTGGCATCTGCCAGTCCCATCACCTGCTGTTCGCCTGCCTGGGCTGGAAAAGCACGAATTGCACGCAGCACGGGTCTGACCTGATGCTCAGCTTCTGGATTAAACCGGGCTTTGTTCTCAGGCTCAGGGGCAGGGGTCGAGGCGGAATCGGGGTTGTTTGTATCGCTCATAAACCCAGTGTAGGCCCCATCCCGCTGACACTGATCAAAAACTATGCCCTCTCTGACCCACTCCTGTAAAACCACCAACCCGCAGGCCTACACTATGGACCGCCCATATCTTGCCTGCCTGGCATGGGGCGTTGTTTGTTCAGCATCACGCGATCTCAGAGTTGGGTGTCAAAATCCCCCGCGATCAGTTCATGAAAGTTCAGCCATGTCAGATACAACCTGCAATCTGGATCAGTTCAAAGCCGGTCAGCCCATCCGCTGCACCATCACCAAAGAACCACGCGCCGAGGATAAATCCCAAACCATCGCCAGACTGATGCGCCACGATCCTGCAATGGCCAAAAGCCTGCGTAAAGCTCAGCGTGGCCGTGAAAAACGCATGATCGTCTACACCCGTGGTGGCCGCGACTGGTACCAGCGCGAACGCTGTGGCAAAATCCTCCGCGTCAAAGAAGGCGAGTCCTGGACCATGCCCTTCACCTTCCAGATCGCACCTGACCTGGCAGCCGTCGCAACATTCCTCAAAATCGAATCCGCCTGATCGATTGAAATGATCCGCTCTTTAAAAATCAGCCCCCTCCTGCTCAGCGCACTTTTCTGCAGCCTGGCTGTCACTATGCTCCCCGCTTGCAGCAAAACGCCCTCCAACACTCAAAAAAACAATCCGCCAGACGCAATCTATACCGTCAAAGGCCAAATCATTCAACTGCCCGATCCCAAACGCCCCGTGCTCGAGTTCCAGATCCACCACGAACCCATCCCCAACTTCACAGGCATGGATGGTTCAATCGTTCAAGATGGCGATGACAATCCCGTAGGCATGAACGCCATGATCATGCCCTTCACCACCGATAAAAACATGGACCTCTCGCCCTTCAAACCCAACGATAAAATCTTGTTCACTTTTGAAGTCCGCTGGACAACCTCGCCCCGAATGCTCATCACCGCGATCGAGAAACTCCCCGACAACACCGAAATGATCTTCTCCAGACCCGACTAACCCCCACCCACCCCCACCCCCCAAATCTTCACAACCCACACAAATACATATCCGGTTTCACCAGCGCATAAAAAAACCCGGCACCTGACACGAATGTCAAGCACCGGGTCTCGTGGGGGTCTTGGTCAATACAAACTGAATAACACCTGAGCAGGATTCAATATTCCCGCTCTCCCTCATTTTTCCCTTCCCCACACCCCTGCATGTCTCCCCACAATCCTCAAGATTGAGGCCGAAGGCTTATTCGCACAAACCCCCCACACTGTTGCAGATTATCTGTAATTTGAGCACTTCCCCCAAGATCCCCCCAACATCCTGCCCTATTTCCTGCTCCTTTCCCCTTACTCCCCCCCCAACCCCTTCAGCCCCAGCCTCGTCATCACCTGCTGAAGATCCGACCACACCTTGGCGCGGTTCTCCTCTGTGTACTGCCTCAATAAAAACGCAGGGTGATATGTCGGCATCACAGGTACACTCCTCCCCCCTTGAGGGTCTGTCAACTCCCACCACCGCGCACGCATCCGTCCCATTGTCTCATCCGTGTCCAGCAAAAGCTGCCCCGCAGGCTTGCCCAGCGTCACAATCACATCAGGCTCAATGATCCGAATCTGCTCAAACAGATACTTCGAACTGGCCTTTGTCTCCTCCGTCGTAGGCGTCGCGTTGTTCGGAGGCCTCACCTTCAACACATTGGCAATATACACCTCCGCACGACTCAACCCCATCGCCACAATCATCTTCTCAAGCAGTTGGCCACCCCGACCAACAAAAGGCCTGCCCGTCTTGTCCTCCTCCGCACCCGGCGCCTCCCCCACAAACATCAGCCTCGCATCAGGATCACCCTCGCCAAAGACAATGTTCGTAAACGAATACCCGAACTTGTCATGCGGAGCCTCAGCAATGTACCGCTCCAGCAGCATATCAAGCTGCGCCTGCTTCGAACCCGCACTCTTTGTCACACGCGTCATCGATTCATCCTCAGGCCGCAACAACTCACCACAAACATGCTCACCCTCTGCCTCCTCACCACTGCGATAGCAAGGCACAAAGTCCACCCCTAAAAGCTGTGCTGTTCGCGCATGCTGATATACCAGGCTGCCAAGCTTCTCAGTATTCACAAATGATTCTCATCCTTCTGGCCTGAACTATCCACACCCCTTGCTCATTCATGTGGATTTTCATCAAGCCCAACTTCTTCTCTTCGCTTCGCAGCAGCCTGCACCTGAGCCTCATCCATCAACTCGTTCTCCGTCGATGCAACCACCGTCGCCACCATCAGATCACCCGTCACATTGCATGTCGTTCGACACATGTCCAAAAGCCGATCAACACCAAACAGGATCGCAATCCCAGGCCCGATCTGCTCGCCCATGCCCACCTGCTCAAGCACAATCACCAGCATGATCAACCCCGCACTAGGCACCGCTGCAGTACCAATCGAGGCAAGCGTTGCAGTCATAATAATCGCCAGCTGATCAAACGCTGTTAGATCAATCCCAAACATCTGGGCAATAAAGACCGCTGCCACACCCTGATACAGCGCCGTCCCATCCATGTTGATCGTCGCCCCCAGAGGCAACACAAACGCTGATACTTCCTCTGAAACCCCGAGCCTCTGCTCAGCACATTCCATCGTCACCGGAAGTGTCGCAGCTGAAGATGAACTGGAAAACGCCAACAACTGTGCCGGTGCCACGCCACGGAAAAACCTTCGATACCCATATGGTGTCATCACTTTCAGAATGAGTGGATAGACCCCAAAAATCATGATCATCAACCCCGCCACCACCGTCAGGCTGTACACCACGAGCGCCCCCAGCACATCAAGCCCCATCACCGCCACGACTTTAACAATGAGTGCAAAGACCGCCACCGGTGCTGCCTTCATCCCCACATTCACCAGCTTGATTACCAGATCCGTCATGCCATCACAAAACCCGATGATCGGCGCAGCTTTGGTTTCTCGTATCAGCGTCAGTCCGATCCCGATGATCAACGCTGTGACGACAATCTGAAGCATCTGTGTATTGGCCAGCGCCGCAGCCGGGTTCCTGGGCACCAGATCCACCAATCGATCCCAAACCGTCAAGTTCTCCACCGTCGCCCGATTTGTCTGGGCACTGGCTAGCTTCGATGCTGCTTCACTTGCGTGCATCTCCACTAATTTGTCACGCGTTTTCTCACTGATGTACCCGCCCGGCTTGATCGTATTGACCAGCACCAGCCCCACACTCACCGCAAGCGCCGTCGTACACAGATATATCACAATCGTCTTGCCACCGATTCGACTCAGTTTCTTCAGATCATTCAGGCTCGACGCACCCACGATCAAACTGAACAAAACCAGAGGCACAGCAATGAACCTCAACGCCCGTATAAACAGATCACCAACAAACTGATTCAAATGTGCCACAAACCGCACACCATACGCCACCACCCCCGCATCCTCATTGACCTGTTCCCCTCCACCCGTCATGAACGCTGATGGGGCATCTACACCGATCGCCTCCCATGTTTTGCTGCTCCAGCCAACATTGATCACCACACCAACAATCAATCCCAGCACCAGACCAATGAGAATCTTCCAGTGCAGCGCCAGCGTCGTTCGTTGTGCCAAAGCAAGTCTCCTGCCCCATCAACCCCAGCCAGTCATCCGCACCAAGGTACGCCCATCACCCCCAAAGCTCAAGTTGACCCCCCACCCCTCAACCCCCCAACCCCCCAGCCCCAACCCAGCCCCTTCCCCAGCATCACCCTCCGGGCATATATTGATCAATCCAGTCGTCCTGCTTCAGCACTGACGCCCGGTTCCTTCTGGCCCTTGCTTCAGCGGTACGCTGGGCATTGCGAAGCACCGCACGAACGAGCCTCGTCGCACGGATTTCATCGCTGGCACTTCGACTCGCCAGATACGCACCTGCCTTGGGCGCATTGTGCCGAATCAGCTCGTCCTCAATCGACACAAAGAACTGTGCCGATCCGGGATCGCCCTGACGACCTGCCCTTCCTACAAACTGCCGATCAATTCGACTGGCTGAGTGCATCTCTGACAAAATCACATGCAGCCCGCCCAACTCACACGCCTTGTCCTCAAGCAAAATGTCCGTCCCTCGCCCAGCCATGTTCGTTGCCACCGTAATCGCGCCAACTCGCCCAGCCTTGGCAATCAATCCCGCTTCTTCCTGATCAAAGTTGGCGTTAAGCACCTGATGCGTCAGCCCCTGAGCTTCAAGTCGCTGTGAAATTAGTTCGGAAACTTCAATAGACCGCGTACCAACAAGAATCGGCCTTCCCACAGCATAAAGTCTGCGAATCTCTTCCACGATCGCATTGAACTTCCCCTCTGCCGACTTGAACACACGCATCGGCCACTGCTCACGAATCAAAGGCCGATTCGTAGGCATCACCGTCACAGGTCTTTCATAAACCTGTTCCATCTCAATCGCCGAATCCGCAATCGTCCCTGTCATGCCGCACAAAAATGGGTATGACCGGAAAAACCGCTGAAAACTCAACCTCGCCAGCGTCTGACGATCCGCAGTCACCTGCAACCCTTCCTTGGCCTCCACCGCCTGGTGCAACCCGTGCTCCCACGAACGATCCGGCAAGAACCGCCCTGTATATTCATCAACAATCACCACCTGCCCATCCACCACCTGATAATGATGCCCCCGCAGATAGCAATGCCTGGCAACCAGCGCATTGCGGATCAACTCCTCAGCTCTTCTGCTCGCATTCCAGATCGGATCGCTCAACTCTGCCACCAGCTGCCTCACCCGCTCGACCCCGCGCCTGCCAAGCTCCGTCCGCTTGCGAACATACTCAACCTTGTAATCAGGCCCTTCATCGAGCAACTCAGCAATCCGTGCCCCCTCCGCATAGACCTGCGCCATGTCATCCTCACGCCTGGCCTGCGCGATAATCAAAGGCACAACCCCCTCGTCAATCAGCACCGCATCCGCTTCATCAACCATCGCGGCCCTTAGACCGGGCACCATCGCCCCGGTCGAACCCATCGCAGCCATCATCTGCCGACCCATCCAGGCAGAACTTATCGGCCCCAGCCTGATCTGATCTCGCAACCAGTCCGCTGTAATCTGCTTGGGCGTGCCATACACAATGGGCAACCTGTATACCTCAGCTCGCTCTGCCGGGTCCATCTCCTGCGTGATCGCTCCACACGCCAGTCCGCATCGCGTATATATTCGGCTCCGCGATCTGGCATCACGCTCAGCCAAATAATCATTCACCGTAAAAACATGCAGATGCCTTCGCCGCCAGGCAATCAACGGCGCTGCAACCGAACCTGTCAGCGTCTTCCCCTCACCCGTAACCATCTCGACGATTCGACCCCGCACCAGCGCCATCGCTGCCATCATCTGGACAATGAAAGGCTCCTCGCCCGTCTCACGCCTGGCCACCTCACGCACCAGCCCAAGCCCGCGCCGCACCGCCTGCTCATCAGCCCGCCCGCGAATAATCAACTCGCGTGTTTCCCTCACAGCCTCATCAAGCGCCGCTTCAGAATGCCCTCGAATCGACGCTGACATCGCATCAATCAACTCCGCCTGTTGGCGCAGCCAGGAAACCTTTTCCTTGCGATGACGCAGCCGAAGCGATGCGTGCGCCCACTTGCGGTCAAGCCCCTTGGGAAGCTCAGGCCGCCGACGGCGACTTCGCATCGACTCATAAAGCGCATTGTATTTACTCAACGCCTGGGACATCAGACCTCGCTCCACCAGCCCTGTAAAGTCACAGGTTCACCTTGCCCTGCACCAGCTTTGACAAGCGATCAACCCACTGCCACACCAAAGGCCTCTTGGGCAAATCAAAACGCAATGCCACCCGCTCGCCAGGCGGCGCAAACCCCACATCCTCAGGCTCAATATAAACAATGAACTGAGGCGTCTTGGTCCGCAACCCACCCTCATCTGACGGATCAGTCTCAATCGTCCCCCCACCCGCATAACCCAGACTCGCATGAGGCAACATCCCCTGCCCCGCTTCAATCGCCCGCACACTGGCGCCCCCATACTCAACTGCAGGCTCAGATGCCAGCTTCATCCGCACCGAATACTCAACCCCGTCAAACAACCACGCAGCTTCGCGTTGACTCATCGACGCTGCCACACGCACATGCTCCGTATCCACCACCTGACACAGCACCTGCCCCTTGCGCGCATACGCACCAATAAGATCCGCAGGATTCTGCCCCACAACCACGCCATCATGAGGCGACCGAACCGTCAACTTCTCAATGCGATCACGAATCGTCTTCTCAACATCCCGTCGCACCATCACCTGATCACGCGCAATCTGCGCCCGCGCAGGCTGATTCGCCAGCGACTCAAGCTCAATGCTCTCATACTCGCGAATCTCCGCCTGCACAATCCTGAGCCTGGCCAGAAGCTCATCACTCAAACAGCTCACAATAGGATCACCTTTTTTCACACGATCCCCGGGCTTGACATGAGCGACGGAAACAAATCCATCAACGCTGAAAAACACTCCCGTGCTCTGCAGACTCTGCACCACACCCACACCCCGGCGATGGTCTGGCATCGGCACCGCACCAATCAGCACCAGCGAAACAATCATCATCCCCAGACTCGTCGCAATCGCACGAATCCGGTGTTCGCCCAGTGCACTGTCCGTCGCCAGCCAGTGCACAAACTTGCCCACAGGCATCAAAAACCATGCACCCGCAGTCCAGATCGCCAGCAGCAGACCAATCGCAAACATCTTGCCCATCACCAGAAGCGTGATCGAAATAAACAGGAAAACACGATAAATCATCGCTGCGATGCCATAGATAATCAAAATCCACCGCTCCGTCGTATTGATCGTCGGAGCCTTCGCCTGCTTGTTCACATACACATACCGTTTAAACCCATACTTGAGCATGTCCATGGATCGCTGCATCAAGTTAGGTACTTCAACCAGATCGCTGAAGATGTAATACCCGTCAAATCGCATCAGCGGGTTCGCATTAAAAAGCACCGTCGATACGCTGGCTGTCAACATCGTGTTGTACGCCAGTTGATGCATGAGCTGCCCCGGCCCCGTATATATCCACACCAGCCCCGCCCCCGCTGCCAGCGCCAGTTCAAAGATCATCCCCCCTGCTCCAACCGCAATCCGCTGCCACTTGTTCGCAAATGCCCAGCATGATGACGCATCAACATACGGCGCAGGAAACAACACCAGCAGCATCACGCCAAACTCGGGCACCTGCCCCCCAAACCGCTTGCAGATCACACCATGACCCGTTTCGTGTATTGCCTTGGCCACCACAAACACCACCGCAAGCCAAGGCCAGTTCGCTGGCGCCAGCGCACTGTCAAACCCACTCCGCAGTGCTTCCCAGTGAGGAAACAGACTCACCAGCCCAAACACAATCCACGCACACCAGAACAAAAACCCCCAGCGGTTCAAAATCGGCTTCATGATCGGTTCAAGCCAGGCCAGTATCCCATCGGGATTGAACAGCTTCATCCGAAAATACATGATCCCGATCGCCTGTTGTTGAATCTTCTTCTTGGTTCGCTCCTTGCCCCTTTTCAACAGCTGCTCAACCTCAGGCGATGTATCCGCTGATAGCAGGTTCGAGTTATAAAGCTGACTCAAAAGTTGAATCACCTCGTTTTGCGTTGGTGCAGCATCGCCATTGTCTTCAAGCGAAATCTTCCAGACCTGCTCCACCGTGCGACTGCCATCAAGCAGTGCAACAAACTGATGCGCAATCGGATTCAACCGATAAAACTGGTTCGATGCTGGATCATGCACCACATACCAGCGCCGCCCACGAAAGTGCTGACGCGTAATCTGCGTGTGCGATCGCAGCCGAGGCTTCATCTCGCGCACACGATGCCAGAAGGGCGAAAATGTAGGCCGCTCAGCCAAAGATCACTCCCATCACCACCACAGCCACAACCTGGCTGTATCACGAATACGCCGACTCAAAATCCACAGCAAGCTGTGCTCACCCGTGTTAAGCTTGCCCACACCCTCCATTCCAGGCTTCATCCAGCCCGCCGGCCGCCCCACGAGCCTGGCATGCACTTCGTAAATATTTTTCCCATCCTGCGCCTGCGCCAAAGGCACAATCCGCTCGACAAGCAACTTAAAACGCTTGCCCGGATATGCCTTGGTCGCAATATCCCCCGTCACGCTCCCTTGCTCATCCATCGCTTCGGTGATCAACGCAATATCTGAATCGCTAACCTTCAACACCACCTTCATCTCGTCAAGCGGTGCCACTTCATACAGCCCATCCCCCTGGCGCACACTCGAACCAACTCGTTCTTTCAAATCACCCGCGATCAAAGTCCCCGCGATCGGCGACCGAATCGTCGCGTGGGCAATGCGTTGATTAAAAAGCTCCAGCTTGGCCTTGGCTTGATCCGCCCGAGCCTGTGCCTGCTGAGATTCAGCCACCTTCCCCCCTCGCAGCGCAGCGTCTGCCTGCTTCTGGGCTTGCACGATCTGAGCCCGCGCATCCAGCGCATTGAGCCTCAACTCCGTCGTGTCAAGCTCCACCAGAATCTGATCCTTCTCAACCTTGACACCCGCCTCGATCCCCGTCGGCACGCTGGCGATGATGCCTTCAAATGGCGCTGCGATCAGCCTCCGCTCAAACGGCCTGATCTGCGCATCCGCCTCGACTCGATAAGGCCTGTGCACCACCGTCAGCAACACCAGCCCGATCAAGGCCAAAATCCCCACCATCTTCCCCACCGTATGTCTCGAACCCACAGCCCACCCCATCGCCGTGATCGCATCATCTCGAAGTCGAAACGCCAGATTACGATCCTCACTCTTTCTCACCCGCAACATCGGCGTAATCAAATCCAGCGCCGCCTGAATCAACTCAATCGTCCCCAGATCAATCACCCCTCCCCCCGTTGATTCAACCGTAATAACACCAATCACCTGTTCATCAATGCGCAGCGGAAACGAAGCAATCTTCAGATTCGCATCCGACGATGCCAGCTCACGATGCGCATGCACAATCGCCCTCGCCAGCGACACATCCTGCTCTGCCATATCCTCACCAGACTCGCCAGGCTGGGGATAAAGCACCGGCTGCTCCTGATCCAGACACTCATCCATCGCGTTCTCAAGCTTCTTCACCATCGCAAGCCTGCGGTCGATGTGCTCTGTATCGCTGATCGTCACAACCTGCACCGACTGGTTTGAATCCTCCTGCAAGCGCACACCCTCGCGCCCCTTCAACCACCCCATCGCCACACGGTCGACTCCAAACCGCCTTTGAATGTCATTCACCAGTTGTATCGAAGCACCCTTGAAGTTGGGTGCATGATTGATCGACGCAATCAGCATCGTCGCCAGATCCAGTGCAGCACTTGAAGCCCGCGTTGACTTGAGCTGTTGTGCCAATCCATGTGCAAAGGCATACCCCGCAACCACCTCAACCAGCGCCAGCGTCGTCCGCATCGCCTGGGGCGACCTCGCTTCAAGCAGCAGCGTAATCACAAGCCTCGGCGCCACCCCACCCCCTCCCCCCGCACCACCCACAGGCACCGCAATAATGTAACCCCCACCACTACCACCTCCACCCCCACCTGTCGTCCCCGTGTAATACTGATCGTCCCCCTCCAGCCCGAACACACGCACCTGCCAGTCCTCACACGCCGCACGCACCGCAGCCCGTGCTGCTGATTCATCTCGCACATCTTCAAGCTGCGCTCCACCCCCACCCCCACCACCCATACCACCACCTGGCGACTTGCTAGGCCAGATCAATACCGGCTTTGGTTCCGCTGAATCATCATCAGATGGATTCACCGAAAACATCACCCCCTGATGCGCCCCGCTGATCTCCACCAGCGCCTGCGTGAGCCTTGCAAAATAAATCCGGTCGTCCGCAGCGGACACCGCTGTCAAATCCGCAACCACACGCGACCACCCGGGTGCTTTGAGCTTCGTCTGATCGATCACAGCTTCGCTCCAACACGCTCAGCCGTATCCTTTGCTTCAGGCTTGGTCAGCCTTGCACTCCACTTTGCGTTGGGCTTGTCAAATCGCACCCAGGCTTTAATACCTGCGGGTATCAACTTCTGATTCGGCACCTCCACCCGCACCCGCCTCGTACCACTGGCTGAATCCGCAACCACACCAATCTCAATGATCTTCCCCAGCACAACCCTGGGCTCGCCGGGCAAGTCCATCACCACCCACGCTGGCGTCCCCACCTTGAACCCCTTTCTCAGCGTCTGATCTGTCGGTGCAGGAACCTCTATCCACAACGGATTAATCTCAACCACACGCACCACTGGTTCCGAGTCCTTCACTGCCTGCCCGGGATCAACCGTAATCTGATCCACCAGCCCGTCAAACGGTGCCTCCAGACGAAATCGCTCAACCTGAGCCTCCATCCGTTCCAGCTGAACCTTCTGCTCCTCCAGATTCAGATCCGCAGCTTCCTTCTCAATCTGCCTCTGCAACAGATTCACCCGCGCCCTGTCATATTCCTGCCTGTTGCCCCCATCCTTGCCCGCCAGCTCGCTGATCGCATCAAACTCGATCTGAGCCAGATCAACCGCGGCCTGAGCTGCCTTCACCGCAGTCGTGTTCTCCGCCCGCATCTTCTGCAGCCGAATCGCAATAACCGCCTCCTCATCCTTGGCTTTGACCAGAAGCGTCCCCTTTTTCACCCGATCTCCACCAGAAGCAAAAACTTCCAGCACCTCCGTCGGGAATGAAAAGCCCATAACCGCATCCTTGCTCGGACGCGTGACGGCCTTAATACCCCCAAATGTTTCGATGTCATTTTCAGAGGTTTGAGCAACCAATAGGGCATCTCCCCCACTGACAGCCTGTGCTGCAGTCGAAGAATCATGGTTTTCTCGGACGATAGCGCTTGCATCAACTCCGACTGGAATCGATATCGATCCAAGGCAGATCATCAGCGCCACGCCGGCCCTCTTGACGAGTTCCTGGCTTTGCATTGTAAAAGATTATACGACATAAACCACCCTCGCGTTCCATGTGTCAATCTTTCCTTTGCCAACCTATCCTTCTGCCCGTAACTGACACCCACACAAGAAGATCAAACACAATCAAAATTTCGCATCACGGAGTTCCAAACCATGGCTGACACCAATAACCCCTCCACACTGGCCATTCTGGGCGGCAAACCCACCTGTGACTCTCCAATCCCCTTCATGTCCACAGCCCTCAACCAGAACGACATCGACGCCGCCACAGCAGTCCTCCACTCCGGCATGTTGCGCCAAGCCTCCAAATGTGCCGAACTCGAAGAACGCATCGCAGATATCTCTGATGCTGAAAATGCCTTCACCTGTTCCAATGGCACATGCGCCCTCCAACTCGCCTATGGCTCACTTCTCAACCCGGGCGATGAAGTCATCGTTCCCGCGTGGACCTTCCTCGCCACCGCATCCATGATCGTCGCTGCGGGATGCATCCCCATCTTCTGCGATGTCCTGCCTGATACCTACCAGATCGATCCCGCAGATGTCGAAAAACGCATCACCCCCAAAACCAGAGCCATCGCATGCACACATCTCTATGGCTGCCCCGTTGATATCAACGCCATCGAGCAGATCGCTGCCAAACACAACCTCACCATCATCTAC
The DNA here is from genome assembly GCA_029260555.1 of Phycisphaerales bacterium. Classification (GTDB taxonomy): domain Bacteria; phylum Planctomycetota; class Phycisphaerae; order Phycisphaerales; family UBA1924; genus JAJDCZ01. The sequence goes on from JAJDCZ010000029.1 coordinate 21,719, forward strand.
GATGCTGCCCAGGCCCACCTCGCCCGCTACAACGACAATGGCATCGGTGCCTTTGGTGATGCTGTTACCTACTCCTTCTACGCCACCAAAAACCTCGGCACCGGCGAAGGTGGCATGGTCACAACCAACAGCGACACCACCGCCAAAAAAATCTCCCTCCTCCGCTCCCATGGCGAATCCGGCAAATACCTCCACGAATCCATCGGCTTCAACTACCGCATGAACGACATCACCGCAGCCATCGGCTGCTCCCGCCTTGACAGGCTCGAACAACAAAATGAATCTCGCCGAAAAACCGCTGCACAATACAACAAGATTCTGCACAACATCGACGCCATCGACGCACCCTCAGTCACCCAAGGTGCACTCCCCGTGTGGCATCTCTACACCTGCAAGCTCGATACTGCTCTTCTCACTTGCACCCGTGACGAGTTCTGCGATGCCCTCAAAGCTGAAGGCGTCCCCACCGCAGTTCACTATCCTCGTTCACTCACCCGTCAGCCCTGCTTTGAAAACTTCGTGCAGGATCATCCCCCAACCTGCGACTGGCTGGCCGATCGCGTCTTCTGTCTTCCCATGCATCATGATTTGAGTGATGAGCAGATCCAGGCTGTGAGCAACGCCCTCAACAAAGTCGTTGCAGCATTCGCCAAACCTGAGATCCCCACTGTCTCTGTGCCCGAGCGAGTCGCAGCTGTCGAACACTAAAGACTCTTGTTCTTAGTGACTACTGCAATCCACAGCCGCAAAGATTGCGGTCTGTGTCATCAACTGTACAAATTATCATCCTGTTTTACGCTGCCCGCTCCAGCGTCGTGATCGCTGCCATCACATCCTTGCAGATTGGAAACAGCCGATCGAGTCTGGTCATTCTGAACAAATACTCGACATTGTGCCCCGCATTGACCAGTGCAATCCGCCCCCCGTTGCTTTGGATGAGCGTTAAAAACTCAACCATCGCGCCGATGCACGCTGAATCCATATATTGAACATTCTGCAGATCAAGGATGACATTCTGCACCGGCTCACCCGCACCCTGAGCCTCTGCACGAATCTGATGGATGAGCTGCGTCGCCTCGTTGCCCGAAACCGCTTCCACCGTCACTGTTGCGACCAGATTCGCCCCCAGCCGATCGTACCGGGCCATCTCTTCACCGAGCGGGCCTTCCTGTACAAACGAATCCGGGCCGCTCACAATCGCTGGGCGCTCCAGATCCTCAAATAGTAATATATTCTCATCCAGACGCTTCTTTTTCCGTCCGAACATCCAACCCTCCCTGGTTCAATCTCTCTGTTCAACAAGGCTCGCGGCCAGGTGAAGGCAATGGAATTGCCCGTGCCCTGGGCAGCCGACTCGCCCGCCCATTGTCCCCCTCATCCTCGACAGCACTCACCTCAGGCTCAGCCTTTGCAGGCTCCTCAGCCTGATTCTGATCACCCAATCGACGCTCCCGAGCCTCGTCGATAGAACGATCCAGCTTGCCCAGAATTGCCTTAACCTGATTGAATGCCTGTTGTGAACTGCCCATAGCGATCTCCGGTTGTATATCTCTCCTACCCGCTATCGGCCCGTCAGACATCACGATGAACTCCAGACTTCACCCAATCATCACTGGAAGATAAGCCATGCCGGATGTACCGTCTGGGGAACTCACCTGTTCTTTTCCCGCCCTCTGGACCCAAAACCTCAGCCCCAGCCCTTCCCACTCCGGCTGATAACCCAAGGCCCGATATGGCTCAACTCACCATCAACAACCTCTCAAAAATCTTCCACAAATCCATCAATGCCCTGAAGCAACTCTCCCTTGTTGTTGAACAAGGCGAACTGCTCGTACTCGCAGGCCCCTCAGGCTGTGGCAAATCCACACTCCTGCGCTGCATCGCCGGTCTGGAAAAACCAGACCAGGGCTCCATCTGCATCAACGATCAAACAATCAACACAATCCCCCCCGCCCAGCGTGATGTCGCCATGGTCTTTCAGAACAACACCCTCTACCCCGACATGACCATCCGCAAAAACCTGCTCCTGGCACCCAGTCTTCACAAACAAGACACTTGTGCTACTCAAAAACGCATGGATGAGGTCTGCGAGGTGCTGGATATTGCAGATATTCTGAGCCGAAAACCCCGCCAGATCTCCGGCGGACAACACCAGCGCGCCGCCCTGGCAAAAGCTGTTATCCGCCAACCAGCCCTCCTGCTGCTGGACGAACCTTTCACCAGCCTGGATTCAACTCTCAAAGACCGCGCCCGCTCCCACCTCAAAGACATCCTCAAAAAAACCCGCACCACAACCATCCTCGTCACGCATGACCACCTCGATGCCCTCATGCTGGCTAATCGACTCGCCCTCATGGATCAGGGTCAAATCCTTCAACTCGGTTCCCCACACCACATCTACAACCTCCCCGCATCACTCCAGGCTTTCAAAGCCCTCAGCTCGCCAGACATCAACCTCATCCAAGGCACACTCCATCAGCAAGAAAACACCAACTGCTTTCAAGCAGATCAGGACCCATCTTTCCAGGTGCGACTCCCCTGCCCGCTCAGCCAATCTGTGTCCGATGCTGAGCCTCTCGTCCTTGGCGTGCGACCTGAGCATATTGCAGCAGAAAATCAACCCGGTTCAGACCCCACCCAACCCGCCATACAAGCTCAGGTCACAGACCATGATTACCTCGGCGACCGCACCATCATCAGGCTCACAACCGCCCAAGGCCTGTATCTCAGCATGACCACACTCAACACCCTCACCACACCCTCACAATCCCTGGCTCCGGGTCAATCTCTTGCCATCACGCTTAATCCTGATCATCTTCATATTTTCAAGACTTCAGGCTCATGCTGCAATATCCTCACTGTCCCCCCTCCCTCCTCACCCCCTGACCCAACTTCCAACCAGATGTGACACGCTAAGCCATGAATCCAAACGACAATCAGCCCTCAGCACCCGCACCTCGAACGCCTCAGACGACCAATCTGCATCAACAGGCAGATCTCAACCGTGTCACACTGGCTCGCGAGCTTTTCTGGCAAAATGTCATCCGGGAAATGCTCACCTCGCTCAGCGTGCTCTCTGCCAAGATGAACCGCCAATGCCCACAACCCCCAGCCCAAACCCCAGAGGCTGGCGATTCAGAAAATGTAACCACCACCAATCCCCCCCCTCCCAACACCCCCCCTCCAAGCGCCCCTCCACCTCTTGCCCATCAGAGCAACCTTTTTGATGGTCGACTCGCTGTGATCACCACTCAGGGGCAGCGCATTCCCATTTCCCAGGTTTTTCCCCTCTTTGCCTGTGGCATCGGAGGCACAGAATCACAAAAAAACCTCTCCCTGGCTGTGGAATGCACCGTTTTTCAGATTCGCACACCCGGAGGCGAGGTTTTTACGCTCCCGCTGCATGAAATCCGCTCTTTTCACGCCCTCACCGAGGAAATCATGTCTCAACTCGCTTCAGAAGCCATGCAGAACGGCTCGCTGGAAACCGACGAACCCTTTGGCTTTGCTGCTTTTACCAGCCTGGCACGCGATCAGGACTCCCAGAACGACCCTTACTACCCCGATCCTGACAAAAATGCCGAAACCTGATCCCCCTTCCCTGCATCAGACCTCTCAGCCCTGATCATCGAGCACTGACCATGGCAGGCAGAGCACCGATACCATTGATTTGCGGGCTAATACAGGTCCGTCATTTTTTTATCCACACGCAACGCCACGGGGCTGGTGGGAATAAACAGTCCAGACAGGAAGGTCCATGTGATGAACCCTTCACGCTGTTGCTGACACAGGAGTGCGTAACCAATGCGATGTCTTGTAGCCATCCCCGTTTACAACGAACAAAAATATGTCGCTCATGTGCTCGAGCGCGTGCTGGGTTATGCGTCTGACATCCTCGTCATCGACGACGGCTCAACTGATGCCACCCCCTCCATCGTCGCTGGCTTTCCTGTTGAAGTCATCCGTCATGCGACCAATCGCGGGTATGGCCGATCGTTGCTTGATGCTTTTCGCTGGGCTGCTGTGGATCAGTTCGACTGGATCATCACCATGGACTGCGACGATCAGCATGAACCCGAAGCCATCCCGAGATTCATCCAGGCAATCCAGCGCAACGATGCTGACATCATCAGTGGCTCGCGTTATTTAGTGACCGATGAAAACGGCGATTCCCCGCCGCCTCAGCGCAGAGCGATCAACCTTCAGATCACCGATGAACTCAATGAAAGACTCGGGTTGACACTCACCGACGCGTTCTGTGGCTTTAAAGCCTATCGCGTCGAGTCACTCCGCAATCTTGAGCTTGATGTCGATGGCTATGCATTTCCCATGCAGTTCTGGGTGCAGTCTGTCGCTGCGGGCTTGACCATCCGTGAACTTCCCGTGCGCTTGATCTACAACGATGCCAACCGTTCGTTCGGCGGGCCTCTGGATGACGCAGGTATTCGCGTTGATCACTACCGCTCACATCTGGTTCGCGAGCTGGTTCGTCTTGAAGACAAGCTTCCCGCTTCTGCGCTGGTCGATCTGGAAGTTGCCAGCGCATGTTGTCGCAGATGAGCCCGGCATTGGCAAGCTTCTGTTGTGACAATGTACATTTGAGCACGATCCTCAGCATGAATGCGCTGAATCGCGTACCGTCTGGCATGACAGGCTCGTCAGCAGACATGACCCTCAAGCCCGAGCCAAAGCTCTGGTCGCTCTTGGCGCAATCGCACCCGATATCTGCCAGGCAAATGCAGTTTCGTGCACAACTCGGGCTCAATACTGATCGGCCCATCGTAATGACAGGCCATCAGGCGCAGATATGGCACCCGGGCGTTCTCAGCAAGTATCTGGCGAGTGGCAAACTCGCAACTCAGATCCAGGGCGACAGCGTCTGGCTCGTGGTTGATCACGATACCAACGATCCCACAACCATCCCAGTACCAACACGACGAGAAGATGGTTCGCTGCATCGCTATTTCTGGCATCTTGATCCTGCACGAGTTGGCAAGAGTCCATTGATGACTCAGCCTGCAATCACACCAGCGCCATATGAAGGGCCACAGCCTGCAAACCAGCGCATCGCTGAGGGCATCAATGCGATCACTGAAGCATTGAACGCTCATCGCGATTCGACCTCTATTGCCATGCAGTTTGCTAAAGCATGTCGTGATCTTGTCTCGGATCGGGTTGAACCTGCATCGATTGTTTTTGCAAGCGATCTTGCACGCACGGATTTGTTCGCTGAGCTTGTTGACAGGATGCGTGATGATCCTGAAGCTTGCATTCTGGCGTACAACCAGGCGGTGCGTGATCATCCTCAGGCCAATCTCAAGCCTTTGTTGATGAATGCTGTGCAATATGTGTATGAACTTCCCCTCTGGCAGCTCGATCAGGATCAGAATCGGCAGGCTGTGTATGTGGAACATCTCGAACAAGCTACAGAGTTGATGCTCATGCCAAAGGCGCTCTTGATGACCGCGATTGTGCGCCTTGGCGGGTGCGAGTTGTTCATCCATGGCACCGGAGGCGGCATCTACGAGCAAGTCGTCGACCAATGGCTCACCAACTGGCTCAACAGCGATGCATCTCCTGCACCGTACACCGTCGCAAGTGCCACGCTGGTACTGGATCTGCTCGATGGCATCGAAACTGACGAGCATGACGCTGCCAGAGCGGTATGGCAAGCACACGCCGCAAGGCATCGTCCTGAGATGCTCGAAGATGACGCTGCTGCTCATGCTAAGCAATATTTGCTGGACCAGATCGCTCAAGAGCCTCGCAGCTCAACGAAGAGGCACGCGCTCTACCGCCAGATGCACGAACTGTTGAAAAAGACCCGGCAGACCCATGCCTCGAGCCTGCATGACTATGAAAAGAAAGCACTGCGTGCTCAAAGGCAGGCGGAGAATGCCGCCATTGCAGCAGATCGGACCTGGGCATTTGCTTTTTACGAAAAAGAGCAACTCGAGGGACTGGCCTTGCAGTTGAGTGATGCTCTGAGCCCAAACCGGGATCTTGATGAATAGGATCAAGGCATGAACCTGTCACGGCTGATGTGTAAACAACGCTGGAGTGCTGATTTTACTGCGGAGATTACAAAAACCGCGGGCATATGGTGTGCGATTGCTGGCCTGATGCTGATCTTTGCAACGGGTTGCAATCAGCAGGCTGACGAATCAGAGCTTTCCTTGCAGCCTGTGCCTGCAGGTGAGGGCACGCGCGTTGTAGTGCTCAGCCCAGCCCTTGCCATCACGATGACGGATCTGGGTCTGGATGATCTGATCGTGGGCAAGCATGCGTATGACATGACGCTTGGCGATGCGGTTGCGGTGTGTGGCGATCAGATGGGCATTGACTATGAAGCGTTGATCCGGGTTCAGCCTACGCATGTGCTTCTGGAATGGGGATCACGCGAGTTTCCAGGCAAGCTCATGAAACTTGCAAAAAAGGGTGGGTGGGAGGTTCGAAGTTTTACGCTGAGCACGCTTGAGGATATTCGAAGCTCTGCTGTGGAACTTTGGCAGCTCTTTGGTCCTGAAGACGGACCCGATGAGCCTTATCTTGTCGAGCAGATGGATCGGGCACTGCGTGACCGGGGGCAGGTGAGCCAACAGGCGGGGCGGGTTTTGCTGTTGATGGCTGTGGACCCTCCTGCAATGCTGGGGCCGGGGTCGTTTCATCATGAGATTTTGCTTCGGCTGGGCGCGATGCCTGTGGTCACAGAGGGTCAGCCTTATGCAGAGTTGACGGCTGAGGATCTGCTGAGGCTGGCTCCAGACACGATTGTGCTGCTTCGCCCTCGGCACCCCCAGGCTGAGCCAATGAGAGGTACAGACTGGGACATGATCGAGCCGATGCTGGGCATTTTGGCAGGGCTATCGATTCCTGCGGTTCAGTCGCATCGGGTGGGGTTCATTGATGATCCGTTTTCGCTCACGCCGAGCAGTGTGGTGATTGATCTGGCTGATGAACTGGCCCAGGTACTGGCCGAGTTGGGGGAACACGCGGCGGGAGATAAGCGGGAAGGTCCGTGAGGGCATGTTACAGATGTGCGGTTTCCTGACCGCTTCCTCACGAACGCAGATTGTAAGAAATGGTTTTGGCTCGTTGGCGTCGTAACAGCGACCTACGATGCAAGCCATGAGTGATTCCAACGAACGACGATTTGATCCGGTTGATGTTCTCAGCGAGCGTTTTGGCGATGCCATTGCGCGGGCGTTTCCTGAGCTGGATGGGCCGGTTAATCCATTGATCAGTGCTTCCAAACAGCCCAAGTTTGGCGATTTTCAATCCAATGTTGCCATGTCGCTTGCCAAGCGTGTGGGCATGAACCCGCGAGAGGTTGCCCAGAAGCTCGTTGCAGAGCTTGATCTTGGGAATCTGGCAGAACCTGCTGACGAGGGGTCGATCGCGGGACCGGGGTTTATCAATGTGAAGCTGCGGGGGCAGGCGCTGGCGGAGCTACTCCTGGAGATGGATCAGCAGGATCTGGGGATCTCTGTGCCTGAAAGCCCGGGGACGGTGGTGATCGATCTGTGTGGCGTGAACCTTGCCAAGGAGATGCATGTCGGGCATCTGCGCGCCACGGTCATCGGCGATGCTCTGGCAAGAGTCTTTGAACGCCTGGGCTGGCGCGTGATTCGTCAGAACCATGTGGGCGATTGGGGGCTTCCCATCGCAATGGTGACCCAAAGCCTCGCAGAGCAGATGGAGAAAGGATTGGTTGATCATGACAAGCTGACGCTGGCACAACTTGAGATGCTCTATCGGTCAGCTCAGCGGGCATGCAGCGCTGATGCCAGGGGTCTTGAGATGGTGCGCAAGCATGACATGGGTCCTAAAGCTCTTGCAGAGCTTGAAGAGCAGGTTTGCGGCGCACAAGAAGCTCTGGAGCGCGCCAAGCAAACGCTGGTTTGGCTGCAGGGGGGCGATCCTGAGACAGTGAAGATATGGAAGAGGATCTCGCAGATAACCATGGATGAATGTCTGCGACTTTGCAGCAGGCTGCACACGCGCGTGACCGAATCAGACAGTGCTGGTGAATCCAGCTATGCCACGGACCTTGGCGAGGTTGTGGATGATCTGGTCAAACGGCAGATCGCAGAGGAATCTGACGGGGCACTCGTTGTGCGGGTTGATGGAGCCAAAGAGCCTTGCCTTGTGCGCAAGAGTGATGGCGGATTTTTGTATGCGACGACGGACATGGCTGCGATTCGCAGGCGCGTACAGGAGTTTGGCGCTGACCGTGTTATTTATGCTGTCGATGCCAGGCAGAGTTTGCATTTTCGACTGGTTTTTGCAGCTGCCCATCGAGCGGGATATACAACAAAGCCCGGCACGGATGAACCGGCGGTTCTGGAGCATGCTGCGTTTGGGACGATTCTGGGCGAGGACAATCGGCCGTTCAAAACACGGTCGGGAGACAATGTCAAACTCAATGATCTCCTGGACGAAGCGGTGGCTCGAGCGGAACTGGCTGTGGGCGAAAAGAATGCGAGTCTGGGTGAAACAGAACGGCAGCAGATCGCAGAGGCTGTGGGTATTACCGCGATCAAGTATGCCGATTTATCCAATGACCGAATCCGTGATTATGTTTTCAGCTTTGATCAGATGCTGGCGTTTGAGGGGGACACCGGGCCTTACCTTTTGTATGCCTTGGTGCGTACACGAAGCATCATGCGCAAGGCAAAGGAAGAAGGGATTGAGTTTGATCCGGGAGCAGAGCTGCTGATCAATGAGCCTGCTGAGAAGACCCTGGTGCTGACAATTTTGCGCTATCCAACGGTTGTGCGAGGTGTGGCAGAGGCGTTGGAGCCTCACCGTTTGTGCTCGTATCTGTATGATCTGGCGACAGCCTATAGCGTGTTCTTTGATCAATGTTCTGTGCTGCGTGCGGATAGCCAAGAGGTGCGTGCATCCAGGCTGCGCTTGTGTGATCTGACATCGCGCGTGCTGGCTGACGGGTTTGGCGTGTTGGGATTTCCCGAGCTGGACCGGATGTAAATACCAGTGTTGAACAGGAGTGGCACGCGTGCGTCCTAGATGTATATCGCAGTGGATTTCTCATGAAGCCCTGATTCCCGGTGCAACACTACTCGATTCGCAGCATCGCAGTAGTGTTGCACCGGGAATATCTTGGCAGGACGATTAAAAAACAAGCCCGGACCGGTGTCCGGGCTTGAGAGTTAGTGAAGGGAAGTTCTTGCGAGTTGCGTCGTCAGATCAGTTGCAACCACGATTGAACTGCACGATGAACTCAAAGAAATCCAGTACATCAATGATGCCATCGTTATTCAGGTCGGCTGCCAGATCACCAGCGTTGAACAGGCGGATGAACTCAAAGAAGTCCAGCACATCGACAACGCCGTCGCCGTTCAGATCGACAGGGCAGTTCTGAGGGTTGCCACCAAGACGCAGCGCGATGGGTCCTGAGGGGAAATGCTGTGCAAAATTGCCATTTTTAATGGAATAGGATGCCAAACCGTTGGGTGCATTGAAAATGGCACTCCAATGGTCATTAGACCCGGGTATCTCGGTTCCAAAGAAATACTGAACACCATCATTGAGAGTGAAAGGCGTAACAGCTACATCGGCCCAGTTCACCACGAATGGAACGCCATTCTGGATACTGGCTGAAGCGATGGGGTTTGCCAGATCTGGCTTGGTATTGTCTGCTGGATCTGTGGGATAAATCACGCCTTCGTATGTTGATGGTGTGCCGGTGACATACCAGCCATCGGTTCCGATGCTGCAGATTGTCCAGTCGCCAGCGAGTACGAAGGGCTGATAGACGGACCACAGATCACCGCCGCCGGGGCGGCCGACGGTTCGACCCGTATTAAGAATTGTGGCATCGCCTGATTCGTAAGCAAATGTAGCACATGGGCCTTGCTGGGAGTTGGAATCGGGAACCTGAACCACGACAGGCATATCAGATGTCACCACCGTGTCACCTTGGGTGGTTGAATACACTTGCTGGGCAGTTGCGGGGATTGCAAAGGCTGCAATACCAATTGCCAGAACGGACGAAACGAGTGACTTGCTGATTTTCATTTGAACGGTCTCCTCTTCGAGTTCAGCTGTGAGTCGGCATACAAAGCCTCCAGAGTGCGTTTTATCACAACCAACAATTAGAATACCTTATTTTGAACCACCGTGTCAAGGCTTTTCCCAAGGCTATAAATGCATAATGCAAAGCGTATATACATATCGGCTTCCCCTTTAAGCGGTTCTTTCTCTCCGTTTCAATTGACCAGACCTGCTTGCAAACTGATATTCCTACTCTTGAATGTTTCCTGTTTGGTATAAAAACGACCCGTACAGAGCTTCTGCACGGGTCGGGGTGGATCTTGGAGTTATATCAAGACCTAGAGCAGCCCAACTGAATTCGTAGCGCAGGTTTGGCGCATGGTCGGTTGCGCCTTGTGGCGTGGCGTTGTATGTTCACGGCTGGCCCTTGGACCGGGCCGGGAAGGAGCCATCAATGGCCGCACCGCTCTCACAGGAT
>JAJDCZ010000030.1 GCA_029260555.1 Phycisphaerales bacterium
ATCCTGTGAGAGCGGTGCGGCCATTGATGGCTCCTTCCCGGCCCGGTCCAAGGGCCAGCCGTGAACATACAACGCCACGCCACAAGGCGCAACCGACCATGCGCCAAACCTGCGCTACGAATTCAGTTGGGCTGCTCTAGGCTCTGTTTGACGGATCAGTAATTGGCTAGCAAACAGGCAACTAAACCGCATTCCAACCTCTAAGGGCAGGTCGAAGCGAGATAATTCGATCCGTCAAACAGAGCCTAATCGTATAATCCCTCCCGGTGCCACTACTCGCCGTTTCGGCGCAGTAGTGGCTTCTCAGACCCACATCCTCAAGGTCAAACCCACGCCCTGCTCAAGCATCATCTGCAGGCTGGAGGTCCAGGTTCACTCCCTCCACCCACTCACCCCGACCCCTTCGGCTCTGACAACACAAACCGCACTCGTTGAATAGAAACTGACGAACTTCGCCTCAACAGCCGCAACCCGCCCGCGCGCAAAAACCGCTCCAACTCATACCGCGTACCCGCATCAGCAACCCACACCTTCATGCCCCCCTTCCCCACCCCCACCACCTTGCAGCGGCCCCTCAACGGCTCAGGACAGACCTTTGACCATGCGGCCGCTGCAGACCCCTCATCACGGAGTGACCGGCCAATTTGTTCACAAAGCTTCTCAAGCTCCCCCGCAAGATCACGCTGTTCATAAAACCCGCGCCAGTTGCGCAGCTTTTCAATCTGTTTGATCCCGTGCTCCATAAGCACTGAGTCTATATCACATGCGGACAAACCCGCCACCACCTGCTACCCTTGGCACGATATGTCTACAAAAATCGACATCAATAAACTCGTCAAAGACTTCGATGCCGGCCAGTCCTCCACCCGGGCGGTCGATCACATCCACCTCGCCGTCGAGCCCGGTGAACTCTTCTTCCTCCTGGGCCCCTCAGGCTGCGGCAAAACCACTCTCCTCCGCATGATCGCAGGCTTCATCGACCCAACCCAAGGCTCAATCGCATTCAACAACAAAGATGTCACCCACGCCCCACCCAACAAACGAAACACAGGCATGGTCTTCCAGTCCTACGCACTCTGGCCCCACATGACCGTCCAGGCCAATGTCGAGTTCGGCCTCTCCATACGCAAAATCCCCAAAGACCAGCGCACCACCCGCGCCCTCAAAGCCCTCGTCGATGTCCAGATGGATGCATATGCCCCCCGCAAACCCAACCAACTCTCCGGCGGCCAACAACAACGCGTCGCCCTCGCCCGCGCCCTCGTCATCACACCTGATGTCCTCCTCCTTGACGAACCACTCTCAAACCTCGACGCCAAACTCCGCATCGAACTCCGCTCTGAAATCCGCAGAATCTGCAAAGATGCAGGCATCACAACGGTTTATGTCACCCACGACCAAAAAGAAGCCCTCTCAATGGCCGACCGCATCGCCATACTCAAACTCGGCAAAGTCATCCAGATTGGAACCCCAACAGAACTCTATCGAACCCCCCGGTCCCGCTTCGTAGCAGAATTCCTGGGCGAAACCAACTTCATCCCGGGCACCATCGCTGAATCCACATCAGGCAAAACACTCATCAAAACAAAGCTCGGCACACTCGCCTCAACACACCCGATCAACCTCCCAAAAGACAGCACTGTCACCTGCTCAATCAGGCCCGAAACACTCCGGGTCATCAATGACGACAGCTCGAAAAACCAACATAACATGTTGTCATGTAAACACTTATCAACAACATATCTTGGTGAGATCGCTCAGCATGTTGTTTGTGCTGGTGAGGATGTCGAGCTTCGTGCAGCGGTCTTGAATCCGAGCCGGTCCGATCTTCGCGAGCCTGGTGCTTCGGTTCAGTTGGCTGTTGCTGAGGATGATGTGGTGGTGATCCCAGCGACCTGAGCACTCAGGCTGCTCGACCCGTATTAGAATCCAGCGATGACGAGTTTGAGCGATGAGCCTCAGGATCGAGCTGCAATTCTTGAACTTCCCGTAAATCGCTTTGCTCAGCCACGGCTTCCGCCAGTGCAAGTGTGATCCAGCAAGTCGTACCCACGCCCAGTTTGGATCGCACATCAAAGCGGGCGCCAGAGCTTTCAAGCAGCAGGCGCGAAAGCATCAACCCCAGCCCGCTGCCAAACTGTCGGCTCAGCGTTGAGCTGGTCCGAGGCTGAAGAATACTCTCAATGAGTTCCCGAGCCATGCCAGGCCCAGTATCTTCAATCACAAGATCAATAGTTTGCAAAGTGGTGAAGGCAGAAACCAGATTCGTTGTGCTCATGTTCCCCGTGGAACATGGCTGAGTTCTCACCCGAATGAACCCCCTCCCCCCCCTCCCCCCTGCATCTCCCCCACTCCCTCTCCTGCGCTCCATAGCTCGGCGAGCGTTAAGCAGCAAGTTCAACACAACCTGCTCCAAAACCACAGATTCGATACACACGCAAACTGAATCGTCGATATCAACTTTGATCTCAATACCCTGTTCTCCAGTTGCTCCAGCCGCTTTAACAGCGTCAGGCAGGCAATCAATCGCATGAAACACGGCCTCGCGAACATTGGTAGAAACGCCTTGAGATTGCAGGCCCCGGCTGCCGCCATGCTGAAACGGGCGTTTTTGCTCGTCATCCTTACATGAGCACTCACACGAATCAGCCTTTGATATCACAGGTGTCGCTGAAGGGTTTGTTGCAAAATGGGGAATAGTGGGTGGTGGAGGAGGTGAAGGGAAAATGGTGGCGGTGGCGGCTGTGGCGGGTTGGGATGGGCAGCGGGGGAGATGGTGGGCGGCTGGGGTGCTGGCTGGGGTGCTGGCTGGGGTGGGGGCTGGGGTGGGGGTAGGGGTGGGGGTAGGGGTGGGGGTGGGGCGGGCGATTTTGAGGATGAGTGATGCGATGGCTGCTGCGGATTCTGCGTTGTGCAGTGCGATCTTGAGAGCCTTGTCGCTGAGTGCTTTGTTTTGGGGTTGGTCCCGGGCTGCCTGGATGTAGCTGACAACGGGGGTCATGAGGTTGGCGATTTCGTGCGCGATCCCCCCCGCAGCCAGCCCCAGCTTGTGGAGTTGGTTTTCATTCAGGCGATTGGCATCATGCGGATCAGCGTGATCGCAGCTTTTAGCAGAGGATTCACTGGAAGATGGGCTTTGATGCTGGCACACGCGCTTTTATCGGCTGATTTTTCAGCCGAGTTTGCCTGACACAAGCAAATCAATGCGATTATTTGCTGCTGAACAGCATGCATGATGAGGCAGTGTCGTGTCACCTGTTGTCCTCAGCATCAGAAATCTCACTGATCCACAGCGGCCCAACAGCACTGCTCCAAGGTTGATCCATCAGCCATGAGAGCATGGATTCAGGCTTGATATTGGCCTGAGGCAGATCCTCAATCCGTACCCAGTCAAAAGCGATGTCAGATTCCAGACTAGGCACAGGATTGGGAGCCGTGTCTTGCGTTACAGCTAAAGTGGGGGAGGGGTGGGGCTGGGAGGGGGGGTGGGGGGAGGGGGGGTGGGGGGAAAGTTCCACGGGGAACGCAATGTTCAACTCGTGTCGCTCTCGGCCATTTTGTGTAAAAGCGGTCTCATGGAACAGGCATGGATCAGCAACGCGGACAGCCAGGCCTGTCTCCTCCATAAACTCTCGGCACAAAGCCTGCCCGGCTGACTCTCCAAACTCGACATGGCCACCAGGCAGATAGGTGTAGTTGTGTTTGACAGCTCGGCAGAGGAGGATGTGTTGGTTGTGAACCATCACCCCCCGGGCAATGAACTCTATTTTCTGCTTGGGCATGACCAGCTCCTGCAATGGCGAAAAAATCCGCTTTGCTGCACGATTCGCAACCATAGGCTAAACTGCACACGATAAAGCACAAAACAAGGAGCGTGTGCATGGCCAAGGTAACAGATGGATCTGGAAAAAGAAAACGACTCGGCCGAGGCCTGTCAAGCCTGATTGGCGACATGCCCCCAGTAAAAATACAGACCGAAACAAAAACCAAACAAGCACACAAAGCAGATCGTCTCAAGGATAACACAACGCCAGGCGAAGCGGGATCAGCGGGCGGTCGCGATGGTGGTGGGGTCGGGGGGGGGCAGGTGGTGATGATTGATGTGGAGCGGGTTCGTCCCAATCGGTATCAGCCTCGTCAGCAGATGGATGAATCCAAGTTGCAATCGTTGGCTGATTCGATCTTGCAGGATGGGGTGATGCAGCCGATTCTGGTTCGAGACGATGCTGGAGGCGAGGGGTACGAGCTGATTGCCGGCGAAAGGCGTTGGCGAGCAGCAAAGCTGGCAGGGCTGACAACGGTGCCTGGGTTGATTCGCAATGTGAAAGATGAAGCTGCAGCTGCGTGGGCGATGATCGAGAATATTCATCGCGAGGATCTGAACGCGATTGACCGGGCCATTGCCTTGAGCGAGATGATCAAGCGGTTTCATCTGACACAGTTTGATCTTGCAACGCGCGTGGGGATGGAACGATCGACGGTTGCCAATCTGGTTCGGCTGCTGGAGCTGGCAGAGCCGATTCGCGAGATGATCGCAGCAGGAAAGCTGAGTGCTGGCCATGGCAAGGCACTTTTAGGCTGTGCTGATGAACAACTCAGATACACGCTGGCACAGCAGGTGGTAGAAGAAGCCTGGAGTGTGAGGCAACTGGAGCGTGAAGTCAAAGGCATCGATGCTGATTCAGTTGGTGTGATCGAACAAGGCACGGCGGGGGGCGAGGAAGGGGCGGGGGGGGAGGGGGGGGAGGGGGGGACTCGCCAGGCGGTGGTTGAAGACCTCGAAAAACGGCTGTCAGAGAAGCTGGGCACAAAAGTTAGAATCACTACCAACAGGCAAGGCAACAAAGGCAAGATGATGATTTCATTCTATAGCCTGGACCATTTCGATGACCTGCTCAGCAAAATAGGGCTTTCCCCTGAATCTTGAGTAATTGTATTTTGATCTCGTGCACAGTATTTCAAAGCGCTTATTGAAACAGCATGTCTGTGCGATAGTTGAGGAAGTTGTGCTTTGGTGTTGTGAGTGAGAGAGATCGCTATTGAGTCCTGTTTATCAGGGTTTTATATATCGAACAGGGCGCAGATCGCATGTTTTGTCTGTGTTGCATAATGCTGACAATTTTTGCAGGGACAGGTAGGTGGTAGGATAGTGGGGGATGGCATGGGGAGTTTTTCGTGCAGCATTGCAAGTCGCATTTGCATCTGTGAAAGTTCTTCTGAGAGGGGCTCCTGCTTGTCGTTTTTCGGAGCAGTCATTTTTCTGCAGACGAACGAATGAAGACATTGCCTCATTCATGTGCCTCGAGTAACAGCACCACTCACAATCTGGGCTTTGTAAGAATACCTCTGCAGCGAGTTAGTCTTGTCACAATACACTTCTATGGAGATATCGGGCACAGGACATAATGTTTGGTATTTGGTCTTTGGTGTGTAACAGATGTTGAAAAGAGTGTATCGTAATACTAATGTTTAGCTCGATTTATATTGTGTCGTTGTTTGCGACATATTGAACTACAAAGGAATACAGAGATGGCAAAGAAAAAAGGTCGGAAAAAGACGGCTCGTCGTGGTCGTGTAAGTCTTGCGGGAGTTTCTCTTGCTCAGCTACAGGCAGAGCTTGACAAGCGTGCATCCGAGATTGATGCACTTCATGCAGAGCGCGGGCAACTGGTTGCAAGGCTGGCAGAGATTGACGCTGCTCTTGGCACGGGTTCGCCGACCAAGACAGGCCGTGCTGCAGCGGGTGGAACAGCCAAGCGTGGTCGTGGTCGTCCCAAGGGCAGCAAGAATGTTGTCAAGAAGAAAAAGACAACTCGTAAATCAACAGGCAAACGCCCCAGCAACAAGATGAACCTGGCCGATTCAATGGGCAAGGTTCTCAAAGGCAAGACAATGGGTGTATCAGAGCTTGCGGATGCTGTGCAGAAGGCTGGTTACAAGACGACAGCAGCCAACTTTCGCACAATTGTGAACCAGACACTGATCCGTGATGACCGATTCAAGAAGGTTTCACGCGGGCAGTACACCGTCAAGTAAGCAGGACTTTTTAAAAGTTCCCAAACGGACTGTAAAATCGAACAGGAACCCGCATGATTGCGGGTTTTTTTTCGCAGCTACATTTTTGCTATGCTGGCCAGGTTGCTGAGGTGCGCAGCAATCACAGCGACCATGCGCCCTGATGGGGAGGTTAGATATGAATGTATGGGGGAAAGGGATTTAGCGGGGGATGGGTTCACGGGTGAGTCTGCTGGGGCGGTCCCAGTAGAAGAAGCGGCCCAGATCCTGCTTGAACATGCGGTTATTCTCGTTGCGCATGAGGGCAATTGCGTTGGCTGCATCAACAGGGCGTTCGTAGAGTGTGTCCAGATTGGGTGTCGGATTAAAACGATACGCAGCATCGGTGGAGCAGCCTGTCAAGGTCAGCAGGGATGCCACAGCAAGAGCTGAAGCAGCGATTGTGAGGCGACGGGTGGTGTTGAGGCGCATATGCAGCATATTGGAACTCCTGATTGGAGGTGTTTTGTAACGCCTTGGAGGCTCTGGGTCAATGGGCAGCTTGTGATCTTTTCGTATCGGAGCATGGATTGGTTTCGTTTTGTATCAAAACCATGTAAAATGGAGCCAGTTGTGAAGAAATGATGATCCGTTCGATCTGATGGCTCGTATCATGTGTGACATTGGTCACAGCACAGAGCCGACAGCGACGCGTGCAATGTATTGTCCGAACCTTTCACGACCCCAAGGGAGTCGGGATATTCTGACGATGATCAAGCCTCCACTGAGGGGAAGATCGGGCTCGGAATCAAAGACACCCACCTGGCATTGGGGTTCGGACAACACAGATCGCTTCGTTGTCGGCTCTGTGCTGTTTTTACACCCGCATATCATGTAAAACACTGGATAGACATCGCTTGTGTGACAAGTGGTGACAAGTTTCAACATCTCCGGCAAGATGAGACAGCAACAGGGGAGCGGCTGCCACTTTTGCAGATTCTGACACGACGCTGGCAGGTTTCTGCTGCATTGATCGGCTTGTGTAAGGCCAGTGGCAGCCAATTGTATATCAGTCAAGGCTTGAGAGGGAAAACAGGGGGGGGACTGTCTGGCGCGCGGGTTGCATGATGTGTGCATGGCGGGCGAGTGTCTGCTCAAGGAGATTTTGATATGCAGCCGGACCGTTTGACAAATGCAGCTCAGGAAGCTTTGGCTACAGCTCAACGCGATGCGATGGGCAGATCCAACCCTGAAGTGGGGGGGCTTCATGTTTTAAGCGCACTGCTTGATGATCATGGCGGAGATGGTGGGAGTGGGGGGGTAGGGGGGGCGGGGGGGGCGGTGCTTTTGCGATCGGGAGCGGACCCTGCGCGGATTGCCACAATCTGTCAAAGTGAGCTTTCAAGGCTGCCAACCACTTCTGCAGGGCCTGGGCAGGCGGGGCGCGAGCTCATTGAGATTCTCGGCAAGGCAGAGGCTGCCAGCAAGGAAATGGGCGATTCGTTTGTCACCAGCGAGCACCTGCTGCTGGCACTCACGCTCGTTAAAGGACCGGCACGAGAGGTGCTGGAACTCAATGCGGTTCAGGAAAAGCATATTAAAAAAGCGATTGCTGAGATTCGTGCAGCATCCGGAGTTTCGACAGTGACGGATCAGAACGCAGAATCAAACTTTGAAGCACTCGAAAAGTACAGCATAGATCTGACCGCGATGGCTCAACAAGGCAAGTTGGACCCGGTGATCGGACGCGATGAGGAGATTCGGCGATGTGTACAGGTGCTCAGTCGGCGGACAAAGAACAACCCTGTGCTCATTGGCGAACCCGGAGTGGGCAAAACCGCGATTGCTGAAGGGCTGGCTCTGCGGATTGTTCAAGGCGATTGCCCGGATTCGATGCGTGACAAGAAAATCATGGCGCTGGATGTGGGGCAACTCCTGGCGGGGGCGAAGTATCGTGGCGAGTTTGAGGAAAGACTCAAGGCTGTGCTACGCGAAGTGGAATCAAGCGATGGCAGCGTGATTCTGTTTATTGACGAACTGCACACGATTCTGGGTGCTGGCGGGGGCGAGGGTGCAGTGAGCGCGGGGAACCTGCTCAAACCGGCGCTGGCGCGTGGCGGGCTTCGTTGTATCGGTGCAACGACGCTGGACGAATATCGCAAGCATATTGAGAAGGATGCAGCCTTTGCCAGACGGTTTCAGCCGATTCTGGTGGATCAGCCCAGTGTTGAAGAGACGGTGGCGATTTTGCGTGGGTTGAAGGATCGATATGAAGCGCATCATGGTGTGCGGATTCAGGATTCAGCGATTCTGGCAGCTGCGAGTTTGAGCCATAGATATATTGCGGATCGGTTCTTGCCGGACAAGGCGATCGATTTGATTGATGAAGCCGCGTCGAGATTGCGCATAGAGAACGATTCAATGCCTCTGGAACTGGATGAGATTCGCAGGCGGATCATGCAGCTTGAGATTGAACGCGAAGCATTGCGCATTGATGCTGGGGATAACAAGGGTAAAAAGGAAGATGCCGGGGGGAAGGAACTTGAACGGATTGAGCGCGAGTTGAGTGAGCTACAAGAGCGGAACCATGCGCTGAGTGCCCGGTGGGATGCGGAGAAGGCAGACCTTGATGCTGCCAAGACAATCAAGGAGGAACTTGATGCCAGGCGTGTGGAACTTGAGCAGTCTCAAAGGCGGGGAGATCTGGAAACCGCAGCACGGATTCAGTATGGACAGATTCCGGATCTGGAGAAGCGGCTGAGTGAGGCTGAGCAGGCATCCAAAGCGAGAGCTGCGCGGGGCGATGCGCTGGTGAAAGAAGAGGTTGATGCAGAGCAGGTCGCGGAGATCGTGGGTCGATGGACGGGGATTCCGGTGACAAGGCTGGTGGAGTCTGAACGGGACAAGCTGACGCGAATGGAAGAGCACATGCGCGAGCGGGTGGTGGGGCAGGATGATGGGCTGCGCGCTGTTGCTGATGCCGTCAGGCGGAGCCGGGCTGGGCTTGGCGATCCATCAAGGCCGATCGGTTCGTTTTTGTTTCTTGGGCCTACGGGTGTGGGCAAGACTGAGACATGCAAAGCACTGGCAGAGTTCTTGTTTGACACCGAGCAGGCTCTGGTGCGGATCGACATGAGCGAGTTCATGGAGAAGCACTCGGTGAGTCGGCTCATCGGTGCGCCTCCCGGGTATGTGGGGTATGAAGAGGGTGGCGTGCTCACCGAAGCGGTACGGCGTCGGCCTTATTGCGTGGTGCTGATGGATGAAATCGAGAAGGCACACGAGGATGTCTACAACATTTTGTTGCAGGTGCTTGATGATGGCAGGCTCACCGATGGCCAGGGCCGAACGGTTGATTTCAAGAACACCATTGTGGTCATGACGAGCAACTTGGGGAGTCAGAAGATTCAGGAGATGACCGAAGGCGGCGCAGAGGACTGGGAGATTGAAGCCGCGGTGCGAGATCTGATCCGCCGTGGACCCGGGATTGATGTTGCAGGCAAAGGCGGCGCACCTGATATTGGCGAGGGCGGCTTTGATACATCCGCACGGTTTGACATGAACATGCGCAGCTCGTTTTTCAAGCCTGAACTTTTGAACCGGATCGACGAAGTGGTGGTGTTCCATCAACTCAAGAGAGAAGACCTGGCCCTGATAGTCACGATTCAGCTTGGTCAGCTCAACGATCGGCTGACAGAGCGCGAGATGACCATTACGCTGACTGATGAAGCACTGGAGCTGCTCGCAGATGCAGGCTGGGACCCGGCGTTTGGCGCAAGGCCATTGAAAAGGGCGATTCAACAGCGCATTGAGAACCCCCTTGCGACACGGCTCTTGAAAAACGAGTTTGTCGCAGGTGACAAGATCGTAGTTGATGCTGAAGGCAAGTCGTTTGTATTCAGGAAAGGGGATGTGGAGGGGTAGGCTGACTTTCAACGGTTGTGAGTAGCTGGTTATGAAGCGCTGGGGGTGTGTGGGCTGGAATAGAGTTAGTTTTAATATAAATGGGGTTTGTGTGCCGATGATTCTTGCTTTGGAAGCAAGTTTGCTTGAAATGTAACACACCATGAGAACCGGGAGCCAGCCCCATGCGCACCCCTCTTTCTTTTTTATCATCTGTTCGCCGTTCGGTTTGCTCGAGCAGTATCTCGAGTTATGCGCTCTTTGCGTTGATGATTGGATTGGTCTTTGTCGCTGTTCCAGCGTTAGGGCAGGGCAGGGGGGGAGGGGGGGTGATCAATGAAGCTATAAAACTTTTGGCAAACGATGGTGCGGCGCGTGATAATTTCGGCTGGTCTTCAGCCATCGATAACGGCGTAATCGCTATAGGGGTGGTAAGGGACGACGACAACGGCTTTAGCTCTGGATCTGCGTATCTTTTTGACGCTTTTACTGGTTCTCAGATCCTCAAACTCCTGCCAAACGATGGGTCTGAGATCGATCTCTTTGGCAGTTCTATCGCCATTGATGATGGCATCGTCGCTGTAGGAGCGATGTTTGATGATGAAAACGGCGAGTTTTCTGGTTCAGCGTATCTCTTTGATGTGTCTACAGGTGTTCAGATGCTCAAACTCCTGCCTGGTGATGGTGCCGCAAATGACAGGTTCGGTGGATCCATTGCTATTGACAAGGGCATAATCGCTGTGGGGTCAAGTGGTGATGATGACAATGGTTCCAGTTCTGGTTCAGTATATCTTTTTGATGCGTCCACCGGCGTTCAGATCTCAAAGCTTCTACCTAGTGATGGTGAGGAGTTTGACAGCTTTGGTACTTCGGTCGCGATTGATAACGGAATTGTTGTCATTGGGGCGGCAGGCGATGATGATAACGGCATAGACTCTGGATCAGCATATATTTTTGATGTACTTACAGGTGTACAGATTTCAAAAATATTTCCAAGTCATCGTGAGGCCAATAACCGTTTCGGCAATTCCATTGCCATCGACAACGGTGTTATTGCAGTGGGTGTGTCCGCCAGCGACTACTTCGGTGTTGTTTCCGGCTCGGCGTATCTGTTTGATGCTTCTACTGGTGATCAGTTTGCTAAACTTGTCCCAGACAATGGCGAAGGTGATAACTTCTTTGGAGCATCTATTGCCATGGACAATGGCATCGTAGTTGTGGGGGCAAACTGGGATGATGACAATGGCGTTCACTCTGGATCGGCCTACATTTATAATGCATCTACAGGTATTCAAATCGCAAAGCTTCTTCCTGGCGACGGAGCGGCAGCAGATGAGTTTGGATATTCTGTCGCCATCGACAAAGGAATCGTTGTTGCAGGGGCGGTGTTTGATAACGACAACGGCACTCGATCGGGCTCGGCGTATGTGTTTAATGGTAACTGCCCAGCGGATCTTACCGGCGACTGGGTTGTGGACACACTTGACTTTTTTCTGTTTGCAGGATTATTTGCATTCGGAGATCCACGAGCGGACCTTACGAACAATGGCATTGTCGATGTTATGGATTTCTTGGAGTTCGTCAATTTGTTTGTTATAGGTTGCCCGTAAGGTTGTTATAGCGCATTGATTGTGCAGCTTGTTTAGAAGCGAAAGTGTAAAGATAATGCTTGAAGAAGTTTTATTTACACTGTGCCTGTAAGTAACCAGGGAGCACGGGTACATATCCACAAGATGGAGTAAGACTGGTTTAGGAAGAACAGGTTTCTGCATAATAAGTTATTTTGCAGAATAAGAATCGTTTGAATTACAACAAACCAAGAAATACGAGTTAATTTCATGCAAAATAGACACTCTTGTTACACTTGCCCTATTACGCTCGCAGCACTGGTAGCGGGTTTTTTTGCAGTAGCTATTCCAGCATGGGGGCAGGAACGGGGAATACTCAATGAAGACATCAAATTCCTGGCAAACGACGCGGGGACAAAGGACTTCTTCGGCTGGTCAGTTGCCGTCGATAACAGCATCCTTGCTGTAGGCGCGGTTGGTGATGACGATAACGGCACCAACTCTGGTTCAGCATATCTTTTTGATGTCGCTACGGGTACTCAGACATTCAAACTTTTGCCAGATGATGGACTGGCGTTTGATTTTTTCGGCAACGCCATCGCGATCAACAAAGGCGTAGTCGCTGTGGGAGCACGACTTGATGATGACAATGGACCGAGTTCTGGATCAGCATATCTTTTCGATGCAACAACGGGAGCACAGTTTTCCAAACTTCTACCAATCGATGGCTCTGCGTTTGATTTTTTCGGTAACGCTATTGCGCTTGATCACTTCTTTGTTGCGGTGGGCGCAAAGTGGGATGATGCTCGTGGCTCAAACTCTGGTTCTGTATATGTATTTATTACACCATCCGGAAGTCAGATTACCAAGCTTCTCCCAAGTGATGGTGAGGCGAATGACGAGTTTGGTTATTCTGTGGCTGTCGCAAACGGTATCGTCGCTGTAGGGGCTCCTTTCTGGGATAATGAAAAAGGCTTGAACTATGGTTCGGCGTATCTATTTGATGCGGAAACCGGCGTTCAGCTCGCGAAACTCATCCCAAGTGACGGCCAGGCAGGTGATGAGTTTGGTTTTTCCATTGCTCTTGCCAACGGGATCGTCGCTGTAGGAGCACGACTTGATGATGCCAATGGCACAGACTCTGGTTCAGCGTATCTATTTGATGCGGAAACCGGTGCTCAAATATCCAAACTTATCCCAAGCGACGGGAGCGCGTTTGACATGTTTGGGCGATCCATTTCCATCGACAGTGGTGTGGTTGCAGTGGGGGCATGGTCGGATGATGACAACGGCATGGATTCTGGTTCAGCGTATCTTTTCGATGCCCTCACCGGCACTCAAATAGACAAGATCCTTCCAAGTGATGGTGCGGCTGAGGATTTCTTCGGCACCTCTATTGCACTCATCAACGGCATTGTCGCTGTCGGGTCGTACTTTGATGACGACAACGGACCAGACTCTGGCTCTGCGTATGTGTTTGATATCAACATATGCCTTGCAGACCTCACTGGTGATGGCACGGTCGATGCGCTTGATTTTTTCTTGTTCGTGGGTCTATTTGCCTTTGAAGATCCACAAGCCGATCTCAACTTCGATGACATTGTTGATGTCATGGACTTCTTCGAGTTTGTCAATCTGTTCGTTGCAGGTTGTCCGTAAGACTATGCGACACACTTGGTGTTTTCTGCGCCCAGCAGGCGATGAAGTGCCAGAGATATGAGCCAGCAAGGCGACAGACAGCGTGTGTGCCGTTGGTGCTCATTATCATGACATCAGCAATATCCTTTTCAACAAAGCGAACTATTGCCAGGTCGTTTTGCTGATTGAATCGAAGCCAGCGCAATCGTTGAAACACGACAGTTTCGTTTTGAGAGCATCGGCCACGCCAGGCGGCAAGAGGCAACACACCAGTATTATGGAGTGCCAAAGTAGTAAATACTGCGACAATACTAAAAAGTACGCCAATCAATTCAGCCAGATTGGGAGCTAAAACCGTGGCTACATCGTTGATGATGTGTATCATTCCAAAGCTCAAATATGCCACAGCGAGAAATGGCAAGAGTAAAAGAAAGCTTTTAAAGAACAAATAAATGGCAATAACGCAAAAGCGGAGCGGCAGTCTGACAGGTTTGATTTCACCTGGTGCTGATGACTCGATCGCTTTGGTTACTATTTCATCAAGAGGCAGCGACCTTCGGCTTTGTACTGGATATCGATCATCTTCGAGAATCAACGAGATTCTTGACAGGTTATTTTCTTTATACAACCTGTTGTATTCACGAACAAAACTTCCGACATTCATGCGACGGCCACGAGTTGGAAACACATCGTCTGTGACATGCGAAGAACAAACAGCATGGGTAATTTGTTTGTCACCTGAAGCGTGCAAGGCAATCATGAACTGAAGCACGATGTTGAAAATTGCATTGACGGGCCGGCAAAGTACCCACCACAAGAACAAAATAGCAAGAAAGGAAATGGAAAAAGACGCTCTTGCGTTGAAAGGGAAGAACCCGGCAATTCATGCGGGGACCGACGACGCGAGTGTTGACGACAGATATGTAAAGATCATTACTGCCAGTATTACGGCAAGTACACCATTCACCGGCTCGTACCAGCGACGGCCAAAGCGGCTTTTCCATACCCATGACAACTTGCCTTTGAGTATAACAAAGCCAATGTCTTTTTCAGTGAACTGGTCCGTTTCCACCAGACATCCTTTCGTGGACGCAAGCCTTCACTTGTAGACTGTACCACAAGCTTCATGGCAGACCGCTAATTAATCCATGCAAGCCGTGGTATTGTGAGATGGATAACTATTTGCCATGAGAATTGCCCTTGCAGCTCCAGCTAAAAGCGGGTATCAGACCGTTGTTCGACAGGCACACTGAAATCTGATACTCTCGTCAGCGATGTAGCCTCTTTATGTGAAGAAATTTGTGCTTCAGGAGCAGCAGCATGTCTTATTCCGAAAAACCCGGCAACTTCAAAGATATCCTCAACAGGTTCGTCGTCGGGACCATACTTGGTGCTGCTGGGGTTTTGATGCTGATCTTTCCCGGTCTTCTGGATGACATTGTTGCTCAAGGCCGCCGCGGGATGATGAAGCAGATCCTGATATACATCTGGTCCACACCCGGAGGCATCATCATCGCACTTCTGGGTCTTCTCATTGTGGGGCATGCTGTAGCAATACTGATGTCCAAAAACAAAGATTAACCTCATGTAAAAGCCACGCTGTAAACCCGAATAATCAAACAATGACACATTCTCAAAGGTCAAACAAAGGCTACAAGCACGCAAAATCCACCATGCGCATACTCGGTCCGGTGCTCTTGGCTCTGGGGGGAGTTCTTACGATCATTGGAGTTGGTTCATTCCTTTTGGGATTTTTTGCAATCGTATCCGGCAGCAGTTCAAGCGGCACATCCACTCTGTTCTTTCTTGCGCTCCCTGGCATGGCACTTCTCGGGATTGGCGGGATGATCACTCAGGCGGGCTATCTCAAGGAGGTGGCACAATACACAGCCTTGGAAACCTCACCTGCGGTGACAACAACGGTCTCAGCTATCAAGTCTGCCCTTACTGAAGATGACATCCTGTGTTCGTCGTGCTCAGCACCGATCGAACCGGACTCAAAGTTTTGTTCATCGTGTGGCATTGAAATCACCAAACTCCAATGCGCAAAGTGTCACGCTGAAATCGAACCTGATGACAAATACTGTGGCTCCTGTGGCACCACGATCACATAACACCAGAATCAGTAGCAACCAGACCGGTTAGATACACGCATGTTCCCATAACTCCAAGACTCGCAATGTGTAGCACACAAGAGTTCGCCTTGCACCATCATCTCGGTCATCGGTGAGTACTGGGCAGCTTTGGCGCCGCTTGCCGGTATGCTTGTGCGATGAGTGTTCACAGCAGGAATGACGACAGTTGGGATGAGGGGCTGGACCCGGATGGACCGAGTGCTGAGGATCTTGAGCGGTTTGGCGATGAGTTCAAGACCTGCAGCGCGTGTGGGAGTCAGGCGTGGGATCAGGCTGAGCAGTGCCCCGCGTGCGGAGCGTACTTTGAAGGCGATGACATGCACAGGGGTGGCAGGCGTGGAGGGGTAAGGGGGGGTAGGGGGGGGAGTGGGGTTTGGAGTGTGGTGGGGGTGGTTGTGTTGATTGTGTTTGTGCTGGTGTATGTGTTATGAAGGCGGGCGATTATAAAGGGGGTGTGTCGGTGATACCCAGGTCATCGCGTGTAAAAAGGGATTCAAAGTGGTAGCCAGCAGCCTCAATGTTTTCACGGGCGCCCTGAAGGCGGTCGATGGTGGCGATGATTGCCATGACCGAAGCATCAGCGTTCTGGATGGCTTTGGCTGCTTCGATGATTTGGCCTCCGGTTGTAGCGATGTCTTCGAGGATGATGACCGTATCCCCGGGGTTGAGGGTGCCTTCGAGTTGCTGCGCGGTGCCATAGTCTTTGCGAGCGTTTCGTACAAGGACGGTGGGGATGCTGGTTTTGAGGCTCGCAACCGTGACAAGTGGGATGCCTCCCAGTTCAGCCCCAGCCAGACGGTTGGCAGCCTGGTTGAGGGAGGTCTGGAGCTGGTGTATTTTGTCGCAAAAGAGGTCGCCGAGCTTGTCGAGGATTTCGGGTCTGGTTGTAAAGCGGTATTTATCAAGGTAATAGGCACTTTTTTGGCCAGACCGGAGCGTGAACGAGCCTTTGAGTAAAGCAGCGTCTGCGATTTGTCGAGCAAGTTGCTTATGGTCAGTTCGGGTCATGGTTGAGGATAGGCTGTGCGGGAGATTGGGCGCGCGTTTTGGAGCGTTTTGGTGTGTATCATGGTGGGACAGTTTTTGGGGGCGTAAATATGAGTCGATTCAAGTCGATGGAGGTTTTGATGATGTTCAAGGCAAGTGGGAGCGTTCGTGTTTCGGTCATGCTGGCACTTGCTGGTGGTTTGCTGGCAGGCTCGACGAGTATGGCTCAGGTGGCGCCGCCGCCGCCGGTGGCACCAACGCCAACGCCCAAGTGGACACCGCCGCCGCCCAAGCCTCGTCAGGTGAAGCTTCAGCAGAATCAGGCACAGCCGGAAGAAAAAGTGCCTTATGACTCGCTGGTGGAGTTTGACGATAATGGGAAGTTAGTTGAGCTGGCCGAGCCGATCGAGGTGGCTGCTCTGAGGAACAACCCGTATGTTGGCGCGAAGACCTGGCAGTTGATCATGCCGGTGCTTGGCGAGCGTCAGCGTGAGGTGGCGCGGGCGGTTATTGATAACATTGATGTGATGATCGAGGTTGAGGAGGGGCTGGTTGAGAATCTGGATATTTCAGATTCGGTTCAGCTTGGTCGTGTGACAGAGGCACTCAAGCCGTTCGCTTCCTTGGGGAACATCAACACGGCGCTGCAAAATGCCAATGTGCTTTCTCGCACTCAGGTCAAGATGAACAGCGAGATTGGGCAGGAATATGTCAAGGCGATGAGCGATCAGGTCGCTGCACAAGCCAGAGAGGCTCTTCCTGATATCGAAAACGCGGGTCAGTCTGCGATGATCCGGTACTGGTTCAGCGTGCTGTTGTGGGAAGCCAAAGACAGTTTTCACAGGCAGTTGATCAAGAGCATCAAAACGCTTGATGGCGTGCTGAGTCAGCTTGAGATGTCAGACGACCAGCGCTCACAGGTTGAAGTGCTGGCAGCCGCAGCCCAAGAAGAAGGGCTGAGCAAAGACGATATTTTCTCGCAAATGTTCACACTTCTCAAAGCACTGGATGGCACTCAACAGCGTGATTTTTTGCGCAAGACGATGGAAATTCGTACCGAAAAGGCTCGCCGAAGCGCTGAAGAAACTCAGGACGATGACAAGTAAAAGGTTCAGTCGTCCAGAGGCCGCATGAATGGGAAGAGAATGACATCGCGAATAGAGTGCTGATTGGTGAGAAGCATGACGAGCCGGTCGATGCCGATGCCGTTGCCTCCCGCGGGAGGCATGCCGACTTTCAAAGCGTGGATGAAGTCTTTGTCAAGTGTGCGGAAGGTCGCATCTTCATTGTTGATGCCTTGGAGTTGTTGACGGAACTTTTCTTCCTGGATATCCGGGTTGTTGAGTTCGGTGTAGGCGTTGGCAAGCTCCATGCCTCCAATGAAAAGCTCAAAGCGTTCAGCAAAGCGTGGGTCTTTGGTGCTTGATTTTGTCAGCGGGCACAATGCTGCGGGAAAGTCAACAACAAAGGTGGGTGATGCTGGATCGATGTGATCTTCAGCAAACTCGTCAAAGAGCCTGGAGATGACGAGGATGTCTTCAAGATCATCACAGTTGATATTTCTGGAGCTGGCAAACGCCCTGGCACGCTTGGTATCAGAGATTGAAAAACCCATCGCTTGCTCAAAGAGCTCAGCATAAATGATGCGCGTGAAGGGTTTGGCGTAGTCGATCTGCAAATCGCCATAGGGGAGAGTGAGGGGCGGACTGGAGGGAGAATCTGATTGATCGGTGTTTTCAATAACGAGGGAGACCAGATCGCGGATGAGTGACTCGGTGAGGTCCATCATGGTGTTGTACGAGCCGAATGCCTGGTACATTTCGATCATGGTGAACTCAGGGTTGTGCGAGCGATCAACACCTTCGTTGCGGAAGTTTCTAGAGATTTCGTAGACGGCGTGCATGCCTCCGACGAGGAGCCTTTTGAGGAAAAGCTCTGGTGCGATGGAGAGAAAAAGATCAATATCCAGCGCGTTCATGTGGGTGATGAAGGGACGGGCCGCTGCTCCACCGACCTGAGATTGAAGTGTGGGCGTGGTGACTTCGATGAAGCCTTGCGAGTCCATGAAGTGACGGATGCGAGAGATGATCTTGCTTCGAAGCAGGAAGGTCTGCATGGAATCCGGGTTGGCCCAGAGGTCGATATAGCGCTGACGCGAACGAAGCTCGACATCCTGCAAACCCGCCCATTTTTCAGGCGGCGGCACAATGGATTTACTGGCGGGCAAAAAGTCAGTCGCCCAGACCGTGATTTCGCCCGTGCGGGTCATTGTCAGAGGCCCGGTCGCCACGACAATATCAGCCAGATCAGTAATTTTAGCGAGCTTGAAGCCTGATTCGGTGCAGTCGCGCTTGGAAATAGCGAGTTGAAGGTCGCCGGTGGCATCGCGGATATTCATGAAGAGCAGTTTGCCGGTGTCACGGTGCAGCATGACTCGGCCAGCGACAGTCACGATGGGGCGTGCATCAGTGTAATCCTCGTCCTTGGCATGTTGCTTGTGGTTGGCATCTGCATCGGGGTCAAACAGGGCGCGGGCCTGGGCAAGGGATAGGATGTTGCCCGTTTGCTGGCCATAAGGGTCAAAGCCGAGCTCTTCGGTCGCACTGCGGTTGACACGGCGCTGCTGCTCGAGCTCGTGGACATTTTGCTGAGTAGGGTTGGGGGATGGGGGGGTGGAGTGTGGGGGGGTGTGGGGGGTGGTGTCAGACATGTCGCGGCTCCGAAGCAGTATGGGAAAGCATGGTAGAGCGTGTGGAAGCATGGGTCATGAAGTGTCACCACACAAAGCCCCCTTTACCCGCCTTCAATGCAAGTAAACATATCGGACGCAGTAAAGCGACTATTTTGTCCAGTGTCTGTTACGAAAGAAGATTTCGGATTTAAAGCAGAGTATATTCCGGCCAGAGTTTTCAACTAAAGTTGTCATTTGAGAGGATGAGAGATGAATAGAGTGCTGTGTATTGTTGGGGTGATCGGATTGGCTGCCAATGCTGCAATCGCATCGCCGATTGTCTGGGCGGATCTTGGGATGGATGAATCTCTGATTACCAACGGGGGACAGTTGTTCACTGACTTTGGTGGGATTGTTGGTCTTGATGTCACTGTGACCGGAAGTGCTGCATTTGATGCTCCATATGTGCACCCAGATACCCAACTCTGGTATCGATCTGATGAGGGTGTGGCTGGGCAGCGCCCTGTTACAACGCTGAACTTCTCATTTTCCCAGGCCGTGAGTTTTTCTTCCATGGTCGCCTTCTTCGGCGATGCTGGAGTTGCCGAACGCATTACTTATGCTGCAGATGGCGTGATTTCTGCATCATCAGGTGGGTCAGTCTCGATTCTGGACAACATGACATCATCTGTGACGGCTCGTTCTGGAAACATTGGAGGGAATCCCACCTTCACCTCTGCTGGTGTTCAGCAACTTGAGATTTCACTTGATGGTGACGATGCCAACGATCTGGCTGGTGTCACGGTGTCGCTTGACATAACGGTCGTTCCCTCGGTCCCGACGGCAGCATTGCTTGGAGTTGGGGCTGTCTTTGGAGGGATCCGTCGAAGACGCTGAATTTTCTCGGATGAGACCGAAGGGGGATCAGATTACTCCGTTGGGAAATCTGATCCAGCAACTATGGCAAGGGGATGTCTTTACGCCCAATCCATACTGGAAACAGGAAAGTTAATAGCCATAAATGCACCTGAGCATGTATTTGTCAGTGCTGCATGGGGCACCCAGATGGCAAGGCTGGTCAGTTAGTGGTTGATTCACTGCTCGCGTTTTTGACGGTGAGTATGGCGGTAGTCCGGGTGTCGCAGAGGGGTTTGTTGGATTCGGTTTGGGCGAGAAGTTCCAACAGCGATGTGCCGCTGAAGATATCTATGACCGCTTTGGCAGCTTCATCAGCCTTGCGGTGAAGAGCACACAGGTGTGCATCATGGTTTTCAAGACCCAGAGGACAAGAGGTGATCCTCTGAATGGGGCTCACAGCATTGATAACATCAAGAAGACTGATGTCGTCGGCGGGTTTGGCCAGGGTGTAGCCACCACCTACGCCTCGTCGGCCGGAGATAAGCTCAGCAGAAGCAAGGGACTGGAGAACCTTCGCCAAATATGGAGTAGGAACTTTGGTACGGATAGAGAGTTCCGAAGCGGCGACCAGTTCATCAGGCGTGACAGCCAGCCAAGCCATGGCGCGAAGGGCATATTCTGCAGTCTGTGAGAGCATAAAGGGGCTCCATGTGGGGAAATAGTACAACATCAATATCCCCTGATTGGGGGGTGTTGAAACAAAATAAACCCCGGGTTATTTCCCCCAGTGTACCAGAGAAGAGGGTGAAGGATCAACTGGATGTTGAACTCCGCTACAAAAAGAGTATAGCAGAACAGACAGGCATGAAGAGTTTTCGCGTGTCCAGGTGAACAGAGAGTATGCTGGAAAACCTTGGCATGCCTATAAGCACTTTGTATAAAACAACTTACCGAAGCATTGAATCCATTTGTTTTTGATCGTCAGTTGAGGGTTTGGATTCTGGGATTTCTTCGAGAAGTTTGGTTATGACATTGTCCGGGGTGATTTGATCAGCCTCAGCGTTGAAGTTCATGAGAATTCGGTGCCTAAGGACAGGCAAGGCGACATCGCGAATGTGCTGACAGGTGACTCGGTCTGAGTCTGTAAAGATGGCCCGAGCTTTGGCAGCCAGGACAAGGTTTTCGCTGGCGCGCGGGCCAGCACCCCAGGAAAGATAATCACGAACGATCGCTGGGCGCGGGTTGTCAGGATCATTCTCTTCGCGGACACGCGTAGCACGAACCAGCCTTAAAGCGTATCGAATGATGTGATCAGCCACAGGCATGTGCCACACGAGGTTCTGGACTCGTTGAATACCCGCGGGATCGAGCGTGGGGGTGATCGTGACTTCGTCTTTGGTGGAGGATCGGCGGACGATTTCCATTTCTTCATCTGCGCTTGGGTAGTTGATGAGGATCTGGAACATGAAGCGGTCAAGTTGAGCTTCGGGGAGGGGATAGGTGCCTTCCTGTTCGATGGGGTTCTGGGTTGCCAGCACAAAGAAAGGCTTGGGGAGGTCGTGCTGGGTGCCTCCGGTGGTGACATGGCGTTCCTGCATCGCTTCAAGCAAGGCAGCCTGGGTTTTGGGAGGCGTGCGGTTGATTTCATCTGCGAGGATGATGTTCGAGAAGATTGGGCCTTGGACAAAACGCAGGCTGCGCTTGCCGGTGGATTTGTCTTCTTCGATGACCTCGGTGCCTGTGATATCGCTGGGCATGAGATCAGGGGTGAACTGAATACGCGCAAAATCAAGGCTCAGCGATCGGGCAATCGTTGAAATCAACAGCGTCTTGGCAAGCCCGGGCACGCCCACCACAAGTGCATGCCCCCTGGAGAAGATGCACGAGAGCATCTGATCAACAACCTCGTCCTGACCCACGATGACGCGGGAGATCTGCTCGCGGAGATTGTGGTAATCCCTGCGAGCCTGCTCAAGAGCAGCCTGGGGGTCAGCAGGATTGGCAGCTAAAGAGTCAGGATTGTGTGGCGTTGCAGGCATGGGTGATCTTTTGTGTGCGAAAACGGACGAATCAAAAAGGCTGAGCTTCGGGTTCGGGCTTCAGAATACTACCAGAGCATCGTCGGCTCAGAAGGGGTGGATGCTGAAGCAAGGGTCTGATAAAGAGTACCGCACCAGGCAGAAATGGTGGCACAAGACCAGAGAGGCAGTTTGTGCTTGAATATTAACGAGCCACGACCGTAAGGGAGTGTTCCTGAAGTTTCACCTGCCCAAACCAGCCGCGTGGTCCCGTGACCATTGCCACAGACCAATCTTCTGGTTAGTGAATCGCCAACCCGCATGTCATGGAGGAATTTTCATGAAGCGTTTGCAAAAATCGTGCGAATCGTCTGTGAACACTCTATATGCAGGGTGCCACTACTCGCCGTCTTCGGCGCAGTAGTGTTTCTACAGATGAGCGAACCAAGACACTACTGCGCTGCTGCGCATCGAGTAGTGGCACCCTCACAATCAGAACTTCATGAGAAATCATCCATGTGACCCAGTGTCTCACTCAATCTTCTTGGCTGAAGAGATCAACCCAACACGATCACGAATCTGCAGGTTCCCGGTAGAGATTAGAATCCAATGGTCCCGAGTGCGGGAATCCTCCACCATGTCAAACCGTAGCATCCTGAGATACCTTGATTCAGTTAACTCTGTGTACAAACTCTCCAGCTACGATGCCACTCTTCATGTTATGGGGGCCCTCTAGAACCCGCACTTCTAACAAGTTTGTTAGCGCAGATTCAATACCAATGATACGCTCAATGGAGAACGCAAAATCAGTTCCGGTCAATTCGCGGGACCGGGGACAGCCCCCAGCGAATAGTGATTATCTCATGGATCCGTCCGAAAATCAACCTAACTCCCAGGTGTTTCGTGCCTGAAGCATCGTCAAGCAGCCACCTCTCAACAGGCAATAGTTTACGCATTGATCCGAGCGAGCAATCCGGCCTGGACTGTGTCCCACTGGGTGTGGATGATTGAATACGATGCGGAATCTCGCAGGTGATTGTCGGGCATGATGAACTGATGACGGATGATCCCCTCAAACTCAGCAGCACATCTCAGCAGATCCCCGGGGCACCCGGCAACAGAATCATTTCATAAAACTGAATACAGCCACACCAAAAATAAGCCGGATCAGTAGATACAGCAAAACTTTAAATATCGTCCAGAACAACATGCCGAGAAAGACACCTTTTGCGATGGTTTTCACTGGCTGAACAAGGAGATCCGAATCCAGCAGCACCTGCTTGGCTTTTCGGCGAATCGGACGATCGGGGCTGTTGACCGCGTGCAATGGCTTCAAGCCTGGTGTTGCGACTTGCCCTTCGATATCAATCAGCCCTCGATTGCTCCCGACTTCAATAGCACTGAGCAGGCTTGAATCTTCAATGAAGAACGCCACATCCTGACCCGTTTTGGCTTTCTTTCCTGCAATGTGATATACGGGCATATGGCGATGTCTCCAATGTTACAGGTTGTGAATCATGGCTTGTCAGGCGGGGCCCGTGATATCAAGTTCGTTGATAGAGCCGATGAGCAGGCCATGGATTCGGGGGGGGGCGCAGATGATGCCCAGGTTTTTTTCCAGTCCTCGGCCGTGGGAGAAGTCCAAGGCATGCCCGTGCATGTCGGTGACGAAAGCCCCCGCTTCAGTTGCAATCAGCGAACCCGCAGCGTGGTCCCAGATGCGCTCGACATAACCCTTTTTAGTTGGCAGGCGGAGGTAGGCATCAGCCTGGCCTCGGGCGACGACCGCGTACTTTGCCTGGCTGTCCAGTCGTGTCGGCTCGCCGGCGGGGATGCCCCGATCTGCCAGGTGGGTGAGGATGCGGTCGGTGTTGGAAACATTGGAATGGGCTTTTTCGACGCTGGCGCAGATGCTGATGGGTTGGCCCGCTTCGTGGTCAAGGCGAAGGACTTTTTCGGGCGTGGCAGTGATGTCGGTGCAGGGGAGTTCGTAGACGCTGTCGCCTTTGATGGTGTAGTAGAGCGAGCCTTGCGAGTCGGGCGTGTCCAGCGGTGCTGAGAAGTCGCGCGGAAGGTTGGGACAGGCCATGGCTGCGACAACGGGGGTGCCTTGTTCGATGTAGGCAAGCGCGATGGCGTATTGCTGGCCTCGAAGAAAGCCTTTGGTGCCATCGATGGGATCGAGTGTCCAGAAGCTGGGGTGATGGGTATCGCCCGCGCCGGTGTCGATGGCTGCAAGAACATCGTGCTCGGAAATGTCCGGGACAATCTGGCGG
This sequence comes from Phycisphaerales bacterium, assembly GCA_029260555.1. Taxonomy (GTDB): domain Bacteria; phylum Planctomycetota; class Phycisphaerae; order Phycisphaerales; family UBA1924; genus JAJDCZ01. Next base: position 24,049 of record JAJDCZ010000030.1, read on the forward strand.
ACAGCCTGTATGACCGCTTCAAGATGGGCAGCGTGCTCAGGCTCGCGAAGGAACTTGGAATCTTCTTCACCAACGAGGATGATGTCGCCCAGAGACTGCTGAAGCAGGATGGCAACGATGGCCTGGGAGGCAAAGTCAGCCACGGTGACGGGGCTTTTGTCGTCTTTGGTGATCTGCCGGACCTGTTCAAGAGCCTGCTGAACCTCTCGGCAGACAGATGAAGCAGCAGCAACAGCATCACGAGCAGCAGATGCGAGTTTGGCGTAGTCAGACATTGGGATCAGATTCCTCTGTTTTGTTGTTTGGCAGACGACCGGTGATAAACAAGGACGCGATCGTGATGATTATGAATCCTGAAAAGGCACTTCCCGCAACAGGGTGACCGGCAAGTGTCAGCCCGGTGCCAGAAACCAGAAACAAAATGGCAATGCAAAATGCCATTTTTTGGCCACGGAACTGCAGTTTCAGTGAGTCAGACTTAGATTGTATTTCAGCATCGACAGCCTTGTTTTCAAGAGCATGTCGATGGGTTTGTTCTGATTCGGCCAAGACCATAATTCGATCTGGCAGCGATTTGTCTATATTGCCAAATTGGCGGAGCTCATCTGCAGAAGGCAAAGGTCCTGAAGTGTGCCTGATAGAATAGCTTTCAGTTGTTGTTAATTGAACATGTTCAGGTCCGGAGATCGTCGGCTGGGAAAGTGGATTCTGTAAAGCTTGTTCAGGCGTTGTCAAAGAGGGTGGGCTGATCTCGCTCTGCTGAGGATCGTCCGTGTCCATTTTCTGATCGTGAGGCTTCGAGTCTTTCTCGTTCATCATCTGACAGGGTAGCAGATACCTTGCTCATGGCAATCCGCATCGACTCTCCTACATTCCGCCAATCTGATGCCAAGGCCTCCTCAGCCGACATACGGCGCAGGTGAGGTGCAATTGTCACGCGCTTCACAGGCGGTGACAGCTCAAGTACCGAACCGGCACCAATCAGGATGTTGCGGAGAATCCTTCCCATTACATTCCTCAAACAAATGCTATATCATATATATCGGATTGGCAGCCTGAAAGTTGGTGTTTTTATACAAAATGTTGTGAAATGCAATCAGTCAGCGATTTCAATCAGGCCTCTGTCAGCCATGAAGCGGAGGCATTCGTTGACGCAGGCTGCGACATCGGTCTCGCCAGCGTTGAGGACCAGTTCGGGGCTGGTGGGGGCTTCGTAGGGGTCATCGATGCCGGTGAAGCCTTTGATTTCCCCAGCACGAGCCTTCTTGTAGAGGCCTTTGGGGTCGCGCTCTTCGCAGACTTCCAATGAGGCATCAACAAAGACCTCCATGAAGTCAAGACCGGCTTCCTTGTGGACCTCTCTGGCAGCGTCGCGGTCCTTGGTGTAGGGGCTGATAAAGCTGGCGAGGGTCAGGATGCCAGCATCGGCAAAGAGCTTGGCAAGTTCGCCGATACGGCGGATGTTTTCTTCGCGGTCCTCAGCACTGAATCCCAGGTTCTTGTTCAGACCAAAGCGGACATTGTCGCCATCAAGGCGATAGCAGGCCACACCCTGGTTGCAAAGAGCCTGTTCCAGAGCACAGGCGATGGTGCTCTTGCCACAAGCACTCAGGCCTGTGAACCAGATGGTGGCCCCTTTGGTGCCCAAGGCTTTCCAGCGCTCGTCGCGGGTGATGTTTCCTTCGTGCCAGTGGACATTCGTTGCTTTGACCTGAGTCATGGGTGACATTCCTTTTGCCTGATTTTAGGGGGGTATGGATGAACAGCTGAGTGACGACTCTAGGCGGAGGGGTGATAGGGTCAAGATTCACATTGGCCCAGCGAAGCATGTTTGCTCGCCAGCGTGGCAAGTGGGGGATATTGCAGTGATTATTGGACTTGTTTTTACAAAAGGGTGTGCCAGAATTGTTAGAAGGCTTTGGAAATGCGGAGTTTGTGACCTATTCTCTGGTCCGGGCTCGGGATGGGTCTGGACAGACCAAAAAAGGAGAATGTGATGTCTGGCCTAATTGAGCCTCATGGCGGCAAGCTCGTCAACAAAATTTCGGATTCTGCACGGTCAGATGAACTTCGCGCAGAAGCGAAAAATCTGGGTCGCGTGGACCTTTCCATGAAACAGTCGTGCGATCTGGAAATGATCGGCATTGGCGCCTTCAGCCCCCTCGACGGGTTCATGGGCGAGGCTGACTTTGTGAGCGTCTGCAAGACAATGAAACTCACCACTGGCGACATCTGGCCGATCCCGATCACGCTCAGCGTTGAATCGCCCGTTGAAGTTGGTGCCCGAGTGGGTCTCTATGCCCCCAATGGCGTGCTTCAAGGCGTGATGACGGTCAACGAGGTGTACGCCCATGATCGTGAGCTTGAGTCGACCATCTTCTTTAACAAGGCTGAGGACGATGATAACGAGCATCCCGGAGCCCAGGCTGTCAAGGCTGAAGCGGGTCACTGCCTGGCCGGACCGATTGAACTCGTAGAAGTATGTGTTGACCCCGATGGTCCCGAAGCGTTTCTTGATTTTCGTTTGACACCTCACCAGACACGCGAGGAGTTTGCCAAGCGTGGATGGTCAACAGTTGCAGCCTTCCAGACACGCAACCCAATCCATCGTGCCCATGAGTATCTGTGCAAGTGTGCCCAGGAGATTTGCGACGGGCTTTTGATTCATCCACTGGTGGGCGAAACCAAGCCAGGTGATATTCCTGCCGATGTGCGGATGCACTGCTATACAACCATCATTGATAACTATTTTGTGAAAGAACGCACCGTGCTGTCGGTGATGCCCGCAGCCATGCGTTATGCCGGGCCTCGTGAAGCGATTTTGCACGCTCTGGTTCGCAAGAACTATGGCTGTACACACTTTATTGTGGGTCGAGATCATGCGGGTGTGGGGAGTTACTACGGCACATACGATGCACAAAACATTTTCAACGAGCTTGATGAAGCAAACTTGAAGATTGAGCCTTTGAAGTTTGAGCATGCTGCCTATTCAAAGAAGGCTCAAGGCATGGTTTCAGGCAAGACCTTCCCCAAGCTTGAAGGCGATCAGATCTTCCTGAGCGGGACCAAGGTTCGAGAGATGCTGGGCCATGGCGAAAGGCCGCCGGGAGAGTTCTCCAGACCAGAGGTTGCTGATGTCCTGATCGAATGGGCAACAAAGACCAACTAAGTTATGAGTTATTTAACTTTGGCAAGGGCACCCATCTAGGTGGGTGCCCTTTTTATTGAGTAGCAAGTGGCGGCTCAGGGATAAATAAATGATGGTTCCTTTTGTGCTGTCAGGACTTATGGAAATATAAGGCAGACTCTTTGAAATTCATACGGAGATAAAATGGAGTTGGGTAAAAGGGCAATGGGGACTTTGGACTCAACTTGTCCTGATTATTTGCCGACGCTGGTTGAGAGCGGTGTTCTCGCGCGTGCTTTGAGTGCGGGGAATGCTGCCGATGGAGTCTGTCAATGGCGAAGACTGGATTGTCTATTAGTGCGGGTGACGAGAGTGCTTTTCTGGATCATCTCGCTCGAGAACTCTATCACCAGCTGAACTTTATCTTCGATATCCAGGCATCGTCCAAAGCGGTCACCGCGTGCTTGAAGCCGATCGAAAGCGGGGATCTTGATGATACCTTTGCGCTGGTCAACGGAGAGCTGCTTCGCCTGGCATCAGAAGTTTCTCAGGGGTGTGTGACATCTCGTGACGAGTGTACAAAGACGAAGGAAATACTGGATGTTTCGCGGGTGTCGTTTGAGAACATTCAAAAGACGCTGAGCGATCTGGTAGAAGCAAGCGAGCGGATTCAGCGCGTTGCAGATGTGATAGAAACCTTTGCCCGGCAGACGCGGATGGTGTCGATGAATGCGCAGGTCGAAGCGGCTCGTGCTGGCGAACATGGACGAGGGTTTGCTGTCGTTGCGACAGAAGTAGGCAGGCTTGCTGACAGCATTCGCAGCGAATCAGACCAGATTCAAGGTGCTGTGGAAAGCATTGCTGAGAGAACACGAGGGGCGCGGGATCTGGTGGATCATGAGCTTGACAACAATGTAGAGCAGGCAGCCGCGGTGAACCGGATGGTCAATGTTGCAAACCATCTTTCTGAACATGGCTCGCAGTTGCCGGGGATTGTTGCCAAGCTTGACCAGTTCCTGGACCCGCTCGAGAAAGCCAGAGAAGCTGGAGGCCACAATGGAATGATCCAGGTGGCTGCGGGCAATGTAAACCGAAACCTTGCAAGTTTGCACAAGGCGATCCGAAAGTATGCACCCTCTGAAGTCGGTGTGGGTGTATGCAGCATTGAGGGATATGTGGATCGGTTGGCCCAGGCAATGGTTGAAGGAGATGATTCGTGTGTTGAGGGGTTGACCACGAGGATGCTTGATTCGGGGCACGAACCCACAGCATGCCTGGATGCTGTGGGGATTGCAGTGCATAGTGCCAATGTGCAACAAAAGCATCGCCAGACATCAGTAGGAGAGCATTACTTTAACTTCCTGCTTGTAGAGCAAGTGCTCGAGGAGATTGAATCTCGCATAGGCGATCCGGATGTAACAGGCATGAAGATGGTCATTGGCAACGCACGCGGCGACTACCACAGCCTGGGTCGGCAGATGGTGGGGTTGTTCCTGAGAGCATCGGGGATCGAAGTGATCGATGTCGGACTTGGTGCAAGTGCCGAGTCGTTTGTGCAGGCTGCTGTGGAATCTGGCGCACGAGTGATTGGTGTTTCGTCGTTGCTGGTTGAATCAGCCAAGGAGATAAAGCGGATTCGTACCATGCTTGATGAGCGTGGCTTGAAATCGACAAAGATCATCGCAGGCGGTGCCTGTTTCGTGGTTGATCGAGAGTTTCATGCGGAAGTGGGGGCGGATTATGTCGCCACGGCAGCCAGCGATGCCGTGAGCATTGTGCAAGAGGTGTATGGGTATCAACCCATGCGAAACATGAACGGTGCTGGCAATGCGAGGGCTGCATGATGAACTCTATTGAGCGTGTACTGGCAGCACTAACATATGGTCAAGGCGGTCATGGCACACCTGATCGTGTACCCGTATTTCCCGTGCCCTTGATGCAAGGGGCGCTGGTGCATAAATGCACAGTGGCTGAGTATTTCAAAATGCCAGCCCAGAAAATCGCTGAAGCACAAGTGGCAATCAACCAGATGTTTGAAGGCGTCCCCGACGGCGTAGCAGGGTTCCCCAATGTCATTCAGGATGTCACAGGATTTGGCATGGGGCTTAAATACCACTATGCCAACTCGACACCCGCAGTTGATGGCATGCTCATCCAAAGCCCACAAGAAATTGAAGGATTGAAAGAGGGAAAATACCAGGGCTCGCCTGACCTTTGCAAAACGCTTGAGATCATCGAGCGACTGGCGTGTGGCATTGGCAAGGAGAAGGTGGTGATTGGTGCCTGCATCGCGCCGTTCAGCCTGCCGAGCATGTTGATGGGTACCGCGGGGTGGATGCGCCTGTTATATACACCTCGATTACGCGAGCGTTACATGCAGCGTCTCCTGGACATTTGCGAGAAGTTTACCGTTTCGTGGGCCAATGCCCAGCTTCGTGCGGGGGCGCATGTGGTGGTGCTGGCTGATGGAATGGCATCTGCAACCATGATCCCCGAAGATGTGTTTGCAAAGCATGCCTGCGGGTTGATCAAGCGAACCATTCGCCAGATCAATGGCATGGTCGCCTATGAAGCCGTGGGCCGGGTCGAGCCATACGCACACTATTATGCCGATTCAGGAGCAGTCGCGATCCTGATTGGTGAAGATGATGATATCGGTGTGTGCAAGCAGGCTCTGGGCGGACGCGTTGGTGTCATCGGCAATGTGAACAACATGAAGATGCGCCGATGGCCCCCAGCAAGAGTCGCGCTCATGGCCAAGCGGGCGATCAACGCCGGAATGGATGGCTATGGATTCATCCTCGCCAACCAGGGTCCAGAGCTTCCCTTTGATGTGGGGCTTGAACAGATCGGAGCGCTCATTAACGCTGTGGAAGTCTATGGCAGATATGAGAAAAAAGAGACAGGTGAGTTTTCACTGGCAGCGTAACCCTTGACAGGCAAGTAAGGCGCGGTATATTGGAACGATGCAGCCCCGATCCGCGATTCTGGCAAGCGTTGTTCTCTTGTTCACTCTGGTTTCAGCCTCATCAGCCCACGCTCAACGGAGTGAGCAGGACCGGGTCTGGGCGTGGTTCACCCAGGAATGGGACAGTTGGTCAGAGTTCAATCAGCTTCAAGACTATGAGCTTTCGTTTCGGATCGAGTTCCCCAGCCTGTACACACGCGAAGAACTCAGAGCTCTCCAGGATGAAATCCGGGGCAAGGTAGACCACCCGCTGCGCTGGGATGTTGAAGAATCAGCCCGCCGACTCGAACATGGGCCAAGTGTCAGCGCGGTCAGCATCGTGCACGATGGCACAAGCTGGCGCGTGAACCAGACATCAAGGACAAATGCACAGGCCGGTTGGCACGACTTTGGGTATACGCCTGAGGCGATGTGGGTATTGACAGAAAGTCAGATGGCGGTGCTCAAACCCGGCGGGTATGTCCCGCCCGGTCGAAACTATGCCGATCAGATAGGACAGCTCAGGCGAGATGTATACGGTTTTTTGTGCGGCCGAATGAATACCAGTTCATTCCGGGTCAACAAGCCTGTATCCATCAAATGGGTGGGGGGAAAGGGAAAGAATCTTTGGGATATCCTGACCAAATCAGAGTTTGGGTTTTCCCGCATGTTTCAGCTGCGCTGGGATGCAGAGCTTGGGCGGGGCTTTGTTCAGCGCGTGACAATTATGTCGCCAGATGAAGACGAGAAAGAATGGGCTGATGACTATGTAGGCTCCGGTTCGAGCTATCAGGACTGGCAGCAGGACGCCGGGTTTTGGCATGCTGGCGTTATTGAAGAGTTTGACACCGGGGGGCGGATTGAAAAACGGCTGGTGTTCGAGGGGCTCAAAAAGCTCAAGGCTGGCGAGTTTAAAGAGCTGGTAAGCGTGCCTGAAAAGGGTGAGGTCGACCTGGCCAGAGGCAAACTGGCGTTTACCAGCGTGCTGGACTACCGAGGCAGAGACCCCGAAGCCGTCTACGAAACCCCCAATGGCGTGGTAAGAAAAAAGCTGAACCCGGGGCTTGAGGACCAGAAGTATCTCAGGCCCTATGGCTGGCTTGCCATCGGGATTATTGTCAGTGTGATTGTTGCGGGGCGCATTCGTCGGGCTCGGTTATCATGAATGCTTACGAGCCGCGACCGTCAGGGAGCGAGAACTGTAGAAAGACACAGGATTGCTGCTTGACGCTGGTCTTGTCTTTCACGGAGAAAACATAATGATCAGCAATTGCAATAGAAAGCTCCGTGGTTTTACGCTCATCGAGATCATGTTGAGTGTTGTTATCATTGGCATGCTGGTGTTCATGTATGTGCCTTCGATGGGCAAGGTGCTGTTTCGTGCGCGTCAACTGGATGTGCTTTCAGATCTGCGAAGTCACGCTGCGATCATGGCACAGTACACCGCTGACTGGGAAGACCACTACCCCTTATTCACCAAGCCTTATTCGAAAGTGACGGTGTCAGCCAACGGCGTACCTGTCATTGCAGGGTTAGGATATTTTAATGCGAACAACACTTGGCATATTGCTCTTGCAGATGGATATTACGATGGCAAATGGAGAACAAAATCCTTTGCACCACCACGAGCTCGACCAACCGCATCAACTTTTTACTGGTACTCGGGAACATTTATGTCTGATCCGGCGTTTTGGAACAGGTATACACGCACTGGCCCTGAACAGTGGCGTGCGGTTGGAGTACAAGAGGTTTTGTATCCCTCGCAAAAGGGATTATTAATAGATTTTAGTAATAAGGATAGGCTCTTTCTTAAAAACAACATTGGCCGAAGCGTGAGCTTTGTGGATGGTAGCGCACGGTATTTAACCAGCTTCGAGCCTTATTATTTTAATGGAGAAGGGAACTGGCCCGGTTCAGGATTGAGTAGTGGTCTTGCGGTCATGCACACGATCGATGGCGTGCGGGGCCGGGATACGAAGTAGATACCGTCCAGAATAAATAAAAGGTCACACGCGGGTTTCGGGCTGGTGCTGATGCTCTCTGTACCAGTCGATGGTGCGTGTCAGGCCTTCTTCAAAGCCGACCTGGGCTTGCCAGTCCAGCAGCTCTTTGGCCCGGGATGTATCCAGGCATCGGCGGGGTTGGCCATCGGGCTTGGTCGGATCCCAGCGAATTTTGGTTGCCAGTTCTTCATCGGTTTGTGCAAAGCCCGTCAGGCGCGCGATGAGGTTGACCAGATCCTTGATGGTGATCTCAAATGAAGCGCCAAGATTGATCGGCGTTGGATCAGTCATGACCTCCGCAGCTCGCACAATGCCCTGGGCAGCGTCATCAACATAAAGAAACTCGCGGCTCGCACTCCCCGTACCCCAACACTCAATGTGGTCAGCCTTCTGATCAATCGCTTCCACGCATTTGCGAATCAATGCGGGGATGACATGGCTGGTGATAGGGTGGAAGTTGTCGTCCGGGCCATAGAGATTGACAGGCAGGAGGTAGACCGCGTTCATGTTGTACTGAAGCCTGTAGGCATCAAGCATTTGCCAGGCCGCCTTTTTGGCGACGCCATATGGTGCATTGGTTTCTTCGGGGTAGCCATTCCAGAGTTCGTTTTCATTAAAAGGCACGGGTGTGAACTTGGGATAGGCACAGATGGTCCCCACCTGGACAAATGTGCCTCCACGATCAACAAGGCCATCAAGGCGAGCTTGTTCGATAAGGTGCAGAGCCATCGCCATGTTGGCATAAAAATAACGCCCCGGGTTGAGCTGATTGGCACCGATGCCTCCGACTTCCGCAGCCAGATGGATGATGACATCCGCCTTGTTACCCGGAAAGGCATTGCTGTAGAGGCGAACACAATCGTCTTTTTCAGTGAGATCAAAGTCTTTTTTACGCGGGACAAAGATGTTCTGTGGCAAGACGCCTCGGCTGTGGAGGGTCTGGCAAAGCTTTTTGCCAAGAAAGCCAGCACCGCCTGTGACGATGACGCGCTTGTTTGACCAGTCAAGGCATTGGTTGTGAGCTGGGGACATTGATGAGATTCCATAAAAACGGTGCGACAAAGAACAATCATATGTCCTGTAGCAAGGTGAAGTGAGGCGAGTGGGCTGAGAGGGGGGAGTGGGGGGGTAGGGTGGGATGAATAGAAAAACCGGCCCCCGAAGGAAGGCCGGCCGGTTGGGTCAGGTTATGAACAGGTTCATGAGCGTGTGTAGTCGATATGCATGCATTTAAAGCGTGAGCCATCAGGATTGATGAAGGTCATGGTCATGGTGTGTTGATTTTCATTGACGATGGTGATGACAGATTCCTTTTTGATGGTCGAGCCATCGGGCATGGTGCAAGTACCGGTTTGGGTCCACGAGTTGGTTTCAGGGTCATGGCTGCCTGATTCAAAGGAGATTTGTGTCGAGGCGGTATCCATCCAGATGCCTTCAAACTCACCTTTGAGTGTGTTATAGCCCCAGAAGCCTCTGCCGAGGAATGGCTGATCGCCCCAGGTTGCTTTGTAGTCTTGCTCCAGAAAGCGGTTGCCCAGGGTCCATGAGTTGGTCATGAAGCCCTGGATGATCATGGGTTCAGAAGTTGGGTCCATCCAGAACGAAACTGTCGCGTTCCAGGTTCCAACAAAGGCATTGAGTTTTTCGTGCTCCGGGCAGGTGGCGCCCATCTGTTGACAAAGATCAGTTTCAGACTGTGTGCTCATGGCGAGTTCTCCTCTTCGCGGGTGATACTTTGCACAATGAATGTGCGCTGGATTATACAGGATTGGTGCTGGAACAAGGCTCCGGGCAAGGCGTGCTGGTTGGTGAAGCCTTTTGTGTATACCGGTTCCAGGCTTGTAGGTGCAGATCCCAGAAAGATTCAAACCCCGCAGGCAAAGCAAAGGAATCAGCAAGTGCTCGTGCTGCGACTTTCATGTCAGCAAGGCGGGATGGATCCTGGAGCAGGTCAGCGATGGCATTCACCCATATATCGGGGTTGTCATGGGGAAGGATCATACCGGTGGTGTTATGGGTGACGACCTCTTGTGGGCCTCCGATATCGCTGACAAATGCGGGGACAGCCGAGGCCTGTGCTTCAAGGACAACCTGGCCCAGAGTGTCGGTGATGGATGGGAAGACGAAGATGTCAGCCCCAGCGTAATAGGCTGTGAGCTTTGATCCATGCTGATATCCCGCAAAGTGCGTGTTGGTGTGTTTGAGTTTTTTCTGCATTTTTGAGCGGTAAGGCCCATCGCCAACCAGAATGAGCTTTGCATCAATGTCGTTGCTTTTACAGCGAGCATCAATCCTGGCCCAGATATCCGCCAGCAAAGGCATGTTCTTTTCCAGACTGATTCTGCCCACATATAGAACCCGCAAGGTGGGTTTGGGTGCAAGAGCCTGCCAGATCGATTCGTCATTATGCTCAGGATGGAACTCGACAGTATCGACACAAGGCTGAACCGCTCTGACGCGAACTGGAGGCACACCAATGCGATCCAGAGCATGGATGTAGGCATCAGAACGAGTAATCACGAGATCAAGCGTGTTGTAGAACCAGCGCATGGTCGTTCTGGCGACGGTCGCCAGGCCATCATCTTCAAAGAGTCGTTCGACATAGGAGGGGAAGTCTGTGTGGTAGATTCCGACAAGCGGGGTTCGCAAAGCGCGGGCTGCGAGCAGACCAAGGATGCCCATGGGGCCCGGGGTTGAGACATGGATGATGTCGGGCTTCCAGTTTTCGATGAACTTGAGCATGCGAACCACGGGTGGCAGAGCGATCTTCAGCTCTTCATAGCGTGGAATGCTGGCGGTGAATATGGGTTTGAAGCAAGTCAGATTAGGAATGTTCGGCGGCGTATCCGTTGAACAGGTGAGCACCGCAAGTTCCCGGTTGGTGTGCTTTGCCTGATCAGCCATATTCTGAATGAACCGCGCGACGCCGTTGACATCAGAGATGGTGTCAGAGAGAAGCATGACGCGAAGGGGGCGCTCAGAGGATTCAGAAAGTGGGGGGGGGGTTGTAGAGGAAAGCCCCGCAAGCGTTGAGGCTTCGCTACTGAGTTGGGTGAGCAGGGCTTTTTCCTGATGCTGCTGAAAGAGACTGATGATGTAGGGGATCTGCGCAACTTGAAGCAAGGCATACGACAGGATGTGATCCAGCAGCTGGTGCCGGTCTCGTTTTTTCAATGCACGGAGTGTGCCCGGCGTAAGGGCTTTGGTGAGGGCATCAGTCAGATCGTCGGTGAAGTTGCTCATCTGCTCATGGTCAGAAAGAGCAACGCCATGGCGGAAGTTTTCTGGGCTCAGGCGATCTTTGAGCTGGGGGTATTGATCCAGAATAGGTGTGATGGTGTGCTTGAGAGCTGTCACCACAGGCAGTGATGACCCCTTGGTGAGACGGAGCTTCTTGCGAACCGCATGGAGAGTGATCCTTGATTTTGAAGGCGGCTCGATACTGACACCCGCAAACCGCATGAGCTTGGAACGAACGATCTGGCTGGAAAGCCGCCCCGGTGGCGAGCGTGTCGCGTAGAGATGGTTCGCCGCAACCGCGATGAACTGGTGAGCCAGCAGCGTGGTATCGCCCGCAGAGCCTTGAGGGGAACAGTCACGGCTCATGATCGCATCCAGAAACGCCCCAGACGAAGGCGCAACCCCCTGAATCAGTGTGTGGGCACGGGCAATGTTGAGCAGGGCATGATCATCTGAACCAGCGGTCTGGGCGAGAGGCGTGGATGTATCCCAGAGCGGAGCCAGATTCTGCTGGCTGGCAAGGTGCTCATATGTCTGAGCCGAGAGCGTGCTCAAGAACCCTGCAAGGGCTGTCAGGTGTTTTGAGCTGTGAGCGCAATTGATCGCTTCAAAGGCATTAAAGAGCAAGGCCGCCTGCTTGAGGTGCCAGGTTTTGAGCCTTTTGCTCTGGTTATAGAGGGGGTGAGCCAGTGAATGGGCGAGTCGTTCCTGTTTGAGCCACTGGGCAAAGTCGTAGACATTATTGCGAAGATTGAGCGTATGGATTTGTTCGTGTTGCTCGGGCGTGAGTCCCCAGACAAGGACATGGAGTTTGCAAAGGTCTTGAGGGAAATAGACAGTGACCTCTTCGCCGAGGACAAAGTCCTCAAAGCCTCGGTTGATGAGAGCGAGGCCGCCATCAATGGTGTCGTGATCAGTAAGAGTGACAAGGTTCATGCCTCTGTCGCGGGCCTGTTCGTAGACCTGTTCAGGCTCTGAATAGCATTCGGGTCGATCGATGATGCCTGCGATTTTGGCCTTGGCCTGATTAGAAGCGATGGAGTGGACATGGGTGTCGATACGGATCTGAAGCCCGGCGTTTGTGCCTGAGCAAGGCAGGGGCGGGTTGGGAGCCTGTTGTGCCACGAGGCAGATCCTTGGTTACGACAGAAGTTCAGCGAAGGTGATGATACGCCATCGTGCGCTCGTGCTGGTGGTTCTGGAATCATCAGTCGTGAGCCAGCCGCCTAGCATGGTCAGCTCAGAGCAACTGTGAGCATGAACAGGAGTATGAAATATGCCCAGATTGACACCGATAGAGCCTGAATCTGCTGAGGGACGAGCCAAAGAGCTGTTTGAAGGTCCGCTCCAGGGCAAGTCGTTTAATTTTTACAAAGGAATGATCAACTCCCCAGCCGCTCTCAGCGGGTTCATGGGGCTGAGTGCCGGGCTCGCCACCGGTGAGTTCACCGCAAGAGAGCGGGAGGTTTTTCAGCTGGCGGTGGCACAGTTCAATGGCTGTGCCTACTGCCTGGGTTTACACACCGCCCTGGGGCTTAATGTGGGGCTGACAATTGAGCAGACCATCCAGGCTCGTCAGGGCACAGTAGAAGACGAGAGGCTGGCAGCACTGGTCTCTCTGGCCCGGGCGATGCACGAAAAGCGTGGTCAGCTAGATGATGAGGATGTCGAGTCGTTTCGTGATGCAGGGTTTGGCGATTCGCATCTGGTTGAAGCGGTAGGGCATTACGCACTCGCGACGATGTCAAACTACTTCAATCACCTGAACGAGACGGTGCTTGATTTTAATCCGGCTCCGGAAATTTGAGCAGATATGAAACCCGACTCGGGTGAGCCGCATCGAATGGTGTGTGATCAGCAATGAATGGCACTTTTCTAAAGGAGACAAGCCATGGGACGACTAAAAACAATTGATCCAGCAACAGCCCAGGGCCCAGTGAAGGAAATCTTCGATGGACCCCTGCAGGGTAAACACCTGAACATCTTCAAAGCTCTGGGCAACTCTCCAGCAGCCCTCAATACCTATCTGGGTATTGCCGGTGCGCTCAGTGAAGCCTCACTCAACGCTGCAGAGCGAGAAGTGATTCAGCTGGCCATTGGCGAAGCCAACGGCTGTGATTACTGCACCGCAGCCCACACCAAGATCGCCCAGGGCGCCGGCCTGACCGAGGAGCAAACCATTGAAGCTCGTCGAGGCAGCTTGAGCGACGACCGCCTCAACGCGATTGCCCAGTTTGCTCTGGCGATCCACGAAAAGAAAGGCTTTGTGTCTGACGAAGATGTCAACAGCTTCAAAGAAGCCGGTTTTGATGATGGCCACATCGCTGAAGTTGTCGCAACATACGCCCTGGCGGTCTTCACGAACTACTTTAACCATGTCAACGAGACAGAAGTAGACTTCCCCGCCGCCGCAGCGGTCTAAGCCCGTGTTTAACGAGCCGCGACCGTCAGGGAGTGGTCTTTCAGGGGTATTTTTGCGATTCTCGCCCCCCGAGGGTCGCAACTCGTCAGAATCCAGAGCCTGACGGAACGGTCAGCACAACTTGAAACAAATCTCGCGGGCTGAGCCGATCCATGTGCGTTGATCGGCTCAGCCCGTGTAGTATTTAAACATGGCACGACGACACATCGCGGTATACCCAGGCTCGTTTGACCCGGTGACCTTTGGTCACCTTGATGTGGTCCGCCGGGGCCGAGGGCTCTTTGATGAACTGGTGGTGGGTGTGGGGACAAACCCCGGCAAAGCCCATCTGTTCACACACCAGGAGCGCGTGGAGATGGTGAGCACGCTGGTGGATCAACTGGTGAAGGATGATCCAGAGGGTTCGCCTGTGCGTGTGGAGTCGTTCACAGGTCTGACGGTGGACTTTGCCAGGCATTGCGGAGCCGCAGCCATCCTGCGAGGAGTCCGAAACTTGTCTGATCTTCAATACGAGGTTCAACAGGCGGTGACGAATCGGCAGGTGGCATCGATCGAAACCGCCTTTGTGGTAGCGGGCCAGAGCTTTGCCTATACATCGTCGAGCCTGATTAAACAGATCACCGCAATGGGCGAAGATCTCTCAGGCCTGAGCAGCATGGTGCCCGAATCTGTAATCGAGTTGCTCAAGGAAAAGAAGGAACAGGAACACCCGCTTCTCATGCGCTTGCGCGAGGGTTAAGGACAGGGCTGTGATAGTGTTGGTTGAGAGCCATTAACAGGGATAGATGATGGAAGTTCGAGTGATCAGTATCGGAACGCTGCCAGCCCATCCGCTGTGGCATGAAAAGGGTTTTGTGCGTACCGGGCATGCCACAAGTACGCTGATCCGCACGGATGAAGCCGTCATTCTGGTTGATCCAGGTTTGCCCGAGCGTGCCATAGAAGCAAGGCTCAGCGAACGAGCAGGCATTGGTCCAGAGTCCGTCACGCATGTCTTTTTGACAAGTTTTAAAGCAGATACTTGCCGGGGGATCGGCGCCTTTGGTAAAGCAAGCTGGCTGGTGAGCCAGGCTGAGCGCGAGATGGTGGGTCAGGGGCTTGTCACGCTGCTCACGCGAGCCAGCGAGATCAAGGATGAAGCACTGGTAAAGGAACTTGAACAACAGGTTTCTGTGCTCAGAGCATGCAAAGAAGCACCCGATCAGCTGGCCAAAGGTGTGGATTTGTTTCCCTTGCCAGGCGTCACACCGGGTCTGTGCGGGCTGCTGGTTTCCGAGTTGCGAGGCACAACACTCATCTGTGGCGATGCAATTCCAACAACCGAACATCTGATTGAGGCAAAAGTGCTCCCAGGTGCCCCGGATGTTGAAGCCGCCAAGGCCAGCTTCGCAGAGGCCATCGAGATCGCAGACCTTCTGGTGCTGGGGCGAGATAACGCCGTCAATAGCCCCGGGGGGAGGGACGGCGGCGGCGGGCTATTTTGAGGGTCGTAATGGGAAGCGGGGATGTGGGGGTGTGTGGGGGCGGGGGTGGGGGTGGGGGTGGGTCTATTTTATTGAGTTTGCTTCGCAAAAGTTGGCAGGCGCTTTTCTTGTAGTTTTCGATGCTGTGAGTCTTGGCGTATTCACGGACGCGATAAGCATCTTCCAAAGTCCAAGGCTCATCAAGAGCCTTTCCCAGTGCCCCAGCAAAAACCGCCGCATTCTTGACATCACAGGTCCAGCCCAGTTTTTGCCGCTTGATGACATGGCTGATACACCCACGATTCACACCCAGCGAAGGCCTTTGAGCCGCTGCCGCCCAGAGAATGATGCTGGATCGACCCGAATGGTTGGGATACGGTGCGACCACCAAATCCGCAGCTGCTGAACAGATAAACATGTCGTCCTCGCTCAGAAAACGATCCAGACAAATGATCTGCTGAGACTCAACAAGCTTGGCAATAGCAGTCCTGTTGAGAATCGATTTAATCTCCTCAGCATGAGGCCCAGCCAGAAGCAGGCGGTCATCAGGGTGTGCCCCAGCGTGCTCAAGAAAAGCATCAATGAGCAGATCCATGCCTTTCAAAGGCGTCATCATGCCCATGGCGACAATGTATCGCCCAGAAGCAGGCATGTTGAGCTGCTTTCGTGCAGTGTTCGCATCAACAGCATCAAGTATCTTGACAGGGTTGGGTGTGAGAATGCACCTTGGACCAGTGTCAGGCCTGGCAAGACTGAGCGCATAAGCGTGCAAAATTTCATCATCAAGATGCAGAACTGCAAAGAGGTTCTTGCGAACAGCATGTTTGAACAAGAACCTGCTGAGACGGTCAATCGGGCGGCTCGCATCAGAGTATGTAAAGCCGCCTCGATAAAGGAAAAGTTCGATGGCGATAGAGGGATCAATGGGTTTGTTCGACAAAAGCGAACGCAAGGTCAAAGGCTGCCACAGACCATCAGCATAGAGAACCATGATGTGATCAGGCTTGAGTGTGCGGGCACAGAACAAAAGTTCACGGAGCCTGTGGGCCGCATTCTTCCTGGGGTTCCTGGGAGGCGTGGTGCAGATCGCTTCTATATTGATCCTGTCTGCAAATGGTGAAAGGGTTTGTTTGAACTCGTCAGATGCGATCGCTGCAGGCGTTGTTGCGAGTGTGATTTTCACGCGCGGGTCAAGCAGTGCTGGGAGCATTCTCGCCAGATAGGGCAAGTGGTGTCCCGTGTGGATGGGCTCGTAAAGGAGCAGGCGATAGGGATCTGCGCGTCTGGTATCCACAACAGATCGTAACCGTGTTGGAGCATCCGGTCATGCTTTGTGCGCCGGAACTTCTGAGATCAGGATTATTGTGAGACTGCTGGTGGCGTGGGGCTGGACTTGTCATGTCGGGTTTTTTTGAGCAGCATGGTTCCCATGGACCAGAATTCATTGACGATGGGTCGGTCAATGACCAGCAGGCTCAAGCCATAAGCCACAACACCAATGATGCTGATCATCGCGAGGTTGACATATCGATTCATCTCAAGCAACGGGGTTTGCTTGGCAAAGATAAGAACACCTGCCATGATGCCCACGCAAACCAGAGGCCGACCCAGCAACATGGCAAGGTGTACTTTATTAAGCGGAAGAATGCGGTTCAGCGCCCAGAAGCTCAAAGGCATGGCCACAAGACTGCTGCACGCCATGGCAATGGCGATGGCGTAGATGCCATACTTGTAAACAATCAGGAACGAAATGATATTGAAGACGGTGCCAACGAGAACAATCTTGAGTGGCCACGATGGTTTCCCCAGAGCCATGACTGCAGCATCCGTAAATCGCGTGAGAACCTGACTGATGCCAAGCAATGAGAGTATCTGAACGACCGCAATAGCCGGCTCCCACTTGGGCCCCCACAACACCGGGATAAACAAGGGTGCAGCGACCGCCAGGCCTGCAAAGAAGGGGAGCGCAACAGCACTGGAGATGCGAATTGCCATGAGATATGCCCGGCGGAGGCGCTCAGGCTCGTGCTGTAACTTGGAAAAAGTGGGCAATGCCGTTGATGACAAGGCACCGACAAGGACTTGCGAAAAAACAGAGACCAGTCGAAACGCAAGGAAATAGTACCCCGCAGCCTGTTTTCCAAGAAGCATGGGTATCAGCAAATCAGGCGTGCGCAGGCTGGCCATGTAAAGCAGGTTGATACCCAGAACATTGGCCCCGAAAGAGAAAAGATCATGAAAGTGTTTTTTTGAAAAGTTGAAACTGGGTCGGAAGTCACTCGCGGTCCAGACGATGACAACCTCGACAGAACGGGCCGTAAGCTGTAAAGCGACAAGGCTCCAGACACCTTTACCCAGAGATGCGAAAATGACCGCGACCGTGCCACCCACGAGTTGAGCACACAGATTACGAACCGCCAGCGATTTGAACCGCATCTGCCGTTGCAAAATGCCCATCTGTGTCATGCCCAGCGAACCGATGAAAATTGCCAGCCCGAGCCAGCGGAGGATGGGGGCCAACTCGGGCATGTTGTAAAGGCGCGCGATGGGCGTTGCCAGAGCCGCAATGGTTGCGGTAAGAAGAATGCCCACACAGACGCTTGTCCAGAAGGCAGTAGAAAGGTGGAGATCTTCAAGATCCTTGCGCTGAATGATGGCCTTGTTAAAGCCACCCTCAACAAAGACCTGACCAATACCCACGAAGACCATGGCTGGTGCCAGCAGTCCAAAGGCTTCAGGAGCGATAAGCCAAGCCAGAATAGTCAAAACAACAAACTGTGTGAGCTGGCCGCCCATGTTCTGGACGAAACTCCACCCAGTGCCTCGGATAGCTCGTTGTTTCAGACTCATACAGACGGTTCCGGGAGGCAAGGGGGGGAGCGGGGGGTGGGGGGGCAGGGAAGGTCACAAGCGATAGGCTGTGGGGATGTACAAGTCACGCGACACTGGGTTCAGCCCTGATTATCTTCGGCCATTTAACGCCTTAAAGTCGAGCACAGTTCGTGTTCTGGTGATCCTATTCATCTGGTCCAGCGTATGGGCGATGATTGGTTGCATCAGCCCAATTGATGCCATGCGATGGTCGCCAGAAGCCGTTAAGCCAATCGACGCTGAGACAGTGCTGGCAGAGACCCATCAGCTTACAGCAGGTCTGCATGGCCCCGAGCAGCCTCTGGTTTCAGGCGATGGCTCAGTGGTGGTGGGAACAGCCGACGGGAAAATTTGGCGCCTGACCAGAGGAAGCACAACTTTGCTGGCAAGTGTCCCCGGCCGAGTCGCAGGCCTGGCACTGGATCAATCAGGAAGAGTTCTGATCGCAGCAGGACGCGCGGGACTTTGGCGCATGGATGGGCTCGATGATGGTGGTGGAGGCTTGCCCCGGCAACTCAAGGAACTGAGCTGGGCAAATGATGTGATCTTTGATGCCCGTCGAAGCCTGATCTTTGTGAGTGATTCGTCGAATCGTTTTGGCAACAAGGCTGTAGCCCGATTCCTGCTCCTTGAAGCCCTCGATCCACGGAAAGTTGGCAAGGTTGTCGCGTTCAAAGAAGATGGCTCTGCAAGCTGGACCCTCAGCAAAGGCCTGGCATTTGCCAATGGCTTGGCGCTGTGGCCAGATGGCGAAAGCTTGCTGGTCGCTGAGACATTTCGATATCGCATCAGCCGGGTATTTCTTGATGGTGAAGGCCATGAAACAGGGCGAGAGGTTTTTGCTTCAAACCTGCCGGGGATGCCCGACGGCTTGGCATGGGGGCCTGATGGCTTGTTATGGGTCGCAATGCCAACCCAAAGAAGCCCCACGCTGGATTGGCTACACAACAAGCCCCGGATAAAAAACTGGATAGCAAGTTTGCCAGCCCTCCTGCTGCCAGATGCAAACAAAAATGGACTGGTCGTGGGGCTTGATCAGAATGGCAAGATTGCCAAAGTGCTGATAATGAATGGACGCAGTAAACCCGCTGGCATCACGGGGCTGGTGTGGAATGGAGATGACCTCTTACTCAGCGAAGGGCTGGGCCAGCGCGTATGGCGAGTAAGAATCAGCATGGATCAGCCCATAAACCAGAATGATCTGCGCTGATAACCCATGAAAAAACCGCGCCCTCTCAGACGCGGCTCTGGGTTAAGTTACAAAAACGCAATCACGCAATAGTCACAGCATCATCAAGATAAACATCCTGAATCGCATGAAGAAGGGCCGCACCTTCGTTCATGGGTCGCTGAAAAGCCTTTCGTCCCGAAATAAGCCCCATGCCACCCGCTCGCTTGTTGATCACAGCAGTTTTCACAGCCGCTTCAAGATCACCCGCACCAGAACTCGCCCCACCCGAGTTAATCAGCGGACAACGCCCCATGTAGCAGTTGGCTATCTGATAACGCACCAGATCAATCGGATGCCCACCCTTCCCGGTTTCATCACAACCCGCCAGATCAGTGTAAATCCTGGAGTTGAACTTGCCATACGAAGAATCACCAGAGTTGAGCGCGACATACCCGCCATTGTTCGTCGCCAGTTTCTGCTTGATGATGTCAGCATGAATGGTCACGCCAAGGTGATTGGCCTGGCCCGTGAGGTCCGCTGCTGCGTGGTAGTCAGTCCCGTCGACCTTGAATGCATTGTTGCGGATGTAGCACCAGAGAATGGTGACCATGCCCAGCTCGTGGGCTGCTGCAAACATCTCTGCAACATCCTGAATCTGGCGTGTGGATTCATCTGAACCAAAGTAGATGGTGGCGCCGACCGCAGCAGCACCCATTTCAAAGCACTGATTGATGGTGCCATAGGGCGTCTGGTCAAAGGTGTTGGGGAATGTCATGAGCTCATTGTGGTTGAACTTGACAATAAAGGGGATTTTGTGAGCGTATTTACGAGCAACCGAGCCAAGCACGCCATAGGTCGAAGCAACAGCGTTACAGCCGCCCTCAATAGCGAGTTTGACAATATTCTCAGGATCAAAGTATGCAGGGTTGGGAGCAAACGAAGCCCCCGCAGAGTGTTCAATGCCCTGATCGACCGGGAGAATGGAGACAAAGCCCGTGCCCCCAAGCCTGCCGGTGTTGAGCAGAAGCTGATAGTTGCGAAGGGTGTTGATATTGCGGTCAGAATGGCTGACAACACGGTCAATGAAATCGCTGCCCGGCAGATGCAAAGCTGAACGGGGGATTGTGGTACACTCGTGGTTGAGCAAAGAGTCAGCTTCGTTGCCCAGCAGGCTTTGGATATCGGTGGTCATCGGGATCATTCTCCGTTGAAGATGTTGGGTGGTTCATTCTCCTCGCAAAGAGGAGTGGATACTACGCAGGATGCGGCGTGATCCCCACTTGGAAGACAGCGGGACCTGCGAATGCAGGGACATTTTTGAGAGCCTCGCAGAGGATTCAGTGCCATGCTGGTGATTTATCTGATTTCATTTCTGATCAGCGTTGTATTTGCAATCTGGGTTGTACGGGTATCGCTTCGGCTACAAGAACGCCGAGTGCTGCTGCTGCTGGTACTGGCCGGGGCGGTCATGACGCACGAAATAATCCATATCAAGGACTTGTTACAAGCCAGGTTCAGCGGCAGCACGAATCTCGAGTGGCTCAACAACCAGAGTACAGCCGAGGCAGTTGAAGCAATCGTCACACTTCTCATCTTGGCTTCTGTACTGAACATCATGGTCCTGTACCGAAAAATGGGTGACCATTCAAATATCGTGATCACCGCTGCAAAGCTTGGTACCTGGAACCTGGATCTCAAAAAGAAAACATTTACATTCAATGAACAATGGGCACGGATGATGGGGTATGAGCCGGAAGAAATCGATGCGACAAGTGAAGGCTGGGAAAAGCTCGTCCATCCAGAAGATATTCCCGATCTGCTGAAAATCGTTCACAACCAAACCACAAAAGGTGCGACTGGGTACTGCATAACGGAATATCGGGTAAGAAAAAAAGATGGCTCATGGATGTGGGTTTACGATGCGGGAATGGTGACCGAAAGAGAACAAAGTGGTAAAGCCAGGCGGATGGTGGGGATTAATCTCGACATCACCGACAGAAAAGATGCAGAGAAGGCAAGGTTGGAAAGCAAACGCCGGTACCGCGCGGTGGTAGAAGATCTAACAGAAATGGTATTACGATTTTCACTTGATGAAGAGATATTATTTGTGAACAATGCCTTTGCAAAGCGCCATAACAAAGATCCCGATGAAATCATTGGAATGAAACTCAAAGAGCTGTATTCAGATGCCGGTTACAAGCAGACAATGGATGCAGTCGTTCCTCTGAACATTGATTGTCAAGTGTCAGAGTCTACAAACGAAGCGTTATATCCAGATGGGACCAGGCACTGGCACCGTTGGGTCAACCGGGCATTATTTGGTGAAGATGGTCAAATACTGGAATACCAGACGGTGGGGCGAGATGTCACAGCTGAAACAGAAAATCAAATTGCGCTGGTAAAAGGAAGGGAAGAACTACGAGAACTTCTGAACACAATTCCCGAGTGTGTTGCGTTGATAGATAGTGAGGGGTGTTTTCAGATCATCAATAAGTATGGGCAGGATCTCCTGGGCATTACCGAAGCAGATTATCTGGGCAAAACATATCGCGGCCTGGCCGAGAGTATTCCTGAGCAGAAAGCATTGTTGCTGGAGTGCAATAAAAAATTGCAGGAAGTCTGCGAAAAACGCAAAGTTGTCTGCTATGAACAGAAAATAGTAGATGAGAACGGCCAGGAAAGAATATTTGACATCAAAAAAATACCCATTCTGGATGGAGATCAAGTCAAGAGCGTGGTGTCTGTTTCACAGGAACGCACAGATGTAGCAGTAGTCCAGGAGCAAAGAAGATTGGCATGGGAGGCTTCCGAACGGGCTCGGGATCAGCTCAACAAGCTTCTTGAAAGTGCAAGTCTGATTCACGGACAACATGTCGAGCAAAAGGTTATTCAACTGGTGGCTGATGCTGTGCATGATGCGGGGTGGGGCCGGGTCTATGTGTACTTGTATCACGATTGGGAAATATGTCTTGATGCACAATCTGGGATGACTCCAGATGAAATTGAGCTGCTCAGAAATGGGCGTGTATCCAAAGAAGTACGCAGAAGCAGGTTTGGCAAAGAAGTAGAATCGTTTCGCGTAAGTCGTTCATATTACATACCTTCCAGAAACAACAAGGGAGAAATGTTTCCTGATGTGATATTGGGGCAAAGGACATACTCAAAATCTGATTCTTGGCATCATGATGACATCGCATATGTACCAATATATGGAAGTGATAGACATGTCTTAGGAGTAATTCTAATTGATGAGCCTGACGATGGTAAATGTCCAGACGAATCCCAATTCAGGCGTTTCGAGTTCTTTGCAGATGCAGCGTCTGGCGTGCTGGAAGAAATCCGCCTGCGAGAAGATCGCCAACAGGTCATTGAAAAACTTGCCCAGCAGCGCATCAGACTAACCCGCTCAAATCATGATCTTGAAAAGTTTGCGCATGTTGTATCACACGACTTACGCGAACCCGCACGAATGGTACTTGGCTTTACAAAGATGGTCGCAAGGCGTCATGGCGAAAATATTGATGCCAAAGCCATGGAACTGCTGGAGTTTGCAATCGACGGCGCTGAGCGGATGCAGTCGATGATTGACGACATGCTCATATATGCAAACATCCGTTCATCAAATCAACCATTCGAACTGGCACCCATGAAAAATGCAGTGGACACCGCACTGGCCAGGCTCCTGGGTTCGATTAATAATGCCGAGGCCAGGATCGATATTCAGGATCTGCCTGTTCTGGAGATGGATTGCGATCAGATATCCACGGTCTTTGAAAATCTGCTTGAGAATGCAATCAAGTTTCGTGCAAAGGAACCACTGCGTGTAACCGTGGGGTCCCATTACACGGAAGGCAGTTGGGAAGTATATATCTCAGATAATGGCGTGGGCGTCAGGCGTGACGAAGCAGAAAAAATCTTTGACATGTTCTACTGTCAACCCTCAACCGCAGGTCTTCCCGGCACAGGTATCGGGTTGGCAGTATGCAAGCGGATCATCGAAAGGCACAATGGACGAATCTGGTGCGATACAACAGACAATAAGGGTACCACCATTCGATTCGTTATCCCCGAACACCAGCATTCAGATGTGCCACCAAGGGAAGCTGAAGAAATTGCCACTGTGATAAGCGAAACGAAAAGCAAGCTGAATGTGGAGAATGCTGATTAATGTTGAGTCTCTATCTAGCCAGTGCTTCCGAAGCTGCCACTCATAGCAACATCGCACAGACCGTTCACATCGTGGTCGGTTTGATAGCCCTTGCAGTATTGGTCGGCGTGGCATCAAAGGTAACTCGCCTGCCATACACAGCCGCACTGGTCGTAACCGGGCTGGTCATTGCCGCATTTGGTCTGGCGCCTGAAGGCGTACATATCAACGAAGACCTGGTGCTGTTGATATTCCTGCCCCCCCTGCTCTTTCAAGCAGGTCTTCATCTTGATCTGGATCTGCTCAAACGAGTATGGCTACCAGTCGTGATACTGGCAGTCCCGGGCGTGGTCGTCAGCAGTGCTCTGGTGGCGGTGGTCGCCAAACCGTTTCTTGAACACCACATGGGTTCAGAACTGCCAATAGCAGCGGTGCTGCTGTTTGGCGTGATCATGGCACCCACAGACCCCATCAGCGTCATGGCAACATTCAAGACCGCAGGCGTACCAAAGAAGCTCAAGACCGTCGTCGAAGGCGAAAGCCTGTTCAATGATGGCACCGCTGTAGCATTCTTTGCCGTGCTCAAGCCCGCAGCACTCGTCATGCTGGCAAGTGGAATAGGTGGCAGTGAAGAGGTTGGTGGGGGCGGGGGGGGTGGGGTGGGGGCAGAGATCAGTGTGATGGAGGTTGTATGGTCATTTGCTGTCATGGCTGGCGGCGGGACTGTGCTTGGTCTGGCTCTTGGAGTCGCAGCCTCGTGGGTGCTTCACAAACTCAACGACCACACGCTGGAGACCGCAATCACCGTAGCCCTGGCATGGGGAGCCTTCGTACTGGGTGAATCGCTCCATGTCTCAGGCGTCATCTGCGTCGTCGTTGCAGGCCTGATCGTAGGAAACTTCGGCAAAACGCTGTGCATGAGCAAGCAGACACGAACGACAGTGACAGGTTTCTGGGACAGCCTGGATTTTCTCGTCAACTCGGTGCTGTTCTTGTTGATCGGCTTTGAACTGTCAGACCCCAAAGGGGTCGGTGGCGTATCGCGTCTGATCGAGCCTGATGTATTACTGGCAGCAGCCAGCGTGTTCCTCGTGCTCGTCGCTGCCCGGGCACTGGTGACCTACCCCGTGGTCATGGCATTCAAAGGCTACTGGCCCCGTGGCTGGAAGCATGTCATGGCCTGGGCCGGACTCAAAGGCTCGCTCAGCCTGGCATTAATACTGGGCTTGCCAAGAGAGGGCCAGATGGGCGAGTTACGGTCATTCATGATCGCTGTAGCGTTTATAGTCGTGCTGGTGAGCTTGCTGGGTCAGGGACTTACCATGCCAAAGCTCCTCAAACGCGTGCCCATGGGTGATCCTGAAAAGTGGGGCGGCATCTGATCGCAACAAACCGATCATGCACATCATCATGTCGGATCAACAAACCAGCTCTCCTCAAGCTGAACCACCGAACCCTCAAGACTGGTGAGATCGCGATCTGGCTTGGCCTGCCTTTGAAGTTCCAGCAGCGTGTCCTGTGTATAGGCGGTGTGCTGATCCGGGTGTGACCAGATGGTGGAGACAAGAAATCGGCTTGGCGTTTCAACACACCTTGAAAACGCTCCGCCCAGCATGCCAGGCACACCAGCCATGCCAGGCAACCAGATCATCCCCTGAGTGCTGATAAAGCTGTTGATGCGCTCCGGCTTGACAACACAATCCGCAACTCGCATCGTCTGAGGCAAAATACCAATCGCCTGAGCAAGACCCCAATGCACACCAGGCATGTCAAGAAGCTGCTCAAAGATCGCCACCTCGCACGAGAGCATGGCTTGCTGCTGAGAAGCCCTGGCAAAGATCGGGTCGTGAGCCTCAGCCATGAACCGGGCATAGCTGTCTGCATTTTCCCACATACTGAGAATACAAGCCCTGCTGGTGCGAGGCGAGCAACCTGGGAGATCGTCAGCCCGTGTATCCCACCCTCCCAGTTGACCCATAAAGCCCGGCAATGTGTGAAGGGCAGACCACGCCCGCTGAGCAAGATCGAAGTTCTCTCTCTCAGCATCCAGAACAAGACACTGGATCCATTTGATGATCATGCAAGAAGCCTATGGATGTGCCCGGGTCAAAGTGAATGTGCAATGTGTGTGTGAGGGGGGGCTTGGGGAGGGGTGGTCTTGGGAGAGGGTCTTGGGAGGGGGGTATTGTATGTGCATGTTTGATGTGAATGTATTGGTGGTGGGTGCGGGTCCGATCGGGATCGAGCTGGCCGCTGCGCTCAAGCATGAAGGCGTGGACTATCAGCATGTCGAAGCTGGGCAAATAGGCTCAACGATGCAGTGGTGGGCACCGGGAACGGTATTTTTTTCATCACCAGAGCGGATTGCGATCGCGGGGGTGCCTCTGGATACACCAGATCAGTCCAAAGCCTCGCGTGAGCGGTATCTGTCATACTTGCGAGCCGTGGTAGATCAGTTTGATCTGAACATTCAGACCTATACCAGAGTGAGTCAACTGAAGCACATGCAAACGGGTGGCTTTGAAGTGGATCTCGTCCCCAGCACCCAAGGCGTTGGCGGACAAGCCACCCAAAAAAATCAGCCTGCAAAACCAGTACGGACAATTCGAGCCCAGCGGGTGGTGCTGGCGATTGGCGACATGCACAAGCCAAAGCTGATCAGCGTGCCCGGCGAAGACCTGCCCCATGTAAGTCATTATCTGGATGAGCCTCACATCTATTTTCGCAAGCGGATTCTGATCGTAGGCGGGAAAAACTCCGCTGCTGAAGCGGCCATTCGACTGTATCGAGCAGGGTGTGATGTCACACTTTCATACCGAGGTCGCGAACTCGACAACAAGCGGATCAAATACTGGATCCTGCCCGAACTGCAATGGCTGATCGACAAAGACCGCATCAGGTTTGAACCAGGCACACTGCCGACCGCGATTAAACCCGGCCAAACAATGCTCAAGCGGTGTGATGAAACCGGACAGGTCGCCAAACACAGCGACTCGATTCCCGTTGATGCAGATTTCGTATTGTTATTGACAGGATACGAGCAGGATCAAACGCTGTTTGTGCAGGCCGGTGTCGAGTTGGTGGGCGCGAGTGAAGGAAAGCCGGGCAGCAGACCTTGCCTTGATCGTTCAACAATGATGACAGGCGTAGATGGGCTCTATGTCATAGGCACCGCATCCGCAGGCACACAGGCCGGGGGTGTAAAGGTGTTCATTGAGACGAGTCATGTGCATGTAGACCGTGTGGTCGCATCGATCATGGGCAGACCTGCGCCAAAGCTTGGCCAAGGCGACGAGGTTTCACTCCCTGAAAGCTGAGCAAATCAGCAAAGGAAGCGCATGATCAAGTACATCGGGTCAAAGAGGGTTCTGATTCCTGCGATTACAGATGTGATTCAATCGTTGCCCAAAGTGAAGAGTGTCGTGGATTATTTTTCAGGCACATCGCGCGTAGGTCATGCACTCAAGAGGCTGGGATATCGCGTAATTGCCAACGATTTTCTGTCTTACGCCCACACCATTGCAACCTGCTATGTTCAGGCTGATCGCCAAACAGTGCTTGATGATGCTCAGGATCTTATTGAAGAGTTTAATGATCTGCCAGGCAATCCGGGTTATTTCACAGCCACATTTTGCACCCAGAGCCGTTTCTTTCAACCAAAAAACGGCGCCAGAATCGATGCAATCCGTGATGCAATCCAAACACGCGGGCTCCATGCTGAACTCAAAGCCGTCATGCTGGTATCGCTCATGGAAGCTGCAGATCGCGTGGACTCAACAACAGGCCTGCAGATGGCATATCTGAAGTCATGGGCGCCTCGTGCATCAAACGATCTGAAACTGAGAATGCCCGATGTCTTGCCAAGACTCACAAATCAGCCATGCGAGGCACATTGCCTGGAAGCACAAGCCGCCGCCGACCAATTATCAGCAGACCTGGCATACATCGACCCGCCTTACAACCAACATTCATACCTGGGCAACTACCACATCTGGGAAACGCTGGTGCGATGGGACAAGCCCCAAAGCTATGGCATCGCCTGCAAACGAACAGACTGCAAAACCCGCAAGAGCGATTTCAACAGCAAACGGACCGCCGAAGACGCCTTTCGCAGCTTCCTGGAAAAGGTCAGGTGTCCATACCTTGTCGTGTCCTTCAACAACGAAGGCTATATCAGCAGAGACACCATGGAAAGCCTGCTCTCAGAGCATGGCGATGTCCACACGGTAGAACACGACCACAAACGCTATGTCGGCGCCCAGATAGGCATATACAACCCCGGCGGAAAAGTCGTGGGACAAGTGAGCCACCTGAAGAACAAAGAGTTCATATATGTCGTGGTGCCCAGTGGCCACCCCTGGTCACTGGAAAACCTCCAGCCAGCGTGTTATTGAGGATTTTTCATGAAGCCCTCATTCTAAGAGTACCACCACTCGATTCGCAATAGCGCAGTAGTGTCTAGGTTCAATCACCTTCAAAGCACTGTCCTAGTCGCTTCGAAGCGTACTCGCTTTGGCATCCCACATCATGGTGGCAAAGGTGCCGACGGCGTGGGGGCTCAGAGGGTCTGCATCAGCAGTGGGGGTTCGTTTTATATAAGACCCATCGGGGTTTTGTATCCAGGCATTCTTGTGGTCCGCCATGAGAACATCCATGATGC
Organism: Phycisphaerales bacterium; assembly: GCA_029260555.1. Classification (GTDB taxonomy): domain Bacteria; phylum Planctomycetota; class Phycisphaerae; order Phycisphaerales; family UBA1924; genus JAJDCZ01. The sequence continues at coordinate 52,100 of JAJDCZ010000030.1, forward strand.
GTACCAGCCGGGCTTTGGCGCGTGTGTCGTTGATGGGACAGATCGCTTCAACACGGTTGTTAAGATTCCTGTACATGATGTCCGCCGAGCCAATGAACCATTGCCCATCCAGCGGATCTTCACACCCATCAGCAAAGTGAAAGATGCGAGAATGTTCCAGGAACCGCCCAATGACGGAAATCACTCGGATATTCTCGCTCAGCCCCTTAATCCCAGCACGCAGACAACAGAACCCGCGCACCGCCAGATCAATTTTGACTCCTGCAGCAGAAGCTTCATATAGAGCATCGATCATAAGCTTGTCTTCGAGCGAGTTGACCTTGGCAAAGAAACGCGCAGGCTTGCCCGCCTTGGCGTTGTCGATTTCATTTTTCAGCCTGTCCATGAGTCCGTTGCGCAGAGTCGCCGGTGCAATAAGCAGACGGTTGTAGGAATGAAGCTTGGTATACCCAGTGAGGTGGTTAAAGATCCTGACAACATCCTGTGTAATCGCCAGATCACAAGTGAGCAAGCCCAGATCGGTATAAAGCTGCGCGGTTTTGGGGTGGTAGTTTCCCGTACCGAGATGCGCGTAACAGCGAACACCATCGTGCTCTTTTCTCACAACAAGCGAGGTCTTGCAATGGGTTTTGAGCCCTGGCACGCCATAGGCCACATGCACACCCGCCTTTTCAAGCATGCGCGCGAGCCGAACATTTCGGCTTTCATCAAAACGCGCCCTGAGCTCAACAAGACAGGCAACCTGCTTGCCGCTTTCCGCAGCCCGGATGAGCGACTCAATGAAAGGCGAATCCCTGCTCGTGCGATACAGCGTCTGTTTAATCGCCAGAACATCAGGATCCCTCGAAGCCTGAGAGATAAAGCGAACAACAGTAGCGTTGAACGATTCATACGGGTGATGAACGAGCAGGTCGCGCTCGCGCATGATGCGCATAATGTCGCCATCAGCTTCACTGATAGGCGTGGGAACAATGGGAGCCCAGACGGGATCTTTAAGATCCGCATGTTCCATGTCGGCAATCTCATAAAGCCCGAGGTACTCAATAGGCCCCGATCTTTCATAAATATCCCCTTCGCTGAGCTTCAGTTCCTGGCGCAGACGAGAAACGATGACCCTGCTTGAGCCAACAGGCACTTCAAGACGCACCGCACGAGCAAAACGGCGTTTTTTAAGCTCCGCCTCGACAGACAAAAGCATGTTTTCAGTCTCATCCTCCTCATCTTGCAGACCAGCACTTCGAGTGATGCGAAAATGCACGACATCCAGAATTTTCAACCCCGGAAAGAGCAGCTCAAGATTCTCAGAAACAATCTCATCCACAGGCACCAGCACCGGATCATCCTCGCAAAGCGTGACATACCGAGGCACAGAGCGTGGCACCTTCACCCGCGCAAACAAAGGCTCATCAAGATCGTCAGACCCAAGCAAAACCGCCAGATTATCAGAAAGGTTCGAGATAAACGGAAACTGATGCCCCGAATCCACAGCCAAAGGCGTAAGCACCGGATACAAATCAGTCACAAACCACTTGTTCGCCTGCTGACGCAGCTTCTTGTCAAGAGTCTCATAGTGACAAATCTTGATACCAGCCTCAGCCAAAGCAGGAAAGATGCAGTTTTCATAGAGATCAGTCTGAATCTCATGCATCTTGCAAACACATTGACGGATTTTTTTAAGCTGCTCTGAAGCACTCAAACCATCAAGCGAAGGAAAATCAACCCGGGCATCGACCTGCCTTTTAAGCAAGGCGACACGCTTCATAAAAAACTCGTCAAGATTCGAAGTAAAAATGGCAAGAAACTTCACACGCTCAAGCAACTGCGTCTGCTCGTCAAGTGCCTGCTCCAATACACGCTGATTAAACGCAAGCCATGAAAGATCGCGTCCCAGATAGCGATCTGATTTTTCCAGCTCCTGCGTAGCATGAGGCTGCAAGTCGTTCTGAGAGTTCGTCTTTGATTGAGGCATAAATCGTGTTCCGATCCTAAGTCATGTGGTAGACAGCTCGACACCCCGCAGCCTCGGTCACACTGACCCGGGCAACCTTCACCCCCGCACCAAGCGAACCCGCCAGAAGCGTATCGAGTGTATGAGCAATAGTGCAGGCAACAATCTCAGCCGTCGGGTTCAGGCCCGCCATCTGAACCGAAGCGTTCAAATCAGCATTGATAAAGGGCTCAATAGCCTGATTCAAAGCCTTCTGAACAAGGTGAAAATCACAAAGCAGGCTGTCATCATCAAGCTCAGACCCCGCAATAACCGCCAAAACACGCCAGTTATGCCCATGCATCGGCTCGCGACACCCCGCAATGCTGATGGCATGGGCCGCACAGAACTCAGCGAAAACCTCAACTTCATACATACAGCAGTATAGGTTGAGCAAGGCAAGGTCTTTGAAGCTGATTATGCTGCAAAAAACAGGCGGTGGATGAGCAGTGGAGTGGGGAGGGGGGGAGAGGGGGTTGATGGGGGAGGGGGGGTCAGGCAGCCTGATCAAAGGGATCGTCAGTGCTGGTGTGGCTGTCAGGTCTGACGCATGATGGCGCATCAGCAGATTCTCGCCAGTCCTCTGTAGAACGCATTTTGATTTCACTCGCCATGGTCTTGCGATATCCCAACAGCCTGATGACTTCCAGAACATCGGTCCATGACGGAAAAGAGCAGTTGTTGGCGATTTTAAACTCATTAATCGCCATCAGGAACATGAACTGTTCCTGTGTCATGTCGCCTTCCTCAGCCGCCCGCAAGTAGTCAGAGCGCCTGCGCCCAGGCCCACGCCTGCGATGCACACCAGAGTCCCCGGAATCCTTCTCATGGTCCCGCCTGTCAAGCGAAGAACGACGATCAACAACGCTGCCTCCCATGTCCGCAGGCATGCCTGTCAGCGTGGTCTTGCTGGTTGGGTTCTGGTCTTTATTCGTTGCAGCCATGATGAGGCGCCTCTTGAAAAACAAAGCAGCCAGACGAGGGCACCGAACCAACTCGGCATCATCAGCCCAACGCGGGCAGATCACAGATCCTCGTCGTCATCACCATCATCGACGATTTCATCATCATCATCGAAGTCGTCATCTATCTCATCATCGATTTCGTCGTCATCATCAGGGTCAAAGTCGTAGTAATCGTCGTCTTCGTTATCATCCTCGTAATCCCCAGCCACAGGCTGTGCCCATCGACGATATGGGTCTTCCAGAGGGGTGATAACTTCTGCCAACTCGGAACCGATTTCAAGTGTGCTGATCGTGGACATCTCAGGGCTTCCTGCTAACACCAAAGGCCAGGGGTTCTTGGTCAAACCAACAGGGACGAATCATTTTCCCCACTCTGATAGGCACGCAAGATTGTCGGTTCAAGCCCGGGCAATCAATCGTCGTCAGTATCTTGGCGGTACACTACATTTGACGGGCTTTTTCCCAGCAGATTTTTTTGGCTCCAAGAGCCAGCACAGGCGTTTATGAACACCGAGCAAAGCAATTCACAAGCAGAGGTCGAATCATTTGCACCCCTGGCAGGGCTGCTCGCAATCCTGATCCCCGGTGCAGGGCACTTGTACATGAAAGAACCTGGCCGGGCTTTTTTTGTCGCAGTCGGCGTTCTGGGGCTGTTCTTTGGCGGCATTTTCATCGGAGGCATCGATGTCGTAGACCGCAAAGAAGACTTTGTCTGGTTCCTGGGACAGGCAATGGTCGGCCCAATCGCCTTTGGCGTAGATTCGATCCACCAAAACCACTTCAAAGCCAGAGGATCGCGCGATCAGGTTTATCGATCAGGTTATCCCAACGAAACCAGACAGGTCATCAAAGACCCAACCACAGGCCAAAGCATCGCCATCTGGGAACCTCGACTGGACTCAGACCCCGGCCCGCCAAATACCAAATCCATCGGAAAAGTCAACGAAATCGGCACCCTCTACGCAGCCATGGCTGGCCTGCTCAACTTCATCGCGGTTCTCGATGCCCTTTTCCCACGAAGACCCGCTGGAGGACGCCGAAAATGACCAGCAGCTCGCTCATGCTGGGGCTCACACTCAGCTACAGGCCATTTCTTGACCCGATCAATGCCTATGACGCCTGGTATCTGCTCCTCCTGCCCCTGGCACTGGGCATTTCCCTGGCCTACAAAGCCGTTCGCGTAAAATCCATGGCAGACTTCCCCCGCCATGTGATCGTCATGACCATGCAAATCATTATCGCCATGATCTCGCTGGGCGTCGCCTCGTTTGTGCTGATCGAGTACCTCTTGCCAGCACTCCTGCCCATGAAAATGTAGTCGCCGCTCCCTCAGAGCTTTTTAAGAGCATCTACGAGCTGTTCGATATGCTCAGGCGTATGGGCTGCAGACATCTGAATGCGCAGCCGGGCCGTCCCTTCAGGCACCACCGGATACCCAAACCCGATCACAAACACCCCCAGCTCCAAAAGCCGTTTGCTCATGGCGATCGCCTGAGCGGTAGGCCCGACAATGATGGGACAAATCGCAGTTGGCGAGTCCAGCACATCAAAACCCGCCCCCTTCACCCTTGTGCGCGCCAGCGCGGTATTATCGCGAAGTCTCTGCACACGCTCAGGCTCATTCATGAGAATCTCGATCGCCTTGTTGGCACTGCATGCCACCGTCACAGGCAAGGCATTGGAAAAAAGCGTCGGCCGACCACGCTGAATCAACAGCTCAGTACCCCTTCTTGAACCCGCCACAAACCCCCCAGCCCCGCCACCAAGCCCTTTCCCCAGTGTGCCCGTAAAGAAATCAACCCGAGCCACACCCTGATCATCAAACAGGTTGTAGTGTTCGTGTGTACCTCGCCCGGTCTGGCCCATCACCCCATGCCCATGCGAATCATCGACAATGAGCAGCGCCCCATACTCATCACAAAGATCACGAAGCGCTGGGAGATTGGCAATATCCCCCTCCATGGAAAACACGCCATCAGTGACCAGCCAGATTTGCCCCGTAACCTCCGGGTCAGATGCCAGTGCCTCAAGCCTGGCTCTGCAATCATCCATGTCGCTGTGCTGATACACAGCCTTCTTCACACCCTTCTTGATCACAGGCGTAAGCCGCATGGCATCAATGATGCACGCATGATTCAAAGCATCCGATAGAATCACATCACCAGGCTCACAGAATGTCGGAAAGAGCGCCTCCGTCGCATTCCAGCACGAAACAAAGGTGTACGCAGCCTCTGTACCCATATACCGCGCGATCGTGGTCTCCAGCGTCTGGTGAGGCGAAAAAGTGCCACAAATAAAACGAACCGAAGCCGTGCCCGCACCATATTCCCTGAGCCCCTGAATCCCAGCCTCGACAACCTCACGATGGTTCGCAAGCCCCAGATAGTTGTTCGAGCACATGCACACAACCTCTTTGCTCGAGCCATCCGCCTGACGCATGCGAACCACAGCGTCCATAGGCCCCTCAAGCATCGTCAGATGCTTGTACTGGCCAGCGTTTTCCAGCCCCGCAAGGATCTTGTCAGTACGGGCAATAAAGGCAGGGGCAACACGAGTAGTCATGACACATTCTCCAGAAACAAAGGTTCAAGAGTGTAGCACAGCACTCAATAAAGCCCGATGCAAGGCATACTCACATCGGGCTTGAGGGGGATTGGGGCAAAATGGGGAAGGGGGGATGAGATGAAAAAGGGGGGATGAGATGAAGTTACGGGCACCCAGCGTTGAATGCTGCGATGAACGCAAAGAAGTCCAGCACATCAATATTGCCATCGTTATTGAAATCGACTTGCAGATCACCGCTGTTGAAAAGGCTGATGAACGCAAAGAAGTCCAGCACATCAACACTGCCATCGTTGTTGAGATCTACCTGGCACGAAGGCGGGTTGTAGGTAATGGTGAGCACCGGGCGATTAGCAGGCGTCGGGTTGTTGCGTGTATCAAAGCGCTTGGCAGAGGCCGCAATGCCTTCCTGACCCAGAATGATCCAGCCAAAGTTGCCCGCAGGGTTATCAAGCCACGCTTGTGCATCCACAGCCATCTGAGCCGAAGACCATGAATAAAAACCAAAACCTCCCACAGAAGTCGACGCACTCGCAATGGCAACAAAGTCGCCACCAGGAATGAGCCATGTTTGTCCCGGGAAGAATGTATTCGCCCATGTGGCATCGTTTGCCGTCGCCGGAGCACCTCCACCCTCCTGGCCCGGTGCATCAGAAGTCCCCTCACCCCAGTCAGAAGTAAGCGTATTAAGCATAACATTCATCGGCCCCGAGTTGGAGCGCGACATCTTCATATCAAGAGTGATGTTGGTAATCGTCGAACCAGCCGGAACCGAAGCAGCAATATCAAAGCGGACCAACGCCCGCCTCTTGCTCTGAACCGCCGTCGCCCCTGAGAACATGTGCTGACCAGCACCATTGCTCACACTGTTTGATTCGCTGTACAAGGTGGTATCAGCAGACGGCGCGATCTGGACCTGATCAGCACAAGCCGAACCGGCACCAGCGATAATACAAGCTGTCATAAGGAACTTTTTCATAAACTGTTTCTCTCTCTCTTAGATAGGTTTGCACCATCATACACAGAAAAGATTTAAATCCAAGAGTTTTTCGGCGATTTGGTCCCAGACCACAAGTTTGATCGCCCACGCCTCATCCCCAGCACCAAAGCCGCACCAAATGCCAGCACGCCGCCCGGTGCCGGTATGTTGTAAGTGATTACAAGCTTGGGACGGAGCAATGCATCAGGATTCTGAACCGTGTCAAAACGCTTGGCTGAGCGATTGGTGATCTCGTTATTGATCAGCATCCAGCCAAAGTCCGTACCCGGATCATCCAGAAAAGCCTGAACATCCGCTGTCAGCTGGGCTGAGGACCATGTATAAAAGCCCGTGGAGGCAACAGTTGTAGTGGAACTGGCCACTGCGTCAAAGTCGCCACCAGGCGAAGACCAGAACTGGTTATCGAAAAAAGTGTGTAGCCAGGTGGCGTCGCCAGCCATGGCATTGGTTCCCGTGCCCTCGCCACCAGTCGCCACAGATTCCCCCTCGCCCCAGTCACCAAGCGTCCGATGCAGCGCAACAGGCCTGCCCCCGGATGTCGACTGAGACATATGTAAAACCAGCTGTGCCGAAGTCACAACCGCAAAGCTGGGCAAAGCTGAAGCGACATCAAACCGGACAAGCCCGCGCCGGATCTCTCCTTGAGCAGTTCTCCCGGAAAAAAAGTGCTTGCCCTTGCCGTTACTAAGCACCCCAAACTGGTGTTCATAGAGCGTGTTGTCCGCAGCCGCACCCAGTTCAATGATCTCGCCACGGGCTGTTATCGCCCCAAACGCCAAAAGCACACACACCGAGCACAACCACACACCCAATTTCATAGCACCGCTCCCTCTTCATATTCCATCGCGCAACAACAACCAGCCGTCTTGAATGTACCCCCATAAAGGCACAGCACAAACCAAATGTTGCAAACAAAGTCCTGAATAAAAAGGGCCAAAGACTTATCGGTCCGGGTCACAACCCGCCAGTTGATGCATCGGCGTGTTGGTTCGGTCATGAGCCACTCGGGCGTTCATATGCCTGTGATGGGCATCTTGTCGCTCAGGCTGCACGCTCCGCCCTTGTAAGTGCCATAAAGTGACAGGCAAACATGCAGGCTCGCGCTGAGTTGGAGTAAGCCGGGTCCAGAACCAGTCTTGGTCAAAAGGGTCTCGTACAGGCTTAGGGGTGCTGTTCATCACAAGCCTGAGGTTCATAGGCGTGTTTGTGAGCACCAGCAAAGGTGCAGGCGTGGATAAAGAGTAGAGCCTGATCGTTGCAGGCTTGTCAATACCCCTGAGCAGGATGTCTGCAGCCGCTGATCCGGGCTGGGGGCTTGCAAAAGCACTGGTGCTGAGTGCTTGTAAAATAAACAAGCCGGTGGCGTGGCGCATGTATCATCCTGACTCCGGCGTTGTTTTTGACAAAAAAAAGCCCCGATCCCGTATTTCCCCGGGTCGGGGATTCTCCTTCCTCAATAGACCATTGAACTATTCCAGACAACACGCTGGTTTGCCAGCCAAAAACTGGATAAAAGCGATGCTATCATCTGATAACAGCATGAGAGCATCGGACAACCGTGCTGAATGTGTTGTGAAGCACAGACCGAGCGATGAGCACAATCGTTCAAGGCGGAGGGTCGGTCATAACCCGATGATCATGCACACGACGGCCGGGCAAGGGGTGTATTCACCAGCGACAGTTCCCGATAGTCGCCTTGAGTACCTATGAAAAATAAACTTACCAATCAATTTGTACACCGTGATGGGTTCTGCGAAAGAACGCCCTTAGTGGTATCTTCGCTATGAAAAAAACACCCGGACACCACGCCCAGCCCAGTGATACACTTGTTGAGAGCCTTGAGCCTCGCATGCTGTTCGCCGCAGACCCCATCACCCCCGATAACCCGCTCTGGGCCATCCCCCAAGGCACAGCAATCATCGATGGCGTGCTTGATGATGCCGACTGGGACACCGCCTTCTCAACAACCCGGACCCAGGCCTGGCAATCCAATGGCGGCGCAACCATCCGCATGATGTGGTCCACATCCGGCATCTACTTATCCGCCCAGGTCTCTGATCCTTCCATATGGGCCGATGGCAAAGGCGCCGGTGCTGGCAACTACTGGGATGTTCAAGACGACGACTCCATCGCGTTTTACTTTGACCCAGACGATTCACGCGACGAATGGTTCTCCGCAGGCGACCGCGCCGTCGCAGTCAACCTCGCAGACCGCTCAGCACCAACTGACCCCGCAGAACTCACCAACACCGCCCAGCCCATCCGGCGCAGTAAATACATCCAGGGCGACGGCGCCGGAGCATTACCCGATGTAGAGCCCGGCGTACCCATGCCCGATGACATCCTCTACGCTTCAAGCATCAATGGCACCATCAACGACGCCTCTGATATTGATGTGGGCTGGAGCGTTGAGATTTTCATGCCCTGGAGCCGCGTCAACATGGCAATGCCCAGCCATGGCACCACCATCGGGATGAACTTCGATCTCATCTTTGATCAGGATGGCGCCACACGAAACTTTGTCGACCGCCGTGCAGGCACAGACCGCTTCACCTCACCCGTCTTTGTCGATGACCAGATCCTCGGCGTGCACTCCAGCTACACCGACACCCAGGCCGGCGTCCATGGCCCGGTCAACTACGCAAAAGTCATGTTCGTCGACACCAACGCCAACGCAACCCCCGTCGCCATCAACGACCTGACAACAACCCTCGTCACCGGCTACAGCGCCAGACTCAACTTCGTCGCCCCAACCGCAACCGCCACAGGCCTGGGCCATGTCAGCAGCTACGAAATCCGCTACGCCACCAAACCCATCACCACCGAAACCGAATGGAAAAATGCCACCGTCTTCAACAATCGGTATGTCCCCAGACTCGCAGGCCTGGCCGAATCCATCCGGTTGATCAGCTTGAATCCCGCAACTTCCTACAGCGTCACCGTGCGCGCCGTTGATGCCGCTGGCAACCATTCCACTCTCGGTAACTCAGTCACATTCACAACCCAGAGCACCGCGATTGATCCTTCACAAGGTCAGCGTGTAGTGCCCTCTCCCAACGGCCGAACTCTGGTCAACGAACTGGGCGAGCCGCACATCGTTGTGGGCGATCATCTCGGCATTTCGTGGAACTTCACGCGAGGCCTCTACACCGGCGATGTCTGGGACAACGCCAACCAGAAGTATCAAAACTATTACGATCAACCCAGCTACGAAGGTGCCCCCGGACCATACTTTGACCTGCTTCAGTCCCAAGGTGTCAACACCATGCGCGTGTTTCTGGATGTACAGACCTTGAACTATCAAGGCAATCCAAACGCTCCCCAAGGCCTGTACTGGCTGGAATGGAACGCGGGCCAATATAACATCAACACCCGCAACTTCATGCAGAACCTGCTCCAGACCGCAGATCAGCATGACATGAACCTGATCTTCATTCCCATCTATGGCTTTTACTATCGACAAGCCTTTGATACCGAAGTAGCGTTCAATGTCAACAAAGGCGGACCACTGACAGACATCGACAACTTCTTTCAGACCCCCGCAACCCTCACACAAGCCAACGCCCGCGTCGACCAACTCGCAGCCTGGGTACAGCAAAGTCCCTACGCCCACCGCCTGATCGGCTGGGAAGCCTTCAACGAATGGGACAGCATCTGGACACTCAACCCCGAGGGTGACAACGACCCCGGACGTGAAACCGAGATCCGGACCCGGGCAAAGTGGATCGAACAGTTCGCCTCACACATCCGCCAGGTCGATCCGCTCCGTCTGGTGCTGGGCAGCGTCATCTCAACCGATGCCCGAGGCCCAACCGCCCGCAGCCAGTTCCTGAGTCGCAACATCGACGCCGCCTTCCCCCACTTCTATACCACCGCCAACTCCGAACCCATCAACAGCCCGCTGGCCGACAAATCCATCCAGCCCGCAGTCGAACAAGCCCAGCTCTCCGCCTACTGGACATCAAATGTCACCGGCCGCAGACCCATCATCTCCGGCGAATGGGGTGTCTCCACAACCAAGTTCCCCGGTTCCACAGCCGTCTACAACACCAGCTCGTGGACGCAAGCCATCGACAACTCAATCTACCGCACCGTCGTCTGGTCAGGCCTGGCCGGTGGGCAGATGGGCACAGCGATGCGCATGTCTCACGACGAACGCGTCTTTGCAGGCATGCTGCTCTCAACTGAAATGCGCGACACCCAGCGCACCTTCCGCAACTTCGTCGACAGCACCTCACTCGGCTTTGACTTTGCAGACTTCGCCTTTGATACGCTTGATGCAAGAATCAGCGTCAACGCAGGCAGTTCCAGCGTGCTTTCCTGGGGCATAGCTGACGGTCAGCAGGGGCTTGCATATATCCTGCAAGATCTCAATGCAACCACAGGTGCCGTCAATGGTGCCGTGGTGACAATCAAGGGTCTTGATCGCGGATACCTCTGGGATATCGAAGTGTGGTCAACCGATGCCGGCGTAACCGCTGCTCAGCAAACCATCCAGGCAGTCTGGGCACCCACCGGCGAGTTGACCTTCACTCTGCCTCAGCTCACCAAAGACTTCGCTCTCAAGTTCAAGGCAAGCCCCTCAACTGGCGGCAACAACCAGAAAGTTTCAGCCGCAGCTTCCAAAGGCATGCTCGTATCCTTCGCTCTGGGTGACGATGGTCAGCCCTACGCCATCGTGACAGACCCAGCAACAGATGTCGCCACCATTCAGGATATTTCCTCGATAGGCAACTTCCGCGACAAAGCCATCGACATGCAGGCTTTCGTAGATATCAAAGGCGAACTGCGCCTTGCTGTGGTTGATACCCAGCGCCGCATGTGGCTGTTCCAAGGCAATGTGCTCACCGGAGCATGGAACGCCCGAAATCTGACCGCAGAACTCAACGCACCAGGCGTGGTTGGCGATCTTTCCTACTATCAGCCTTCCTGGGGCACCGTTCACATCGCCGCCCTTGATGCCCGAGGCAACGCCATCAACTACTGGAGCCCCAACGGCGGCGGCTTCTTTAAATACTCTGATCTCACCGATCTCATCGGTGGTCCCAAACTCAGTGGCGGCCTCACTGGCTACATCACCTCATGGAACGGCCTGAACCTGGCCGGCCTGAATGACACCGGCGAGGTCATCGTCTACTGGTGGGCGCCCGGCCAGTCCAGCTGGAACAGCGTCAACATGACCACCGCCTTCAATGGCCCAACATTCGTAGGCCAGCTCGATGCCTTCGTGACCGACTGGAACGCCATGAACATCGTGGGTATTGATGCCGCGGGCGAGGTTCAGACCTACTGGTGGACACCAACATTCCAGACCGAGCCCAATCGCTGGCGCGTGAGCAACCTTTCCTCCGTCACCTCCACCCCGGTGCTGACCCAGGGCATGAACTCGACACTGACCGCAGACGGCGGGTTCAACCTGTTCGGTGCCAGCAACACAGGCGATCTCTACGCCCTTCGTTTCTCGCGCGACTCAGGATCGTGGGCATGGTCAGGCACAAATGTCACCGTCCAGACCGGCGCTCCCCCCATCGATTTCCCGGTCGCAGGCAGTGCCCTTGATACACGCATGATCCTCTACGGCCATCGCTCAGACGCAGACCGTGGCCTCATCCGCTTCTCATTCATGACAAATACCACCACCTGGACCGTTGACACCATCTTGAACAATGCAATCTAACAAACCGTTGTTGTAGGAGTAAACTCTTAACGAGCCACACCGTCAGAGAATGTTCTTCGCCTTGCTCCTCGCTATGTTCTTCGCATTCTACTTCCCGCCAACCCCTCTCACTGGGTCACAGTGTTCCGTCACACATGACCCTCAGCTCATTTTAACTCAAGCTGAGCAGCCTCAACATGTGGTCACCGGGTCAAACCGCATACAATCGCAGGTTATTGTGCAAAAGGTCAGCACATCTGACGATAACTACGCTGTTGTGCGTAAATTAGCAACAGATCTGGAAACAGGAGATATCCATGGCTGAGTTGCAACGGACCAGGCTCAACCCAAGATGGCTGGTCAAGATGGCCATTGGCCTGGTGGTGCTCACCGGGCTTGGCTTCTATGGGCTCTACGATGCCATCGTGGCCTATCCCACACGGGGTGTGAAGGTCGCTCTCTTTGAAGAGCACACCTATCTCAGCGCCGCTGTCGCATCAGGCGCGTTATCAAACCGTGCTGCAACGGTTCAGGACCCCGTCAATGAACAAAGCCGCCTCAAAGACCGAGGCATCGCCTCACTCACAGAGCTGGAAAACGCCCGCCTGCGATGGCTCAATGCCCTGGCCATGATCGGAAAGCTCAAGCCCGATTACACCACCATCCCCAGACCAGGCCTGAATAAAACCGAGTTCACAAACACCGCCGAGGTCAAGCCCATCGACATGCTCAAGGCCCCCGTGAGTTCAGCCAGCAGCAGAAACGCCCAGCTCGATGTGCTCTGGGCAGAATCCAACCCGCCCAGCACACTCAACGCCTATGACATCCCCTTCCAGTGGCTCGTCGTCCTCCTGGGCTTTGCCGGCGCACTGTGGATGCTTCAAATCCTGCTCAGAACCGCAATGGTTTCATATCGATGGAACTCAGACACACTCTGCCTGCACTTGCCAGGCAGCGTCCAACTTCTTCCCACCGACATCACAGAGTTCGACAAACGCAAATGGGACAAGTTCCTGATCTTCCTTCGCATTGGTGAAAACCACGACCGCCTCGCAGGCAAAACCATTCGTCTGGACCTGCTCCGCCATGAGCCTCTCGAAGAGTGGATACTGGCGATGGAAAAATCAGTGCATGGCTCCCAAGAAGAAAGTGATGAAGCTCAGAGCGACACAACGGCCGCTCAAGCTGAGTCTCAAGAGTCAGCAGAGCCAACCCATGAACCAACATAAAAATCTCCCCCAAAACGAGCCGCGACCGTGAGGGAGCGGTCTTCAAACCACGACATAAACCTCAACCCGCGCCAAACAATCTGCCTCGCATCATTGCTCAAAGTTCAAAATCCCACTTCCAGTTCCTGAGTGAATCGTCCTTGCTGAGTATCACCGCTTCCATCATCATGTCACTCGTGTGCCTGGTTGCGCCATTTTTGGTGATTTTCGCCATTCCCGGGCTATGGATCATGGTCCTGAGTGCCTGGTTAATGCAGGTCTTCGCTGCTGACCTGTACTCATACTGGACCCTCAGCATCGTGAGCCTGCTGGCCCTCACTTCTGATATCTGTGACATCGCTCTCAGCGCCGTATTCGCAGGCCGGGCCGGTGGCGGCAAACGCAGCGGCCTCGGCGCCATCGCCGGTGCCATCATCGGCGCCATCGTCGGCACAGGCATTCTCCCCGTCATAGGCACACTCATCGGCGGAGCCGTCGGCGCCGCCGCCGGGGCAGTATTACTCGCATCAACACACAAAGAAATCTCCACCCAAAAACTCACCAAGGTAGGCACCAGTGCTGCTGGAGGCTGGCTCAGTGCCGTCGCCATCAAACTCACCCTCGGCACCCTGATCGCAGCCATACTCATCAGCGGTGCCTGGGCTGCATGGTAAACAAAAAAACACTATGCTTGATTCGAGTAATCCTGTGGTGTGATGGAGGGACTCAACCAGATGACCAGCGTCAAAGACGACAAAACCGCCAAACATTTCGTACTCGACACAAATGTCGTGCTTCACAACCCCGAAGCGATGTTCGTGTTCCATGAGAACCATGTGGTCATCCCCATCACCGTGGTCCAGGAACTTGACAAACTCAAACGCAAAGAAGACGACATCGGCCGAAACGCCCGACAGTGCATCCGCTATCTCGATCGCCTGCGCATCGCAGGCCGTCTCACCGAAGGCGTCAACTGGGGCGATCATGTCCAAGAACTCGGGTCCCCTGCCCGTGGGTATGCCGCCCAGGGTCCAACAGGCACCATCCGCATCGACACAGGTTCCTACGATCGACCCAACGGCATCGCCCAGGACATGCCCGACAACCAGATCATCGCCGTCGCCCTGAACCTCGTAAACCAACAACTCAAAGGCGTGTTCGTCTCCAAAGACCTCGCCGCCCGCATCAAGTCCGATGTCCTGGGCATCCGCACCGAAGACTTTGAAAACCAGAAAGTCGATGCCGATCGCCTCTACACCGGCTACTGCCAGGCACCCGTCGCTTCAGATCACATCGACCGACTCTACGAAGATCGCCACCTGAACATCGAACATCTCGAGATGGACAACGATCAGGTTCAGGTCAACCAGTTCGTCATCCTCCGCGACTCCGAAGACGAAAACCACACCGGCCTCGCCCGCAGACTCGCCGACACCGAACATGTCATCCCCGTCACAGGCCCCCGCAAGCCCGTCTTCGGCATCATGGCCCGAAATGTCCAGCAAACCATGGCTCTGGACCTGCTCCTTGATGACGAAATCAGACTCGTCACCCTCCTGGGTCAGGCAGGCACCGGCAAAACCCTCCTCGCCGTCGCCGCCGGCATGAGCAAGGTCTTTATCGAACAACGCTACGACAAACTCCTCGTCGCCAGACCCATCATGCCCATGGGCCGCGACATCGGATACCTCCCAGGCGACAAAGACGAAAAACTCAGCGCCTGGATGCAGCCCATCTTCGACAACCTCGAATACCTCATGTCAACCAGAGGCTCTCACTCCAACAACGCCGACAGCCAAACCTCCGACCAACGCATCAACAAACTCCTCGCCGATGGCAACCTCGTCCTCGAACCCCTCACCTACATCCGAGGCCGATCCATCCCCCACCAGTTCATGATCGTCGACGAAGCACAAAACCTCACCCCACACGAAGTCAAAACCATCATCAGCCGCATCGGCGAAGGCACCAAAATCGTACTCACAGGCGACATCGAACAAATCGATAACCCCTACCTCGACTCATCATCCAACGGCCTCTCATACTCCATCGAAAAACTCAAAGGCCACGGCATCGTCGGCCATGTCACCCTCCAGAAAAGCGAACGCTCCGACCTCGCCTCCCTCGCCGCCGAACGCCTGTAAGAATCATCCTCCCTCAAACAACCGTCAATGGATCTCTATCTTCCTTGCTGATACAAACCTCAACCCCAGGCTGCAAGTTTCTAATAAGCTTCTCCAGCGTCGGTAAATACCCCCGCTCCGTGTTCGTATGACCCGCCAGTAGCACACTCAACCCGTTGTCCAAAGCCGCCAGCACATCATGGTGACTCATCTCCCCCGTCACAAACAGTTGACACCCATTCTCCCGCGCCGCCCGCGCAAGCGAAGCCCCCGAACCGGGACACACGCCAATAACTTCCACAGGCTCCGTGTGATTGCTCGCCAGTGCATAACGAACCGTCGACACTCCAAGATGTTTCTTGAGTCGCCCAATCAGCGTCTTCATGCTCGCTGGTTTGTCCAGCACAATCCGCCGCCCCGCCCCCGCAGATCGCATGGGCTTGGGCTCAAGCCGATAAACATCACAAGGCGGCTCCTCATAAGGATGAAACCGCCGCAGCGTTTGCAACGCCAGCGAAAGCGCATCCCTCGGACACACCATCTCCAGCCGAATCTCAGCCACACGCTCAAACGATCCCTTGCTACCCACTACCGGATTCGTTGATTCATCCCCCAGAAAAGTCCCCGTACCCTGCGTTGCAAACGAACAAACAGAATAAGCACCAATCTGCCCCGTACCAGCCGTCGCCAGCGCATCACGCACACGGTCTGCCTGATCTTCAGGCACAAAGGTGACAATTTTATACGACTGGCCCGGCTCATCATGAGCCTGAGGCACCAGCGCCCGCTCATCGCCCTGAATCGACTCCCTGTTGCCCGAAATCCCATGACACAACCAGTCCGTCACACCACCCTTGGCCGCATCCAGCGCCGTGTGTGGCGAATAAATCGCCATCCCCGCCTCAATAGCGCGAAGCAGAATGTGTGATTTGGGATCACTCGCCACCAGCGACTTCACAGGCCTGAAGATCGGCGGGTGATACGCAACGATCACAGAAGCCCCCATCGCAATCGCCTCATCCATGACACGACGCGTCAGATCAATCGTCAAAAGCACCGGCCCCTGCACCGCCCGCCCCGGCCAACCCACCAGCAACCCCACATTGTCCCAAGGCTCCGCAAGCCACACCGGCGCAATCCCCTCAAGCGTCTCAACCAGATCCGATACCTTCATAGCCGCTCCTTTACCAATGCACCTGCAACCGGATTCTATTCAGCTTCAAAGCTCAGTTCAGTCCCCTTGCAGTTTTCATGATCGGAGCATCTCCTGCGCATCAAGTTTCCGTTGCTCAGCATGACGATAAGCATTACGCGTCACAGGAATCAGACCGCCCAGCACCGCCGTAGCAACAAAACCAATCAGCACCAGCGGATACCACACCGTGTAAGGCTGACCAATGACCACCGCAACAATGCCCGTCACCAGACAGCCCGCCCCAAGACCCGCAACAGCCATCTGCATACCCAGAACCACAGACCGACCAATCCCCTTCGGTGCCAGCACACCAATCGCTGTGCCAAGAATACCACCCAGAATCCCCACCCCAGCCCCGCCAAAAGCTCCAATCATGTTCGATGTCTCTGGCGTCCACCATGCTGTCATGACATATCTCCTTTAAAGATAGATTCCGTATCCGTGTGTGTTTGCTCCCCCGCCTGGCTGCCAGCCAGAGCCTGCGCCAGCGCGCGAATGTCCCGCGCTGCTGAGGGTGCCAACTCGCCTCGTGCGATCAGCTTCGCCAACAGCTCGTTCATGGGATCAGGCGTCGCACCCTGAACAATGTCCTTCAGCCTGTGAATGGTTCGGTCCAGCCGCGTGCGAATCGTGGGGTACGAAACGCCATACGACCCGGCCAGAGCCTTGAGCGATCCCGACTGAAGCACCAACTCCTGAATCAGATCAAGATCCTCACGAGGCAACCTGACAAGCGAATGGCCCGGGTTTTGATCGGTTGACAATTGTTTCATAATCTTCAATACGATATACGGATAATTGAAGCCAATGTTTCACAAATTGAAAACAAATTTGAATAAAACACAAATCTGCTCAATTACCAGCCCCACCAGCCCCAACCACAGAAATGCGCTGGATCCCCCTCCTAACGAGCCGCGACCGTCAGGGAGTGTTTTTCTTCCCCCCGATCCACACCCGTAAGGGGTGGTTGTATTTTCATACGAGCCACGACCGTCAGGAAGTGGTCTTCTTCCCCCCGATCCACACCCGTAAGGGGTGGTTGTATTTTCATACGAGCCGCGACCGTCAGGGAGTGGTCTTCTTCCCCCCGATCCACATCCGTAAGGGGTGGTTGTATTTTCATACGAGCCGCGACCGTCAGGGAGTGGTCTTCTTCCCCCCGATTCACATCCGTAAGGGGTGGTTGTATTTTCATACGAGCCGCGACCGTCAGGGAGCGTTTCTTTCCCTGCCGATCCACTAACCACAAAGACAGTTCCTTCAATCTGCCCGGGCCGTCTACTGTTGTGCATGATTCAACTTGGTGTCAACATCGATCATGTCGCGACCCTTCGCCAGGCCCGCTATAAAGGCGCCGATGCCCTCGGTGAGCCCGACCCCATCCGTGCCGCCCACGAAGCCGAGCTGGGCGGCGCCGATGGCATCACCGTCCACCTCCGCGAAGATCGCAGGCACATGCAGGACCGCGACATCCACCTCCTCAAACAACTCGTCACCGTCAAACTCAACTTCGAAATGGCAGCCACCGACCAAATGGTCGACCTCGCTTGTCAACTCAAACCCCACACCGCCATGCTCGTCCCCGAAGGCCGCCAGGAAGTCACCACCGAAGGTGGCCTCGATGTCGCCTCACAACAACCCCGCCTCAAACAAATCGTCACCCGCCTCTCCGATGCAGGCATGCTCGTCTCCGCCTTCATCGACGCCTCCCCTGATCAAATCGACGCCGCAGCCGATGCCGGCTTTTCCATCTGCGAAATCCACACCGGCCCCTACGCCCACGCCTTCGCCCAAGCCGGAGGCGACTTCGCCCGCCCCCAACTCACCCACGAACTCGCAAAAGTCCGCGACATGGGCCAGCGCATCATCTCCAGATCCATGCGCTTCAACGCAGGCCACGCCCTGAACTACCATAATGTCAAACCCGTCGCCAACCTCCCGAAAATCAGCGAACTCCACATCGGCCACGCCATCATCAGCCGATCCATCTTCACAGGCCTGCGCACCGCCGTCCACGATATGAAACAACTCATAAACACCCCCCCTTAACGAACCACGACCGCCAGAGAAGGTTTGATCCATTTCTTAACGAGCCGCGACCGTAAGGGAGTGTTCTTAAAGCTTCTTCCAATGACCTACAACAGCAAGGAACCGCTTGATCCATTCTTACAAGCGTGAGCAAGCGTTCATACTCATGAAACTCTGCTTTTCATCATCCCCAACCCTCCCAGCAGTTACAATTCGAGTGATTTCTGACCAACCATGGAATCAAAATATCTCCTGTGAAAAAATGCTGCATTTTGCAAATTTCGTCTTGACAAGCCTGCGGGGGGGGTAGTCTGGCAATAGTTTGGATGTTGTGGTTCTGTTTACAGGAGATTCTTGATGAAAAACGCAAAAACCAATGTGGTGCTCATGTGGTGCTCATGGTGTCCTCCGCAATGATGTTGAGCTTTGCACTTGTGGCCACCGCTGAAACTGCCCAAGAATGTTTTGATGCAAACTGCAAGAAAAAAGCCACGCTGAGTGCCTGTTACGCCTGCTGTACAGCCAAATGCATAAATGTAGCAACGGGCTGCCAGGATTTGTGCGATGACAAGTTCTATCCCGTCGATCCACCCGCAGGGCCATGAATCATGCCGTTGTGTCAAATCAAAATGTGGCAAGTTGGCTATAATTAAATTGGCGTGTTTGTTCGAGTGATATCCTGCTAGTTGTTTATTGAAGGTTTTGTGTTCGGGTGGTAAAATGAAAAATTACAGACTGGGTGTTATTCTTTTTGTATGTGTTTCAATGATCGGTACAGCATTTTTGATTCGCCAATCCTTAGAGCGCAAGTCCAATGTTGGTCCAACAGCTAAATCAATTCAAAAAGTTGGCACAAATGGTGATGAACGACAGAGTTCAGATTACCACGATTCGGCAAATAATGGTTGTAAAGATTGTGGCAAAAAAGGGAAATACACTCCAATCCCGGGTGTGAGTGACGAGTCAAATGAGAAGGTGCGTGTTCTCTATGAAGATATTTGGCCCATGCCATCGCTTTCTGATGAACAAGTGGAAAAAGTTGTTTTGATGTATGCTCAGGATGAAGACGATGTCTATGTCCGCCGCTGGGCTGGTGCGATCATGTCTGATCGATATGTCAATGCAAAGATGTCCGATGATGCAATACTGATGATCCGGGGAGCCTTTGAAAGCGGGCTTTACGATCTAAACTGGCGCATGAGAGTCAATGCCATTGCAACCAGTGAAGAAACGCTACTTGTCAACGAAGACTCAATAAGATCCAGGATCATCCAGATGATGGATGATGAACACCCAAGGGTCGCTGCTCGTGCCCGAGGCAGTGTTGAAGCCCATCATCTGCTTCAACCCGATGACGGGTAAAATAAAGCATATCATGCAACAGCGTGTGTCCAAAATCAAAGCGATTCGCAACCCGCCTGGTTTCACACTGATCGAACTGCTCGTCGTCATTGCAACCATCGCCATTGTCATCGCCATTCTCTTCCCGGCTTTCGGGCGTATCCGCGATTCAGCACTTCGCATCAAGTGCCTGTCAAACCTGAAGCAAATCGGTGTGGGGCTTCGGATGTACATGGATACAGAGAATGATTCCATCCTCCCCACAGCACCGTCGTACTTTGGCTGGCTTGATAAAGATGAGTACGACCGTGCCTTTCGCGTCCTCGAGCCATACCTCGATGCCGCACCACCCGTCATCACAACCAGCCTCGTCACCACCGGCCCCCCTTGGTCCTGCCCCTCTGAAAACGCCTACTCCAGCGTAATCGGATATGGATACGATTACCAGGCTGGCATGTTCATGAATAACTGGCGCACCGGCCGGGTTGACTCTGGACTTGCCCGGATTTATACCCTTATCTATGAATCAGGCCACAATCGCTATGTCGATCATGTCTTTCGAGATTTAAGCTCCTGTGCCCATGAGTCCATTGCACCAGTCGGATTTGAAGGCGAAAACGCCCTCTTCTTCGATGGCCATGCAGACTGGGCCATGATCACAACCGGCAACCTCCCCAGAGACCCCAGAGAGTGTCAACCTCGACAATTAAGATAGTGCCTCAGCCCCCCCAAGCGGCCGCCGTCGCGGATTAACCCCGGGATGTGTCCCTTCGCCCGTAGGCTCCATCTCGCGATTGATGCCCTGATATTTGCCAAAGGGCCCCATGCCACAGATGGCCTCATCCACCAGTCGCACAGCCTCCTCCACATCATCCGTCACCATAAACAGATCCAGATCCTTTTTATTGATCGTGGTATACCGCTCAATAAAGACCCCCTTGATCCAGTCCATCAGCCCGTCCCAATAGTCATGCCCCACAAGAATCACAGGAAACGGGTCAATCTTTTGGGTCTGCATCAGCGTCAGCGACTCAAAGAACTCGTCCATGGTGCCAAAACCACCCGGGAAGATGATAAACGCACGAGCATATTTGACAAACATGACCTTTCGGCAAAAGAAAAAGCTGAAGTTCAGCTCGTGCGTCTGATACGCATTGGGTTTCTGCTCATCAGGCAGCGAGATGTTCAGCCCAATACTCACGCCTCCCGCTTCATAAGCACCCTTGTTCGCAGCTTCCATAATCCCAGGCCCGCCGCCCGTAATCACAGCCCGCTTCCGCTCCGCCAATAGCTTCCCACAAAGCTCAGCCTGTTGATACACAGGGTTAGCGCAAGGCGTACGCGCCGAACCAAAGATCGAAACCGCAGGCGGCATCTGCCCCAGCGTCTCAAACCCGTCAACAAACTCCGCCATGATGCGAAACACGCGCCATGACTCTTCACCCATAGGCGTGCAGGCAGATAACCTCGGTGTACTATTCATCTTCGATCCTTTTTATGACACAGCATGCAAACCACCAAACTGTGCAACCAACAGGATATCCACAAGCCATCAACAACGCGCCACAAAACAAACTGCATGAAGTTCAAGATTGTTCTTGGATCAGCACCCAGCCCACACTAGAATCGTGCGTCATGACAAAGTCTACCACCACCGGCGAACGCCGGAATCCTGTTGAGGTGGGGGTGGGGATGGTCGCCAGGCAGCATCGAACGCGTTTTTCGGGTTATCCCGGCGCGCTCAAGTATCTCAATCAATGTGTGAATCTTGAGAAACTGCGCCCCGAAGCCATCGACCCCGATGCCTTCAAACTCGACCGCATGCGCGCCATCCTCTCAGCCCTTGATAACCCCCACAAAGCCATCCGTTGTGTCCACATCGCTGGCTCAAAGGGCAAAGGCTCGACCACTGAAATGATCGCCTCCTGCCTTGCCGAGTGTGGCTATGCCGTAGGCGTCTTCACCAGCCCCCATCTGATCGATGTTCGAGAACGCATCCGCATCGGCAGACAACAGATCGCCCAGGCCGATTTCACCCGCATCATGCTCAAACTCTCGAGCATCACCGAACAAATCGAAGCTCAATATGGCCCAATATCCTACTTCGAGCATCTCACCGCCATGGCCCTGGCATATTTTCGAGATCAGGCCGTCGATCTCGCCGTAATCGAGTGTGGCCTGGGTGGCCGACTCGACAGCACCAATGTCGTTATTCCCGAAGTCTGCGCCATCACACAGATTCAACTTGAACACACCGAAATCCTCGGCGAAACTCTCGAAGAAATCGCCGCTGAAAAAGCCGGGATCTTCAAGCAAGGCATACCCGCCATCACCGTACCTCAGAATCAGGCCGTGCAGGATGTATTGCACGAACAAGCCGTCGAAGCTGGAACCCGCCTGCTCGTGCTGGGCGAAGACATGGAGTTCTCCAAACGCTTTGAAGCCGACAAAACCCTTGGCCCACATACACGCGTCTGCATGACAACCGCCTTGAGCGAGTACGAACACCTGGCCGTGCCCCTGCCAGGTGCACATCAAGCCGAAAACTGTGGCCTGGCGCTGGCCGTGCTCGATCGCCTTCGCGAACGAGGCTACGAAACCCCCGAAATCAAAGTCGCCAGCGGCCTGGAAAAAACCCACTGCCATGGCCGCATGGAAATCTTCGGTGCCAAACCCCGCATCTTGCTCGACGGTGCCCATACGCCCGATTCACTCTACGCCCTGGTGTCAGCCATCGGCTCACACATTCGCTACGACTCAATGGTCGTAATCTTCGGGTGTGCAGGCGACAAAAAGATTAACGACATGCTGGCCGCCATGGCCCGTGGTGCTGACAAAATCATCTTCACCCGGGCAAAGAACACGCCCCGGGCCGCTGACCCGCTTGATCTTCAAAAGTGCTTTTCCAAAATCAGCCCCAAGATGACACAAGTCGCCCGCGATATTGTCCACGCCTTTGAACTGGCAGGCAGCGCCGTCTCTCGTGATGATCTGGTCTGTGTGACCGGCTCGTTCTATCTCGTTGGCGAAGCAAGAAGCGAGCTTCTGGAACGCAAAAAACGCCGAGACAGGCGAGGTTAGCAAATGCAGCAACGCTTCTCACAAGGCATCAGCGAACTGGTCCTCATTGTCAGCGATGTCAGCATCGCTGCAAGGTTCTATCGCGATGTCCTCCTGCTCGTGCCCGATGGCGAAGCCGACGAAACCTGGGCGTGGTTCTGGACCGGTGAACCCGAACATTCCGCAAGACTCGCACTGACCAGCGGCACACTCCTCTTCGCCGAAAACTCGCCCCACCCCAAAAACAAACGCTTCGGCCATGTCCACTACGCCATGTTCGTTCAACGCGACCAACTCCTCCATGCCGTCGATCATGTCAGAAAAGCTGGCGTAGAAGTGCATGGCCCGGTCCAACTGAACTGGATGAACGCAGCCTCATATTATTTTTACGATCCCGATGGCAATCTGCTCGAGTTCTGGTCACCCGACGGCTCTTCACTGTTCGCAGACCATGACCCCCAGAACGATCAGCAATAAAAAAACAAGACCCACGCACCTGGCGTGGGTCCTGGTTATTTGAAATGGTATTCGTTACTTACCGACGGCGTTTGAGCGAAAGACCCAGGCCAACGAACGCCAGAGAGATTGCACCAGGTGTCGGAATGGCAGCAGTGCGGAAAATCTGGAACTGACCGAGTTCATGGTCATCGTCATGATCGTCATCGCCATAGCTGTCCTCAAAGCCCGAACTGATCCAGCGTGCATCCGCCGAGATGCCATCGATTCCATCATCATGATGCCCGCCGGTGTTGTAATCGCCAACCTCGGGAGCTTCCCAGAGGCTCAACGAATCTGCCAGCGCGACCTGCTCAGAAACAAAGCTCACGGGCGGATAACTCAAGTCACCATGATCGCCATCGTGGTCGCTGTCGTGATCGCCATGATGGTCACCATCATGATCATCGTCGAACCCGTTACCTGTCGAGAAGACCTGCCAGCTTCCATCGCCGGTCAGGATCAAATCCGAGCCGGTTTCAAACTGTGCCAACACCCCGTGGGATTCGTCTTCATCACCCCATGTGGTGATATAGATATAGTTCTCGGTAGTAAAGAGGAAGGTTCGAGCCCGGCCTTCATCGTGACGGTCGCCAGAGTCGTCATTCAGGCTGCCACCGACCAGATAAATCTCGTTTCCCATGTCGCCATAGAGGGCAAAATTGTTGCTCGCAGCCACTGTGCCGACAATGTCAGCATGAGCAGAAGCCGAAACAACCAGGGCCAGTGCGGTGCCAGCAATAATATTCTTCATGTTGATACTCCTTGAGGCTTTTTTAATTCGGCTGGAAACTGAGCCAGCCAAATGAACTATGCAAAGTAATGTGCACCCCAACAAGGATGTTGCCCAAAGTAGCCGCCTCCCAGCCCGCAACCGCCTCGCAGAAACCATGCAGGTGGTACAACAGGATCAGGTATGGTCCGAAAAGGAATCAGAATGCGCGTTCATCGAAGCTGGCGCACTGTTGGGCCGATGTTTGATTTAGCTGGCTATAGGTTGGCGTGTCATCTATAATGATCCACAAGGAAAGAAGCGTGTGGGCAACAGGCAATATCACCGGGAACAGATCCCGGGGGGACTCAGCCCATCTCCGCGACGAGGCTTGCAATCAGGCAATGGACGATTCAGAAATATCTGACCAACCTCTGGAACCTCCAGGTTCGCACCAAGGTCGTTGCGCCCGCTTGATCGTGGATGTCATCGACACAACACGCTCCGCCCAACAATCACGATCCTCATATCTCAAATCAATGCTCGCTCAGGCAGGCGATCTTCTTGGTGTCCATGGCGAGATCCGCATCAAACTCGTCCACGACGACGAAATGTCTCATGCCCACCAGCAATACAAAGGCATCCCGAGCACCACTGATGTGCTGACCTTTGATCTTCGCGACGATCACCCAACACCACCACCAGAGAATCCGGTTCTTGATACCGACCTCCTGGTGTGCGTTGACCAGGCCCAGAGACAGGCCACCGCCCGAGGCATCGACCTGCAGCGTGAACTGCTCCTCTACTCAATCCATGGCCTCCTCCACTGCCTCAACTACGACGACACCAGCACCGAAAAAGCACAAGCCATGCACGCCAAAGAAGATCAACTGCTCATCAAACTCGGCGTCGGCGCAACCTTCACGCTCAATAGCATCAACACGGAGGAATCAGAGTGTTGATCGGCTGGCACTGGATCTGGATCGCATGCGCAGCATTGATTGGCAGCCTGCTCCTCGCTGCATTGTGCCGATCGCTGCGTCAGGCAGGCCGAACCGCCCTTGAAGCCCAGGCGGCATCACGCAACGGTGCCGGCAGCCGCATCTCGCAGATCGCTGACAACACCGATGCGTACGCCAACGCCATGATGCTTCCCATTGTTGCACTGGACCTGCTCCTGGCACTTGCATTAGTCATGTGGGTTTCTTCCATCAGATCCAGCACCACCCATACCTGGGTTGATGTCGCCCTCGGCCTGGCTTTGGCTTTGCTCAGCATCTGGCTCTTCCCAGGCGTCATCGCCCAGAGCATCGCAGAACACGCCGCGGTGCGCTTCGTAGCAGCGTGGGCATGGCTGGTCTGCACCATTCACGCCTTGATGATGCCAGTCAGACCGATCAACGCGTTTGTCAACGAAGTGGTGCGCAGGCTCGCTGGCGACATTGACACCAGCCCGCAAGAAGCACGCGAAGCAGAGCTTCTCAGTGCGCTGGACGAAGTTGAAGGCCAGTTCGATGAATCCGAACGGGATATGATCGAAGCCGTGGTCGATCTTCGTTCCAAAACCGTCGAACAGATCATGACCCCGCGTACCGAAATCAACGCCATCGAGTTCACCGACAATCTCGACGAAGTGCAATCCCTCGTGATCGGCCACGGCCACAGCCGCATCCCCGTCTTCCAGGAAAACCTCGACCACATCGTCGGTATCCTCTATGCCAAAGACCTCCTGCACTGGATGGCAAAGATCGAAGGCTCACCCGAAAAAGCGTTCCGGCTCAAACCCATCTTGCGCGAAGCACTCTTCGTACCTGAAACCAAAACCGTGCGCCAGCTGCTCACCGAACTGACCAGCAAGAAAGTCCACCTCGCCATCGTGGTCGATGAATACGGCGGCGTCAGCGGCCTGGTCACCATCGAAGACATCGTCGAAGAAATCTTCGGCGAAATCTGGGACGAATACGAACAAGCCGACCAGGCTGAAGCACCCAAAGCCGATATCGACGAAGCCGCCAGTATCGCAAGAGTCGACGCCCGCATGGAAATAGATGCCCTCAACGACGCACTGAGGCCTTTGGACATCGAGCTTCCTGAAGGCGAAGAATACGACACGCTGGGCGGATTCGTAGTGACGATGCTGGGCAGGATTCCCAAAGCTGGCGAGTCGTTCACGCACGAGCAGATTCGGCTGACGATTCTCAAGGCAGAACCCACACGCGTTTTGGGCGTGCGGATCCAGCCCATCGAAGCGGCAACCCAGCGCGTGGGGTAGTTCTGTCGGCATATGGCACGCAAAGCCTTGGTTATGGCACCCATCGTCATTTGAACACAGCTTGGTATGCAGCGGTCAGTTTTCCTGGTAGATGACGCGGAAGCGCTCGCAGAGCATGGGCATGTTTTGGGCGGGCTTGCGGTTGATGGCGGGGAGGGTGCGGGAGAAGAAAGCCCAGTGGGCTTTGCGCCAGTATTGGCAGGTGCGGTCGCCTTCGCCTTCGTCATAGGCGAACTGGGCATCGACCTGGTTGAAGGGTTTGTGGACCACTTCGAGAGTCTGGAGGATGCAGCGGGGGGTGTTGGAGCTGTCGCAGATGACGGCGAGGGTGCCTTGGGTGAGCGGTGTTTCGTTTTGGGCTTCCCACTGCCACAGGCACGAGCAGCTTGCGGTCTTGGTGCCTGCGAGGACGAGGTTGAGGAGTTCGTCGGCCAGCTGGGGGGAGTCGCCAAAGGAATCTGCGATGATGGTGCGCGATGCAAGATCGGGATCGTTGAGCGGGTTGGCAGCGATGAAGCGGGCGATGAACTGCTGGACCTGCTTTGAGTGGGTGGTTGGGTTGGGGTGGGGGGGGGTGGGCATGATGAAGAAGGATAGTGCGGTTTGCGGGTGAGGCGCTCAAGGGCAGAGGCGGCTTTGCGGGCGGTCTCAGCGCCGGGCTGAGATTCGATCGCCTGGCGGGCGATGTAGTTGAGTGTGCCCAGGGAGGTGGTGCGGGCATCGAGTGCGATCAACTCGGAGCGGACAGCGTTGATCTGGGCAACGGCAGCTTTGATGAAGAGGAAACGATCAGAATGAATGAGGTTGAGGATCTGGGTGAGGCTGAGATCATGGAGGGCACAGAGCTGAAGGGTGGTGATTGAGCCATCAAAGAGGTCGTCTACGAAGGAGTTGGTGAGGGGTGGAGTTGAATCGGTCGAGGGTGATTGTGGCGTGCTGGTCGCAGGTGTTGAGTTCATCATCATGGGGAATTGTTTGAGGTGATGATGGGAGGCTCAAGGGGAAGGGGGTGGAGGGCGGGGATTTTGCGCACGGGGGTGGTTGATGGGGGAGAGATTGTTGAGAAAGGGTGTTGTGTGCCATGGCCAGCGAGTCTTCGAGTCGGCCATGCTGGGGTTGGTGGTGATTCAATGATCAAAGGCTGGGAAGGTTGGTTGTGAATTTGGATGGTGAGGCATGCACGACTTGAGGGCTCGCTGTGCGTGGCACACATATTTCCATGTAGCGTGCTACAGATTGTCATCTTAGAGTTATTGATGATTGGACGAAGATACTTCTGTGATTCTAGGCTTCGAGTAGCGGCACCCAAAGAATCTGGATAAAATATGGGTATCTACACTCGGTTATCAAAAATAGAGTATTATTGAATTTGGTCATTATAAAAACGTAACTTATGCTTATTTAAAGCCGTTGAAAGCTCATGCCCATGAAGATACAACGCGTATCCAGTCTGTTTAATTTCGTCAACCTCTTTTGAATTAGCGAACTGTAATATCAAATCATTGGTTTGACTAAATAAGGACTTCATTGCATTTGGACATGAATATTGCTGTACAAAAGAATTTGCAGGTTCAAAATGCAATTGAATATCACTTGCATTTTGAGCAAAATCTAAGCCCATTATTTTTTGTTCAGTAAAAGATGGACCATAACTAACCAGGAATCGATTCATTGTAGTAATCGATGTGATTGCACTGGCGAGGTTCATTGCGCGAGTGTTGTTCAGAAACCTGTCTACAAGCGATTTTGCATGAGAAGCTGATTTTTCGGCTTTTTTATTTTGTTTCCATGCCAACACGGCTCCGTATATAGATGCCACCGCGCCTGTTACAGAAATGGAACCTCTGAACAACCCTCACCATTCTCCGGGTTATAATATGCTTGCGGCCGTCGGCCCGGTGGGCGGGCTGGCGTCTGGCACGGAGGTTGACATGGCGATACGCAAGAACGCGGCGGCGGGGTTTGTGGATGTGGCT
>JAJDCZ010000031.1 GCA_029260555.1 Phycisphaerales bacterium
ATCCTGTGAGAGCGGTGCGGCCATTGATGGCTCCTTCCCGGCCCGGTCCAAGGGCCAGCCGTGAACATACAACGCCACGCCACAAGGCGCAACCGACCATGCGCCAAACCTGCGCTACGAATTCAGTTGGGCTGCTCTAGCATTGACTTCTACACCTGCCTTGAGCAAGGCCGTGATGACTTCAGGATTCGGGTTCTCTCTGGCGTAGTCCAAAGCCGTCTGACCGTTATGATCTTGCATTTTTGCATCTGCACCGGCATTGAGCAAGACTGTAATGACATCAGGATTCGTAGTATTAGCAGCAGCGCTCATCAATACTGTGAGGCCATGCGCATTGTGTGCATTGACCTCTGCACCAGCATCAAGCAGGGCTGCAATGACATCAGAGTTATTGTTACTCACGATAGCAAACATCAATGTGGTCAGGTTGTCATCCACAGTGGCATTGACATCTGCACCGGCATTGGCCAGAGTAGTAACGACATCTGGGTTGGTGGTGAAAGCCGCAGCAAATATCAACACAGGGAAGTCTTCCTCATCGCGTGCATTGATATCGGCACCCGCATTGACCAATGCCATGGCGACCTGGGGTTCGCTGTTGAACTTGGCAGCGTACATCAACGCGGTCATGTCGACATGATCGCGTGCATCGACCTTTGCCCCGGCATTAACCAATGCTGTAACCACTTCGGGATTGGGATTCCACCCAGCAGCATACATCAACATCGTAGATCGTTTTTCCTCTGAGAGCTCATTGATATCTGCGCCTGCCTTGGCCAATGCAGTAATGATATTTGGATTGGTGTTGTAAGCCGCAGCGTATAACAACGCTGTAGAGCCAGCCTCATCGCGTGCATTGGCATCTGCGCCCTTCTCGATCAGAGTAGGTACAACCTCAGGATTCGTGTTCCATCGAGCAGCGGCGATCAGCGCGGTCACACCCTCTTCATAGCGTGCATGGACATCCGCACCTGCATCAATCAGATTGCGTATCTCGGCTGCAGTACCGTATTCGGCAGCAGTATAGAGCTTCTTATCAATCTTCCCAGCTTCATTTGCTGAAAGAAAAAGGAAAAGAGCAATGATACAAACGAGACTCACAAAGAATGCCACGATCATTGACTTGGACATCGCCTTACCCTTGTACTTGCTGACTAACTCTGCTTATTCGCGATGGTCAGTATTCTCTTTCAATAGCCTGTGAAAGCTCTGATCGATCACTGGGGACCGTTTGATCTTATTCGGGATTGAGTATGGATGCAAGACCTTACTGTTTGCGCAACGACAGCAGGGCATCTTCGGATTCAAACCTAATGTGCAAACTCGAATGGCGTTGCTCAGAGAGTCATGGAGGAAACTACAAGGCTTATGCAGTCTCAACGGGGTCGGGGAGGGGGGGAGACCAGGTACTTTTGACGCGCAGCTCTTCAAGCTGGGCATCGTCCACGGCTCCGGGAGCCTGTGTCATCAGGTCCATGCCTGTGAGTGACTTGGGGAAGGCGATCACATCGCGAATGTTGTCTGTGCCCACAAGATGCATCACCAGTCGATCAAGACCAAAGGCGATGCCGCCGTGCGGGGGGGCACCGAAACGCAGTGCTTCCAGCAGGAACGAGAACTTGTCCGTGGCCTCTTCCTGGCTCATACCCAGGAGTGTAAACACCTTTTGCTGCACAGCCTGTTGGTGAATACGCACCGATCCGCCGCCGATCTCTGAGCCATTGACCACGATGTCGTAGCCGTCAGACACAATTGCTTCAATGGCATCACGATCACCGGGATCTGCTGCAAGGAAGGCTTCGAGCTGATCAGCAGAAGGTGCAGTGAAGGGATGATGCACCGCCTGGAAGCGGCCGCCTTCTTCGTCATATTCAAACATGGGAAAATCAATCACCCACACGAAGTCCCACTTGCTCTCGTCGATCAGCTCAAGATCCTTGCCGACCTTGAGGCGAAGCTCACCCAGCGCCTTGGTGCAGGTGCTGTAGGCATCTGCGCCGAACAGCACCGAATCGCCCGGCTCCAAGCCCAGGCGGGCAATCAACTCATCTGCAATGGGCTCGATGAACCGCGAAATGCCGGTTTCAAGTTCGCCCTTGTCATTGCACTTGACCACGGGCACGCCGCCCGCGCCAAAGAGCCTGACAAACTCGGTGTACTTGTCGACCATTTTCCGCGTGATCTTCTTGGCACCACCCGGCACACGGATGGCTTTGACCACGCCCTTGCGCTTGGCCAGCGCATCGCCAAACACTTTGAACTCGGTTCTGGCTGCCAGATCTGATACATCGACAAGCTCAAGCCCAAAGCGGCGATCTGGTCGATCGATGCCATAGCGATCCATGGATTCCTGATAACTCAGGACATCGATTTTGGGCACATCCACGCCAATGGCCTCTTGCCACAATCGCTTGACGAACCCCTCCATCATTTCCATCACCAAAGTTCGGTCGACAAAAGACATCTCACAGTCGATCTGCGTGAACTCAGCCTGGCGATCGGCCCGTGGATCTTCATCACGGAAACAGCGGCAGATCTGCAGGTAACGGTCACACCCCGACACCATAAGCAGCTGCTTGAACAGCTGCGGACTCTGAGGCAGCGCGTACCACTGACCGGGCTGATGCCGACTGGGCACCAGAAAGTCCCGTGCCCCCTCGGGTGTCGACCGAGTAAGAATGGGTGTTTCGATCTCAAGAAAACCCTGCTCATCGAAATAATCTCGCGCAATCTTGGTTGCACGATGTCGCACTGCCAGTATGCGCTGCATCTCAGGCCTGCGCAGGTCCATGTATCGGTGCCGAAGCCGGGTCTCTTCTGCGGGCAGGTTTTCTTCATCGCCGGGAATGAATGGCGGATTGTCCGTCTTGGCCAGCATCTGAATCTGACTCACAAGGACTTCCATTTTGCCAGTGGACAGCTTGGGGTTCGGTGCCCCCTCGCGGACACGAATCACACCTGTCGCTGCGATCACATCCTCGTTACGAAGTTTGGCAGCCACATCGAGCAGCTCTGGCGAGACATCCTCACGGTCAAACACAAGCTGTGTCAGCCCATAGCGATCACGCAAGTCGATGAACACCAGGCCATGGCCATGGTCTCGATAGGCGTTAACCCATCCGGTGAGCGTGACTATCTGTCCCGCGTTATCTGCACGAAGTTCGCCGCATGTATGGGTTCGCAAAGCCATTGAAAATCTCCAGCAAGTGTTTCAGGGCCGAGTATAGGGCTTAAGAGTCTTGAACAGCACCTCTATATCTGGTAGGCTGTCAGATACTTCATATTGATCAACGGGTATTTTGAACCATGAAAACACGCAGGCAGTTCATCGGCCAGGGCTTTGCAGGTTTGGCATCCATCTTGGCAGCCCAGCAAGTGAGAGGGCTGGTTCCCAAAGGGTTGGCTTCGCGAGGCATGTCGCCTTCCTGTCGCAATGGAGCACTCAAACTTTCTACGACCAGACCATTATTCTCAGCACCACTTTCACCCTATCCCACGATTGTCGGCGGTCTTCCCTATCAAAGATGGTTCTCGGGTGATGATTTTCCTGCGGACATGGCCATGCCATTCCACACGCCGGAAAATGTCTTTCCCGGGGGCCACCCACCCAAACCCACCGAAAAAGTCAAACTCTGCGTCGTCGGTGGCGGTATGTCCGGGCTCTCCATCGCGTACATGCTCCGCCATCACAAACCCGTAGTCCTCGAACTCCATGACCGCTTTGGAGGCGTCAGCCAGGGCAATACATGGTCAAACACCTCCTACTCACTCGGCGGCGCGTATGTCATCGCTCCAGACCCCGGCTCATTCCTTGATTCCTTTTACACAGACCTTGGGCTGCCCGACATCGTTCGGGTCGATGAACAACCATCCCCCATCGAGATCAATGGCGAAATCTATCCGGGCTTCTGGGAAGGCGCTGGAATGTCGCCCGAAGATCAGGCTGCCTTTGCTCAGTATGCCAAGATTGTTGCGCTCTATGGCGATGCTCTTTATCCCGATCTGCCATTTGATCAGCCATTCATGCAAGAGCTTGATCGACTTACATTCAAGACCCACATCGAGCAGGAAATGGGGATGCCCGTTCCTCCGCTGCTGGCAGGTGCGATTCAGGCGTATTGCTACTCATCGTTTTCAGCGGGCTGGGAAGAGATTTCCGCAGCTGCGGGCTGGAATTTTCTGGCAGCTGAGGAGTTTGGCAGATGGGTTTTCCCCGGCGGCAACGCTGCCATGACCGACATCATGTGGCAACGCCTGGCTCAACTTGAAGCTGACACACCCATCGGCTGTTCACCACAGCATCTTCGCGGCGGATGCACCGCTGTCGATGTCCGCATCGCATCCAATGGCTATGCACAGGTCACCTACAAGGACAAGCAAGGGTTGTTCCATTCATTGCTTGCCAAACGCGTCGTCATGGCTTGCCCCAAGCATGTCTGTACGCAGGTGCTTCACGATGCCCAAACCATCGATCCTCCCAAGTTCGCTGCGATGGATTCGCTGGAGTACCGCGCTTATGTCGTTGCCAATGTTTTGCTTGATCGCTCACTCGGCCGTGATTTTTATGACATCTTCCTTCTACGCGATGGTTCATTCCCCACCAGTGATGCTCAGGCACAAGAGTGGTTCCATCCATCGGATACTACCGCGGGTGATTTTGCCCAGTCACCTGATGGCGAAAGTGTGCTCACGCTTTATTGGCCGTTGCCATATGGTGATGGCCGCTTTACGCTTTTGCTTAACGACCCCATGCAGCACTTCGCCCAAAGACTCTCTGAACGCATCCACGAACTTCTCGGCGTGACAAATACACCCGTATCTGCGGTCAAAGAGATCCGGCTCACGCGCTGGGGGCATGCGATGCCTATTTCTGAGCCTGGCTTTATTGCATCGGGTGCTCCCCAGCAGTTGCTCCGCCCCTACGAGGGAGCTGTTTATTTCGTTAATCAGGACAACTGGGCCTTGCCCGCTGTTGAAAACTGCCTGATCGATGCCAACAACATCATGCCTGAGATTGATGCTGCGTTGTAGGCTCTGATTATGTCCACCGGTTCATTTGAATGCATCAAGGGGTGCCACTACTCGCCGTCCTCGATGCAGTAGTGTTTATCGAGCGAAGACACTGCTGCGCTGCTACGCAGCGAGTAGTGGCACCCATACAATCAGGGCTTCAACCGTCTGGATGGATCGGAATCGCAGGATTCCACTTGTGCCAGTTGTCTTCTGCCTCGGCTGAAAGATCAAAGACATGCCCCTCTCCCACGCGATCACCCGGTTTGTTGGGTGTGACAAATGCAATCGAGCCGACCACCAGCGACTCAAGCGAATCTGCACGAACGCTCAAGCCTGCAAACCAGCCAAAATCCAGCCCGATGCCACTTGCATTCCAGAAACGCGAGTTGCTCCTGACCAGCGGTGCATACTCTGAACGAATCAACACGCGAACCTCAACGCCAGTCGCATCAGATGCAAGTTCACACGAAAGCACCTGACCCACAGGAATGTCCCGAAAAGTCACTGGAGAACCCGGCACCAGCGAACCTCGCACATTTGCAATCAGCACGAGTTCCAACCCTCGTGCCTTGTCATCACGATCTCCCACCCCTGGCACAGAATCCAGAGGCTCATCAAAGCCCGTAAACCGCGCCCGGGGAGATCCCGGCGAATCCGCAGGAATCAGGCGTATATACCGAGGCCCAATCACCGTTTCCAGCCCTTGAATCCGCGTTAACGAAAGCTCAGGCCTGACGATCCAGAACCGGGCACCATCGGTTGCAAGCATCTGCGCTGATGTATCAAGCTCTGCATCCACGCGCACCGCATTCAGATCGTCACTCAGCGAGACTTTTCGTACTATTCCAATGCGCATGCCCCGATGGACTATGGCATCACCAGGTTCAAGTCCGTGAGCATCCTGAAACGAAATCACAACTTTGAGCCCACGCTGTTGATACACCTGGCGTGCAATCAGACCAACCACGACCACCGAGCCCAGAAGCACCAGCCATGCCCATGTCATCCAGCTTTTGTCTCTGACGATCACCGCTTCAGGCTGATTCATGCATTATGCTCCCAGATCGCATGCGGATTGAAAGATGCTGATGCCAGCAGACTCAGCACGACCACGCCTGTAAACGCCACCAGCCCCGGACCCGGCACAACCTCCACCCAGTCGCCCAGCTTTACCGCAGCAACAAGCACCGCAACCAGCATCACATCAAGCATCCCCCACCGCCCAATCCACTCTACAAATCGATAGGTCACTGCCCGATGCCTGCAACCCAGCAGGTTGCTGGTCAGACTCAAGACTAAAAGTGCCATGATCTTGCCGATGGGCGCCACGATCGAACAGAAGAACACGATCACTCCGATCGGCCACTGCCCCTCTGCAAACAATGCAACTACACCACCCCAGATCGTTGTCGAGTGTATGTACCCCAGTTGCTGGGTCTGCATGATCGGAAGCAGCATCGCCGGCAGATAGAGCACCAGTGCTGAGAGCGAAAAGGCAGCTGTCCTGGCCATCGTGTGGTCCACCCGCCCCTTGAACATCGTCTGGCCACAGCGTACACACTTGACGCAATACCCAGCACCAACCCTTGGGATCCGCTGAACCAGCCCGCAACACGAACAGGGCATCAATCCTGTCAATTGTTCACAATCCAAAGCCTTGCTCCATCAACGCCTGTTCCGATTCTATGATTGGTGACTCTTGATCCTGTTTTTCGCTCCATACGGAATCCATCGTCGTGCCCACCGATATCAGCCTCAGCACCTGGCAGACACTTCTGCAACCAGAATACAAAGACCTGCGCCATCAGGCTGAGCACAGCGACCCTGAAGCCGTCTCCAGCATTCAAAGACTGCGAAAACATTGGCCTCAGGAACTCGTCCACGCTGCTCTTGAGCTGGCGGATGCCCGCAGACGCGCACAGAAAAAGCTGCCTGATCACTGGCAAACGATCGTCGCAAACCGCCCGGGCATCGAAATGGCATCGTCCCAGGCTCTCAGCAGGTATAAAGCTGTACGACTTGGCACAACCCTCAGTTCGGACCAGCCGCTCCACGATCTCTGCTGTGGCATTGGCGCCGATGCGATGGCATTTGTTCAAGCAGGTCTGAGTGTCATAGGCATCGATCACGATCCTGTAAGCGCCTGGATGTGTGCTCACAATGCAGGGTGTTCTACACAAGCGTGTGATGTTCGCGACATCCTTGAATCGGTCACAGCATTTCATCTGGATCCCAGTCGGCGTGCTGCAGATGGATCTCGCCGAATGCCTCAGCTTTCAGATATGTCGCCCAGCATCGAGTTCGTAGAAGAGCTTCATAATCTCAACATTCCTGGCTGCACCAAGCTCGCTCCCGGCATCTCTCCTGATGATCTCCCCACGGGTCAGGTTGAATATATTTCAGAGAACAGCACAATGACTCAAGCGGTTCTCTGGACCACCCACTTTGCTGAGCCGGGTGTTCAGGCAACCATGATCCACCCATCCCGAGGCACCCACCACCTCACAGACTTCTTCACCCTCCCCTCTCCCCCACCCCCCCCACTCGGCCCTCTCCAACGCTTTATCCATACTGCTGACCCCGCTGCTGAGCGTGCCAGGCTTCTTGGTACGCTCTGTCAGGTCACCAACACCGTGATGCCTCATGCTGCTCTGGGGCTGTTCACCAGCGATCAAGCTGTTGATAATCCCTGGCTCACACCCTTTGAGGTGCTCGATTGCGTTCCCTGGCGTCAGAGCAAAGTGAAATCATTACTTAAAGAGCTGAATGCCGGGATTGTTGAAATCAAAACCCGAGGCCGAGCTGTCGATCCAGATCAGATTCAGCGAAAACTTCGAGGCAAAGGCGATATTCCACTGACCATCTTCATCCATCGCTTTGATACCGCGGTTCGTGCCATCATCACCAGACGATTGAATCAGCCCTTTGGCGATGATCAGAACGCATGATTGGTCAGGGCTGGGTCGTCGCGGCTGAGGGTTGCTCCTAGAGTAAATGTGCAAGGCTGGCCATGAGGCTGGCGATGTGTTTGAGGCTGATTAACAGGAGGTACCATGTCCAGTCAACCCGTGATCGTTGCAGGGTTCCGCACGCCTATCGGCAAGTTCTTTGGTGCATTTTCCCGCACCCCTTCGCCCACAATTGGATCAATAGCGATCCGGGGTGTGCTGGACGAAGTGCCAGGATTGGCAGATCGCGTCGATGAGTGCATCATGGGAAATGTGCTCCAAGCTGGGCTTGGGCAAAACCCCGCTCGCCAGGCTGGCTTGAAGGCTGGGCTCAGTGCATCACTTTCTGCCAAAACGATCAACAAGGTGTGTGGTTCCGGGCTTGAATCAGTCATGCTGGCTGCTCAGTCCATCAAGGCCGATGACAATCAGGTCGTTATCGCGGGCGGCTTTGAGAATATGACCGCAGCTCCGCATTACG
The DNA here is from genome assembly GCA_029260555.1 of Phycisphaerales bacterium. GTDB lineage: Bacteria > Planctomycetota > Phycisphaerae > Phycisphaerales > UBA1924 > JAJDCZ01. The sequence goes on from JAJDCZ010000031.1 coordinate 8,443, forward strand.
CACCACTCCGGGCTGGAGCCAAGTTTGGGCCGGTGAATTTTGAAGATCACATGCAACACGACGGCCTGACCTGCCCGTTTGAAAACTGTGGCATGACCAACTCGGCGGACTACATCGCCAAGGCATACAACATCTCTCGCGAAGACCAGGACCGTTTCAGCGCCCAGTCTCACCAGCGGGCTGCCAAAGCCACACAGGAAGGCTGGTTCGATGCGGAGATGCTCAATCTGACTGGCGAACAACTTGGCAATCGCAGAAAGCCCGGTCCCGAGGGAGGCATCAGTGCTGACGAGGGCATCCGTGGCGAAAGCACTGCAGATGGTCTTGCCAAGCTCAGGACCATCCCCGGGCATGAGACGATCACCGCAGGCAATGCAAGTCAGATTTCAGATGGTGCTGCAGCATTGGGCGTCTGCTCGGGGCGTGCTGCTGAAGAGCTGGGCATCAAGCCCATGGCCAAAATCGTGGCGTATCACACTCATGGCGTTGAACCCAAAGAGATTTTCGCAGCTCCAATCGGAGGCGTGCAAGGTGCTCTTGATAAAGCGGGGCTGAGCATAAACGACATCGACCTGTTTGAAATCAACGAGGCATTTGCAGCACAGGTGCTTTGTAATATCAAGGAACTGGGTATCAGCGAAGATCGCCTGAATATCTGTGGCGGCGGGATGGCGCTGGGACACCCCATCGGCGCATCTGGTGCCCGTGTGCTGGTGACACTGCTCCACCAACTCCATCGCACCGGTGGCAAACGAGGCGTCGCAGCCCTGTGCCTGGGTGGCGGCAACGCTGTGGCAATGGTCGTGGAGGTCTGCTGAAGTATGGCTAAGACTTGTCATGATCAAGTACATCCTGGGTCTCGACTGCGTGAGCTGATGAAAGACCATTGCATTGCTGCACCGGGTGCATTCAATGGACTGGTCGCACGAGCGATTGCAGATGCTGGCTTTGAAGCAGCATATGTATCGGGAGGTGCGACCAGTGTCGTTGCAGGTGTACCAGATGTTGGCGTGTTGACGCTGGATCATTTCTCCGCGGTTGTCAGAGAAGTGGCGTCATCCAGCAGCCTGCCTGTGATTGCCGATGCTGATACGGGTTTCGGCGAAGAAGAAATGGTCCGCCGAACTGTACTTGATTACAACCACGCTGGAGCTGCGGGGCTGCATATTGAAGACCAGGTCTTTCCCAAGCGGTGCGGGCATCTTGATGGCAAGGCGCTGGTGTCGATAGAGCAAGCTGTTTCCAAGATCACATGGGCAGTTGAAGCTGCACATGAGTGCAGCGGGGCTGATGGGTTTCTTGTCTGTGCCCGCACAGATGCCAAGGGTGTAGAGGGGTTTGATGCTGCGCTGGAGCGGGCTCGTGCATATGTACAGGCGGGCGCGAGCATGATTTTTCCCGAAGGCTTGCACACCCGAGATGAGTTTGCAAAGTTCGCAGCGGAACTTGGTGAGGATTGCTATTTGCTTGCCAATATGACAGAGTTTGGCAAGACACCGATGATTTCGCTGAGCGAGTTTGAACAGATGGGATATCACATCGTGATATATCCTGTTTCGCTCCTTCGGATTGCGATGGGCGCGGTTGTGCGCGGTCTTGGGGTGCTTAAAGAAGAGGGGAGCCTTGAGCCGCTGCTGGGGGAGATGCAATCAAGACAGGCGCTGTATGACATGGTGAGATATACACCGGGTACGCCTTGGAAAAAGCCGGTGGGGTAGTGCTTCTCGTAAGTTAGCTGCTCGCTGTGTATCGATCAACGAATGCCTGGTACTGCTCGGGTGTATCGATGCCACTGTGGCTGGAGGGTCTGATGGCCACCGCGATGGTCATGCCATGTTCCAGAGCGCGGAGTTGTTCGAGTCTCTCAGTTTGTTCGAGTGGTGTCGAGGGCAAGGCTGCGTACTTCAGCAGCATTTTGACGCGATAGGCGTACAAGCCAACATGGCGAAGTGCCTGGGCGTGCGTGGTTCTTGCGTGTGAGGGGATGGGTGATCTGGAAAAATACATTGCTGTGCTGTCAGCTTTCAGAACGACCTTGACGACTGCGGGGTTCTGGATCACCTCCGGATCGGTCATGGGTGATGCGATGGTGCTGATGTCTGCATGTGTGCTGACAAGCTGTTCCACAGCAGCATCTATAAGTGCTGGATCAAGCTCTGGCTCATCGCCTTGGACATTGACGATGATCTGATTTTCATTGAGGTTTAAATCTGCGGCAACCTGGGCAAGGCGGCTGGTGCCATTCGGATGATCCGGGCGTGTCATGATCGCCTGCCCGCCTCGGGACAATACCGCATCAGCGATTTTCTGGTGATCAGTTGCGATTATCACGCGCTTGGCACAGGTTGCCTTGATTGCAGCCTCGTAAACATGCCAGACCAAGGGCTGACCTGTATCCTCAGCCAGAACCTTCTGTGGAAAGCGCGTCGAAGCAAGGCGGGCGGGGATGATGATAATCGCTGACTCAGGGTTTGAAGGGGTTTTGCACATGGCGCAAGGACCGATTCAGGATGATGCGTCTTTGAGTTCTGCAATGAGTTTCTTGAGTGATTCACGGCGTGTACGGACATCTTTAAAGTTGAACTGCTGAATCGCGATAGACGAAGCAATTTTCTCAGCTTCTTTGGCAAGCTCAAGATCGCTATCTTCTGTTGCTTTGGTTTGAAGGGAGATGAGCAGTCCATAGCTAAGCTCCATGCCAACCGCATCTGAAGCATCAGCGTGTTGATCCAGAGCTCCCCGAAAGGTCTGGATGGCTTCATCTTGATAGCCGATGGAGTGAAACGCAAAGCCCAGCAGCTTGAGCACTTCAGAGCGAATGCGAACATCATGCTGAGCTTCCTGCAGCAACGGGATCGCCTGTTCGTGTTCATTAATGAGAGTCAGCCTCTTGCCAAGCTCCAGCTTGATCGCCAGATCAGTGGGATAGGCCTCGACGCGCGCTGTGAACTCTTCGATTTCAAGTTTAAGAAAAGCCTGCTTTGCCTTTGCGTAGTTTTGAGTCGCTGCCTGGTCATCAGGGCTTGAAGCTGCAGCATCGCGGTATGTTCGCAACTTGCGTTTGGCCTGTCTGATACGAATGTCGCCAGCCAATTGCCGAAAGCGGAACTGCTGAGAGCTTTCAAAGCCTTTGTTGTAAAGCCTGATTGCCTGTTGTTCATCTTCGGGTCTGCCTCTTTCGAGCAGGTGTTTGGCATAGGCTGTCAGCAGGGGCATGTCATCTGGATTTTGCTTGTACGCTTCTTCTGCCTTGAGAACCAGGCGATCGAGCGTGTCCCCTGTTTTGACGATTTTTTCTTCGTCAACAAGCTCTTTTTGTTTTTGTGCATCACGAATGTTCGATCTGAACCCGCCTTCTTCGCCTGTGTTTTCGTAGCCCCCTTGAGTCATGGTTGCCTGAGCTGAGAGGTTGCGGACATAGGCTGACAATTGGCCATCCGTTGGGTCAAGCTTCACCGCAGCATCGCCTGCTTTGACAGCCATGCTAAAAGCATTCACTTTCGAAAATACATCGGTGAGCTTAAGGTACAGGTCCTTGCGAGGCTTGCGATCTGATGCATTGAGGCGCAACGCACGCTCAGCAATCCAGTAGGCAGGCTCATTGAGGTTGATTTTCGATGCTGCGAGGGCAGCTCGAACCGCAACAGCCGCTTCCGTGGGACGCATGGCCCAGTCCAGCAGGCAACGCAGATATCGTTCCAGATCACCTCGGCCGCTGAAGGCTTTGAGAAGATCCTTGCTGGGGCCTTTCTTACCTTGTTGACTGGCGTAGACAGCTGCGGATTTGAAGAAGCCTTCCAGACCCCACATGCTTGTCGGATCCTGTCTGACGCCATCGAGCCAGAGCTGAGTTGCATACTCGTAGTTTGTCGAGTCGTGCATGGCACTGGCATGCTCAAAGAACTTGGCTGCCTTTTCAGGCATGTAGGCAGATGAGCCATCCTTGTTTTCAGTGCTGGCCTGAGCAATATCGCCTGATGACTTATCCATTGCGGATTCGTCGGACTTCTTTTTTCCGAAGATCGCCAACTTCATTCCCTCTCGATGCTTTGGGATAAGGATTGTGCCGGGTGTCGGTTGGGGGGTTGACCTGACCGGCGTTCTAGCTGCCCGCCATTGTATCCGGTCTGAAGCTCCTGTGTGATGCTGGCACGGCAAGAGCCTCTGAGCCCGGGTTCAGATGGCACTTTGAACAGCTTTCTGGATCGAAAAACGCTGAGGCTCGTTGAATCGCATCAGGGAACCTAGGATCGCTCGATGAGCATTGATCCAACCCATCTCGGTATTGTCCATTACCCCGCGAAAGTTCTGAGAACCCGAGCAGAAGAAATTACCACGGTCAACGATGAAGTTCAGCAGGTGGCTCGGCGAATGATCGAGCTGATGCACGCAGAGCAAGGCATCGGGCTGGCAGCACCCCAGGTGGGGCTTTCCTGGCGAATGTTTATCGCTTGTGTTCCTGCAGGCGAAGGCCGATCAGATGACGATGAACTGCCCAGTTCATGCACAGCTCCAATGGTCTGCATCAATCCGGTAATCAGTGACCCGGAAGGTCCGCTTGAGCCTTACGACGAAGGCTGTCTGAGCCTGCCGGATATCACGGGCGAAGTCCGCAGGCCCAGAATGGTGACGCTGAGTGCTCTTGATATCGAAGGCCAGCCATTTTCGATCCAAGGGACAGGCCTCCTGGCACGCTGTTGGCAGCACGAGCTAGACCATCTGGACGGAATTTTGATTCTGGATCGGATGTCGCAGCTTTCAAGGCTGAAAAACCGGGCTGCGATTCGTGATCTTGAAAAGGCTGCAGGCCCATGAAGGTGCTCTTTTTAGGATCTGGTGCGTTTGGCCAACCCAGCCTGGCCTGGCTCAATGCGAACATGGATATCGTGGGTGTCGTCACCCAGCCAGACCGAAAAGCAGGCCGAGGCAGCAAGCTGGCATCAACCCCGGTCAGCGAGTATGCCTCGGGTCATATGCCAGGCATAGAGATTTTCAAACCTGCAAATGTCAATGATGTTCAAGTGCGAGACAGGCTGCGATCGCTGGGGGCGGATGTGTGGGTCGTGATCGCTTATGGCCAGAAGCTTTCACGCGAGCTGCTTGAGGGCGTTGAAGCTGTGAATCTTCACGCATCGCTTTTACCGCGCTGGCGAGGGGCTGCGCCGATCAACCACGCCATTCTCGCTGGTGATACGATCACAGGCAACAGCGTCATTGAGCTGGCTGAGCGGATGGATGCGGGGCGGATACTGGGCCAATCAACAAGACCGATCCTGCCTGAACAGACCGCGGGCGAGCTTCACGACCTGCTGGCTGAGGATGGTCCGGAGCTTCTTGAACGCGTCCTGAATGAAATCAAGCAAGGCAGCATCGTTCGCCATGTACAGGAGGAATCGCTTGTGACCCATGCGGGCAAGTTTTCCAAAGCTGACAACTGGGTTGATTTTGGGCAAGCTGCAAGCGTGTGCCGATGTCGTGTGCATGGCCTGTCGCCCTGGCCAGGCGTGATGGTGAAGATCGCAGGCGAGCCTGTAAAGCTGAGCCTCGTGCAAGAGATTGATGCAGAATCCTCATCAAGTATAGAAAGCCAGTCTGGCGAGCTGATCGACCCGGTGCAAGGCTTGGTCGCCTGTGGTCAGGGTTCCGTGTTGAAGCTGATAAAAGTTCAGCCCTCGGGGAAGAAAGTGATGGGCTGGGAGGCGTTTTATCGCGGTCGATCGATAGAAGCTGGGACGGTCCTGTGCGGGAGTGTGCGTTGAACAAAACGCTATGGGATCTGATTTTTCCTGTAAGGCGCAAACCAAAGCCGCTACGGGTTGAGCAAAAGCTGCCTGAAAAGAAAAAGTCTCAACCCGGATCAATGCAAGAGCGCTACGAGCAGATGACCAGACAAATGCTCAAACGCTATGGCGTGCGCGTCCGAAAATGGCGTTCCAGCAGCTCGGGGCTGGCGTGGGAAGTCCGATATAAGGATGGCTCGATCACTAGGCTCATCGAATCACCCAGACCCTGTGGCCCCATGTCTGCAGCAATTTTCCTGCACGAAATCGGACACCACTCCATTGGATTCAAAAGATATCGGCCTCGGTGTCTGGAGGAATACCACGCATGGGTGTTCGCCATGGAGCAGATGGCTGCGTGGGATCTGAACATCACCGACCGGGTTCACAAGCGGATGCACGACTCGCTGCAATACGCTGTGGACAAGGCACAAAGACGCGGGCTCAAACAGGTGCCGGGTGAACTTGAAATTTATTTGCGTACAAATCAGTCCATAAGTTAGAATGCTGAAAATGCGAGCTTCGGATTCGTAATGATCCATGTATCAGGCCATAACTCAGCTTGAAGAAAAGAAAGAGGATCATCATGAAGACTGCTGGATCAATACTGTGTGCAACAGCTGTGTGTTTTTGTACTGTCCCCGTGATGGGCTGGTCACCTGCTGGCGCAATTGAAACAAGTACCACTGAAGTTGCTCTGGCAAGTGCTGATATTGAAGCTCGACTTCTCGCAGCCCTCCCCAAAGATGCTGATGTTCGAATCATGCTCCGTGACGGCGATGGGCTTATTCATCGACTCAAGGCGATTGCAGGCTCTCCTGTTGTCACAGATTCTCAATGGTGGGACCAAATCACATCCAATCCTGAGCTGTCCCAGGCACGGCTGATGCTGCTGGGCGTTGCCTCTGTTGCAAAGACCGATGCATGGTCAGCTGTGGGTTCGGTGCTGGGCGATCGCCTTGCTGTGGGCGTGAACTTTGATGATGAGACGGGTGAACCTCATTATGTCATCGCCAGCCTCAGTGACAATACAGAGGTGCGAGATCGCGTCATGCAGCAGGTGCTGACATTTGTAACTGGCAGTAACGAACTCAAATCAAATCAGATCGTGCCCATCGGCGATGCGTTTTACAAAAGCACAAACGATGGCATGATTGTTTTTTCCAACGATCGCGCCATGATCAAGAAAAGCACAGGGCGAGCCAATGCAACACCTGATGCTCGACTGATGGCCACCGTTGCAAAGCAGGTTCCCGCTGACGCGACGATCTGGACACAAGTTTCCAGCAGCTTTATTGAACGCGCTATTGAATCCGAAGGGAATTTTTCAGCCAAAGCCAATGAACCCCTGCAAGGCTTCTTGTTTGGCGACTGGCTGCACGCGATTGATAACTCCCGCGACGGGCTGGCATGGCTTGCAGTTGACGATGACTCGATCAGGCTTTCGACAGTCATCGATAGCGACATGCCGATGCCTGAAACGCACAGCGGCCTCTTGAGCACACTCTCTGACGGACCTGAGATCTGGTCGGGCAGTTCCATCGAGGGATACGCGGGCCAGATGGTCATTTCGCGGGATTGGGCGGAACTGTTCTCTGAGCGTGAATCCCTGCTGAATGTAGTCGGTGCGGGCCAGGCTGTTGACTTCACCAGCACGCTGACATCTTTGCTCGGCGGGCTTGATGTGATGGATGATGTGCTTCCCGCGATCAATGGCCCCATCAATCTAATCGTGGCCAGGCAGAACTTTGAATCACTAGGATTCAAGCCCAATCCTCAGCTGCCAGCATTTGCCATGATCACGCCTTTGGATATGTCGATGACTAAAAACCTGGCACTGCGACTTCGCTCCGGTACGCTCAGTGCCCTCTCCGTCGTCTCACTTGAAATGGCCAACAACAATCAAAAGGTGTATGCCATCCAGATGGGCAAGCACCGAGGTGTTGATATTGTCTGGAGTGCCTACCCCGAGGGTGATGGAAACGAGGACGCGGGCATGTCAATGCTCGGCCCGCGGTTTAACTTTGCACCCTGCACCGCGATTGTTGACGATCACTTTGTCATCACAACTTCGATCGACCTGATGAAAGACCTGATCGATCTACAACAGGATAAAACGCCATCACTTGAAGTGCCATCCGCAGCAAGTGGCGAGTTGCTCATCGAATCGACAGGCTTGGCATCGATTCTGCAAGACAATAAAGAAGCACTGATCGCAGACGAAATGCTCAAGAAAAACCATTCCCGCGCTCAAGCCACCCAGAACATTGATTTGATGTTCACGCTTCTGGACATGGTGCAGGATCTCACAATCACATCCACACCAAGTGAAAGTGGCAGCGTTGTGGCAACTGCAGAGCTTCGGTTCAATGACGACCTGCTGCAGATCAATGAGGATGATTGATCATGGACTCAACATCACTCAAAGCATGGATTCCCGGCGGGAAAAAGCCTTGGGATCAAGCCAGAGCAGCTCACTTGCTCAGACGCACAGGGTTTGCTCCGACGATCAGTGAAGTTCGACAGGCACTCCTTGATGGTCCTGGCAAAACGATTGACAAGCTGATTGATACAACCATTGACAGCCAACGCCACGATGAACTCGATGAGATTGGCAGGGGCATCGCCGCTCGTCAGGACATCGAGGCACTCAGAGGCTGGTGGTTGATGCGAATGCGATATACAACTCGGCCTTTGCACGCCAGGCTTGCCTTGATGTGGCACAACCACTTTGCAACGAGCAATGCCAAGATCGGTTCGCCGCCGATGATGCTCACCCAGTTGCGATCAATAGAAAAGTACGCTGCAGGGCAGTTTTTTGATCTGCTGCTGGCAATGAGTAAAGACCCCGCCATGATCGTGTGGCTCGATGGGGCTCTCAACCTCAAAGGCAGACCCAATGAAAACTATGCTCGTGAGCTGTTTGAGTTGTTCAGCCTGGGGGCTGGCAACTACACGGAAAAAGACATCCAGGAATCTGCACGGGCATTCACAGGCTGGAGTCAGAAGAACAGCGTCTATCGCTTTCGGCAACGCGAACACGATGAAGGCGAAAAGATCATTCTGGGAACACGCGGCAATCTCAATGGCACTGATGTCTGCTCAATCGCCAGCAAGCACCCCGCCTGTGCCAGATTCATCGCCAGCCGCTTGTTGCACGAGTTCGTCACACCTGCACCGGAAGATCAGCTTGTACAAAATCTGGCTGATGAACTTGCAAAGAGTGACATGAACATTGCTGAATCATTGCGGACACTCCTCAAGAGTGAAGCATTCTTTCATGCCTCAGCGTATCGCGCCAGGATCAAATCACCGATTGAATATGTCCTGGGGATGGCCCGTTCGCTTGATCTGGATGTACCGGCTCAACTCCTGGCCAGCGTGACGGTGCAGATGAGCCAGTCGGTCTTTGAGCCACCTTCGGTCAAGGGTTGGGATGGACATCGTGCATGGATCAACTCGACGACCATGCTGGTCCGGCTCAATGCTGCCCAGCACGCTGCGGAGATGGTTCAAAAGCCGGAAGATTTCTTTGCCACCCCGCTCAGCGCGGATGGTACTTCTGATATCAGGTCATTTGGTGACCTACTGCTGGATGGCCGGGTTCCTGCACCCTTGGTCCAAAGGCTCAAAGCATTAGACACAAGTAAGGCAGCTCAGGCACATCAGGCCATCAACCTGCTCCTGACGAGTCCTGAGTATCAGATGGCATAACCAATGACGATGGAGCATTGCTGATGAGTACGACACGACGGACATTTCTAGGCCAGGGACTCGGAGCAGCCACCCTGATGGCATCTGGAGCAACACTCCCCGGTTTTCTTTCGCGAACCGCACTGGCTACCTTGCCGAGCAACGATGAAACCATACTCGTAGTGATCCAACTCACCGGCGGCAACGATGGTATCAACACCGTCATCCCTTATGCAGATGATCTGTATCACAAAGCAAGGCCCACGCTTGGCATTGCGCCGAATCGAGTGCTGAAGTTGAATGATCAACTCGGACTTCACCCGGACATGGAAGGATTCCAGTCACTCCATGATCAAGGCATGCTGAGCGTTGTGATGAATGTCGGCTATCCCAACCCGGATCGCTCACACTTCAAATCAATGGATATCTGGCATTCTGCGACTCTGGACAAGAATGCTCGTGCAACTGGCTGGCTGGGTCGGCTTGCTGATGAACAAAGCCGGGCAGGGGCACCACCATTTGCCATGCAACTTGACGACCAGACTTTTCCCCTTGCTTTGCGATCAGATCACGCAGCTGTTCCCAGTGTCCGCGATGTTCGGTCTTTCCACCTCAACGGCAAGGCGGATCAGATCCGAAAGGTAATCCAGGACAAGAGGCAAAATGCTACTCAGGATCTGCTGTTTGTTCAGCGAGCTGCGGTCGAGAGCTGCAACAATGCCAAAAGGATCGAATCAGCTCAGGCATCCCAGCGTGTCGTGCGTGGCAAGTATCCAGCCTTTGGCCTGGCAAACAAGCTGTCGCAGATCAGTGATCTGATCGCTGCGGGCTTTGGTACTCGGGTGTATTACACTTCCCTGGGTGGGTTTGACACGCATGCCCGTCAGGTGCTAAGGCATGGTTCGCTGTTGCGGGAGCTTTCAGAATCTGTCAACGCTTTTTATGCTGATCTTGCCCAGCAGGGGCTGGCAAAACGCGTTCTGGTGCTGACATTCAGTGAGTTCGGCAGACGCGTGAAGGAAAATGGATCTCGCGGCACTGATCACGGAGCTGCAGCACCGATGTTTGTCATTGGGCCTGCAAGCCAAGCGGGTATCATCGGAAAGAGTCCTGATCTTGGCAATCTGGTCGAGGGCGATGTCCCATTCCAGACAGACTTCCGAGGCGTGTATTCCGATGTGCTCCAAAACTGGTTAAAAACCGATCCAGAGAAGGTGCTGGGACGATCTTTCAAAACCACACGGGTGGTTGGCAAGACATAGCCAGGAATAAACGATACCTGAAATAAAAACCGGTCTCGGGAAAACCCAAGACCGGTAAGTTTGTTGCTTCATCAAATAGAATCAGAACTGGCCAGTGTTGATTTCCTTGCCGCCAAAGTCAACGCCGCTCAGGCCGCCGCGTGTCCAGCGGTAGTAGCCAGAAACCAGATCACCTGCACCGTTACCAACCGCACCGAACAAAGGCTCAGGCTCCCAGGCTTTGGGAAGAAAAATGTAACGCTGGGCAGCTGCTGATGTCGGATTCCGGGGATCAAAACCAAGGTTTGCATCACCTGTCACCTTGACAGATACGGCGGAATCAAACATCAGTACAGGCACGCGAGCTACATCATACGCATAGTAGATCTGGGTCTTTGAAAAATGCCTCTGGGCAGCATCGTGCACATGAACCTTGTTGGAAGGATAGATCACATCCGTGAGGTGACGCCTTCCAAGCTTTGCTCCACCAGCAATATTGTAAGTATTGTGTCGGCTGCCCTGAGCAACTGTCGGCCATGAGTTGGGAGAATAAGATGCAGGTACTGTCTGGAAACTTGAGCTATAGGGCCAACGCTTGTTATTTCCTATGGGATTGGGCTGCATCGGAAGCCATGCACCCTGATCAAAGTTATTACGAGGATCAATCTGCCAGTTCAGGCGGTTTCTGTCGCCCACACTGACAACCATCTTCTCAGGCAGTCGTTGCGCCAGATAGTCATTGAGCACCAGATGGTTGTAGAGCACATGGGGAATCCAACCTGTGATCTTGGGGATGTCTTCCCGGTCAGCCCTGCGGCGGAGAATATCCACAGCCTGATCTGCTGCAGCAGCAAGATCAGACCCGTGATTGTTCAAATCGCCCCAAGTACTCAAATCGTCTTGTGCACGCCAGGTGAATGACCAGATTTTATCCTCAAAGTCCGCAGCGTAAGTACCGGTTGCCACGCCAAACTGCTTGAGGCTGTTGATATCAACCGTCATGCGAGCCGAGCGTCTGGCTTCACCCAGAGCAGGAAGCAAAATACCGATCAGCAGAGCGATGATTGCAATGACAACGAGCAACTCGATGAGCGTAAATGCCCCGCGTTGCGACCTGTTTCTTACCAGTTCTTTCAACATTATGAGATTCTCCAACTCGTCGGCTGCTGATACTCAGCAGCCATTTGTTTGTTGTTACTCAAATCGTCTGCAAAGATTCTTGCAAACACCGATCTCCCTCCAGAGAACCCCCCCAACGAGCGTACTAGACAATACCCAGCTTACACAGAGTTACTCTGAGCAGCAAGGGGGGATTCCATCATTCTTTTGTGTCAACTTGCAGTTTAAAGGCACCTGTGGCGGTCATCACAACAACGAGCCAGCATAATCTCTGCAAAAAACTGCACAAATGCCGATTATTACCCAAACAAGCCAAAGCGACTCAATCTATGGTCCAGGTCTCATTGCCCATCAGCAGCTTCTGAAGATCACCCGAACCCTGCGTGTTGATCGCTTCGTTCATCTGATCATGCACCAGGCTGTCATAAGTGGGTTTGTTGGGCTCACAATAAAGTACGCCCATGGGTTCGGGAAACTCGGGATAAGCCATCTGGGAATACATGAACGCCAGAGAGCGATTGGTTTCATCATGAACGATCAAGTCAGCTTCAGTGTATTTTTCTCCCAGCTTGACCACTTCAGGAGAGCATCCATTCATGCGAATTCCTTTGTCGCGGTCTGTGCCGAAGATCAGAGGCTGGCCCTGTTCGAGCGTGATGGTGTTATCAGGTCTGGTATCTTTTTGCGAGGCATAGAACCAGGCTTGGTGGTTGAAGATATTGCAATCCTGGTAGACTTCGACCAGTGAAGTACCCCGGTGATTCATCGCCCGTTTATAGATTGCATCAAACCCCTTCATATCCACATCAATGCTGCGAGCGATGAAGGTACACCCAGTAGACACTGCCAGTGCAAGTGGATTAAGGGGAAAATCCAGCGAACCCATGGGGGTCGAAGCAGTCACTTTGCCCACTTCGCTGGTTGGTGAATATTGACCTTTGGTCAGGCCATAGATCTTGTTGTTCATGAGCAGGATGGTCAGGTCGATATTCCGCCGCAGTGTATGGATGGTGTGATTGCCACCGATCGAAAGGAGATCGCCATCGCCTGATACCACGCACAACTGAAGCGAAGGATTTGCAAGTTTGATGCCCGTCGCCACTGACAAACCTCGCCCGTGGATCGAATGCACCCCATAAGTGCTCATGTAATACGGGAATCTGGCAGCACAACCGATACCCGAAACGAACACATAATCCTCTTTGCGGTGATTCAGCGAAGCGAGAGCCTTGCGAACCGCAGTGAGTGCTGCATAATCGCCACAACCGGGACACCAGCGTACATCCTGATCACTTGCAAAGTCTTTAGGCTTGTAAACGGGCAGGCTGGCAGTCTTCTCTGAAATCATCTTCTTACTCACTTTGCTCGAAATAACCCGGGAGAACGATCCCCTGTCAACGATCCATGACCTCTTCAATATTCTCGGTCAGTTCTTTGACGCTCATGGGCCGACCTCTGATCATGTTGATCGAAACCGTGTCAATCAGGAACTTTGATCTGATCAACATGCTCAACTGTCCCAGGTTTATCTCTGGAATGATGATGGTTTTGAACCCCTTGAGCACCTGCTCAAGATTTGCAGGCATCGGATTCAGATAACGCAAATGGGCACTGCTGATCGATCGTCCTGATTTTTGAAGACTATCCACAACCGTGGTGATCGTTCCGCGTGTACTGCCCCAGCCCAGCACCAGCACATCGCCTGTTTCCGCACCTGCGATCTTGATGTCGGGAATCGTGTCAACTGCACGAGCGACTTTCTCAGCCCGTGCTCGCACCATGATCTCGTGATTCATCGGGTCATACGAAACTTCGCCAGTATTGGCATCTTTTTCCAAGCTGCCCATACGATGCTCCAGCCCCGGTGTACCTGGCAAAGCCCAAGGCCTGGCCAAGGTGTTTTCATCCCTGGCATAGGACATGAACTCTCCCTCTGCATACGAATCCGCAGTGGGATGGCTGACCTCAATCGGTTCAATATCATCAACATTGGGCACACGCCAAGGCTCTGCACCATTGCCGATGTACGCATCGGTCAGCAACACCACCGGGCTCATATGCCGAATAGCAAGCCTGACCGCTTCAATCGCCATATCAAAACAGTCCCCCGGATCACCCGGAGCCAGAACAATGCACGGGCTTTCACCGGGTCTTCCAAACAATGCCTGGAAAAGGTCTGCCTGTTCCGTTTTGGTGGGCATCCCCGTGGCAGGTCCAGCACGCTGAACATTGACCACAATCAGAGGCAACTCGAACATCACCGCAAGACCCAGTGCTTCGCTCTTGAGCGCGAGTCCCGGGCCGGAGGTTCCTGTCACACCGATGTCACCTGCAAAGCTGGCACCAATTGCTGCGCAAATCGCGCTGATCTCGTCCTCAGCCTGAAAAGTCTTGATCCCAAAGTTCTTCTGCTTGGAAAATCCGTGCAGAATGTTGGATGCAGGCGTAATCGGATAACTGGCGTAGGTGATTTCCTTGCCTGCTTTTTGAGCCGCGGTGATGAGTCCCAACACCGTTGCTTCATTGCCGTTGATTCTTCGGTAGGTACCGGGGGATTGCTTGGCAGGCGGAATGCGAAACTGTGAGGGAAACTCAGCTGTTTCGCCAAAGAAATACCCAGCCTTGAGCGCATCAATATTGAGCTTTGCGATCTCAGGCTTGCCTTTACCCTTGGTAAAGGTGTTTTCCAGAAAACGAACCGTCGCATCCAGAGGCCGATCATAAAGCCAGTACACAATGCCCAACGCAAACATATTCCTGCAACGGTCAACAACCTTCACGCCCTCTTCAGTGCCTTCTGCACTTTCGCGTGTCAGGCGATTCATGGGCACACGAATCAGCGTGAATCTGGTGGTCAGTGCTTCGTCATCCAGCGGGTTGTAGTCATCGACATACCCACACTTGGCCAGGTTCCCCTTGGTGAACTCATCCTCGTTGACTATCACGATACCGCCAGGTGTGATATCATCGATGTTCACTTTGAACCCAGCAGGGTTCATCGCAACCATCGCGTCAACAGCTTCACCAGGCGTGTAAATGTCAAGGCTGGAAAACTGCACCTGAAAACCAGATACCCCGAAGGTCGTCCCTCGTGGAGCCCTGATCTCAGCTGGGTAGTCAGGAAAAGTGGCAAAATCGTTTCCGAAGTGCGCTGCGGTGTCTGTAAACTGGCCACCAGCCAACTGCACCCCATCTCCCGAATCCCCGCAGAACCGGATCACAACCGAATCAAGCGATGTGCGATCAACCATCTGCCCGGTCGAACCATTATTCATAGAACTTCTCGGATTGGTAACCTAAACGCTCTGCATCCATGTCGTACATCTACTTCGACATGGACCAGATGTGCCCATTATAGCCAACATCATCCCGTACATCTTTATTCCCCCCACAGAATCATGGCTCAAGATCGACCTGGACAAGGCATTTTTGCCGATGATTGCCCACATGAACCCCCCAGCTTTTGTCCACAGCGTTATCCCTGCAATCTCCATTTGATTGGACTGGGGAATTTGTCCGTGTATAGTGCCAACCAAACTTCTTTTGAGCGTTAATCATCATGCGAGTAGGCATCCCCAAAGAGGTCGAATCTGGCGAACGAAGAGTCGCAGGTACGCCGCGTACTGTCGAAAGACTCGTTAACGACGGGTTTGAGGTCTGGATTCAACAAGGTGCAGGCATCAGCGCTGAGCACACAGACGCAGCCTACACCCAGGCAGGTGGCACGATTGTCGACGATATCCAGAAACTCTGGGCTGAAAGCGACATTGTCCTCAAAGTTCACCCCCCCATGGCGCACCCGGACCTGGGCAAGCATGAAGTCGACATGCTGGGCGAGGGGAAGTGTATTATCGGCTTTATCTGGCCTGCTCAGAACAAGCTGCTGCTCGAAAAACTTGCACAAAAAAAGACTTCGGTCATCGCTATGGACTGCGTGCCTCGCATCACCAGAGCCCAGAAGGTCGATGCTCTCAGTGCCATGGCCAACGCTGCGGGCTACCGGGCGGTCATAGAAGCTGCCAATGCGTACCCTCGCTTTCTCGCTGGCCAGTCAACCGCTGCGGGCGCCATCGCACCTGCCAAAGTTCTGATTATCGGAGGTGGAGTGGCGGGCCTGGCAGCCATTGGTGCTGCTCGAGGTCTCGGTGCAATCGTCCGCGCCTTTGACACCAGACCCGAAGTCGGCGAACAAGTCCGCTCCCTGGGAGCAGAGTTCCTCGATCTTCAGGTCAAACTCGATGAAGATGGCGCTGGCGAAGGCGGCTACGCCAAGGTCATGAGCCCTGAATACATCGAAGCTGAGATGAAACTCTTCGCCAAACAGGCGATGGAGGTCAATGTCATCATCTCCACAGCCCTCATCCCAGGCAAAAAAGCTCCCACACTAATCACCGCAGGCATGGTCGAGTCCATGCGCGAAGGTTCGGTCATTGTTGATCTGGCAGCCCAGCAGGGCGGCAACTGCTCACTCACTCAACCCGGCAAGATGATTCAGCACAAAGGCGTCAGAATCATCGGCTACACCGACCTTCCCAGCCGCATGGCGATCCAGTCAAGCTGGCTCTACTCCTCCACACTCGTCAACATGATCGAGGAAATGGGAAGCTCAGAAAACTTCAAGGTCGATCTGGAAAACGAAATCATCCGAGGCTCGCTGGTCACGCATGACGGCGAAATCACCTGGCCCCCACCCAAGCCAAAGCCCGCACATGGGAAAATTGCTGATCAACCCTGGACAGAAAACACTGCGGTTATCGAACAAGCTACAAAAGAAGGTGCAAAAAAATCCGTCGACACAGGTTTCGTGGGGCTACTCGTTGCACTTCTCAGTATTCTTGGTGTGGGTGCAGTTGCACCGGAGTCTCTGCTCAGCCATCTCACCGTATTCATCCTTGCCTGTTTCGTTGGGTGGCAGGTCGTCTGGAATGTCGCTCCAGCTTTGCACACGCCTCTGATGAGCGTCACCAATGCAATCAGCGGCATCATCATCGTCGGCGGCATGCTTCAACTCTCAGGTTCACCATCGAGCATTGTTACCATCCTCGGTGCCGTCGCTGTATTCATCGCCACGATCAATATCTCTGGCGGTTTTCTTGTCACTAAACGCATGCTCGCGATGTTCCGGAAATAGCAGATCATGGCTGACAACATCGTTACAGTTGCATACATCTGCTCTGCCATCCTCTTCATCCTGAGCCTGGCTGGGCTCTCCACACCCGAAACCGCCCGCCGTGGAATAATCTTTGGCGTCATCGGCATGGCCATTGCACTCCTCGCCACCGCGGGGAGCCATGAGTTCTCAGGCTACGGCATGCTTGCACTGGCCATTGTCCCCGCAGTCGCAATCGGTGCCTTTCTGGCTGCCCGGGTCAAAATGACCGAAATGCCCGAACTGGTCGCGATTCTGCACAGCTTCGTCGGGGCAGCCGCGGTTCTCGTCGGGTTTGCAACCTACTTCAATCCTGAAAACCAGCTCGCTGGCATTGAACGCATCATCCACGATGTCGAAGTTTACATTGGTGTGTGCATCGGCTCGATCACCTTCACGGGCTCGGTCATCGCCTTTGCCAAGCTCCGAGGCATCATGTCTGGGTCGCCACTCACGCTCCCCGGCAGACACCTGTTGAACCTGGCCATGCTTTTAGGCACGATCGTGCTGGGCATTGCCTTTGCCCGAGCAGAGACTACCTCTTCTGCCATCATCATGCTGTTGATTGCAACCGTCATCACGGGAGTCGTCGGCGTTCATATGGTCATGGCTATTGGCGGTGCTGACATGCCCGTCGTGGTCTCCATGCTCAACAGCTACTCCGGCTGGGCAGCTGCAGCGGCGGGCTTCATGCTCTCAAACGACCTGCTCATTATCACCGGCGCTCTCGTGGGCTCAAGTGGTGCCATTCTTTCCATCATCATGTGCCGAGGCATGAACCGCTCGTTCATAAGTGTCATACTCGGTGGCTTTGGAACTGCCAGCGGAAAAGCTGCAGTTGTCGAAGGTGAAGCAATACCCATCGAAGTCGATGAAACCGTCGAACTGCTCAAGCAAGCCAAAAAGATCGTCATCATCCCGGGCTATGGCATGGCTGTCGCCCAGGCTCAGCACGCTCTTGCACATGTGACCGAAATTCTCCGCGACAAAGGCGCTGATGTCAAGTTCGCCATTCACCCCGTTGCAGGTCGACTTCCGGGTCACATGAATGTCCTGCTGGCTGAAGCTCGCGTGCCATACGACATCGTGCACGAGATGGAAGATGTCAATGCAGATTTCGACCAGACCGATGTCGTCCTCGTCATCGGTGCAAACGACATCGTCAACCCCAGTGCTCTGGACGATCCCAACAGCCCCATCGCAGGTATGCCCGTCCTGGAATGCTGGCACGCCAAAACCGTCATTGTCATGAAGCGATCCATGGCCAGCGGCTATGCAGGTATCGGAAACCCCCTCTTCGTGCGCTCTAACACACGCATGCTCTTTGGCGATGCCAAGAAAAATGTCGATGCCATCCTCGCTGCCTACCGCGATTGATCACCTTTCTCTATACAAGATTCTTGAGACTTCAAGGGCATATCATCGCCTGAGTTGATCACGACTCGTTTACACCAACGCTGACTGGAGTCTCATGCCCGAACCCAAGGAACGATCAGCAATTTCTGTCCGTGCTGAACGCACTGTTCTGGCTGCAGTTCGTCTGCCTGACAGCCACTACAACCACGAAGACCCGTTCGGCGAACTCACCAGCCTCGCTGAACAGGCCGGTGCTGTCGTCGTGGGTCAGATTGACCAAATGCGTGACCGCCCCCGCGCTGGCACCTACATCGGCATCGGCAAGGCTGAGGAACTGGCTGAACTCTGCCAGACGCTCGATGCCCACACCATCATTTTCGATCATGAACTTTCACCTCGCCAGATTGCCAACATCGAAAAAATCACCAGCTGCAAGGTACTGGACCGCTCCGAGTTGATCCTGGATATCTTCGCCAGCAGAGCCTCCTCTCACGAAGCCAAGCTCCAGGTCGAAATCGCCCAACTCGAATACACCTATCCCCGGCTCCGCGCCATGTGGGACCACCTCGAACGCATCGTCGGCTCCGGCGGCATCGGAGGCGTAGGCACAAGAGGCCCCGGCGAACAACAAATCGAAATTGACCGCAGACTCGTCCAGAAACGCAAAAAAGAACTCAACGCCAATCTCCTAACCATCCAGAAACGCAAAGCCCGTGCTGTGGCCAAGCGAAAGATTGATAACTACACCGTTGGCCTCGTCGGCTACACCAATGCTGGCAAAAGCACACTCTTCAACACACTCACCCAAGGCGGCGCTTACGCAGATGATCGCCTCTTCGCCACACTCATCAGCCGAACCCGCCAATGGGATCTCGGTGGCGGCACCACCGTCATGCTCTCTGATACCGTCGGCTTCGTCCGCGATCTCCCCCACAACCTCATTGCCTCCTTCAAGGCAACCCTCGAAGAAGCCACCCACGCGGACCTGCTGCTCATCGTGCTGGACATCTCAGATCCCGCAGCCGAGATGCACTATAAAACCGTCACAAAAACACTCGATGAACTGATCGCCCCAGCTGCCGATCCAGATTCTCCAACCCAACCCCCCTTGCGACTCTTGCTGCTCAACAAGGCTGACAGCCTGCCCGACAACCGCCAACTCCTGATGTGGCAACAGAAGTATCCATATGCCATCCCCTTGTGCGCCCTGCCTGATGACACTGGTCTACCCCGCCTTGGCGCAGAGGATCTCATCAATCGCGTGCTCCAGCGCATGCAAGGCAAGCAAGTCGAACTCCTCATCACCATCCCCCTAAACGATGCACGCACCATCCACATGATCGAAAACCGATCCACTGTGCTCGATCGGATCTACCAGAGCGACCGAGTCGAGTTGCACACCCGCATCAGCCAGAGGCTGCTGACACAACTGCGCTCATCGGGTGCAAAGATGACACTCCAAAACCCCGCTGACCGCACTGATCTGACACTCCAGCAGGCATTCAACTTGCAGCAGGACTGACATCCACTCAGGAATCGGTCGGCCTTGCGTCATAATACGATTGAAAACAAAATCAGTCATGAGCCCTGGATTGACCAGAGTTTTCATCTTCTTCAATATTCGAGCAGGACATGTTTGTAACACTTGCACAAAACAGTACACCACTTTTTCAGAGTGCCCCCGCGTTTCTGGCCCTGTTACTTTTCATCTTGATCTTCGTCGGTATCTGGAAGATGTTTGAAAAGGCAAACCAGCCGGGGTGGGCGATCATCATCCCGATTTACAATATTTATATCCTGTGCAAGATCGTCGGCCGTCCATGGTGGTGGGTTGTCTTGATGTGGATTCCCTTGGTCAATGTTGTCTTGGCCATAATTCTCATGGTCGACCTTGCCAAATCATTCAGCCACGGTATCGGGTTTGCAGTCGGGCTGGTACTCTTGCCTTCAATCTTTATGTGCATACTCGGGTTCGACCATTCAGAATACCAGGGACCATCAGCATCAGGGAATACCACTCTCTGATCGCCGGGTGCAACCGATCTGCTAAAAGAGCACAGACCAGTCCCTTGGTCAGTGCTCCCTCACCTACTCTTTTCCCCATTCCCCCACCCACCCCACTTCCACCAACATCCCTGAAGCCATTGACCAAAGGACAGGTCAGTGCCATGATTCAGAAGGCCAAATACACTCTGCACCCGATGGGATTACTCGCCGTCCCCATCCCCATCATTCAGGTACAACTGCCAAGGCTCCTCGACCGTTTCACGGATTGCAGCAAAGCCCATCGGCAGCATGGCCGCCTCAGTCAGTTCAGGATAGCGTTCGACCATCTCGGCAAGCCCGACCATGGCCGCGTCTTCTTCGACACATGGTTCGCAGTCGAGGAATTGCCACATACCGTCCGTGTCGTGTTTCACGCTGAGGACAGGAGCATCGCCGAAAACAATGCGCTTAAGGGTAATGACCGCCAAACTCGGATCGTCGGGGAATGGCCAGCGTGTGGGCATGTTGGATCTCCTGTGTTTAGAATAGTGTAGGGATAAAATGCACAGCTAGCTCATGGATGTCCATCCGTGGCCACGATTCCACATCTCACATATCTACGCAAAGCTGTGGCCATACCACCCGTCTCAAATTTACACACACGCTTGCCTGCTCGTGACAAATCGATGCTTGTGCAGCGCAATACCACGCCTCTGCATGATAAATAGATTCCTCCATAGCGTAATGGACACTTTGGAATGCCCATCTAAAGCATTGAAAAAATGGCACGACCACACGCAGGCGATCGTGCCATCCTCCCAGTTATCTTTCTCTCCTCAGCACTTTCCCCCGCCCCAGCTCATGCAGTATACTGACTGGGCGAACGGCGTCGCTGCACAACTGTCAACCCGCTCAGACCTAGCAATACCATCGCACCCGGTGATGGAACGAACAACCCCGACACATCAAACCCAATCCCCGTGTCTGCAACTTCAATAGTCAAACCAAGTTCATCAATATCATAAATAAACAGCATCTGATCGTCGTGCCCAGCGCCACTGAAAACATCAAACTTGTCCATTGTTGGCGAACCCAGGCTTTCGATCGAACTCTCCAGTTGCAACGCAACGATCTCAATGTTCACAAGACCTTCCAGATCCGCACCGTTCATCCCGGGGAATGTGTCCACACGGATCGACTCACCAAAGAAATCGACTTTTATGAAACCCGGCCCTCCAAAACTGTCCAGACCAGTCGCGAACGAATCGTCTGTCAGCGAAAACACACCGATATGATCAGTAAACGCAAATGTCGAAAACACATTGTGAGTATGCTTTTCCTTGGTCGGATCCTTGGAAAACACCATTGAAGTAATTGTCCATCCGTTTTTACCCTGCGCCCCCACTGTGTTGGAAGTACCAGATATGTTCTCCATCTCCGGCAAATTCGTCGGGGCAGAGCTTCGAATCTTCCCCGCCTTGGTGTTGGCATCATCACCCGCTTCAATCTGCGTGTTCCATTTCACCTCTTGGGTAAAAGTGATCCCGTTGATCGTTTTCTGTAGTGTCACGAATGTCTGTACTACACCGCTGCCTGGGGCATTACCTGTTGAAATATTCGCCTCGTTATTTTGTGCTCCCGCAACAAGCGGCCACAGCAAAGACGCGAAAACGGCGGCGCAACGATATCTGTTCTTATTCACAATTGCTATCCTTTTTCAAAGTGTTGACTTTGCTTTGAGCCGCACGGTGCGGCTGTAATACATCGCACCTTCTCGCCAGCCTTCCGCCATGGTTTTTACATATTCTCAGCAACTCTCATCTCGGCAGCTCACAAAGCTCTTCTCAACTCGTGTTTCTCTTACCACAATTCCATGTGTAACTTCAGATCAATGACGCATCCGCCCTCTCTTTTGATCCGTATTGTCCCCTGAGACTGCTCGTCAGACTTGAATCAGGAAACGCCTCATGACACGCACTTTTTTTCTGCTCGCTGCATTTGTGATCAGTCAGTTGTCCGCGCCAGCAAATGCACAGAGCTGCGCTCCTTTCGAAATATCCAAACTGCTCGCTTCAGATCTGGCTGCGAATGACTCCTTTGGATCTGCAGTTGCGATTCTGGGTGATACCGCTGTGATCGGAGCGTATCGCGATCTTCCAGATGGCAATGCGATGGCAAGCGGATCAGTTTATGTGTTTCACTTTGATGGAATCCAGTGGGTCGAGCAGACCAGACTCAACCCCGCTGACAGCAGCCGAGGCTTCGGTTTTTCCGTAGCCATTGATACCGATATCATCGTCGTTGGTGCCCGCTTTGATGATGCCAATGGCTCAGCCTCGGGCGCAGCTTACATCTTCCGCTTCAATGGAAATCAGTGGGTCCAGGAGAGCAAGGTCATCGCATCAGACGGCCGCCGAAACGACGAGTTCGGCTACTCGGTTGCCGTCGATGGCAATGTTGTGGTTGTCGGTGCACCCCAGAACAATCTCTCCGGCCCGGGCTGGGCATATGTCTACCGCTTCAACGGCACAGACTGGATCCAGGAAACCAAACTCATCGCATCTGATGGACAACCCAAAGATGATTTCGGCCAAGCCGTCGCTATCAGTGGCAACGCAGCCCTGATCGGCGCGTGGAATACCGGCAACACCGGCCAGTCCTTTCCTGATGGGGAAGGTGCTGTGTATGTCTACCGCTTCACCGGCACACAGTGGACCCAGGAAACAATAATCCCCACACCAACGCCTCTCCCCGGCGAACGCAACCGGTTTGGCAACGCAATCTCCCTTGAAGGCGATCTGGCTCTCATCGGCGCCAGTCCCATCTCTGTAAGCAATCCCATCGCCCCTGGTGGCGTCGCGTACATCTATCGATGCATTGATGGCGAAGAGTGGCGCAACGAAGCAACACTCATCGCAAGTGATATTCAACCCGGTGATCGTTTCGGAGCCTCTGTCAGCCTCAGTGGCGATCTCGCAGCCGTCGGTGCTTGGGGTCAATGGTCTATCGACGAGCCCTGCTCACAAAACCCGCCATTCCCCGGCGTATGCAATGTCGGTGCAGCCTATATCTTTCAACTACAAACCGACAGCACCTGGCAAGAACAAGCCAAGCTCATTTCCTCAGATGCTGCTGAGGGCGACCTCTTCGGATGGGCTGTCGCCATCGACGCTGATAAAGCTCTGGCTGGAGCATGGCGCAACGAAGATGCTGGTCCAAACTCTGGCTCTGCCTATATCTTTGATCTGGCCTGCACCACCCCATGCCTTGTGGATTTCACCAACGACGGCGTGGTTGATGTGCTGGACTTCTTCGCATTCATCACACTGTTTCAAGCCAGCGACCCCGCTGCCGACCTGACCGGCGATGGCAATATCGATGTGCTGGACTTCTTCGAGTTCATCAGCCTATTCAACGCTGGCTGCCCGTAAACCCCTGTTCCAATTAGCTTTGTTTGAACACTTGTAGATGTCACTATTCAATAGCAGGTTCCGTAGAGGTATTCTCATGAAGCCCCATTTTAAGGGTGCCACTACTCGCCGTCTTCGGCGCAGTAGTGTTTCTACAGACAATGAGCGAAGACACTACTGCGCTGCTGCGCATCGAGTAGTGGCACCCCAAGAATGTAGTATTACAGGCAAATAGCACGGTTTTGTAAACACCTATGAGAAGTCCTCCGTGGCCACTGCCATCCACTGTGTTCTGTTACGCCTCATAGTTCTGATTCAAAGTAATCTACATCTATGCGCTTGAGTTGCATGGTTTGAGTAACTGTAACTCCGAGATTGTATTCAATCATGAGGTTGGATAACATTTTACCATCGATGAGTACGATGCTCTTATCAATATTCTTCACATATTCTCTTGCGGGTGATGCGAAAGTTGATGTTGTAATAAACACACCTTTTCGAGCTCGTACTCCATCCAATCCGCCAGCAAATGCCTGAATCTGCGGCCTGCCAACAGCATTGTCCCATCGTTTTGCCTGAAGATAGACCGAATCGAGCCCGAGCCTGTCTTCGTTGATTACGCCGTCGATACCACCGTCACCGGACTTCCCAATAGCTTTTCCTGCATCCTCACGAGAGCCTCCATAACCCATGGCGACCAACAAATCCACCACGAGTTGTTCGAAGAATTGTGGCGATTGTGATTTAATTTGAATAAGAAGTTCCTGAGCCAACTCCAGCTTGATCTGATCGTAGCTTTGACCAATCGCTTCCTCAGGAGTTAATTCCTCGTTAGTAGGGTCCACGACAGATACATTGGATGAGTCAGATTTCAATGAGTTAGAAAACACGGCAAAGCTAGAAGATTTGTCTATGAGCCACGCCTTGGTAATTGATGAAGGAGGGTTCTCCAACACGGATCGACCCATAGCAGTTATGCGGTATTGACCGCGTGATACCGATTCAAGAAGCGCAGCTTTTCTAAGATAAGTAATCCCCCAAGTTACACGATTATAGATCACTGTTTGTTTCCCACTGGGGATCCGTTGTTTGCGCTGGTCTTCTGAAAGATCGAATGCTGCAGTAAGTTTCGAAACTAATTCAGACGGATTGTGTATTGCACCGTCATCAGTCAGCTCTAGTATCGGCAACATAAATTCGTGAAATTTGGGGATGCTCATACAGACAGTATATGCTATAACGGCGGCCATTGCGCTGAGTAGCCATGACTCCCAGTACATGACATATGGCTACGCAAAGTCATGGCCATTGCACATCCACTATCTTGCCACTCCCCTACATAGTATCAACCACTCAACTGTGCCAAGATAGCAAGTAGTACCATCCCCTCCCAGCCCCCCCATTCAACTCATCAATCTCCCCCAGTCAAACCCTCTCCCAACGCCTGCTCCTCGTCCTCACTCTCCGCCTTGAGTTCAATAAATATTTCGCTGTTGCACTCCGCACTCTCGCCATGCTCTGATGAGTCCGTCTCGTTGTCCTCTGCTGCTCGTTGATACACGCGGACCTTGCCCTGACGGGTCAGTTCCAGCATTGCAAGAAACAGGCC
Source organism: Phycisphaerales bacterium (assembly GCA_029260555.1). GTDB lineage: Bacteria > Planctomycetota > Phycisphaerae > Phycisphaerales > UBA1924 > JAJDCZ01. The sequence continues at coordinate 33,786 of JAJDCZ010000031.1, forward strand.
GATCATCTGGCTGCGCGTTTTCCCGGCAAACACATCAAACAAAGGCATCCCCGCCCCACCTCCGCTTTCTCCATCGGCACCCAATTGTCGCGAGTCGTTTTTCAGGCGGTCCAGCAAATCTGCTGCGTGAAGCTCGATGGGCGTGTCGTCTTGCGCCACGGTGTGTTCACCGAGCCGATCAAAGTTAACCGATGCCACGATCTTCTCAAACGCAGACACCAGATCCAGAATGTCCAGGTCCTCAAGCTCGATCTCAGGCAGCGAATCCATTGCCTGCCGCACCGCACTGCTGGCAACCCCCGCCCCATCACAAGGCACCCGCTGATGCCAACGCTCACGCTGATCTTCCAGCGCATCCGCAGCATCACGATACTTCTTGTATGCCAACAGTTGACGCACCAGCTCTGTCCGCTGATCCTCAGCTGATGGCCCCCCCGCCCCCGCTGCATCTGTATCTGAGCTGGCAAATGCAGAATCCTCCGGCGGCATCAACATTCGTGACTTAATCTCCATCAGCGTCGCAGCCATCACCAGAAAATCACCCGCCAGATCAATATCAAGCCGATCATGATCACCCGCTTGAGTGATGAAAGACACATATTGATCAGCAATGGTTGCTATGGGAATCTCGGTAATATCCACCTCAGCCCGGCGTATCAGATAAAGCAGCAGATCCAAAGGCCCCTCAAACTGATCCAGCCTCACCAGATAATCACTCCCAGAAGCCACACCCGAACTGGCCTGAGCTTGAGAGGGGGACGGGAGGGGGGGGGCTTGGGAGGGGGGTTGGGGAGGGGGGGAAGATTTGGTGGTCGTTGGTTCTGGCACGCATGATCTCCAGATCGTATCGCATCGGGCGTATCCCAATGGATACTCAGAGTGTACCCTATAGAACCAATGAATCAGCCCCCCAACCCCCCCAACCCCCAACCCCCCACCCCAACCACTCCGCACAAGCTCAAGGAGCCCAAAGCGGCCGGAGCACCAGAGCAATCCCGCGCTGACGAGCTTGCCTATGCACGCCAGATGTTGATTCTGGAGGCTGCGGATATCTCTGCACTTGCTCAGATGCTGGGCGATTCATTCCTGCAGGCTGTGGACCTGCTACAAGGCTGCACCGACTCCGGCGGCACAGTCCTGATCTCAGGCCTGGGCAAATCAGGTCTCATCGGTGCCAAAATCAGCGCTACCATGGCCTCCGTAGGAATCCCGTCGCACGCGGTGCATCCCTCTGAAGCTGCACATGGCGATCTGGGCCGATTCCGCCCCTGCGATACCGTGATCTGCCTCTCTAACTCCGGCGAGACCGAGGAAATCATCAATCTGGCAGCCATCCTCAGACAGGACAAGCTGCCCATCATCAGCATCACCGCTCTGGCAACCGAGCCGCCTTCCAGCCTGGACCGACTGGCAACGATCCCTCTCCACACAGGCGTGAAACACGAAGCCGGTGCTCCTTTTGCAGCTCCAACCAGCTCCACCACCACATCCCTGGCTCTGGGCGATGCACTCGCATTAACCACCGCACTTCGCATGGGCTTTTCCGACCACGACTTCGCCAAACGCCACCCCGGCGGTGCGCTGGGCACCATGCTCCGACCCATCATCGATGTCATGCGGTTTTCAATCCCTTCCAATCTCGCGCCCATTCCTGATACCTGCTCAGTTGCAGATGCACTAACTCAGGCATCAAAAACGACACGCAGACCAGGCGCCATCCTCCTGATCGATGCTGATGGCAAGCTCTCGGGGATCTTCACCGATGGCGATCTCCGCAGGCTGGTGCTTCACAACCCTGATCGCCTCAACGAACCCATCAGCAAGGTCATGACGCCCAGCCCGCGCACGCTTAGTGCGGATGCCCGCGTTGCTGATGCCTTGCGCATGATTCGTGAGCATCGCCAGGATGAGATTCCCATCGTGGATGCTCATGGCAAACCCGTTGGTCTTCTCGATGTGCAGGATCTCATTGCAATGCGACTGGTCAAGGATTGACTCATGCCAGATGACTCAAACCCAAATACCCTTGCATCAGGTATCAGGCTCTTGTGCCTTGATGTCGATGGCGTACTCACCGATGGCTCGATCAACATCGACAACCAGGGCAATGAATCCAAACGCTTTTATGTCCGTGATGGCTTTGGCATTCGACTCTGGAAAAGCATGGATCGCCATATCGCAATCATCACAGGCAGATCAAGCAAAGCTCTAACCCACCGAGCCAACGAGATTGGCATCGAGTGCCTCGTGCAAGGCTCAAAGGACAAAGTCAATGATCTCCAACGCATCACCGCCGAGCTGGGCGTCACGCTGGAGCAAACTGCATTTGTAGGCGACGACTGGCCCGATCTGGCTGCGATGAAGCTGGTGGGATATCCCATTGCGGTCTTTGATGCTGAGCCTGACATCTGCGATGTTGCAAGGTACATTACCGATCGACCCGGGGGCCATGGCGCGGTCCGGGATGCTGTGGAGCATCTTCTGGATGCCCAGGACCTCTTGAGCATTGCCCGAAAGCGATACGATTGACCATGAAACCCGCCAGCTCAAAGACTGCTGCAGCCAGACGAATGACGGGCCGATGGATCGCACTCGCTACGGTGTTCATCTTTGCAGGCATAGTAACTCTCGCAATAACCTTCCGCCCAACCCGTTCCGGTTCAGGCACCGATGATCTTGATGCACTCATTGATGCTCCGGATCTGAATCCTGATTCCATCACGGATCTGGGAACGGGTGCGGGGCGAGGCATGACCATCAACATCGCGGATCGGCGTGATCCATCTCGACTCGCAGGCATGTTGATGTGCGAGAAGATGGACCCGCTGGCTTCCAAGCAATATGCGTTGACCGAGCCTCGGGCGTGGATCTATCTCAAGGATGGTCGCAGCATCCACATTCGTGCTGACCGCGCCATGTTTTCCATGCCAGAACAGAACCAGTCGCCCGACGAGGGTGAGTTCATTGGCAATGTCGTGTTGCGCATGTTCGATGCATCGCTTGCAGGCACGAGCTTTGATCCCCAGCAAACACCTGCGATATTACAAGCCAGCACGCCTCGCCTTTCATTCGTCAACGATCGCGGCGAGATGTGGACCAACGATACGCTGATCGTCTCGACACCTGACTATGAGTTCACAGGCTCAGATGTCCGAATCATCTTCAACCAGCTCCGCGAAAGACTCCAGTTGCTCGAAGTCCGCAAGGGCGGCACCATTCGCTACGCATCAACAAAATCTAAGAGCAATCCACTGCTGACACAGGACAATGCCATTAGCGAGCAAGGCACTGCAAGTTCAGCCCTCGTTGCTACAGATGACGCGCCAAGACTCATTCCCCGTATCGACCAACCTGCACCACAACGCAGTGCCCAGGCAGAAGTACACATATCAGGTTCGATGACCCTTGCTGGTCAAACGCTCTACCACGCCATATTCGGTGACCATGTCACCGCTGAACAGCTAGATAGAGTTGTAACAGCTGATCAGCTTGATGTGTGGGCGCGTGTCGTGGATAACAAGCTTCCTGACGATGCCATCTCGCCGATCCGTACTGCACTGCTCAATCATGCCAGCACACAAGCTCAGACTCAACAACTTGCCTGGAAACCTGCCCCTCAAATGAGCCCGCTGGCCATGCACATGGCAGGATTGGCAATAGGCGCAACTCAGGATGATTCTTCAACTGAAGCTGATCCCGCCACGAACGAGTTGTTGTCATTAACACCCTTTTCTGAGGACGATGGGGTCTTGAGCTGGAATCGCACGCTGGTGATTCGTCCTGTTCTGGGCGAGCAAACACCCGCCGAGTTGCGCGAAGACCATCTGGCCTTTGCATTTACTTCCCCTCGTTCGCGTGTAGTGCAGTTTGAAGATCCTGCATCTAGTATGTCAGGCTTCAGTGCTGCCATCACCTACGCAGCCACGCGAAGCTTCGGCGTCTTGAAGGGCGATGACGAGACAGATGTTTTGATCCATGCAGGCTCTGGCATGTCTGCTCATGCTGGTCAGATAGAGATGATGCTGAGCACCGGCGTAGGCCACATCCCCACCGCTGGCGAGTTGATCGCCAACTCACAAAGTGCTGACAAGCCAGATAAAACACGATCGATCCGCTGGAATGAACAGGCCGACTTCATGTTGTATCTGCACGATGGAGCATTGACTCAACAGCTCAAGATGGCATCGTTCTCAGGGGACACACTGGCAACCGATGGCAAAGCTTCAATCACAAGCGAGTTCCTGCTCAGCGAGTTTGATCAGGGCCAATCGCCCGTCCTCACCAAAATGCTCGCTGATGGCAGCGTCATCGCCAAACGCGAAGACAAATCGCTCGCCAGCGACCATCTGGAAGTCTTCTTCAAACCCAGGTCCCTCACAAATCCTGATGCTGCATCAAGCACGATGGTCGATGCGCAAACACAAAACCAGTCCTCAGATGCAAACCTGAAATCCTCTGGCAAGGTTGATCCATATCTCGTCGTTGCCCAAGGCAATGTGCGCGCTGCTCAAGAGCACGCCTCGATCACCACACACGACCTCCGCGCCGATCTGATCCTCAATGACAAGAACAGAGTCGTCGTTTCTCATGTCATTGCAAAGGCTCCAGCCCCATCAAACAACACCAATCCTCATGACTCCACCCCAGGTGTGATCTTTAATCGAGACGATGGTGTATATGCCCAGACTGATTATCTTGAAGCGGACACCATCAAGCAGATCGCCACACTCCTGGGCACCGGCTCGTCCGTCGCCAAAGGCCCCACCCGCGTCACCGGCGAACAGATCTATCTCAACGGCAAAGATCAGGCCATCGAAGTCTTCGGCCAGGGCCAATTCTCCCACCGCTCAACCAGCAACTCCGATCGAGTCACCGATGCCACCGCCAACTGGTCCCGGCGCATGACCTACTCCGATGCAACCGGCCTTGCTGAGTGTCTTGGCGATGTAGTCGTCACCTCAGAGCCTGACGATCTAACCGAAGACCGCATCAGTGCTGACCGCGTCATCTTTGAAATAGCCCAAATCAAAGATGATCAGACAACACACCAAATGCTCGATGATGAACCCCTCAACCAACGCAAACTGGTGCGTGCCCATGCTTTTGGATCGATACTCCAGACCTCCGATGGCCGACCCGTTGATGTCACCTCAATTCGGTATGTACACGATGAGACTCAACCCACAGGTCGCAGGCAGGAACGGCTGATGACACTGCGCGGAGCACGCGTATTTGCTGAAAACACCCAAGGCACACTGGAAGTTCCCGATGCAGGCGTGCTCGTACTTTACGATGCCACTCCTGAAGATGCTGACGAAAATCCTGCAGGTGAAGAGTCCAGCGAGCTCTCCCAAGCCAGTACCCGAGGCCAAACCCTCTTTCGCTGGGACGGCTCAATGCTGATGGAACGCAGGATCGGTCAAATGCGCATGCTGAACAATGTAAGGATGATTCATCAGCCTCTGGGCGACCAGGACTCCACCCAGCTTGAGTGCGAAATGCTCACCGCAACCATGCCTCAGGACAGTCAGGACAACTACGCACTGGATGCTCCCATCAACAGCCAGATCCATCGTGTCACTGCTGAAGGTGCTGCATGGATGAGAAACGGCCCCCGTGAAATCGTGGCTGACCAACTCACCTATGACGCTCTGACCAAAAAAGTCGAAGCACTCGCAGAGGCTGGCGAACGCGTCACCTTCTTTGATGCCCAGCGTGGCGCCACAACCACCGGCAAGAAACTGATCTGGGATCTGATGCGAGATCGCGTCCAGCTCCTGGGCTCAGAAGCAACCGCCATGCCGCGATAAAGTATTCTCATCTCAAACCACCCGCAGTTCTTGACTATCATCTCATTGCATGTGAATCAATACATCATGCCTACACCCTTCATCCTCACTCCTGAGAACGCAGCAGCTTATCTCGCCATCCGCCAGGAGATGCTGACAACAACCCCATGGGCTTTTTTATCCGACCCGTCCGACGATATTGCTTCAGGTATCGATGCAGTCCGCCAGATGCTCGCCAGTAACGAAAATGATGTCCTTGCGATCCAGAGCCCGGATTCTGATGGCACACTTATATCCGTTGCCGGCGTATACCGTGAACTCAAACTCAAAGCTCGCCACCGCGCCCACATCTGGGGTGTCTACACCTCACCCAAGTTCCGATGTTGTGGATATAGCCGCGCCGTCATGCTCGCAGCAATCAACCACACCCGCTCCTGGCAAGGCGTCCAGACGCTGAGCCTTTCCGTATCAAATGGTGCCCCAGAAGCACTCAACCTCTATGAGTCAATGGGTTTTACCAACTGGGGGCATGAACCTGATGCACTTCGTATCAAAGCCAAAAGTTACGATGAAATCCACTTGTCATTGAAGCTGTAGAACAGCAACTCTCATATACACACAGAATGCTTGCTCTACTTTCAATAATGGCGTGCCACTTGTAATACAAGCATGATGAATGCCTTCGCATTGCTCATCAGCAACCTATATCTCGTCAGTGCTCCGCTCACCGGAGCTGATACGCACAGCCTGCTCAACGCTGCTCACAAAGATAGCGCCATCACCCGCAAGACCCGTATGCGCAGACTGCTGAATCGCCTGGATCACACTCTCAGCAATCGCATCTGAACAAATAATCTCCACCTTCATGTGTGGCTTAAAATCGCAGACCTGCTCAGCATGACTATGAGATGTTGCCAGCTGTTTCCCATGCCCCCAGCCCTGGACTTCACAAACGCTCATGCCTGTTACGCCACTGAGGCGGTGCATCGCCAATGTGACTTCATCGAGACGGTGTGGCTGTATAAATGCTTCGACTTTTTTCATGATTCGCCTTTCTTTGAAGATGGTTCAGATGCAGGTTTGAGCGCAGGTTTAGGCATCGGCTTTGGAACCGGCGCATCACGCTCCACATAGATCGCAAACCACTTGTAAAGTGCCGGGATCACGAGGAGTGTGAGAATCGTAGAACTGACCAATCCGCCGACGACCACTGTAGCCAGAGGCCTTTGCACTTCGCTGCCCGTGCCACGAGCAAACAAAAGCGGGATAAGCCCCAGTGCCGTGGTCGCAGCAGTCATCAGCACCGGCCGAACACGCAAGCACGCACCCCGTACTGATGCCTCGCTCACACTGATCCCTGAACGCACAAGCTGGTTCATATAAGTCACAAGCACCATGCCATTCTCAAGCGCGATACCAAACAGGGCAATAAATCCGACCGAGGCTGGCACGGAAAGATTCTGCCCACTGATCCACAACGCAACCACGCCGCCTACCAGAGCCAGCGGGATATTGAGCAGAATCAGAAGTGTGTTCTTGAGTGATGCAAAGCTTGCGTAAAGGAGAATAAAGATGAGCAAGAGTGTGATCGGGATAACGACCTTAAGCCGAGCGTTGGCTTGCTGCTGAAGTCTGAACTGACCACCCCATGTGACGAGATACCCAGGCGGCAAAGCCGCCTCGTCCTCGATCGCCTGCTGCGCCTCAGCAACGAATGAACCAATATCACGATCGGTCACATTACACTGAATCGTAATGAACCGCTGACTCTTCTCACGTGTGATCTGGCGAGGTCCGACAACAGTCGTGATCGTCGCAAGATCAGCCAGTGGGGTGCGCTGACCCTGAGGGCCGGAAATGAGAAGATCCGCAATCTGCTCAGGTGTCGATCGAGCACGCAAAGGATAACGAATAAGAATCTCAAAACGCCGAATACCCTCAAAAATCTCGCCTGCACCATGCCCCCCAATGGCAGCTTCAAGAGTCTCTTGCACATCTCGAACATTCACACCATACCGAGCGATAGCCTCGCGGTTCACGCGAACAACCAACTGCGGCGCCCCACTGACCTGATCCACCTGCACATCCGTCGCACCACGAACTTCACGCACCACCGCTGCGACCTTCTCTGCCTCGGCTTTGAGTGTCTCAAGGTCATCGCCGAAGAGTTTGATCGCAAGCTCAGCCCGGACCCCCTCAAGCAGCTCGTCAATCGACATCTCGATCGGCTGCGTAAAGTTAACAAGGATTCCCGGCGGCTCTCCAATCGCCTGCCGGAGTTGCTCTTCGACCCAGGCCTGGTTGCGTGGCTTTCGCCACTCAGTCGGATGCTTGAGCAGTACATACATCTCAGCACTGTTCACCGGGTCCGCGTGAGCTCCCACTTCCCCTCTACCGACACGGCTGGTGACACCGATAACCTCTGGCACCGTGAGCAGCCGGCGCTCAACGCGCGAGGCGTTCTCTCTGGACTCCTCAATCGAGATGGACGGTGCCATCGTCATGCGCACCACGATCGTGCCTTCGTTAAGCTTGGGAGTAAACTCCGACCCAAGTTGTGGAAAAACAATCGCACCAATCAGCAGCATAACCGCCGATAGCACAACCGCTGTCCAGCGGAAACGCACAAATAGACTGACCAGCGGTTTGTAAGGCCTCAAGAGCAGACGCACCATGAGCGGCTCCCCCCCAGCCTTAGCCTTCTTCTTGCGACGCATGAACAGGTCTGCCAGCACCGGCGCCACCGTCAATGCAAATACCAATGAACCCGCCATGGCCATCGAAACCGTCGATGCAAGAGGGCGAAATGTCTTGCCCTCAACACCCTGCAGCGTAAAAAGCGGGAGAAATACAATCACAATAATCGCTATCGCAAATGCAACAGGACGACCAACCTCGCGACAAGCCTGCGCAATCAGACGATGCCGAGGCACCGTCCCGTCTGACTCGTTGAGAAGCCGATCAGTGTTCTCAACCATGACAATCGTCCCGTCAACAATCATGCCAATGGCAATCGCCAACCCCCCAAGCGACATCAGGTTTGCCGAGAGCCCAAGCTGACCCATGCCAAGCGTCGCGACAAGGACAGAGAAAGGCACCGCGATCGCCACAATAAGACTTGGCCGAATCCCGCCCATGAAGACCAGCAGCACAAGGACCACAAGAGCAATACCTTGAAGGAGTGCTGACCGAACAGTGCTCACTGCTGCATCAACAAGGTCTTTCTGCTGATAATAAGGCACAATATGAATACCGTCGGGCAGCATGCCGTTGATCTCTTCAACGCGATCCTCCACTGCTTCGATAACGGTCGACGAGTTTGTTCCAAAGAGTTTGATCACCATGCCTGCCACGACCTCGCCCTCACCATTGCGAGTCTGGAGGCCGCGTCGAATAGCGCCGCCGATCTTGATCTCTGCAAGACTGCGCAGATAGATCGGGCGTGAGTCTTCCGTCTTGATGACGATCGATTCAAGATCCTGGATCGAAGTCGCAAGCCCAACGCCGCGCACCACAAACTCCTCGTCATTCTGCTCTATGTACTGCGCGCCGACATTCAGATTGTTGGCATCCACGCGCTCGATCACCTCAGCGAGCGTCAGGTCATACCGCAAGAGTGCCTCGGGATCAATGATGATTTGATACTGTTTCTCAAAGCCACCGATCCCGAGAACCTCAGTGACACCAGGCACCGTCTGCAAGTTGAACTTGACTATCCAGTCCTGGATCGTGCGAAGCTCTTCAAGCGAATAAGTGCCGGTCGTGTCTTCCAGATAGTAAAAGAGAATAAGCCCCATGCCCGTTGCGATCGGCCCCATCTCAGGCTCCCCGAATCCATCGGGAATCTGATCGCGAGCCTCTTGAAGCCGCTCGCCTACAAGTTGGCGACAGAAATAAATATCCATCCCCTCCTCGAAATAGACATTCACCACCGACAGGCCAAAGTTCGATACCGAACGGATATTCTCAATACCCGGCAATCCATTCATCGAGACTTCGATCGGGAATGTCACAAACTTCTCAACCTCTTCTGGCGCAAGACCCTCGGTGATTGTAAAAACTTGCACAAGATTGGGTGAAACATCGGGAAAAGCGTCAACAGGAAGACGCACATACGAAAACCATCCTGCAACCATCACGAGCACACCCAGCACAAGTACAAGAAGCCGGTTGCGCATACTGAAATCGATAATGTGGTCGATCATTAAAAACCATCTCCATTCTGTAGCGTTCAGTGAGCGTGCCCACCACCCTCAAACGAGGCCTTGTTCAACTCTGCCTTGAGCGCAAAAGCACCATCAGAGACATAGGTATCGCCTGGTTTCAGACCCTTGACGATCTCGACATGCGTGTCATTGCCTCGCCCGAGTTCTACATGGTGAGGCTCAAACCCATGCTCTGTACGAACAAAGATGATCTGCTTATCATTGATGGACTGAATCGCGGTCTTAGGCACGACAACTCCTGGCTCAAACGCACCTGTCACAACACGACCCGTCACAAACAAGCCAGGCCGCCATGTACCATCTGGATTCTCAAGGACAATTCTCGCCGTCGTAGTCCGTGTGCTTTCACTGATCACCGGGCTTACATATTGAATCGTGCCTCGTGCCTGACCGATGCCATGGTGAGCAACAATCTCAGCCGATTGCCCAGAGCGCAGAACAGGCAGGTCTTTCTGATACACGGTGAGTTGAACCCAGACCGTGCTGAGATCAGCAATGGTGTAAATATCATCGCCTTGATCTCGTTGTTCTCCACGGACGATGTGCCGTTCTGTAATAACACCATCCAGCGGTGCTGTGATCACATAACGAGCCAGTTCGTCGTCAGTCTGCTGCGCAACTGATGCGATAGCTGCTTCAGATAACCCCAGTGCATGTAATTTCCGTTCAGCAGCCAGAAGCGCAACCTCCGCGACCTTGTTTTCACGCCGCCTCTGGTCCAGTGTTCTTGCATTCGTAAACCCAAGATCATCACGAACCGAAAGAAACGCAGCCTGAGCTTGTTTGGATGCGCTCTCCGCTTCGAGGTACTCTGCCTCACTGCCGATCTGTTTCTCAAAGAGCGATTGCTCACGCATGTAGATCGCTTCAGATGCAACCAGTTGCGCATATGAAGACACGAGAATACGACGGTTCTCTCCCAGATCCAGGTCAGAAAACTCTCGAAGTGCATCAAGCGACGGATTATCACTCAGAAACTCCAGCAGTTTCCGTGTGTTCTTATACACAGTCTCAGCGCGAACCAGATCAATCTTGGCCAGCTCATGCTCACGATCCCGCGAAAGGTACTCCGCCTTTGCTTCTGCCAGCGCCGGGCTCTCAAGTACAGCGAGCGGCTCCCCGGCCGAAACGGTATCGCCGATCGTCTTGAATACCTCAAGCACAATGCCCGATGCCCTTGCCACGACATGCGCAACACCATCGGGATTCATGACAACCTCGCCTGGGAGATTCACCGTAATCTCAACAGGCTGAGACCCTGCTGTATCGATTTTGATACCAAACTCTTTCAACTCCGTCGACGAGAGTTCAACGATCTGCTCCTCGTCCTCATGCTCCTCCCCATCATGCCGATCTTCGCCAGCATCGCCATCATGAGATTTTGCTTTGGTATCATTGTGATTATCGTGTTCGTCAGCCGGGGGAGCCTTTCCACACGCACTAAGCAGGTACATCGCAACAACTGAGACGACCAGAGTTCTTAAAATAGATGTCATTGGTTATTCCCTTGTGACTGGGCAGCATCGTGCAGCGGTGCGCCGATCAGACGCTCACTTGCGATGACAGCGAGGTGGTATGTGGACAACGCAGCCGTCAGTTGACGGCGTGCATCAAAGAGTGTTCGTTCAGCATCAAGGAGCCCAAGCGCCCCGATCTTTCCTTGACGAAACGCTTCCTCCGCAGCATCAAACGCCAGCTGCGCGCTTGGTAGAATCTTGTCTCGAATCGTGCGAACACTGATAAATGCTGTGTCGAGAATCTGGAACTCTTCGACAACTGCAGTGCGAATCTGCACTCGTGCAGCTTCTTCAAGATGCCCCCACCGGATCGCCCGTAGTCGTGCCGCTCGAATCCCCCCCTGGTTCCGATCAAACACCATAAGCGGAATAGAAACCCCCGCAACAAACGCAGTCTCATCGGTTTCATCGAAGAACCGCACGCCACCCGCCACAGTAAGGTCAGGAATGCGCTGTGCCAGTGCAAGTTTGATCTCTGCTTGTCTGAGCGCGGCTTCAGCTGCCCACCTTGCAATATCCGGGTTCTGCTCTACCCGTTCAAGCAGTACCTCAAGCAACGGCGGAGGCTCAATATGATCAAAATCACCGCCAAGACTCTCAAACTGTGGATCCGTGCTCCCCCAGTTCGATGCAACACGAACTCTCGCTGCAGTGACCGCTCGATTAGCCTGCTCCAGGCTGAGATCCGCTTGAGCAAGCTCAACATTCGCCTTGGTGCGCTCAACCGGAGAAACCTTCCCCGCCTCAACCCGCTCACCCACAACATCGTAAATTCGCTGGGCAAGCTCAAGGGTCTCTATAGCGATCCGAGACTGTCGCTCTGCCGCCAGAAGCCCGACATAATCACCCGCCGTCTTGCTCAACACATCAATCCGCCGGATCTCATACTCCCAGCCAGCCAGACGAGTCTCATACTCAGCAACTCGACGGCGTTTAACCCGCTTCCCACCCAGTTCAACGAGCTGACTCAACGCAAGAGTTGTTTCAACAACATCAAAACCACCAAACTCAGCGGTACCGCCAAAGTTTTCAAACTCAACATCTAGCTCTGGGTTCGGCAAGAGTCCCGCCTGCAACGCCTCGGCTTCGCGTGCCCTGACCTCATAGCCCACAGCAGCCAGATCCGGGCTCCGCAGCAAAGCTGCTGCAAGTGCACCCCGAAGAGTCAGAACCCCCGCCGGCTCCGAATAAGAATCAGCCGTCGCAGCTTCATCAAGAGTTCGTGATGGCCGGACTGTGTCCAGCCCCCGCCCCAGCGGGCTCGGTTCAGGCCAGACCGGCCCGTCCAACGGCCCAGCGGTACAACCACTCATCGCTAATACCAGCGCAATAAAAACGCTTGTGGATCGTCTTTGCATGGAAAATCCTCATCAACACATCATTTACAAAATCACACCCGTACAGATAAACGAGCACAACAGCAACCGTCACTTGGCGGTCGTTTACAAGGTCTTGTGTATGTGATGAGGTCTAGAGAAGGAGCCGGACAGTTACAAGCTGTCCAAGCAAACCCTCTATTGCCAACTCGCGAGAATCCGCAAACAAGGCTTTCTGTGTGGGATACCACACAGCTTGATTGTCAAGCACAAATGCAACCGGCGTGCTACAGGGATCACCAATCTGAATCTGATCACTCCTGAGCAAAGGAGTGCATTTCACGCCAAGCCGAATATCCTTGCATGGATGAGCAGAACATTCACAGCCACCAGCATCATGGTTGTGCTCTCTCTCAGCCGTCGTTGCACAATGCCCGTGATCATTGACAAGCTCAATCCTCGAACTCCCCGCCCACTCCTGGCACAACACAATGCTGCTGGTTGCTGCAAGCACAGGCAGCAAAAAGGCTGCAAGAGCGGCAAAATAGAGAACAGGATGGATTCGTCTGATGCTCATAATCACTTTTGAAGTCGAACACTGTATACGCTTCATCGGAGATGAGCAAGTCCCTCGTCAAGAGCCAGGGTCATCAGCCCAACCACACCAAATACCGATAATGTGAACACCCCTTCCCACCCACATCCGCAAGCTATACACATCCAAGAGCAAATACATATATGCTTGGCAGCGAGATCAAGCCCCCCCAATGGACCAGACCATGCTGGCAAAAACGAAAACAGGGAGATGGTTATGCCACGAAAAATCATGTCGTTCGTCACTGCCAGTATCGTCCTCGCAAGCGTAGCCATGACAATGGCCTTCGCGCAAGTCAAACAACTCGCCGGCGCACAAGGTGACCAGCCAGCACAATCCGGCCTGGCCCTTGCTCGATCATATCTGGCGGGAATGGAATCTGGTGATCTTAAAGCCCTCACCGCGTTGTTCATCACGAATGACCAGAGTTCCATCCTTGAGAACGCTTCAGATGAAGGCAGCTGGGAGCATTATCGTGATCATCACCTCAAGCCGGAGATGGCCGTCGCTAAAAACTTCAAGTTCGAGGTCGCCAAAGAGTCCGAGGAGCGTTTCGGCGATGTGATACTCGTTCAACAAACGGGCAACTTCTCTGTAGAGGTCAAGGGTGAAAGCCACAAATTCCGCGTTGCCGTCAGCTATGTCATCATCCAGGCAGATGATCAGCTGCGCATCGCCCACCTGCACTGGTCATCCAGACCAACTCCGCAAGCATCAGCCCAACCGAAATAATTGCTCATCCTGTTGCAAAACAACCCAGGCATGGCATCTCAACTCCCCGCGAGCAGAACATCTTTCCACTATGCCTTATGGACAACCAGCAGCAAAGAGCGCCACAAATGTAAAGAAATCCAGCACATCAAGCGACCCGCTGCCATCAAGATCAGCAGCCGGATCAGCGTTTGAAAAAGCAATGATGAACGCGAAGAAATCCAGCACATCAACCATGCCATCATCATTCATATCCGCCAGACAAGGCATCGGCGGCGGTGCACACTCCGGACCAGTGACCGTGAGCATGTAGCTATGCATCTCAACCTCAGCGCGTCCTGTAACGCGAATGTAGTATGTTTCACCTACACCTGCATTAAATGTCACCTTCGGCCAGATCCCTGAAACACTGTCCCAGTCACAAGTAATCTCATTGGCAATCGTACCCGGACAGCCACTGTGGACAGAAATATAAAATGTAAATGCCGACCCTGAACCGTCAATGGTCACCATCCCATCTACAGATGGTGAATATGTATACCAGACATCATGGTTAAATGTTGGAAAGTTGTTGCAGCTTGATGTCCCGTCATTGGTTGCCCCGATCGTATTGCCTTCAGTTACTCCAACACACAGTTCCAGCGCATCAGCACAGTTGTCTGGCAAAATAAACGGATCACACACATCACCAATCCCATCGTTATCGCTGTCGAGTTGGTCGGGATTGAATGTACAGACACAGTTATCATTGATATCAAGCACACCATCGCTGTCACAATCAAGATCGAGCGATATATCAAGTGCATAGAGATACCCATAGTCGGCATTGCCGGGGAAAGAAGTTGCCAGGTATACGGTTCGGCTATCACTCGAAAATGTGCCGATGCTGCCAGCAAACTGAGTTAGCCCATTCTCTGGAGGAAGTTCGACCGACCAGAGACGCTCGCCAGAAGGCGCCGTGCTATACCCACGCACCCAGTTGGGAGTTCCAAATCCATCAGACCCACCCGCGACAATCTGAGTATTATCAGGTGTAACCGCATAGCCCCCGAGCATCTCGCCAGTCGATGGACCAACCCATTGGGTACTCCCGTCACTATTGGCGACCCACCAGTCTGTACCAAGCCAGTCTCCAACATATATCGAGCCATCATCAGTGATATAAGGAACCAAAAGCAGGCTCCCATTGCCAGGGTGTTCTGATATCCATTGCAAATCGCCGTCTTTATTCAGGCTCTGGATACCGGTCTGAGCCCAGTTGAAAATCAAGTTGCCATTGGGGTGGAGTTGAGGCGGCCCACCGATCGCCAGCAACATGTCGCCAGAATACCACATCAGATTTCCGTCATAGCTATAAGTACGAATAGTCGGCGGACGAGAGAGCCGACGATAAACCGTGATGTACATCCGATCAGTATCAAACAGGATGTCGGTATAACTCGGTCCACGAAGCCCGATCATGGGGTAATCCAATCCGGTAGACCAGCGTAAATTGCCATCGGGTTCGAGCGAAAAGACTCCCAATGCCAGTGGATCACCATCCGTATCCTGCGCTGCATAAATGTTGCCATCAGGACCAATATTGGGACCTGCTGCCAGGTCAAGACCTGGACGCGGATTACTAAATCGCCACTTGACAGTGCCATCCGGATTGATCGCTGTCACGAGTCCGCCCCCAGTATAAATCGTGCCGTCAGGTCCAAATGTTACCGGGCGCCCACCACCCGCCCCCTCAACAGTCCAGAGCAATGTGCCGCTTGGTGTGTATGCATAAAGACGGTTGATATTTGATGTATAGAGCGTTCCGTCAGGACCAACATCAACCCGTCGCCCCAGCGAATATCCATCAAGCCGTACACGCCAGAGCACTCGGTGATTGTCCGCTCGTGCAGGCATTGCCCCCAGCATCCCCAAGCCGAGCAGGATTGTTGCAACCACAATGAATATCAATGTCATCTTGTACCGGAGCATGGCATCTCCTTTTTCGCAACAAGCAAGACAGTCAAACTTCCTGATTATTGCTCAGTTGAATCTCAGACCATTACAAGTAGAGAGACTCAGATAGCGGTCAGGATACACATCAATCACTCACAATTTGGATCTACAAAACCCACATGGAGAATGCTGCATCACTTTCAAAAAAGTCAAACTTGTCTGCAATATCAGCGTTAGGCTCTGTTTGACGGATCAGTAATTGGCTAGCAAACAGGCAACTAAACCGCATTCCAACCTCTAAGGGCAGGTCGAAGCGAGATAATTCGATCCGTCAAACAGAGCCTAGTCAAACCCGAAACGAGTTTGCTTCCACTGACAAAGTACCATTGACAGGCTCAAATCCTGTGCATCAACACCATCAGCATTGTCAAAATCCTCACCCCTGCACCCCTCCCCGATACTCTCACTACCCCACCTGCATCAAACCAACCCCCGCTCAAACCTCAGGCTCGGGCTAATCCTCTGAACTCGCAGGCTGACTCACAGCCTCATCCTTTTTCACCGATTCCCCAATCGGCGGTGCAGGCTTCTCCGCACGGATCTGTGCAGGCTTGGAAGATTCCTCTTCAATGTCGTCCTCAATCCCCTTCAGGCCACGCTTGAACTCGACGATGCCCTTGCCCATCGATCGCCCCACCTCTGGCAGCCTCTTGCCAAACAGTAACAGCCCGATGCCAAGAATCGCCAGCATCTCCCAAGGCCCAAGGTTCTGTAAAAAACCAAGCGTGATCAGTTGATCCGCTATTCCCGTGATGTGCATATCCGCTCCGATCCTTGGGTTCTGCTGGGGCTCGTGCCCGTGTGCGTATTCAAGCAAACCTGACCCCCAGAGTCAACGCCTGAGTTTTCTTGGCATTGCCCGCCACAAGTTTTCAACCAGGCCTCTCAGCCACTATCCGCCCAGATGCTCCGCTGCTGACACCGCATTGGCCAGCAACATCGCCACAGTCACAGGTCCAACCCCGCCAGGCACCGGGCTCAAATAGCCCGCCACCTCCTGAACTTCATCAAAAGCCACATCCCCCACCGTCTGCATCTGACCCGAGGCATCCACAACTCGATTCACCCCCACATCTATCACAACCGCACCAGACTTGACCATCTCACCCGTCACAAGCCCAGGCACACCCGCTGCTGCAACCACAATATCCGCACTCTGGCACAACGATTTCAACCCCACTGTCCATTTGTTGCATGAAACCACCGTCGCATTCTGCTGCATCAACAACACCGCAATGGGCTTGCCCACATGGTTCGATGCCCCCACCACCACCGCCCGCTGGCCTTGCAGATCCTGCCCCGTCGCCTTCAGCATCCGCATCACCGCCAGTGCAGTGCAAGGCACCAGCGATGACCTTCCATACACAATGTTGCCAATATTTGCAGGATTTACACCCTCACAGTCCTTGCTCGGCACAATCCGAGACTGCAATGCATAAATATCCATCCCCTCCGGCAAGGGCAGGTGCAACATGATGGCTGACACCGCATCATTTTTGTTCAATGAACAAATCAGATCCTCGACCACACTCTGGGGGACTTTCTCGTCAAGTTCGTGCAGGCGATAGTCGATTCCCGCAGTTCGACAGGTGCGACACTGGTTATCAGCATACTGCCGAGAACCCCGAGTGCCTTGCCCCACCAGAATCGCATCCAGACGCACCGGCACCCCGCCTGCGCCTTGAGCGCCAAGCTGTTCCACCCGATCTGCAAGCTCAGAGCGCACATCACGGGCGATCGCTCTGCCATCGAGAATCGTCGCTGTCATTCATGCGATCATAGAACCATCGAGAACTATGGCTCTGTCGCCTGACAAAAAAGACTACCATGCTGCTGTGACAAAACCGAACCCCGCCAATCGAGTTCAGCACCTCCGCACCCTTCTGGATAAGGCCAACCGTGCCTATTACACCGACGCTGCCCCCATTCTGCCCGACGCCGAGTTTGATGCCCTGCTCGCAGAACTGGACCAGTTGGAAAAAAAACACCCTGAACTCGCTGATCCCAACAGCCCCACCCGCCGCGTCGGAGGCGACCCCATCGCAGGCTTTACCACCATCAACCACAATCAGAAAATGCTCAGCATCGACAACACCTACGACGCCAGCGAAGTCCAGCAGTGGCTCACTCGCGTCCAGCGAGCCCTCATTTCAGAGAATAAAGACGATTCTTCACTTTTTTCATCAGATGATCAAAGTCTCACCTGCATCTGCGATCCCAAAATCGATGGCGTCGCAATCTCACTGAGATACGAACACGCCAAACTCATCCTCGCCCTCACCCGAGGCGACGGCACAAAGGGTGATGACATCTCCGCAAATGCGCGCACCATCACCGATATCCCCCTCACACTGACTGGCAAAAATATCCCCGAAATCCTCGAAATCCGTGGCGAGGCCTTCATTCCCAATGAACGCTTCAAAATCATCAATCAGCAACGCGAAGAACAAGGCCTTGAGCCTTTCATGAACCCTCGCAACGCCTGCGCAGGCACACTCAAACAACTCGACCCCCGCATTGCTGCGCAGCGCAAACTCGGTTTCATCGCCCACGGCAAAGGCTCCATCAGCGATCAGAACTTTGCACAATCTCATAGCCAGCTCATCACCAGACTCAAAGACCTGGGCGTGCCCGTAAGCGATCACATCACGACCTGCAACAATATTGACCAGATCCTCAATGCCATTGCAGACTTTGACCACAAACGACATGATCTGCCCTATGCCACCGATGGCATGGTCCTGCGCATAGATTCCTTTGCACTTCAAGACATGCTTGGATCAACCAGTAAATCACCACGCTGGGCCATCGCTTATAAATATCCTGCTGAGCGTAAACCAACAAGATTAATCGCTGTTGAGCCTCAGGTCGGCAAGACCGGTCGCATCACACCAAGAGCGACCATGGAGCCCATACTGCTGGCCGGCACGACCGTTCAGCATGCCTCACTGCACAACTATGGCCGCGTCCGATCCATGCGCACAGATCTGAACATCGCTGACCATGACGACCCGCGTACACACCTGTGCATCAACGATCTGGTCGAAGTTGAAAAAGCAGGCGAGATCATCCCGCAGGTCATGCGGGTCGTACTTAAAAAACGCCCCAAAAACGCATCACCCGTCAAGGCTCCAGACACCTGCCCCGCTTGTCAGGGGCCTGTCGAAATCGAGTACAGTTCTCTGCGATTACAGGCAACCCAGAAACACGAAAAGCTGACTGCTGACGAGGCTGTCGCTGATGCGGTGCCTGAATCGATCAACCCTGCCGATGAAACCGGGCGATACTGCATGAATCCCGAGTGTCCTGCACAAGTCGGTGAAAGACTGATCCATTTCGCGGGTCGCAATCAGATGGACATCGACGGGCTGGGTGAATCAACGATCCTGCTGATCCGTCAACAGCCAGATATTCCGCTACAAACCTTCGCCGATGTATTCAGATTGAGCGAATACGCTGAAAAGTTGCTTGAACTGGAGCGCATGGGTGAGAAAAAAGTGCAGAATCTGCTCGCCGGGATTGATCAAGCACGCAGCCGAGGACTTTCGCGGGTTCTGGCAGGTATGGGCATTCGTCATATCGGAACCAGCACTGCGCGGGCACTTGCTGTGCAGTTTGCTGATCTTGATGCCCTCATGGCCGCATCTGAAGCCCAGCTGCGCCCCAAGACGCTCAAAAAAGACGAAGCCCGGGCACTCGGGTTTCCGGTTGAAATGAAAGATCGCACTTCGACGAATCTTGGGCTGCAAACAGCACAGAGTTTTTTTGAATATCTGCACTCGCCCGTCGCCCAGCGAACCTTTGATCAACTCAAAGAGGTCGGTGTGGATTTAGCTAGCCGGGAGTATGGGCAAAATCAGGCACAAAACAGCACACCCAATACAATTTCTGGCAAATCAATCGTGCTGACAGGCACACTTGAGCACTTTGATCGATCGACACTCAAGGAAATCCTGTTGGGACTGGGTGCCAGGGTCAGCACCTCTGTATCAAAAAACACAGCCGTGGTCATCGCGGGTGAAGCTGCGGGGTCCAAACTTTCCAAAGCAAAGAGCCTTGGTGTGTCGATCTGGGATGAAGACAAGCTGGTTCAAGAGCTGACTCAAGCAGGCGTGAAAATTCCCACTAAGGGATGATTCATTTATTTATCGAGGTATCGGCGTGAGAAATATTGAACTAAAAGCTGAACTTCGTGATCTTGCCTTGGCCCGGTCGATCTGTTCTGCCATTGGTGCAACGCACATCATCGATCTGGAGCAGACAGACATCTACTTTCGTCTGCCCAGTGGCCGCCTCAAACGGCGCGAGTCGCCCGGTGAACCCACCGAATACATTTTTTATGATCGGCAGGATCGGGCAGCACCTCGAATGAGCAACTTTACCATCTACTCTGAAGCTGCTGCCCAGGAACGGTTCGGCGCCACCCCATTGCCCGAGCTGGTCACAGTCAAAAAAAAGCGTCAGGTCTACATGATCGGCAATGTGCGCATCCATCTGGATCAGGTACAGGGGCTTGGGAAGTTCATCGAGTTTGAAGCCCTGGTCTCACAAAGTCAGAGTGTGCAGAAATGCCATGCTGCGATTCAGAAACTGCGCGAACAACTCTCACCCGTGCTTGGCGAACAGATCGCCACCAGCTACAGCGATCTGGTACTCAATCTACAGGCGCATACGGATTGAGAGAATCCTGATACGAAGATGAGCAAACCGAGTATTACACAGGTTCTGAGGAGCTTTTGGGTGCCTCTGGTTGCCTGGGTTCCCAGTGCTTTCTGGAAGATGCCTTCACCTTGTTGTTCAATGCACGAAACCTGATTGAACATGCACTGCAAGTCCACCAGACCGGCAAGATATCCATAGCGACAACAACATTGAAAATCATGTTGATGAAAACCCGTAAGTAATTGAGCTTTTGATCCAGGATCTCAACATCGCTGTCTTTTTCGCAACACGGACACGCTGGTATCGGGTCGCTAAAGTTTTTTTCTTTGCCATGAATCAGCCTCCGCTTTGCAGAGTTTATCACACACAAGATCAGACACGAAGACTACTGGTGGAATCGAATGCAAAACATACCCATAAGACGACCAAATGAGCATATTGAGCCCAATTATGGCCATAACAAGCCCCCTCCGTGACAATCAAGGATCGTCAGGAGTCGGGATTGATCCCTTCATGCGGGGGGAATGGGCAGGGGCGGACTTGAACCGCCGACACCTGCATTTTCAGTGCAGTGCTCTACCAACTGAGCTACCTGCCCGCAAGATGTGTCGCCCTTGAACGAACAGGCGAGGGACCAACGATATCATGCTCAACTGATGCGTCAAGTTGACAGCTCACAATCTGCATTTGCCCGGTGTCAATTCAGTCTGGAGCCCGAATGGAACAAGAAGCAGACAATCGTGAAATATCAGACCGTCAAGGTGCCCCAAACACCCCACTGCTCCGGGTTTGCAGCCTCAGCGTGCGGTTTGCAACCGGACATAACGCACTGGGACAGCCCAATCGCTGGCTGAATGCTGTCGACAGGGTCGATTTTGAGCTGAGCGGGGGCAAGGGTGGTATTGAGGGGGATGACGGGGGAAAAGGCGAGACGCTGGGTCTTGTGGGTGAGTCGGGCTGTGGCAAGACAACGCTGGGTCGATCGATTTTAAGGCTGATCGAGCCATCAAGTGGTCAAATCTGGTTTGAAGGACGCAAAGTGCTGAGCATGGGCAGCGCAGAACTTCGCGATCTTCGCAGAAAGATGCAGTTGATATTCCAGGACCCGGGCGGCTCGCTCAATCCCAGATTGCGAGTATGGAAAACCGTATCAGAGCCTTTGCTGGTCCACGGGCTTGTCAAGAGCAAACGCGAGTTGCGCATCAAGGCTGAGGAGCTATTAGAACGATGTGGCATGCCCGGTGCCAGCGCGGATCGATATCCCCATGAGTTTTCGGGTGGCCAAAGGCAACGGATCGCGATCGCCAGAGCACTGGCGCTTGAACCAGGACTTGTGGTGTGTGATGAGCCGACCTCAGCGCTGGATGTATCGGTGCAGGCTCAGATAATGAATCTGCTTAAAGAACTTCAAGGCCGACTCGGGCTCTCGTATTTGTTTATTTCGCACGACATGGCTGCGATTTCGCATATGTGTGATCGGATTGCTGTGATGCGAGCGGGGAAGATTGTAGAAATCGGTGATCGCGATCAGATTTTGTTCGCGCCGGAGCATGATTACACCAAAAAGCTGTTGGCAGCTGTGCCGCGGCCTGAGGTTTGTGAGCCCGCGCGTGAGTAATCGCAAGCCTGAACGAACTGAGTCACGCCTTGAGAAGCTTTTGACCAGGTGTTCGTTGATCGATGCTGCTCGTCTGCGCCGGAGACTTTATGGTGCAAGACGCATTGGCGATGATCGCCGAAGAATGCGCGTGCTTGATGAGATTGATCGCAATATTGCAACTGCTGCTCAGTTGATGGACCAGAAACAGTCAAGGCAGATTTCGATCAAATATCCTGAAGAACTGCCCATCACTGGCAAGCTTGGTGAACTGCGTGAAATCATTGCATCGAATCAAGTCACGATTGTGTGTGGGCAGACAGGTTCGGGAAAGTCGACGCAGCTTCCAAAGTTGTGTCTGAATATGGGCTTTGGCGTCAAAGGCATGATCGCCCACACCCAGCCACGACGAATCGCAGCCCGAACCGTGGCTGCCCGGGTTGCCAGTGAACTGAATACGCCGCTGGGTGATGTGGTGGGATACAAGGTTCGGTTTGGTGAGCAGACTTCTGCGATGACACGGATAAAGGTGCTGACCGATGGCATGCTGCTGGCTGAGACACAGAACGATCGTCAACTGCTTGCCTACGACACAATCATCATCGACGAAGCCCACGAGCGGAGCTTGAATATCGACTTCCTGCTGGGGTATGTGCATCACCTGCTGGGAAAAAGGCAAGACCTGAAACTGATCATCACCAGCGCAACCATTGACCCCCAACGATTTTCAGAACACTTTAATGAGGCACCCATCATTCAAGTGTCGGGGCGAACATATCCAGTTGAAACTCGATATCGAACAGGTGAAGCAGGTGAGAGCGAGCGAGATCTGCCCGACAGGATTGTGCGCGCGGTGGATGAACTTGCCAGCGAGCCTCCGGGGGATGTGCTGGTGTTTTTGAGTGGCGAACGCGAGATTCGTGAAGCGGCTCAAATGCTGCGACGATCTGTTGGTCAATCACATGGCATGGGAGGAGGGGGGGCTCGCGGAGGGGGGGGAGGGGGGGTTGAGATTCTGCCTTTGTATTCCAGACTTTCCATGGCTGAGCAGACGCGGATATTCAAAGCTCACACGGGCAGGCGGATTGTGCTGGCGACCAATGTTGCAGAAACCTCGCTGACAGTGCCCGGGATTCGGTATGTGGTGGATACGGGACTGGCAAGAATCAGTCGCTTCAGCTCGCGCAGCAAGATGCAGAGGCTCCCGATTGAAGCGATCAGCCAGGCATCAGCAGATCAACGGGCGGGGCGATGCGGGCGTGTCGCACCGGGGGTGTGCATTCGGCTGTATTCACAGGAGGATTATGAACAGCGTGAAGCATTTACACCGCCTGAGATCCTGCGATCGAATCTGGCGGGCGTGATCTTGCAGATGCGTGCGCTCAACCTGCCTGCGATTGAGGACTTTGGTTTTATTGAGCCGCCTCGGGCTGCTGCGATCCGGGCGGGGTATCAGACGCTCTTTGAGTTGGGTGCTGTTGATGAAAAGCATGAGTTGACACCACTGGGGCGGAGGCTGGCGACCTTGCCGGTGGATCCCCGGGTGGCGCGGATGATCTTTGCTGGTGAGCAGGAGAATTGTCTCGAGGAGATTCTGATTATTGCCTCGGCGCTTTCGGTGCAGGACCCACGGGAGAGGCCTGCAGAGAAACAGAACGAGGCTGACACTGCACATGAAAAGTTTGCAGATGAATACTCGGATTTTGTGTCTTATCTGAACCTCTGGAAGTTTCAACGCGAGCAATCTGAGAAGTTGAGCCGAGGCCAGTTCAAAAAGTGTTGTCGACAGAACTTCTTATCACAGATTCGGCTCCGAGAATGGCAGGATCTGCATCGCCAACTGATTCGATTGGCAAGAGAACAAAAGTTGCGCCTCAATCAAGCACCTGGAACGATCGATGCCATACATCGCGCACTGCTGACGGGCCTGCTGGCACATATCGGGTGCAAGGATGAAAGAGGTGTGTACAAAGGCACGCGGGGTTCCATCTTTGCGATCTTTCCGGGATCAGTGCTGAACAAACAGCGACCCAGCTGGGTAGTGGCGGGAGAAATCGTCGAAACTTCACGGGTGTTTGCCCGATGCGTAGGCACGATAGAGCCTGCGTGGGTGGAACGGGTGGGTAAGCATGTACTCAAGCGGCAACACAGTCAGCCCCGGTTCGATGAAAAATCTGGCAAAGTAATCGCGCAAGAGACAGTAACGATGCTGGGGCTGGAAATTGTGCGCAATCGAACAGTGCATCTTGGGCTGATTGATCCCCCAGCTGCACGAAAGCTGTTTATTGAGCAAGGGCTGGTTGAAGGCTTGTTGCGCACACGGGCACGGTTCATGGAGAACAATCGGCGTGTGACCGGACAAGTTCGCGCAATGGAATGCAAAGCTCGTCAACATGGCCTGCTGGCGGATGACGATCAGTTGTATGCGTTTTATGAACGGATTCTGCCGGAGGATGTGTATAGTCTGCAAACGCTGGACCGTTGGCGCAAGAAGATTGAAAGGCACGAGCCTGAGGTTCTGTTCATGAAACAGAGTGATGCACTGGCGGGTGATGCCAGCGAGATCACGCCTGAGCGGTTCCCGGATCAAGTTCGCTTTGGCGAGCGGGCGTTGAGAGTTCGCTATGTAAATGAACCCGGTAGTGAGAGTGATGGGATCACCGTTGAAACAAGTCTTGACGATCTGGAGTTGATCGATGGATCAGGATTGATTCGTCTGGTGCCTGGCGTTTTGGAGCAGGTGATCATTGCTCTTTTGCACACGCTGCCTAAAGCAATTCGCAAACGCATTGATTTGCAGATTTTTGCACGATCGTGCCTGAAACAATCGCTTTCGTGTGATAAACCGCTGGAAGAGGTCGTCTGCGAACATGCCAGGCATGAACTGGATGTTCATATTGATCGCGAAATGCTCAAGCTTGATCAAATTCCACAGCATCTGCGTGTGAATGTGCGCGTGTATGAAGATCAGCGTAAAAATGAGATGCTGACAGAAGGGCGGGATCTGGCGCAGATTCGCAAAACGCTGGCGCCCGAGTTGAAGAAGCGATTTGCCAAGGCAGCTGCAGATGCTTATGGAAGTTCTGGACACAAGGAGTGGAACTTTGGAACGCTCGAGGCGTTTATAGAAATCAAACGCGATGGCGTTATCACACGGGCATACCCGATGCTGATGGAGAGTGCGGACGGCGGCAGGGAAGGGGGCCAAGAAGGGGGCCGGGGCTGGGAGGGAGGGGTGAATTTGGCTTTGAGTCAAAGTGCTGAGTATGCGCGAGCAATGACACACTTTGGGTTGCGTCAACTGGTTCTGCTTCGACATGGGCGGGAGATTCGTTCGCTGGTTCAGCACGACCCGAGCTTTGGTCGCATCACAAGGATCGCTGCCACGCTTGGCGATGCAAAGCTCATGCACCATGCGATGGCGGGGCAGATTGTTACTGGTGCGTATTTGGCTGAAGGCAACAGGGAGAATGCGTGTCGTGATGACAGGGCATTTGAAGCGATGCTGGAGCTTGGCTGGGAGCGAATGAGCCAGGCAGGAAGGCTTGTGTGTGACAGTGTTGACCGGGCGCTGGCCGAGTATCAGGTTTCGAGTTTGCTGATGGAGAAGATCTCGGGAAGTGCTCAGGCGGGCGCAGTTCGTGATGTGCAAGCGCAGTTGCGTGGGCTTCTCTCAGCTTCGGCGTTTGGGCGTATGCCTTGGATTAAAGTGCGGAGCTTGCCACGCTTTGCAGCAGGGGCACGGATTCGTCTGGAACGACTCGAACAACGAGGAAGAGGTGGGCTTGAAAAGGATATTGCAGCGTGCATGCAGCTGCGACCCCTGCTTGAAGTGTACGGGCAGGCATGGCGGGCGCTCGGTGAATCAGCGTGGTATGACCCGGAGTTGATCGCCTATCGATGGATGATCGAAGAGTATCGCGTGTTTTTGTTCGCGCCATCGCTCATGGGAGGCGGGAGAGGATGGGTGTCGTTGAAGGAGATTAATAAGGCTCGGGAGAGGATGCGTGAGCGACTTAAAAATCTTTGATGTGTTTGAGCACTAATTGCACAAAAAACCCGCAGGATGAATGACCATCCTGCGGGCCTGTGGTTCTTGGGATTGTGAGAAGTTACTTGTTCTCATCGTCCTTGACTTCATACTCAGCGTCGATCACATCGTCATCAACTGGCGCAGCCTGCTCTGGCTGTGCTTCAGAGCCGGGCGTTGCATCACCTGAAGCTGCGGTTGCTTCGTAGATGGCTTTGCCGAGTTCCATCGCAGAGTTTTCGAGCTCTTTGAGAGCCGCCTCGATGGCTTCGTTGTCATCGCCTTTGATTTTGGACTCGACGCTGGACAGTGCTGATTCGATCTGCCCTCGGATGTCTTGTGAGACCTTGTCGCCATGCTCTTCGAGGCTTTTGCGGGTCTGATGGATCATGGCTTCAGCACGGTTCTTGGTGTCAATAAGCTCAACGCGTTTTTTGTCTTCAGCAGCGTGTGCTTCTGCATCGGAACGCATTTTCTCGATCTCGTCTTCGCTCAGGCCGCCGGAGTTGGTGATCTTGATATCAGCCGTCTTGCCGGTGGTTTTTTCTGTCGCGGTGACGGTGAGAATGCCGTTGGCATCGATGGAGAACTCGACCTCGATCTGAGGCGTGCCTCGTGGTGAGGGCGGGATGCCTTCAAGATCAAACTGGCCGAGCAGACGGTTGTCCGAAGCCAGAGGTCGCTCACCTTGATAGACCTTGATCGTCACGCTGGGCTGATTGTCCGCAGCGGTTGAAAAGGTTTCCTTTTTGGAAGTCGGGATGGTGGTGTTGCGTTCGATGAGCATAGTCATGCGCCCGCCGAGGGTTTCAACACCCAGACTCAAAGGCGTGACATCCAGGAGGAGCACATCCTTGACATCCCCCGCCAGCACGCCGCCCTGAATAGCAGCGCCCAGCGCCACGACTTCATCAGGATTGACGCTCTTGTTGGGTTCTTTACCGAAGATATCCTTGGCGATCTGCTGAACCTTGGGCATGCGGATTGACCCGCCAACAAGGATGACCTCGTTGATCTTGGAAGGATCAAGCTTTGCATCAGCAAGCGCCTTCTCGCAGGGGGCCAGGAGTCTGGTGAACAGATCCTCGCAGAGGCTTTCGAACTTGCTGCGGGTAATGGTGACCTGAAGATGCTTGGGGCCATTCTGATCTGCGGTGATGAAAGGCAGGTTGACTGTGGTTTCCTGCATGTTGGAGAGTTCAACCTTGGCTTTTTCAGCAGATTCCTTGAGCCTCTGGAGAGCCATGGCATCGGCTTTGAGGTCGATGCCTTCGGTTTTGCGGAACTCTTCAGCGATGTAGTCGATAAGGCGCTGGTCCCAGTCATCGCCACCGAGGTGGGTGTCGCCACTGGTCGAGAGCACCTCGAATACGCCATCGCCGACATCGAGGATAGAGACATCAAAGGTGCCGCCACCGAGGTCAAAGACCGCGATTTTCTCGTTGGATTTTTTGTCAACGCCATAGGCCAGGGCCGCTGCGGTGGGTTCATTGATGATGCGTTCGACCTTGAGGCCTGCGATATCGCCAGCGTCCTTGGTGGCCTGGCGCTGGGCATCATTAAAGTATGCCGGCACGGTGATGACCGCTCGATCGACCGTCTCGCCGAGGTAATCCTCTGCGGTCTTTTTCAGTTCCTGAAGGATGAAGGCGGAGATCTGCTGAGGGGTGTACTCTTCGCCGCGTGCCCGAACATGGACAAAGTCCGCTGAGCCGCCAGTGACTTCAAAGGGCACATGCTTTTCTTCAGCACCAACTTCTTCATGACGCCGGCCCATGAAGCGTTTGATGGAAGAGATTGTGTTCTTGGGGTTGGTGACCTGCTGGTGCTTGGCCTGCTGACCGACGAGCCTCTCACCCTTGTCGGTAAACGCGACCACCGATGGGGTGGTGCGGTTGCCAGCAGAGTTGATGAGCACCTTGGGCTGATCGCCTTCCATGACAGCCACGACGGAGTTGGTCGTGCCGAGGTCGATTCCGATGATTTTGGACATGGTGTCCTCCATTTCTGTACGAAGATTTGTGAGATCGATTGTGCTAAGACAAATGCAAGCCTGATGCCAAAGTGATCTGGCAGCCAGAAGCCCTCCAAACGGTAATGATGCGGGCTGGAAAGGCTCAGAATCTGCAATTTGGCACACCTTGACCGCCGAGGCGACACAGGATCAACAGAAATCTGCCGATTTGGCAGCCTTGGATACCTGCTTGAAGTCGCAACTGGCGGTTTTGTTGAAGCTCATTCCTGTGAGGAGAGCGACTGCCTTGAGCCAGAACTCGGGCTGATCTGGTGGCACAGCGAACACCGATGGTCAACAATCTGCTCGATGAGCATACTTTCACAGCCAAAGATTGTTGCCGGTGCCTTTCAGGATGCTGCACTTGGTCCGATTCGCAGAAAAATCGAGGCTGGCGAGCGGCTCACGCTGGAAGATGGGCTGATTCTGTACGAAACACCCGATGTCTGGTCAGTATGTCAGATGGCTGATGCGGTTCGCAGGCAGCTCAATGGTGAAGTGGCGTATTACAACATCAATCGGCACATCAACTACACGAATGTGTGCGCCTTGTCGTGCAAGTTCTGCGAGTTTTATCGCAAGCGGGGACAGGATGGGGCATATGAGTATTCGATTGATGAGATCCGTAACCTGACCAGAGAGGCTGTGGAAAGTGGTGCGACGGAGATCCATTCTGTCGGCGGGCTACATCCATACCTGCCGTTTTCGTATTACACGGATATGGTGGCGGCGATTCGTCAGACAGCTGATGAAATGGGCTCGGATCTGCATGCTAAAGCATTCACAGCGGTGGAGATTGTGCATCTGGCGAAGATCGCCAAAGTCTTCAAGGCAGACGACCGCCAGGCGGGGATCCGCTGGGTGCTTGAGCAGTTGATTGATGCAGGGCTGGGCTCGCTGCCCGGCGGCGGAGCAGAAGTTTTTGATGATCGCGTGCATAACGAGACACACAAGGGCAAAATCCGGTCTGATGTATGGCTGGATGTACATCGAGTTGCCCATGAACTGGGGCTGAATACCAACGCGACGATCCTGTATGGGCATATTGAGGATCGGAAAGAACGGCTGGTGCATATGGACATGCTCCGCAAAGCTCAGGACGATGCGCTGAGCAGGCTGGGCTATGAATCTGATGCACAAGGTGCTGTGACATTGACGCGGGAAGGGGTAGAGATGCCCGCTGCGGGGAACTGCAGCAAGGGTGGATATTTTCAGACGATTATTCCCCTGCCGTTTTTTCCGGATGGTTCAGAGCTGGAGCAGCTGCCGGGCCCAGGGGGGATTGAGAATCTGCGTACGCTGGCGATCGCAAGGCTGATGCTGGATAACTTCCCGCATGTCAAATCGTTCTGGATCATGCAGACACTTGCGATGACGCAGCTTCAGCTTTGCTGTGGCGCGGATGATGTTGATGGCACGGTGGTGTGGTATGACATTACCAAGGTGGCTGGTCGGGACACGCATCAGGAAGTGGCTGTGGACGATCTGAAGAAGGCGATTGTTGAAGCGGGGTTTATGGCTGTGGAAAGAGACACGCTCTATCGCAAAGTTGAACGCAATGGGAAAAACTGGTCGGTTCGTGAGCGTTGATTGACATCATCGCTCATATTCGATCACCACTTGCGATCGTTTTACATGGAAAGTGCGGCGTTGACTTCATCAGCGAGTTTTTTTGCAGCATCAGCAGCTTCTGATATCCAGTTTGTACCTGAGCCTGCATAAATGATGGATCGGCTTGCGGTAGCGAGGATGCCTGCGGTTTCAATGGGCTGGTTTGGACGGATCAAGTTGCGAAGATCGTTTGCTGAGCCGCCCTGAGCACCAAGGCCGGGCACGAGAAAGACCTGATCGGGCATGAGATTGCGCAGCGATGAGCCTTCTGCAGCTTTGGTTGCACCCACCACAGCACCGACATCACTCAGGCCTGAAGTGCCCATGTGTTGTTGACCCAGTGCGGCGACCTGACTGGCAACCAGTTGCGCGACGGTTTTGCCATCTGCGAGTTTGGCTGCCTGGATGGGATCTGAGCCTGGGTTTGAGGTGCGAACGAGGGGGAAGATGCCCAGACTTGCATCCAGATAAGGCTGAAGGGTCTCCATGCCCAGATAGGTATTGAGTGTGATGGCATGGGCGCCGAGATCCGTCGCAGCAGCAGCATAGTGGCGGGCACTGATGCCGATGTCGCCTCTTTTGGCGTCGAGGACAACCAGTAGCCCGGCACGGCGTGCATGAGCAACGACCTGTGCAAGAGCCTGCACACCTGAGCTGCCCAGTCGTTCAAAGCAGGCTGACTGAGGTTTGACGACGGGGACAAGATCAGCAGCGGCATCAATGATCTTCTTGCAGAATAACTCGAAGGCTGCAGCAGGGTTTGAGGCTGAATCAGTGACGGATTGGGGGATTTTTTCGATCACGGGATCAAGGCCGATGCAGAGGGGCGAGCCTTTGTCTGCGATGGTCTGGGCGAGTTGATCGGAAAACTGGTGGTGGTTGGTCTTTGAGGACATGGCTGAGAGAGGATACGCTAGAGATGATGATTTCGCCGACACATCTGGATTTGAAGAAGGATCGCGGGCTAAGCATTGTGTGGAGCGATGGCAAAAGCTCATATTATTCCATCGCATATCTGCGAAAAATGAGCCCGTCTGCAGATATGCGCCAGCTTCGTGAGCAGATTCAACAGAATCCGCTGACGGTTTTGCCCAGTGGTGCAGCAAGTGGCAAAGGCAGCCAGATCGCTGCGGAAGATGCTGAGCTTGTGGGGAATTATGCCATCAAGATCAGTTTTTCTGACGGGCATAACTCGGGGATCTACTCGTGGTCGTATCTGCGGTCGATTGATCCACAGCTTGCCAAGCCTGCAGAAGATCCACAGGGATGAGCGAGCAGGAGCCGATCTTGCTGACGACGCCTGTAGCGCGTGTGCCTGGAATTGGCGAGAGTCGCGGGCGGAAGCTGGCGGAGCTGGGGTTGAACAATGTCGGGCGGTTGATTGCACATCTGCCGCATCGCCATGAGCGGATCGAAGCAGAGGCGGCAATCAGTGAGCTTGAGCTTGGTGCAAATGTGACTGCACGAGGTGAGGTGAGCGCGACGCGGGTGGCGGGGCGAGGCAGGCGGGCACGGTTTGAAGCTGTGCTGATGGATGACACGGGGCGACTTGATCTGGTGTGGTTCAATCAGGCGTATCTTCGCGGGAGGATTGTGCCCGGGATGGTTCTTCGCGTGCGAGGCAAGCTCAATGAGCACAATCATGCACTTCAGATAGCCAACGCGCAGTGGGAAGAGATCGACCCGGAACTTGATGATGAACAAATCGTTGATGGATTGACGCTTCGACCCATTTATCCTGCTTCTGAAGCTGTGACAAGCAGGCAGATCGAGTATGCGATTGTAAAGGTGCTTGATGATGCGCTGGCGTTGATCGACGATCATCTTGATGAAGCGTATCGAACCGAGCGGGAGATGCCCGAGTTGAGGCAGGCGTATCGCATGATGCACACGCCAAAGGATGAAGGCGAGGTTGTCGATGCCAAACGCCGACTTGCCTATGACGAGTTGCTGCTTTTACAGCTGGGGGTGCATCTCAAGCGGCTGCACCTTCGCAAAAAACTCTGCGCCCCGGCGCTGGCCTGCACACCCAGAATTGATGAGCAGATCCGCGGACGGTTTCCCTTTGCACTGACGGATGCACAGGAGCGGGTTGTTCTTGAGGTTGCACAGGATCTGAGTCAGACGACGCCTACGAATCGGCTGATTCAGGGTGATGTGGGGTCGGGTAAAACCGTTGTGGCGCTGTATGCGATGCTTCTGGCGGTGGCATCGGGGCATCAGGCAGCGCTCATGGCACCGACGGAGCTTCTGGCAGAGCAGCACTATGCGACGATCACCGATCTTCTTGAAGGTGCGCGGGTGCGAATCGGATTGTTGACGGCATCGTTGACGAGCAGCGAGCGTGAGGCACTGGTTGAGCAGATTGAATCGGGCAGCGTTGATCTGGTCATTGGGACGCATGCGCTTTTGAGTGAGGCGGAGCGGTTTTTGTCACTTGGTGTGGTGGTGATTGATGAGCAGCATCGGTTTGGGGTGCATCAGCGGGCGGTGCTGAGGACGGATCGCAATGGGCATACGGTGCCTCACACGCTGGTGATGACAGCCACGCCGATTCCGCGGACGATGGCGCTGACGCTGTTTGGTGATCTTGATGTTTCGACGATAGATGCGCTGCCTCCGGGACGGACGCCAATCAAGACACGGGTGGTTGGCAGTGCTGATCGTGAGCGGGTGTACGGCTGGCTTGGCGAGCGTGTGGCTGGGGGCGAGCAGGCGTTTATTGTGGTGCCTGCGATTGATCCCAGTGAGATCGAGATGATGGATGTACGCACGCTGATGGGCTTGCTGGAAAATGGACAGCTGCGTGGTCGTCGGCTTGCGGCACTGCATGGCCGACTCAAGCGGGAAACGCGCGAGCAGATCATGCATCGATTTCGCGCGGGGAAGATCGATGTGCTGGTAGCGACGACGGTGATCGAGGTGGGTGTGGATGTGCCCAATGCGACGGTGATGGTGATTGAAAATGCGGATCGATTCGGGCTGGCGCAGCTTCATCAACTTCGCGGGCGTGTGGGGCGAGGGAGCCGGGCGTCGGCGTGCGTGCTGATCGGCGATGCCAAAACACCGGATGCTGAGCAGCGGCTGGCGGCGCTCGCCCAGACGGGTGACGGGTTCGTGTTGGCGCAGCGGGACATGGAGATTCGTGGGCCTGGTGAGGTGTTTGGGGTTAAACAGTCGGGTATGCCTCCGTTTCGTGTCGCAGATCTCTCTCGTGACACAGATCTGTTGAGCATGGCAAGCCGGGATGCACGGGAGTGGATCGAGCGGACCGACGGGCTTCAGGGCGAGGGGGATGCACTGGTGCGTCGCAGGCTTCTCAAGGCGCATGGTCGATGGCTGGGGCTTGGTGATGTGGGATAAGTTTTTTTGATCTTCTGGCGTCGCGGGGTCGCGAGATGCTTTGGTTTCTGGTAGTTTGGTGCGTAATGACAACCCAAATCAAGGATCGTCTTGTGCAGGCAGCGGGACAGCGGAACTACCGCCATCTTGGTGATCTGACGGGCGCATCACATGAGAATGTTCGGCGGTACCTTCGTGGGATAAGCTCGCCTTCGGTTGAGTTTCTTTCAGCGTTTTGTGCTGCGCTTGGGATCAATGGCGACTGGCTCTTGACGGGCAAGGGGCCGATGCTTCGCACGGATGTCAAAGCGGAGTCCTTGCGAGGAGCTGATCCAGGTGAGCTTTTAAGCGCGATGGCCGGGATGATTGAGAAGCTGGACCGTCGCGTTGAGATGATGGAACGGTGGATACAGGATCTGGAGACGCGGGTCCGGGCGTACTCCCGGTTGGGTCGACAAGGTGAGTGCGGGGGTGAGAGTGGGAGTGCAGGCGATGTCAAAGCAAAAGCGTGTGACGGCGAGCCCTCAGAAGCAGCCGTTGTTGTCCGAGCCACCACCTCCACCCCACCAAAGCGTGTGCAGCTCATCGCGAGGTCTGTTGCCAAACGACGAAATTCGTCTGCTGATTGAGATGCTTCAGCCTTTGGGGCCTTCGCTGGCGCGGCGCTGGCTTGGTGCATTGATGATGGTGGATCGAGACGAGCGTGAGCAGCTGGTTGATGAGATCGAAGCGCAGATTGTTTCGCTGTATGACAAGGATGCTGAGCCTTTGGAGATCAAAGTCATACCGGGCGCAGGCAAGGCGGCGAGCGTGGCGCAAGGTCGCAAGCAGGCCTGAGAGTCTGGTTTGATTTTGAGCTGAAATGAGTTGCAGGTTCCGGGTTCTTGTCAACTCAGAGGCTTGGCCAGGCGCATGCGGACATAGCTGAGCGTGAAGCCCATGCGGGCGGCGTTGCGTTCGGTGGGGATACCCGGTTTGCTTTCGATGATGGCGAGTGTGCAGCCCTGGGAGATACCGAATGCCAGGCGCTTGGCGATGAGGGCCTGCTGGATGCCGCGTTTTTGGAAAGGTTTTTCGACGCTGGTGCCCCAGAATGAGCAGGCTCTGGTGTTGTTGATGGTGAAGATTTCCATGGAGCAGCCGCCGACGGGCTGGCTGTCGATGTATGCCATGAAACTTGTCGAGCGTTCGTGTTCGATGGCCTTTTGCATGAGCTTGATGTTCTTCTCGTCGGGTTCTTGGTCGTCAGGCCGAAAGCCGTTGGACACCAGTGTTGCCTGCTGGATGACGCGCTGAAGATCATCCTTGCGGGTTTCTTTGATGCTCAGGCCCGCGGACAGGCGGCCCGACACGAGGCCACAGAGATCATCACCCCCCCCTCCCCCGGCTATCGCCCCCCCTCCCCTGGCTCTCGCCCCACTTCCCCCCAATGCCTCCATGTTGAGTGGCCTTGCCATGACATTCTCGAAATGGTCCACGCGAAAGCCGCGCGTGCCCAACTTCTTGAGAAGGTTTTCATCAGCAAAGATGGTCAGTTCGATGGCTGGGGGTTCGTTGCGCTGAATATAGAATGCCTCGAGCGCATCAAGATCCTCATCTGAGACATCGGCGGTGAGGCCGACCGCTGTGGCGCAGTTGGCCCACTTGACGCCATCGGTATAGTTCAGCCATCCATCGGCAAGTGCAGCGTGTTCATCGGCCATCTCGCCCACGGCGACGGCTGATCGCACTTCGTTGATTCGGGCTATTTCCAAAGGCACAGGCATGTTCTGCTCCTGATGATCCTTGCGATGACATGACCCGTCCGTTGTACTCATGGCGATGATCTTACACTCCGCGGCCGCATCCATTGTTTGAACAGTGTAATAAAAAAACCCCGACCTTACATTTCATAAGGCCAGGGGTGAATCTCGGCCAGCACTGTGCGTGCAGGTCCATCAAGTTGTTAAATGAAAGTTACGCTGCGATGGTCAGGGGATCGCTGGCGGTCTGGCTTGCAGCGTTGTTACCGATGAAGACGGCGGCGGGCTGGCTGGGGGGGCTGTCCACATCGCCGCGGTGGGCGCGGATGGTGTAGCGCACCGAGCGCGAGCCTGCGGGGATGGTGGTGTCGATAAAACTTCTGGTGGCGATGGGGTCAAGCAGCGTGGGCGCGACGGCATCGTCGACGGTGCGCGAGATGCTGAAGAAGATGCCAAGGGTCCGGTATTTGAATGTAATTGTTGATCACACTGATTCAACCGGGATCAGGATCGGCCTGATTGCGGGCAAGTGCGCGCTGTTCTGGCCGCAGATCACACTGATCTGGCGCGAGATTGCCTTGATCCGGCTCCGGATTGATCCAGTCTCGCACCCGGTTGCTCTGTTCTTATGCAAATCTGCGCGGGGTTAGACAGATTCCCCCACCCGTGTGCCACGCACAGGGCGGGGGGGAAGGGTGGGGGCGAGTCTTCGAGTCGTGCGTGGCTTTATGTATCCGTGCCACAGACCGGTCTTCCGGTCAGTGTTCTTGAACACCCCACCCCCACCCCCACTCCCACTCCCACTCCACCCCCACTCCACCCCATGCCCAGGTACTGACCTGAGGACAGGAGGCTGTCCGGGAATTAGAGTGCGTCGAGGATCCACTGGATTTGGCCGTTTGCGGCTCCGCGTCTGTAGTTGCAACGAATGAGCAGTTGGTATGCGAACAGTGCTGCGAGCAGTTGGACACGGTTATTGTCAAGGCC
>JAJDCZ010000032.1 GCA_029260555.1 Phycisphaerales bacterium
ATCCTGTGAGAGCGGTGCGGCCATTGATGGCTCCTTCCCGGCCCGGTCCAAGGGCCAGCCGTGAACATACAACGCCACGCCACAAGGCGCAACCGACCATGCGCCAAACCTGCGCTACGAATTCAGTTGGGCTGCTCTAAAACCAAAGACAAAGTCCTGCACCACCAATCACGAGAATCAAACTCGCTGACAAATCTGAAAAACAGGGGAGAAGGAGGGGGGGAAGGGGGGGTTAGTGTTCGGTGTTCAGGATGAGTGTGACGGGGCCATCGTTGGTCAGTTCTACGAGCATGTGAGCGCCGAAGATGCCTTGCTGTGGCGTGATGCCTTTACTTTCAAGAGCCTCTGCCATGCGCTCAAACATGGGCTTTGCCTGATCTGAAGCCAAGGCGTTATCAAAGCTGGGCCGACGACCCTTTTGACAACACCCTGCAACGGTAAAGTTAGGAACAAGCAAGACCTCGCCTTTGATATCCAGAACCGACCTGTTCATGCGCCGCTGATCATCTGAAAAGATGCGCAAGTTCACAATCTTCTCTGCCATCCAGCCAAGCTGATTCTGCCCATCACCCTCTTCAATGCCCAGAAGCACGACCAGCCCCACACCGATCTGCGCACAAATCTTGTCATCGACGCTGAGGGTCGCCTGAGTAACACGCTGGACAATGGCTTTCACGGGCGAGAAGCTGAGCGTTGTTCTTTGAGCAGGTCCAGTGCACGATCAAGAACCGTATCGGTCTTGCCGAGGATGTCGGTCGCAACCTGGCCTGCAAAAACATCCGGCTCTACGCCTTCGCCTGAAAGCACCGAGCCATCAGTGTTGTAAGTAATCATGGCGGGAATAAATACTTCCGTATTGCTAAACGCCAGTGTGTGCGAATCAACAAGGTCGGTGCCGCCTCGGGCGTGTGTGCCCATGAGTGTGATGTTGTCCATGCCTTTGATCGCAGAGAGAAGAACCGAAGTCCCCGTGTCACAACTTGAGTCCATCAACACAATGATGGGGTGCTCATAATGGAAGACCGCAGGATCTTCACTGGCACTGAGCACTGATACATACAACGGGGAAAAGTTTTCTGGCTTCACAGGCTCAAACGCCGGTGTAAATGTCTTGAGAAACGATTCCGCTACAGCCTGCTCCATCCGGTTCAGACGAGGGTCAGCCTGCTCATAGAGATAAAGATTTGACAAATCTCGAGGGTTACTGTCTTCATCAAGCATGGGGCGCGAGACGCTGACCACGCGAGGTGCGGATGACGAATCGACCAGATAGGGATAAAGAGCAGCCAGTGCATCCCGTGAGCCTCCCACATTGCCACGCAAGTCGATGATCAAACCCTGCGTCTCACGGCTCACAGCCATGCTCTTGTGAATCATATCAAACAGACCGGATTTGTTGTTCATGGTCGCAAGACGGATGTAGCCCGTGTTTCCATCGAGAACTTTGGGCTCGACAGGTTTAGGCCACCAGCCATAGATGGGCTTCCTGGGCGTCAGATCTCTTTTGATTGTGATGGCGTCGCCCTGATCAGATTCAAGCGTGATCTTGATGGGGTTGGCGTTGCCGACCTTTTCGTTTTCGCTGCGGAGATAGATGAAGTAACGCATGTTTCTGATGGCGCTGCGTCTTTGACCCGCTTTGGAAGTGTGAGGCGTAATGCGTGCTGCAACATTGAGCCAGTATTCGACCGACTCATCGTCAAGAGCTGTAATAAACGGGTGCTCATCATCTAGAAAGCCTGAGCGATCAGTCTTAAAAGCCACGAATCTTCCTGATTCGGTCTGCTCAATGAGGAAAGGAAGGTGTGCTGGCGGAAGAAGCCTTGTCCATCTGCCTACGACAGCCTGCGAATCACCCAGGTAGACAATAAGCCTTGCAATCTGGAGCTGAAAATCACGAATGGTGAGTTTGCCTGCGGTGCGCCAGCGGATCGAGTCAGCCATGCGCTGATAATCAAAGGGCTTGTAGCCAAACAGGGCCCAGCGATTTTCTATCAGCCATTCGAATTGCTCAAGGTCTCTGGTGGGCGTTGGCGAGCGAATGACATTTGCCCCCACAGCATCGCGTCGCCCGGGCCTTGGTCTGTCTCCCATAAACCAGTATTCGCTGTCAGGCTCGATCTCCATGTGATCGCGTTGAACGCGCTGATTCTTGGCTTTTTCGAGAAGTTTGAGCCGGGTCGCCTTCCTGCGATAGATCTGGGCAAGCTGACGCTTGTTTGTGGACATCTGGACATGCCCCTTGACTATCCGATCGCCAGTTTCGATATCTTCCAGCTCCAGGCCGACATAAACACCCGGTGACTGACCAAGATTTGTCAGGAGAGTGACGACCTTTTCTTCAAAGCCGATCTTCCAATCATCGCCAAACGCACTTCGACTCTCATCCAGCAATGCATCAAGCGGAACGCTGTCGATGGCTTTGAATCGATACCACTTGCCATCAATCTTCACTTCGGTGCCTTGCTCATTCCAGCGCACCCCCTCAAAGGGTGAAAGCATCGACGACGCAAGTTGTGCTGATGCCTGAGAAGCGCCCATGAATACGAGCAGAACCAAAACCAGAGCGTGAATCGCTTTCATCGAGAGAACTCCTTGTTGATCAGCACAATCCTAGACCCGCCGCCTTGCCCCGAACCACCCCCCACTCTCAGGCCCAGTTCCACAATTTCCCTGCCACCAGTGATACCCGCCAATCGGGCTCTGGTTGATGAGCTTGACCTATAGAAACAACGAGTGCACCTGCTCAACGGGCATCAGGTGCTTCAGCGATGGCTTCAGCAGAATCGGCTTCATCACTCTCGCCCTGGACAAAGGCTTTGCCTCTGTAGAACTGCGAGAAAATGATAAAGGCGATTGCTGTTATAAATACCAGCCCCGTGAAGAACCAGTAATATTTGTCGCCTTCAAGAAACGAGTTTCCTTCGCTATCTTTAAAGACATCAAGGATCAGATTCACGCCTGCGGTAAAGAAGTTACCCAGCGAAACGCCCAGAAAGTAAACGCCCATGATAAACGATTTCATTCGCTTTGGTGCCTGGGTATACGCAAACTCAAGGCTCGTGATTGAAACAAGCACTTCACCAGCTGTCAATACCAGATAGGCGAGGAACTGCCAGGCAATGTTGGGTTGATTCCCGTTTTGAATGCTGATTTCAATGAGGCCACTGATCGAAAAGGCTGCGGTTGTCATGAACAACCCAGCGCCAATTTTTCGCAGCGGGGTAACTTTAACAAACTTGCCCACCAGTGGGTACACCACATAAGCAAAGGTTGGAATAAGCACAAGAATAAGAATGGGATTGACCATTTGAACTTGAGATTCGAGCCAGTGAACCCCCAGGAACTGCCGGTCCATGTGTTGAGCCTGAAGAACCCAAGCTGATCCTGTCTGATCAAACAGTGCCCAGAATACAGGGATAAAAATCAGAAACAAAGGCGAGAGATTCAGCAATGCACGCTTGCCATCAGCGCTGAATGTTTCGCTGAAAAACTTTTTACTTCCAGATGGCTGAATGTGGATAAACCGGTGTCTGCCCAGCCAGAATACAAAGGTGGCAAGTGCCATTAAAACACCCGGTACGCCAAAGGCCAGCCATGGACCAACAAGCTCTAGAAAGAGTGGTGTCAAGAATGAACTGGCCGCTGCACCAACATTGATGGAAAAGTAAAACCAGCTGAACACCTGAGATATGAGGTGTTTGTTTTTGTCGCCAAACTGATCGCCAACATGGGCACTCACGCAAGGTTTGATCGCCCCCGCCCCCACCGCAATAAATGCCAGACCCGCATAAAGCCAAATGCTCATTGGCATGTTCATGCTCGGAGCGATGTCCATCACTGCAAGACAACCATGGCCAATGCAATACAACAGCGAGAGGAAAAGTATGGTCCTGTATTTCCCCAGAAAGACATCCGCGACTATTGCACCGAGCAGCGGGAAGAAGTATGCAGCCCCCGTAAACAGGTGGTAGACACTCTTGGCCTGCTCATCGTTTAAAAAGGCATCGTTGCCTGTTGCATCAAGCATGTACTTGGTCATGAAGATGACAAGGATGCCTTTCATGCCATAGAAGCTGAACCGTTCAGCAACTTCGTTGCCGATGATGAAGGGAATGCCTCGAGGCATCTTTGTGCTGGGCAACGGCGAAGTGAGATAAGGCTTGTCTGCCATCAGGTTGGTTCCATCAAAAACAAGTTTGGTCTATGGGACATTGGGTCTGAGCTTTAGAGCCAGATCTGAGCCAAGAGAATACACAATTTACTGCTCAAAATGGGAATCCCATCAACAAAATGTTGATTCTGGCTCAGCTCAGGGGATCTTTCGGAAAAAACGACCCCATCTGGGCATGAACTTGCGCTCTTTGTCCACCGAGAGCAAGACCAGACTCGACCGCCCGAGAATTTCATCGCGAGGCATAAATCCAAAGGATCGAGAGTCTGCACTGCGATCACGATTGTCACCCATCACGATGTATTCACCCCCCGGCACAGTCACAGGCCCAAAGTTCCTGGGCGAAGGTGCCATAGGCGTCAGCATGACCGGATGCTCAATCTCACCCAGGTGTTCGCTGGTGAATCTGTGATTGGCACGCTCGTTGGCATTAATCTGCTTTGAAAAAAACGCATCCAGATCGCCATACTCCAAAGGCTGATCGTTGATGGTCAGTTTGTTGCCGATGAGCTGAACAACATCCCCGGGCCCGGCAATCACACGCTTGACCAGCCTGGTGCCATCCTTGGGTGAGAAACAGATCACCACATTGCCAGGCTTTGGCGAGTTCCAGCGACCAATCCACTTCTTCGTGAAAGGCACACGCACACCAAAGGCGAGCTTGTTCACAAAGATGCGATCGCCCGGCATGATGGTCGGCTCCATCGAACCCGTGGGAACATCGTTCCAGTCAACAACCACCGAACGAAAGGTACTGAAAACCACAGCCACGATCGCAAATGGAAGAATCCACTCATGCCAGAACTTGTGCCAGCCATTCTTGTAAACCCGAGGCGGCTTTTTTTCTTTTCTCGATTTTTGAGAGTGCTGTTGAAGTTTCTTGTCGCGATCCATCAAATGATCCTGTACCAGATGTGTAAAATGCCAATGAGTTCAAGTTATCGGACTATTTGACGCTGAGGCATTGCCCGTAAACATCTCTTATGAAGAACTGTATGTTCAAAGCACAGTATCGGTTCAATGCTGCATGTCCAAAACCAGTTCAACCCCCAGCCTGATAGATCACGCTTGATGCGTATAGTAGATATGTATGTCTGATTATTATTCGTATGCCAGATTGTGAGGTCATTGATGAGCAGGACAGTGTGGGAGCCGCGCCGAATTGGGATTATCGGAGCTGGTGCGATGGGCACGAGTCTGGCAGCGTTTGTAGGCAACCAGATACCCACGGTGATGGTGTGCCGAAACCCGGCCCGGGCATCAGAACTTTTTGAGCGCGGCGCTCTGGTCCAGGGGCTGGTCGATGCAAACGCCCGCCCCATTGTGGTCCGCTCCATCGCTGACCTTGAGCGCGTCGGTGGCGTGAGCGTGCTCTTTGTCGCGACCAAAACCACCGCCATTCCTGAAGTGGCTGCTGAACTTGGGCCTTTGCTTGAAAAAATAAGTGATCATCCTGCTGGCCCGATCGTCGTCAGTTTTCAGAACGGGATTGATCCGGGGCGACAGCTCATTGAACTTCTCAAGTATCAGCGAGTGCTTCGCATCGTGTTGAACTTTGCCGGGTCAATGGATGAACTCACCGGGTGTGTGCAATCCACCCTGATTGCACCGCCGAGCTTTATAGGCGGCGCTGATGGTCAGCTGCAGGTCGAAGCGAACCAGATCGCAACGGTTCTCACCCAGGCTGGCTTTGAAACCAAAGCCGATCCCAGCATTGAAAGGCGCGTGTGGATCAAGGGGGTCATCAATGCTGCGTTCAACCCCGTCGCAGCACTGGTCAACTCGACGGTCGGGCAACTGCTCAGCTCGCCCGCGAAGGAAATTTCAACACGCCTGTTACACGAAGGGCAGGCTGTCGCCCAGGCTGAGGGGTTGGATTTTGGCGATGATTTTATGGATCAAGCCTTTGGATTGGTGGAGAAAGCTCTGAGCCATACGCCAAGCATGGTCTATGACATTCGTCAGGGGCGCGAGAGTGAAGTGGGTCAGCTCAATCGCCAGATCATCGACCATGGCAAACGCCTGGGTGTTCTCACACCAACCCACGAGATTGTCGATGCTCTGATTGAAACATTTGACTGGAAGGTCTACGCCAAGCTTCAGTTGCCACCCGCCTGAGCCAAAGGCCTGATTTTCCGAACCGTCGCAGGACCAATGCCTTTGATCCGCATCAGATCGTCAAGCGATCCAAATGAGCCTTGCGTTTTGCGATCGGTGACAATCGCCAGTGCCCGCGCAGGGCCAATGCCGGGCAGAAGCTGCAACTGATCGACCGTCGCCACATTGATGTCGATCAGAGCATCAACTGCTGCGAGGCTCTGCTCTGACAAAACAACCACAGGCGAAGCTGATGACTGGACCTCTTCAGACGGTGACACTTTGCCAGTGGTCAACGCAGGAGTTCGGGCAGAAAGGGCGGGAACTCGGCCTGTGATGCTTGTATAGGTGCCCCAGGCTGCGATGCTACCCAGCACCACTATCGCTGCCCATCGGGCGGTGCCACCGGGTGCGTGGTTCTGAGTCGTTTGATGCGTCATCGGCTGGTTGGTTCGGGTTTACTTCGCGCTGCTGAACTGACAAACGAGCGCAAATCTGCCAGAAGATCAAGCGTCTGGGTTGACTTCATGGACTGGCTGTTCAGGTCATACCAGCACACACCCTGGACAAAGCTCTTGGCCGCGATGATGCGGGCGATACAGGCCAGTCGTTCAAGACGGCCCGGCGTGAGGTTCTCATCAAGCCCGTGGAGGCTTACGAACACAGGACGATCCAGAGCACCGATCCGATCCAGCATGCACGAGATTGACAACTCGTCACGCATGGGTCTGGCTCCGGTCTGCTCCAGAGGCTCATGCTCAGCCAAATCAACCTCTACTGCCAAAGCATCGATCCTGACACCCGCCTGAAGAACCATGTCCGCGTACAGCAGCGGCGGAATCGAAGCCCGATTGGTCGCAAAGTATTCGCCAAAGGGTTGTTCGATGCCGAGCTGAATGACCGCCTTGGGCTGAAGCTTGCGCACCAACGACACGCACATGCTTGTCAGGTCCATGATCTGATCGAGATCAAAGCGGAAGTTGCTGTTCAAGTGCAGCCCCGAAGCCACGGTCCAGCGCGTGACGGTTCGCCGATAGCGCGTCACAATGTGGCGAGTATGCTCGTGCATCAGATCGCGCAGCGTCTCGTAGTCGTTCTCCCAGATGTAAAGCCATTCGGGCGTGTTGGCTTTGGAAAAGTTGACCACAGGCCCCGCAACGACAGGCTTGTGAGCGGTGCGAATGGCCCATTCAATCCAGCGATCCGTGGGACCAAAGGCATACGAACCCTCGCGAGGCTCCATGTCTACCCAGCGCATGGGCATACATAGAAAATCTGCAATGCGCTCAACCGTGTGTCTGGTCGTGTCGTCAAACAGACCCGGTCTGACAGCACACCCGATCTGTGTCCGATCGCCTGGCCGAGCTCCAACCTCACCAGAGCCTTCAGAAACGGAACGCCGGGCCGATTCGATCGCCAGATCACGCGATGCGATGATCGCCTGGCATAGCGCTTGTCTGGCAAGGCGGTCCGCTTGCTGGGCAGCCTGTGCATCGGCATCTGAAGGACACGCCACCAGCGCGTCGGTGAACAGCTGTTGAGCCTGGACAAACCGCTGCATGACAGGGTGCTCACCGGACAGATCAAACAGCGACCAGTCTTCAAGCTTGGTAAGGAATGTCATGATGCGATGCCGAGCCAGCTCCAGATTGAGCAGGTAAGGCTTTTCACGCCCGGGCAGCAGGCATGTGCGAAGCCAAAGCGTGTCTGGCAACGCATACTCTGGCTCTGGTGAGAGAGCCTCGGTGCGATATGGCACGACGATCGCAACAGGCTCACCAGCTTTTCTTGTGCAGACAAGCTGGTCGTCTTGCAGCGTGATGGCAACATCCGCAGCCATGCCATCCCCGCCCAGTGCGTATGAACCACAGCTTTCAGCTATCGCCCACCCAGAGGGCTGATTGTCACTGGT
This sequence comes from Phycisphaerales bacterium, assembly GCA_029260555.1. Classification (GTDB taxonomy): domain Bacteria; phylum Planctomycetota; class Phycisphaerae; order Phycisphaerales; family UBA1924; genus JAJDCZ01. The sequence goes on from JAJDCZ010000032.1 coordinate 8,184, forward strand.
CTTGAATAATGAAAAACTGAGCATGAATACGAACGCTCCAGACTCCTGACATAGCGAGGCCTGACCCAGCACCTTGCTGCGATCACACCGATACCTGAGCATATCGTTCTGATCCCGGTTTGGCACAAGCGTCCGCGGGGATACGATAGACCATGGCTAATCATGCGACATCAACAGGCGTGTCCGGAAACTCCCCCACCCCCTTCCCCACACTCCCCCCCGCGCTCTTTGAACCCCGGCTGAACCTGCCCGGGCATCGCCGGGGCAAGGTCCGCGACCTTTATACCCTTGAACCCCACCACGAAACCGGTGCGGGGCTGCTCATCATCGCATCAGATCGAATATCTGCCTTTGATGTCGTGCTGCCCACGCCCCTGCCAGGCAAAGGGGTGCTCTTGACTAAAATTGCTGCCTGGTGGCTCAAGTTTATTGAAAAAAACGGCCTCTGCAAAACGCATCTGGTCTCCACAGCTGTCCAAGATCTGCCCGACTCAGCCTTTGCTGATAACACATCAACCCGCAATGATCTTGCCGGGCGATGCACCATCGCCAAGCCTTGTCAGGTCATCCCCATCGAGTTTGTCGTTCGTGGGTACATCGAAGGCTCAGGATGGAAGGACTATCAACAAACCGGCACGATCTGTAGCGTCAAACTTCCCCAGGGGCTCAAACGCTGCCAGAAACTGCCCGAGCCCATCTTCACGCCTGCAACCAAGGCAGAGTTTGGTGAGCATGATGAAAACATTTCCTTTGAACAAGCCTGCGATCTGGTCGGCTCAGACCTCATGAAACATCTTCGCGATGTCTCAATCAACATCTATCAGACAGCCTGCACTCATGCCCTGGCCCGAGGCATCATCATTGCCGATACGAAGTTTGAGTTTGGCTTTGAGCTTGACAGCAATGGCAAAATCGCTGACGAAACACCCATCCTGATCGACGAAGCACTCACCCCCGACAGCTCACGCTTCTGGCCCGCAGCCCAGTATGCACCGGGTCAAAGTCAGCCGAGCTTTGACAAGCAGTTCGTACGCGAATACCTTGAATCACTGGTCCAAAATGGTCAATGGGACAAAACCAGCCCCGGCCCGGAACTCCCTGAACAAGTGGTCCGCCAGACACTTGAAAAGTATCAGCAGGCTGCGGAACTGCTCACCGGAGAATCCTGAAAACAAATAACCGGGATGTTATTTTTCTGAAACATCTGCTTCGTTTTCGATTGCTCTGCGGTTGGCCTGATTGATCTTTTCACGGATCTGATCCAGCGAGGCGGGCTTGGGGAAGACTTCGTCAAAGGATCGTCCACCACGCGCTTTGAAGTCTTCCATAAGAGGCCTCAGCCGCTGCTCAAGCACATCGTACGCATACGCCCGAAGGTCATCAGGTGCATTGTCATACATGAGTTCAGCATCGCTGGCATCGACCGAAGCGACAAGACTTGCAAATGTGTACCCAGCATAGAGACGAAAATCTGTCGGAATCTGCTCCATGCGTTTAACGCCTGAATCCACCACAGAATCACGAATTTGTTTCTGCATGAAGTAAGCATGGAACTGGGCAGCATAGTTAAACTGCTGGCGGAAGAGCTGGCTGTTATCACCCAGAAGACCATTGATATACGAAGCCTGCAATGAGCCTGCAATCTCCTGCATGGCAACCGAAGGTGATGTCTGGCGATTGGTAATTTCCTGGACAACAAACTCTTCAAGAGGCACACTGAATCGCTCAGCCCGGCCCGGGTCATTATAGTTCTGGCCTTCCCACAACCTCATGCGATCATAATATTTCTGGGCCATGTCAAGCTGGCCTCGGCGATAGAAAAATCGGATCGTATCCTTAAGAAAGTTCTCGTATCCCGCTGCGTAAGGCCGAAAAACACGCTTTTCGACATTCTCAAACAGGCCGCCGCGATTGATGAGTTCGTCAAGAATGATGCCATAGGTTTCGACAAAGTGCGCATTGGGCATGGCGAAATATGTCGTGCGAGGGTTCTGGCTGTTGTAAAAATCAAAGAAGTTGAAGTATATTTCGCCGCTGCGCCAGAGTTCCTGCACCGCCTGGATCGTCACACGATCAGTGTTAAGAAAATCAAAGTCATCGGCATTTCTCGTATTGACACGATCTAGGCTTTCTTCTACACCTCTGGCTGACCAGTACAGTGCGTGAGCCGCAGGATGGCGCCAGTCGATGGGGCCATACTTGCGCGTATATCGCACCATCCGCCAAGGCTCCATGTTGTAAGTATCCTTGAGTACACGCTTGCGAATCACCGGCATGATCTTTGACCACGCATCTGCATAGCGTTCATCCTCAACCATTGCCTGCATGATTTTGGATCGAGGCCCCATTGATGCGATGTACATCTGCTTTTGGGCGACCTTCTCCAACTCCATGTGATTGGCATAGCGATACAAAAAATCCAGCCCAAGGTTTGCATCAACCTCGCTTTGAAGACGCTTTACAAGCTCTGCAACCGTTGCGTCTGATTCGGTCAACTTCCTGAGTGAATCCGGAGCCTTGCTGATGGTTTCAAGCCATGCAACATATGCATCCGTTGCCTTTTCCCGGCTCGCCAGCGAAAGGTTCTTGGGCGGCTCACCCAGAACTGCTGTCCATTCCTCAGCCACCTTTCTCTTGTAGTAGTTGTTGGAGTCGTCGGTGTAGCCATGAATTTTGTGAAGATAAATCCATGCCAGCTCTTTGTGCAAAAGCAGGTCGTTGGGATTGGCGGGAATACCCTCGTTCCGCAACAGCCTGATGCCGTTCTGCACCCAGTTCCAGCGTTCACGCGGCGTTTGCGTCAGCACGGAAATGTTGTACGCCATATTCCATGCGTGGAATGTCCAGACACGCGGATAGCGAGGTTGAAGCTTGGTAATGGCGCGCGCCAGTTCATTGGCTTCGTGGAACCGTCCCGCTTCTTTCATGTCGTTGGCACGCATCCATAAGAAGTTGACGAATACGCCTCTAAATGCACCCATTGCAATACCAAGTGCAACCTCAGGTGGATCGCCTTCTTCTGCTCGATCAGCATAAGTAAGTCGATTGTGTCCCGCAGAGGCGACCAGCCAGGTCGAACTGATGCTCGATATCAGCAGGCTCACCACCAGAAGTGCGGCACCAATGAGCTGAATGATCCGATCGCGTTCCATCGTTGCTCCGTCAAAGGGCTAGTGCCCCGAGTAGATCGCCAACTCGCGTTTGCGGAAAATCCCCACCGCCAACGCAAAAAGCCCCGCGGTCCAGAAAGTCAATACCGCAAGCCCATTTGCAACATCGCCCAGCGTCATCAACCTGCCATCGACAAGCTCTTTGGTCGGCTTCAAGTCAGCGTAGGTCTTGAACGCTTGTGATACGGTCAGCCCAATTGCCTTGATGATGTGTTCGTGAACTTCCAGCTTGGTATTGGGGCCGATATCAATATAATAATTCAACGAGTCGCCCAGGTAGTTGGCGCCCTCAGCCATGAAAAATATGCCGAATGCAACCAGGCATGCTGTGGGAAAGCCCAGAAATGTTCCCGCGGTGATAGCCAACATCGCCAGGAATGCAAGCTTGAGCCAGAGCACCCCGATCACGCGCATGTAGTTGGCGCGGTAGCTCCCTGCTGCAAACGAAATCCTCATGCCACCGGGTGGGAAGGTGATCGTTTCAGCGTTGGCTCTGAGAGCAAACTGTTTACGATCTGCCGAGACCATCGGCTCGCCGTTGCCGACCATCAGCGTGAGCCTGCCGTTGTCATCGATCATGTCTGATGCACGAATGAGCGTCACACCTGCCTGTGTTCCTGCGCGGGCAAGTATTTCAAACCGGGAGTCGTCCATCAACACGACCGTGCCATCAGGAGCCACCAGCATCGGCGCCAGTGTAATCGTGTGATTCGGCCCAAGACCCGCTTCCCGCACAAACATGGGCGTGCCTGAGACCTGAAAAGTCAGCTTGTATATCTCGTCGGGCCTGTTTGAGCCAGCATCAATGCGATAGGTCAGCGTTATAGGCAGATCCAGATCACGAGCTCGGCTCAAACCCTGAAAATAGTACCGCTTGTCCCGGCCTGGCTCGACCGATCGGTACGCCTGCTGAACACTTGTAAAAATCTCCATCGCGACCTTGGCGCGTTCCCCGGGCGTCGGGTTATATGCCTCGTTGGTGCGCTGCTTCTGTTCAGTTATGCGAGCCTCAACCGCTGCTTCAAATCGCTCCTGGTCAAGCTCTACCAGCTCAGGCTCAGTTGCCCGGCGAGCAGAAAGAACCTGCGTTTCCAGAATAAGACGATCATTGGAAATAGTCCGCCCTGCCTCAGCAACAAAGGCTTCCTTTTCACCCACCGCTGGCTGAGCACGCAAATATTCGGTGAACAAAAAGACACCCGATGTCGCAACGAACAGCAGTGCCGCATTCAATGCCACAACGCCAAGCCACTTGCCCAGAACATACTGCCAGGCTGCCACGGGCTTGGTGACGGTCTGCCAGATGACCTTGTCACGCTGTTCACCCGTGACCGAGGATGCACTGAAAAACAGCGTCATCAACGCGATCACCCAGAACGCGCCACCAGTGCCAAACTGTAAAAACGATTGCACACGGTACCGCAACGGTGAACCAGGATCCAGCGAGCCCGGCAAAGCTGCCAGCCCCAGAATCAATAAAACTATAAATACGATCGACACCTTCATCCGCACTGCTTCAACCAGAACATTGCGTGCAATCGCCAGCGTCGCTCCTGACCCTGACAGCAAAAAACGCAACCCCTCAATCAATGCGACAAATGAAGCTGTCAAAACCACAACGCCCGCCAACAGCCTGGCAAAGCCTTGGGTTGACTCAAACTGATACATGGGCACCACCGTCGCAACCACGATCAGTCCAAGCCCAAGATATGTCAAACCCAGCCCCAGCCAGATAACGACCAATCCAAGAGCTGTGACAATTGCAATACCGACAGCCACGCCCATGGGGTCAGCACGGGCTGCAAGTATGTCATCGACGATCAAACGCCCCGATTGCAACGCATTGTCAGCAACCTGCGCCGAACGCGCCGCTTCAGGCTGGGCACTTTGATCATCTGCACGACTTTGTACCTGGGCTCCGGTGCTCTGACTTGGTGCTGTCACTGCGATGGTATAAGTCGTGCCTGCAACTATCGCAGCAATCAGAATAAGAATGCTGGCGACGATTTTAAACCGCTGAGCCTTCTGCAGACGGTTGAGCATGGCAAACCGATCGCTCAACTTCACGGGCTTTGCTCCTCGGTATCCTCAGGTTCATCAAGCAGCGAACCAATAACATCAAGGTCTATCTCTGAATCTGCTGTGCCAGCATCTTTCTTGCGATCCGCACTGCTGCGAGAACTGGGACCAACTGGAGAACTTTGCTCAGCCTTCTCAGCCCCCTCAGAATCCTGCACCGCCCCCACATCCACCGATCCCCCAACAGGCTGTTCATCATCTTGAGCAAGCGACTGGATCAGCGATTCGTCGGGCTGATCATCCATCTGCGTCTGAATCGGCTTTGCTGTCTCCTGCTCAGGCTCTGCAACCTGTTGCACAGGCTCATCGAGCATCAGACGCGAGATGAGCTGTTCAGCATCTTCCTGCTCGTCTTGCTCACTTCGCAAGAATGCTGCGGTTTGACCATCGTTGGTTGCGCCCGCAGTGTCCAGCCGCTCAGCCTTGGCTTTTTCCACGATATCCAGAAAGAGCTCTTCCAGCTTCTGGCGCGGATGAGAGACACTGATCACCGAGCTATGTCCCGCGGTGCGTTTGCGGATAAGCTGATCGATCTGGCTGAGCGTTTCATCGTCGAGCCGATCCACCTCGATGGTGGTGCGAGATCGGCTGATCAGCAGGTCGTCACAGGTTCCTTCTGCGCGTTTTTTCCCGCCATAGAGAATGACCATCCGGTCTACGACATCCTCAACATCAGAAAGGATGTGGCTGGACAAAAGCACGGTTTTGCCACGCCTGCCCAGTTCGCAGATCAGATCTTTGACTTGCCTGGTGCCGATGGGGTCCAGGCCCGTGGTAGGCTCGTCGAGGATGAGCAGATCCGGGTCATTAATAAGTGCCTGCGCCAGGCCGATGCGCCGCTGCATGCCTTTGGAATACTCATGTACCTGACGATGCTGCACAGCACTCAGCCCCACCATGTCCAGGAGTTCGTCAATACGCTTTTTTCTTGTACTCCGGTCCAGCTCAAAGAGCTTGCCATAGTAATCAAGCGTTTCTCGGGCATTCAGAAAGGGATAAAGATACGACTCCTCGGGCAAGTACCCGATGTGTCTTTTAACCGCCACATCAGATGGCGGCTTTCCAAACACCGCGACTCGACCGGATGTCTTATTGAGCAATCCCAGAAGAACCTTGATGGTCGTGCTCTTACCCGAGCCATTGGGGCCGAGTAACCCGAAGACCTCGTGAGGCATGATGTTGAAGGTCAGATTCTCAACCGCACGAACACGCGAACGCATCCAGAAGTCTTTGAATACCTTGCTCAGCCCCTGGCAGGCAATGATCGCCTGACTGCTGGATGCGGAGGTTGTTGAGTGCTGGACCATCGTCCGTCCTTTCTCAGCAAATGCTCAGCCGCCCGTGGCGGTGCCTCGGTTCTGCTGGAAGCGGCTGCGCTGACGATCTTCGATGCGACGCTTGGCAGCCGCCTCGTTTTCCAGCCTGCGCTGTTCCTTGACGAGCTTGCGCATCAACTCGGGATCACGATTCAGCGTCATCTCCTGCGTCTGCACACCCGGAGGCAAAAGCATCAGCTGCACAGCTTCTTTCTTGTAAAAAGCCATCAAAGCATCCGCCCAGTCGTTCTGAATCATCACCTGTGAGTTGGCATTGAACTGCTCAAGTTTGGCGCGATACACCGCCAGATCGGCTTGCCAGCGGCTCGCCACCCGCGTGTTGTAACGACGAGCATCATTGAGAATCTGAGCAACCTGACCTGAAGGCCTCACCTCAACTAAAGTGCCATCAATCGTCGTCTCCTGACCCTGAAAAACCGAATCGATCTGAGCCAGAACCGCTTCAGCTTCTGCAGGATCAGCTGCGGTCGCAAGAACATCTTCATAGCGGTCGATCAGTTTAATAATCACGCTGCTGGCTGCTCCGGCAGCTTCATTGAGAATACGCGACCGTTCTGTCGCAGCTTCTTCACGCTGTTGACGAGCACGCGCCTGGGCTGTCTGAACCGCCTGAAACTTCATGCGCACCTGCAATGGTGGCATCTTTTCCTTGAGTTCCAGTGAATCCAGCCGAATCCCCGACTGGGCACGATCCAACGCTGACTGAGCAATCTGACGCGCATGCTCTGCAACCGAACTCTGATTCGTTAATGATTGTTTGAGCAAATCATCAATACGAATGGCTGCGACAGCCTGCGTCACACCTCGCTCAATCGAAGCACGCACAATACTCAGTTCACTCTCTTTGAGAATATTCTCGACATAACGCCCCGGCTGAACACGCGAGTAGGTCGCTCGCCACTGTGTATGGGCAATGTTGCCATCGGCGGTAATCAGCGAACCATCATCCCCGGGCCTGAGCGATTGTGTCACTCGGCTGCTCAGTTCATCAACAGACTTGCTCTTGTCACGATCACTGACGCGTGGCCAGAATGCTTCATCCAGATCCAGCGTCTGTGCCCCCGTCTCAACCAGAATCAACTCGCCCACGGGAAATGGCAGAGCAAAGTGAATGCCAGGCGGGAGATTGTCACCAACACGCTTGCCAAAACGCAAATGAACGCTGCTCTCTCCAACCCCGACTGTCTGCACCCCGCTGAAGATATAAAGCACCCCAATAACAACCATCGCAAACTTGAGAATGCCAAACATGATTCGGATGGCATCCGCCAGCGACTGATTCGCCGGGTCCATCAGACTCGAGGCGCTGGTCTGATCTTTCTCCCGGCGCAGCGTAATCGAAGCCATCCGGGGATTGGGAGCCTGATCACCACCAGGCTCATTTTGAGGTTCATCGCCAGGAGGCAAAGGCGTATCTGTCATCGATCATCCCCCACGCTTTGCAACGCATCGGTAGCCTGCTCAAGCACAGGCTCGCCCCGGAACAACTTGCTGGTCAACGACTGGCGGGGAATTTCGTTGGGCTTCAGACCACTCAATGCTGAAGGCGAAAGCAGGTTCGATCCCGGAGGCAGCCCCGGCATCACCACAGTAATCTGCCTTGCAAAGGTATTGGTCAAAAGTTCAAGCTCTTTGATGTAGGTCGCAAGCTCAGGGTTCTCGTTCATCTGGGCGATAAACGAGGTCGCTTCGATATCACCCTTGGCCCGAATCTCCTGGGCCAGCCTGCTGGCAAACTCTTGGATACGACTCGCATCAGCTTCGGCACTGGAACGAATGGACTGCGCCACCGCATCGCCCTGGGTTGAAATCTCTGTCGCCAGACGATCGCGGTAGGCGGTCATCGCTTTGAACACGGCGCTGGTTGTACTCTCAGGCAGCACAACACGCCGAATACCGACATCAACCACTTCGATGCCATCGTCGCTGAGCTTTGTGCCCGTTTCGTCGCCATGCCTGATCGCTTCGAGCATGTTGGTTTCAAGTGCTGGCAGCTTTGAGCCTTCCTCGCTGGAGGTAAAAAGCTCGTCAAGACTGAACGCACTGGTCTCAGCCATCGCGCTGCGGAGGTAGCCTTTGAGAATGTCCTCAGCCAGTTTGTAATGGTCAATAGAACGCTCGCCCGCATTGGAAAAGCGTTTGAAGAACTTGAGCGGATCACTCACACGCCAAAGGCAGTAAGACTCCACCACGATCTGGCGATCGTCTGCGGTCTGCTGCGTCTGACTCGTTGCCCCCAGAAACCGTGTCCGCGTGTCATACTTGGTCACGCTCTGGATCGGATAAGGCAACTTGAACTTCAAGCCAGGCTCAGAGTGCACATCACTCTCATCAGCGCTGCCGAAGGTCGTTTTCACCGCTGCTTCAGTAAACCTGACATCGAATGTCGTGGTATAGCTGACCAGTGCCAGCACCACGATCAACACCACGACCAGAACTACAGGAAATCGCACAGTTCATACTCCAATCATCCGCGTCCACAATGAACGCGTTCAATACTCAATCAAAAATCGTCTTCGTTCTGCTCACGAAACACACTCGTGCCCGTGTCACGGTCCTGCAAATCGGTGTTGATCCACAGGCGAGGCCCATCAGGACTCGTCACATACACGCGGGCGTCTGCGAGCGCTTCTTTGAGGGTTTCAAAAAACAGCGTCGCCTTGTAGAGCAGCGGCGAAGCGTTATACGCCTGGACCTGCCCCTGATAACGACTTGCCCGGCCCCGGGCACCCATGTGCTTGGCCCAGCGCTGTGCTCTTGCCTCGTGGATGAGCGATGCCGCACTGCCGCCAGCCTGTTCCAGAAGCCGGCGCAGCTTGTTCTCCTGCTCAGCAATCTTGCCCGTATCGCCCATGCTCTTGTATTTCTCTAACTCGTCAAGCTCTCGAATCACCTGCTGTGCCAGTTCCACCGAGCCGACAACTCTGCTCAGCGTGCGAACCATGTTCTCACGAGCCTGCTCGATCTTGCCTTCACGGTTCTGGGTCGCTTCAACAACACGCTCAAACGAAGGTGCTGCATCACGAGGGGGATGCACCCCTTCGATGCCTGCGAACTGAACCTCAACACCCGCCTCCAGCTTGTCAAATGCTTCTTGAATACGCCTGCGTAGCACCTTGGCAACTTCAAGCCTGCCTGTTCCCAGAAGATCATCCACTGATTTGGTCGCCAGATACGAAATCATCACCCGCTGCGCAACGCCTTTGAGAAGTTCCTCGCGCTGGTCGCTGGTCGCAAACGACTCATACTGATACACATCGCTGATGACATAGTGCAGCGGCATCTCAATGGATACCAGCGCCAGATCCTCAATCTGCAGATCTGAAACCAGAGCTGAAGGCTGCACCAACTGGTATCGCTCTTCTGTCGCGTGCTCATTGGTCCAGAGTATCGGCCCCTTATTCGCTGGCGGAAGCGTACCCAACTCAATCGTGCGTATACCCGTCACCGTGTGCGTTGTAATGTTCCTGATCTTTTTTCTGTTCAGCTTAAGATCGACAGCGATCGTTTTTTGATATGTGTACTTGGGAATCTCAAGCCGTTCAATCGGCCAGGGCCACTTGAGATTCAACCCCGGCTTGAGTGATTCATCCTGCCCGCGAACCACCTTGCCAAATCGCGTAATGATCGCGCGCTGATGAGGCTGAACCACCGCCAGCGAAGTCAATGACCAGATCACAAGCCCCCCCGCCAGCACAAACATCGAAACCCATTTGCTCATGAACTGGTAGAACCAGCTCGATGTCACATTAAAGCCAAACTGATAGTTGATTGCTTCGCTGATGGACTCGGCGATCTTGTCCGGTGCAGCGATAAAACCCAGCAGCCTTGAATCAAACGCAGGCCGGGGCAAATGACCCGCTTTGCGAGGTCGATACGCATCAAGCACCAGATTCAACAGCACCTCAATGCCAATCACAATCTGGAAAATCGGCACAACAACCACCAGATATCGCAACGGCCCATCAGGCCCCACAATGTCAACAAAATGCACCAGCGCAATCGAAAGACCCAACAGCGACGATCCCACCGCAAACACCGCACCCCCACGCAGGTTCGCCCACACCGCCTGCTTGGCCATCCCCGAAACAAACCGGGCAAAGACAAAGCCAATCACGCCCATCCCCAGCCCCAGCGCAATCGCCCACCCGCGACTCGCAGGCATGATCTTGCTCAGATCATCACCAGAGACAAGTTCCTGAGCAGAACCAAACCGCAAAAGCCCTGTCCCAATGAGCAGCCCGGCAATCAGCACGCTCACCGCAGGAACAAAAAATCGCTGCATCATCCGTAGCCGCTTGGCAGCAACACGGATCTCATCCCCCGCAGCATCAAACGCCGAACTTGATGCAGCATCTGTAGCTGACAGCATCTCTGCTTCTGCTGATTCAAGCCTCTCACGCCGTTGCTGGTCGTACACGATCGCCAGCGTCAGCCACGCCAGAACACCGATCAATACGAACATCGAGGCGCTCATGGCGATGACATCGTGGCCATAAAGCGAGTAAATCAAAAGCACAAGTCCCAGTAATAACTGGAGACCCATGCCCAGAAGACTCACATTCGTCGCACGCTTGTAGCTTTGTTGATGATCAATGCTCATCGATTTTCCCAGCTTGATTTACCGAACACCCAACCACACCCCCGCGAACACCTGTCACATTTACCCCGCCTCGCGTCTGTCCGAGGCACCCCCCTGAATGATCCACACTGATTGCATCTGCCACACACCCTTTGGAGAGTGGGCCGTATTCTCACCCTCTGGCTTGCAATAATCCACACAATGCAAAAACACGCCCATCCAGACAGAACAATGGGACAAATCTGTCACATTCAACACAATGACGCTCGAATAATATGACTTTCTGACAAAGTGTACACCATTGGGTTTGTATCTGACACGCAGATTCGTCCAACTGATACCAATCACGCGAACCTCAACAACGCGATCAGCGTTGTTGATGTACGATCGCGGGTCGGCTATGTTCGAGGCAAAGCTCAGCAATGTGCCCCCGATGCGATGACAACTGGCGCACACAGCGAGATTAACAGGAGCGATTTACGCCCAACTCATGCTTGGTCAAACACTTACAATTGCTTACAACGCCTTCATCGAGAGCATTCGACAGCCCATTTTTTTCGTGCTGGTCATGATCTCAGGCCTCCTCCAGCTCATGAGCACCTGGGGCGCAGGTTTTTCCATGGGCCGATCCTCCACCAGCGAAGTCAACGCAGACAACAAACTCCTGCTGGACATTGGCTTAGGCACCGTCTTCGTCAGCGGGATGCTCCTCGCAGGCTTCATCGCCACCGCGGTGCTCTCCCGCGAAATCAAAGACAAAACCGTCCTCACCGTGGTTTCCAAGCCCATCGGCAGACCCATCGTTGTCATTGGCAAATATCTGGGAACTTCCAGTGCCATTCTCATTGCCATCATCACCATGCTCTTGTTTTTGTTCATGGGCATCCGCCATGGCGTCATGAGCACCGCTGCTGACACGCTCGATGGCCCCGTCATTGTCTTTACTTTCGCTGCTGTTGCACTCGCCATCACCATCGCGATCTGGTGCAACTTCTTCTATGGCTGGGTCTTCAGCCAAACCGCAATCCTCGTCATGATGCCCGCAATGGTCCTGGCATGGCTCGCAGTGCTCTTCATGAGCAAAAAATGGCTCTTTCAACTCCCCTCGACTGATCTGCACCCCCAAATTTTGCTGACCAGCATCGCGCTCGTCCTGGCAATCATGGTGTTGACAGCGGTCGCCATCGCAGCATCCACAAGACTTGGACAAGTCATGACCATCACCGTCTGTGCTGGCGTGTTCATGTTCGGCTTGCTTTCCAACCACCTTATCGGACGACACGCTTTCAGCAATCAGATGGTCGGCGTCATCAAACAGGCAACCCCTGAACATCGAGAAGATGCTGACTTTCGCACCCCAGGCGCAACCTGGCAGATCACACTGGAACGCCCACCAGATGCTGCAATGGACCCCGGCTCATCATTTTACTACAGCGATTCACCCAATGGATATCCCATGGCTGTCCGCCCCTTTGATCCCTTCGAAGGCAATATCGAAAAATCACAGGATCTCATAGGCCCCCGTGCAAAACCGGGCGTGATCGTTACCAAACACGATCTGGAGCAGGTCACGATTCGCCTTGCTGGTGCCTCAGATGCAACAATCCCAGCAACCCGCCCCCCTCGAAGTGGGGATTATGTCTTTGAATCATCCACCCAGATCAATGCCATTCCACTCAGCATCTGGTCTGTTGCGACCAATCTCCAGTTCTTCTGGCTGGTGGATGCGGTCACACAGAACAACCCCATTCCCCCCGGCCATCTGATTTTGATCGCGATCTACTCAGCCTCACAAATTGTCGCCTATCTGAGTCTGGCGGCAGTTCTTTTCCAGAAACGAGATGTCGGCTAATACCTGTTCCTGTGCATTTGAGCGCAAAATGATGGGATTGGTCTTGAATGATCAGAGTATCTTTGTGGGGATTTACGCAAGTGAATCCCTCGCCCAAGCCTCACCGGGCCGGTATGATTGGTTTCGTGACCCACTCTGAGGCGATCCGGGCTGTTCTTTCAACCTGATTGCCTGAGGTATTCAAACGGAGAAGCGCGTATGGCTGGTTCACTTTTAGACGATCCGAGTTTCAAGAACATCGGCGGTGGTGGCGGTGGGAAAAAATCATCCGGAAACGGTGATCCCAAAAAAATGATCAAAATTGGCGTGGCGTCGGCTCTCCTGGCTATTGCGATCTTTGTGATTGCCTGGCAGTTCTGGATCGGACCTGCCCGAGAATCTGCGAACCGGAAAAAGGCGCACCAGCCCGACCCCAAAGCTCAGCAGGAGTATGACCAGCAGCAAAAAGAACGCGAGAAGATTGAAAAACTCTTCCCACCTTCTGGTGCCTGATTCAGCACCTCATCAACCCCGACACACATCAGCCATCAACGAATTGTCATTGATGGCTTTTTTGTGCGCTCAGATTACTCAAGCCACTACAAAAAGCATGACCTGACAAGAAACACCTGCTCAGCGTTCATCCGTCTTGGCTTGAATCACTGTCCATGTCCCCGATCTGGCTGAAACATGCGTTATAGCCCATCAGCCATTGCCTCGCCGTCTGGACAGCCTCATCCTGCGTCAACTGGTCCAGCGTGATATGCGTGCACGATCGATAGGTAAAGAGCAAGTCGTCGCTGCGAAAGTGCTGACATGACACCTCCAAAGCGTCGATGCCTTGCTCAACGAGTTCATCTTCAAGCAGCTCCTCGAGTTTGTCACCCGAGTTCATGAGCGTGGCTTCGATGGATTCACTCAGCCAGCGGTCCGCCATCACCAGACTGATCCAGACTTGACCTTGATCCAGTTCCACACGGTATTGCGCTGGTGCTGCTGAACCCAAAGCGTCGCAGCGAAGCTGACCCGCATCAATCTTGCAGCTTCTGAACGCTCCAGAGCCGTCTGCAATAGTAAAAAGCTGGTTCAACATCGCATCAAAGGCTGCTGTTGTTGGTTGTGTGTCATTCATGGCAAAACATTCCCCGAATAGGCTGCAGACAAAAGCTGCAACAACGACCAGAACCATAGCCAGCTGGCTGGAGCGAAAAAACAAATCAAGAGGCAAAGCATGCCCAGAGACAGCGGGGAATGGGGGAGGGAGGAGGGAGGGGGGGGAAGGGGGGGCTCGACTCGATTGTGTCATGGGCTATACTGGACCCGCGTGCGATGCGTACGGGCCCAGGTGGCGAAATTGGCAGACGCGCTACCTTGAGGTGGTAGTCCTCTTACGAGGGTGGAGGTTCGAGTCCTCTCCTGGGCATTTCCAATGCGTATCCAAATCTGGACCAAACGGTCGGGTTGATACTGCCATTGGGTTAGGTGGCGGGGTGTTCAGCTTCATGTTTGCGTTGAACTCATGCCCACAGCAAGGCTCGATGCTTAATTTGAGCCTGCAAAATGGCTCCTCCCATTATCACCAGAGATATCTTCAATAAAACACCGGGACGCATCTGGTCTGCCCTCTCCCCGAGACAGGGAAACCAACTTTGTTATCAGACAACAGCTTGAAGAGTTTAAAGACCTATATCCATGTTTTTTTGATCCCTGGCATGGAGTTCGGCTTTGGCTCTTGAGCGTGTGCAGCACTAAGCCGATCCAGTAATAGCTGAGTACCAACCATAGTGCCTCCTGTTCATGGCATAAAATTCCCAAAGGAACAACAAAATATGGATGCAATCTATATTAAAGCCTTCGTCGAAAGTATCTCCAATGTCTTTACCATGATGGTACAGTTGCCTATTGAAATCAACGCACCAACACTCCGAAAAGAGACCAGCCCGTCATTTGATGTCTCTGGTATCATCGGACTCAGTGGCGATATTGTCGGCTCGTGTGTGTTGAGCTTCCCAAAACAAACCGCACTCAAAATCGTTGAAAAGTTCTGTGGCCAACTCTATGAACCTGACGACCCGGACTTCGCTGATGCGATCGGTGAGCTCACCAACATGGTCAGCGGCGGTGCCAAAGGATCAATTGAAGGTAAAAACGCTTCCATCTCCTGTCCCAGCGTGATCATCGGCGAAGGACATACCGTGGCAATTCGCCAGGATACGCCCTGCGTCGTGATTCCCTGCAGTACGGATCTTGGAGACTTCGTGATCGAAATTGCGATTAAGGAAGCCGCGGTTAATGTTGCAGCAGCCTGAGGCTCTTCACATCACCAGGGCAATTTGTGTAAGGACCCCAAACCATGAAAATTATGTTGATTGACGACTCAAAGACCATGCGGAATATTCAAAAAGCTGTCCTCAAGCAGCTTGGACACACCGAAATTGAAGAAGCCTGCGATGGACAGGATGCCATGAGCAAGGTTGGCGCCTTTGCACCTGATCTGCTCCTGGTTGACTGGAACATGCCCATCATGGATGGCATCACATTCGTGCGCACATTTCGCAAAACCAACAAAACCACACCCATGATCATGGTGACGACCGAGAGCGAAAAGGCTCGAGTTATCGAAGCGATCAAGGCTGGTGTCAACAACTACATTGTCAAGCCTTTCACGCCAGACCTGTTGTGCCAGCGCATCAATGAGACGATGCAAAAGATCTCCAGTGCCACATAAGACAATATCGATGATGGAAGATGAACGAAGATGAGCTGAGAAAACTTGTCACGGTCCAAATCAGCAGCGACCATCTGCTGGCTGAGCTTTTGATCGCTCCAGGTGTCACTCACAGTGAACTCACCGAAGTCTTTTTACAATCCATTCTCGATGAGCGAAGTATTCAAACGAGTATCCAAAGCTCCACAGCCATTAAAGAGGTCATTGAAAGCCACGCTGAGAACCCCGACAAGCCCTTGAAGGCCACCGTTGCAACTGGTACTCCCGCTGTCGATGGTATTGATGGGGGCATTGAGCTTGATGAGAAAGTTCAGGCTCAACTCGATCAAATCAACCACAATAAAAAAGATGCTTCTGAAGAGGATGCAGAGACGATTGATTTCTATAGCCAGTCCTCGTTTGTCATTGTTACAAAAGGACAGCTTCTTGGCCGAATCATCCCTCCTGCTCCAGGTACCGATGGCACAGATGTTTGTGGCAAGTCCATCCCTGCAAAGCCGGGCCGAGCGTGCCCCATCGCACTTGAAAACTGTGACCTCAAGCAAGACCAGGCGATCATGGCCAAATCAGCAGGCGCATTATCTCTTACCAAAACAAGCCTGCGCATTGATGCGATACTTGAAATCTCAAAGTATGTCGATTTCTCAACCGGCAATGTCGATTTCCCAGGCAGCGTCACCATTCAAAAAGGCGTTCGTGATAACTTTATTGTCAAAGCTGGTGAGACGATCCAGGTCTTTGGACTCGTCGAAGCGGCCACGCTCTGTGCTGCCAAGGATGTCATTCTCAGCCAGGGCATGGCTGCCAAAGAAAAAGGCTCCATCACCACCGGACGGAATCTGGAAGCCAAGTACATTGACAATGTCGAGTGCCAGATCCAGACCAACTTGTGTATCCAGAAAGAAATAAACAACTGCAACCCAACCGTAGCAGGCGAGATCCTCAGCTCCACCTGCCGACTCATCGGCGGTGAAACTCGCGTTGCTGGAACATGTGAACTTGGACAAATCGGAAGTGATGCTGGAACACCAACTTTCCTTCACATCGGGTGCCACCCCGAACTCGAAACCCTTATCGAGCAGGCACACAGCCTGTACCCGCTCGTCCTGGCTCAGGCAAACCACGCACAAACTGAACTGGCCCAGCTCACCGCAGCCATGGGCAAGCTGACACCCACCCAGGCAGAACGGCTGACCGAGCTTCAGTTTGAACTCAGCGAGCATCAAAATCGTGTTAATGAAGTTGCCAAGGCTGTCGCTTTACTCTGTGAACTTCATCAGAGCAAGACCCACATTGAGCTTCGCGTGACCAAAAAAATCTACCCCCGTGTTGAACTTTGCATGAACACCGTGAGGGTTACATTCAAAGAGTCTGTGCCCGGCCCGCTGTGTATACAGCTCCGTGACAACGGCAAGCCCGAGATCCTCGATGTGGCATCAGGCAATACCCAGCTTCTCAGCGAAGTGGCCTCTGTCGCGACCGACCCTGATCTGCCAGACCTGAAAGCCATTCATCAAGAGTGCCTGATCCTGGATAAAAACAAACAAAGTGAAGCTGCCTGAACAAGATTCTGGACTTGCACACTTTCCCGGCGCACAATAAAACCAATGGCACGAAAAAGCACGCCAAGGTGCATCTCACACAAAGCGGCTCTGACTGCATGGATACTCATGGGAGCTGTCCCGCTCCCAGCACTCGGTCAGACTCAACCATCAAGCCCCCCCCCCAGCACCCCTGATCAATCCGAGCCTGAAAATAAAACACCGACGGGCCGGGATGTGCTACTCATGTTTGCTGATGGCAAACGCGTTGAAGGCGTACTGATTGACCGGACACCCGATCGCGTCGTCATTCGCCTTGCGGGCATCGAAATGGTCTACCCCATGCACCAGATCGATTCCATACGCTATCTGCCACCGATTCAGGAACGATATCGTCAGCTGCGTGAAATCATCCCTGACAACGATACCCATGGCATCATCAGGCTCAGCCAGTGGCTCATGGAGCACGCCCTGCTCAATGAAGCCCTGCTGGAAATAAACAATGCCCTCAAAAATGACCCTGATCATCCGCAAGCCAAAAAACAAAAACTCCTGATCGAACAGCAGATTCTGCTCCAACAACGAGCAGCATTGCCCCCGAAGGAAAAAACACAACCTGAGCAAACTGCTCGATCACGACAGGGTCAGCCCGCGGTGCTCAACGACGAGCAAATCAACCTGATGCGTGTCTACGAAGTTGATCTGAACAACCCCCCTCGTTTGTTGATCAAAAGATCCGTCATTGATGAACTGATCCAGCGCTACGCCTCCAGCGACCTCATCCCAGACACGCCCGAATCTCAGAAGGCTTTGTATCACGCCAGCCCCACTCAAATCCTGGACCTGATGTTCCAGCTCCGTGCCCGTGACTTTTACAGCAAGGTCAAAGTGCTGGACCACCCAACTGCGATCAAGCTCTTCAGGGATGATGTGCAAAGCACCTGGCTCATCAACGCCTGCGCTACCAACCGATGCCATGGCGGAACCGATGCTGGCAACCTCCAACTTGTCAACCGCAAACGCAACTCCAACGCTGCAACCTACACGAATCTGCTGATTCTCGAAAAAACCATCACAAAAGATGGCAAACCTCTCGTCAACTACGACAAGCCTGCAAACTCTCCCCTGCTCCAGGCCGCGGTGGTCGAAGCACGATCCAGTCGCCCCCATCCCCCAGTCAAAGGTTATCGGCCCATTTTTCGCTCTCAGGACGACATTCGCTTCAGAAAAGCTGTCCGATGGATCAGCTCAATGTATCAGCCCAGACCCGAATATCCAATCAAATACCAACTTCCCAAGAAGCAGGTGGTGCAAGAAAGCCAGCAATCCCCAGGCCCGCGCTAGGGTCAGGCAAAATAGCCTGGGTTCCTTTGCCTGATTGGCCAGCAGCGAAGCCTTGAAGATGGTACAGTCTGACCCCTTCACGCGCACAAGTCTTGCTTGTGGCTGTGGGTGTGCAACTGTTTGTGCATACTGATCGAATGGTCGATCACCAATGTGTTGTGCCAAAGTGTCGTGTAAGTCTCGTTTCTACCCTGATATTTCCTTTTATCAGAGTTCATCAAGTCGGAGCCGTGGATCCATGAAGATCACAAACTCACCCCGCCCCCACTCCCAGCTGTCCGGGATGATTCTTCAACGCAGCGGGCGAAGCACCCTCACCCTTGCCCTGATCGCCACAACCCTGGCATCTTTCCTGTTCATACCCGGGTGTGGTGAAGATGATGCAACTGAACGCGTCATTACCAAAGCCTCCGCTCAGCTTTCATCGCTGACAGCCGGCTCAGATCGAACCGCATTCACCTCCCCTCAGTTTTCCAGGGAAAAAGTATTTGCCTCGGTCATTTCCGAGCTGATGCCGATTGCTGGTTCTGATTCCAGCGCCAAGCCTTCACAACAAGCCGTAGCTGCGATCATCATCGCCCACGCTCAAATGGGGCTGGCGGAGATTCCTGCTGTGAAAGCTGTGGAGCTTGAACATCAGGCATCCAAGATGGATTCGCTGCTGGCGGAAATGCTCAGAGACTGGCAGAAGCTTGAGTATTCTGCTGCAGCAACAGCTCAGTATGACCCTTCCAAACAGCTTGCCGAGCTGGATCAACTCGCAGCCATGCGTGCTCAGGAAATCGCTGATACACAAACCAGACGCGATGAACTCAGCGATCAGATTGCAAAGCTTCAAGCCCATGCAGATCAACTGGCTGAGCAGTCACGCAAGATCCGTCTGACTGGCTCTGATATCCGCAGGCAGGCTGCCGATGCAGAACCCGCCCAGGCAGCGGCACTGGTTCAACAGGCTCGCGTGCAGATTCGCAAGGCTGATGCCCTGCAGGTGCAATCATCCAAAACGCTCGCTCAAATTGCCACCATGACCCCCCAGCTTTCAGCTCTTGAAACCGAAATTACCAAACTGACCAACCAGCGCGAACTGATCTTCAAAGGCAAAGCTGAAATCAACAAAAAGACCGAGAGTGTTGCCGCCCAGACTGCTGCTGCACGCCAGCAGGCAAGTGAACTGGCTGATCAGATCCACGCCTTGTTCAGTAAGGCGCAAGAGCTTCGCAACGGCGAACTGGACCGGACAACCCGCGAAGCAATCAAAGGCGGATCGTCGCCTCAGAGCACGGGGTTCCAAGGCGCAGCACGCATGGCAGGAAAAGCTGTCAATGAGTCTCGAACCACCGGCAACCTCGCCAAGGCCCAAGCTCAACAAAGCCTTGGCGATGTGCTCTGGACTTCCGCACAAGGGCATTCTCAGCACGCCAGCATCCTTGAATTGCTCGCCCATGCCCAGGGGCTTGATTCCGGTGATTACGCCAATGCTGCTCAAGAATCTCGCAATGCTCAGGCCCAGGCTCTTGAAGCTGCCAAATCAGCGTATAACACAGCACAGCGGGGGTACGCTGGTGCAGGAGTACGCGGCGAGGCCGGCCAAAGGCTCAAAGCTGTTTCAGACGCGCTCAGTGCTGTCTTTGAATCTGATGAATCTGATGAATCTGACGAAACTGAGCAACCAGAAGAACAGGCTGTTCCTTCTGACGAAACCCCCTGACCCCCCCACCCCCCACCCCTCCCCCCGGCTTCTATTGCTCCTCGTTGAGCTTTCCTGAACGCGAACACCATGAGTAGGCAGCCCGAATCGAACCCTGAGTCTCAGCGCACAAACGAGCCAATGCTGCGCACTGTTCAGACGCATTTGAATACGCCTAAAAACCCAGGCATCGCCACCGTTCTCAGCAGCCAGCTCTGTACCCATGGCAAAACCAGATCCGCTTCATTCGTCAGGCACATCGAACTCGATTTTTCTCAAACAAAGATCGCTGGCGCTTACTGCTCGGGGCAGTCCTTTGGTGTGATCCCCCCGGGTCTTGATGACAAAGGCAACCCCCACAAGTTTCGACTCTTTTCCATCGCCTCACCCACCCGAGGCGAAGATGGCCAAGGCACCGTCCTTGCAGCCACCGTCAAACGCGTGATCGATGAACGCTGGCAAGACCAGACCCTCTTCCTGGGCGTGGCTTCAAACTACCTGTGCAATCTCAAACCCCGCGAACAAATCATGGTCACAGGCCCTTCGGGCAAGCGCTTTGTGCTCCCCGAAGACCCTTCTCTTCACAATTATGTCTTCTTTGCCACGGGTACAGGCATCGCACCCTTTCGCGCATTCATCCTTGAGCTTTTGTCCCTTGAGATCGAATCAAAGATCGTTTTCGTCATGGGTGCTCCCTTTGCCACGGATCTCCTCTACCACGAAGAGTTCCTCAGCCTCAGTGATAAATACGATCAGTTTACTTATCTCACTGCCTTGAGCCGTCAGCCTCAGCTTGATGGCTCAGCCCCTTCATATGTCCAGAGTTGCCTTGGGACACATGCTGAGCTGCTCGTACCCCTCCTTGAAGACCCCAGGACACTGGTTTATGTCTGTGGCATTGCTGGCATGGAGCTTGGCATCTTCAAGGAAATGGCTCACCAGCTATCCCCTGAAACACGAAGCCAGTATGTCAGAGTTGAAAAGGATGTTCTCAAGGACATCCCGAACTGGTCCAGAAAAATGATCCCCAAGCAAATCAAACCGACGCGAAGAGTCATGCTGGAGGTCTATTGATCACACTTGGAGCACCCTTGCTATGATGCACGAACCCTCTGTGACGGTTGACCATCACGAAGGCTCCTGCTAGGTTTCCCGGCGTGGCTGAAGACTCGCCCGGATTGATTCGGGTCCTGATCGGGATCGATGAGTAATGAACGAGCAAAGAACCGGGCTGATTTATGTACAGGAAAGGCCCGATCGTTGCTGGAGACGACCGAAGGTGAGACGAATGAAAGACTCAGCCCGAGTTCTGGCAGCATGCATCGCAGGCGTCACCTTGACACTGCTCGTTGCACCGTCAGCACTTGCCCAAATAACTGGCAACCTGCCTGATTCCATCGTGTGTGCAACCTCAGGCCTGAGCGATGCTGACCAGAATGCCATCGCTGAATATGTCCATCAACTCTCGCTGGGTCTTGACAGCGACGATGCTGCGATTTTTGAAGCAGCCCGTGATCGCCTGAGTGAACCACTCCGCCGTGCGTGCGTCTCGGTTTCTTTCCGCCTTCGCTATGACATGGCTCTCAGGCCAGTGATCCAGACCATGCTCGACCCAAGCCGAGGCGAGCGCGTCAACGCCAATGCACTGATCCTGGCTGGTGATCTTGCAACCGTCAATAGCGCTCAGGTCCTTCTGGACCATCTTGATGCCCCAGCGACTTCCACTCGCTTTGAAGCCCTTGTTGGCCTCTCGCGAGCCTTTAAAGCGACCCAGCGCCGTGCAAGCGGGATCGATTCCAGACAGTTCTCAACTGCGATCAACGCCATCGTTCATCGGATTCGCGTTGAACCCGAGCCTTATGTCATTGATGCTGCGGTTCGCTCGCTCATCACAGCCTCGGCCCTGGACACCAGCGAGTTTGCTTCAACAGCAAGTCAGGCTCTGGGGCTGCTTTGCGATGCGATCTCCTCACGCCTGCACTCACCCATCAACGAGCAGGATCTCCCCATCCTCAGGCTCAGCTTCCTTCGTGCCGGGCTGGCAGCCCGCGATGCCCTCATCCGAGGCCAGCATCTGGATCAACCGACCCTCATTCAACTCGCAGGCCTCGGTGGCGACCTCCTCTGGTTCGTTCGCCACCAACTCGCCAGCGGTGCCTATCCAACCATTGATCCAGAAGATGATGAAGATGTCAGCAACAAAAAACTGGCCAAACGCACCGTACCTCGCCAGATGATCGCTGTTGGCGAAGCTGTCGTCCTCTTCGCCAGCAACAAGCTCGGCTCTGCTGTTGACCCCGTCAACCTGAGCGTAACCTTTGCCAAAGCAAGCCCCGAAAGCGATCGCACCTTTTCTCAACAGGTGGGCCGCATACTCGGCGTTGGTGGCGTGCTCACCAGGCCCCCCTTCAAGATCGATCCCAAAAGATATCAATAAGCTTGTCCAGACTGACCCACGCCAGTGGTATGCTCTTGGGCAATGGGCAAGCTCTCCATACCTTTAATCCTGTTGATAGTCACGATTCTCAGCGTGCTGATGATCGATCAGCCTCAACCCAAAGCTGATTTCACCTTCACCAACAACATCGGTGTCACCACGCTTGATGTCCAGCGCATGAGCTGGATGCAGGATCTGCGTGTTGCGCGCCTTCTGTTTGAAGGGCTGGTTCATAATGATGTCCTGAGTCGTGAGTTTCGCACGATCCCGGGCGTTGCTGAATCATGGGAAGTCTCGCCTGACAACCTTGTCTACACCTTTCACCTGAGAGACAACGCCCGCTGGTCCAATGGAAAATCCGTTACAGCATCTGACTTTGTTTATTCCTGGCGCCGTGGAATCCTGCCGGACACCGCTGCGGACTATTCCGGCATGTTTTTCAAAATCCAAGGTGCCCGCGCCTTCTTCCAATGGCGCAACCAGAAACTTGCTTCCTTTGATCCCAAAACAACAACTGCTCAAACGCTCTGGGAGCAGACCGAAAAACAGTTTGCCGACACCGTAAAAATCCAGGCTCTTGACGATTTCACACTCAGAGTCGAACTCGAATCTCCCACGCCTTACTTTCTGGACCTGTGCGCTTTTTCGATCTTCAGCCCTGTCTATCCACCGCTTGTAAAACAATACGAAACCCTCGACCCAGACACCGGCAGGCTCATCAGCGAGCGAGGCTGGACCAAGCCCCCCGCGGTCATATCTAACGGCCCATTCAAGCTCACCCTCTGGCGCTTCAAACGCGACATGAGACTTGAAAAAAACCCCCACTACTGGAACAAAGAAACCGTCGCAATCGACTCCATCCATATCCCCACCATCGAAGACCCCAACGCTGCGGTACTCGCTTTTGAAACGGGCGCTCTTGACTGGTCCAGCGATGTCATCCCCAGCTATCGCGCCGACATGCTTCAGGCCAAGGAGGCTTTTTATCAGGAAAATGCTTCGCTCTACGAAAAACTCAAAAACCAAGGGCTCGATCCCATTGAAATTGATCGCCAACTTCCTCAGGACCCCCGCGCTAATATCCACGCATTCCCCGCTTTTGGAACCTATTTCTGGAACTTTAACTGTTCACCCAGGCTCGTTGATGGACGCATTAATCCCTTTGCAGACCCGCGCGTCCGCCGGGCTTTTGCTCTGGCGATTGACAAGCAAACCATCGTCAAGCAAGTGCGCAGGCTTGGTGAACCCATCGCCAGCACACTCATTCCCCCCGGTTCAATCGGCGGCTACGCCTCGCCCGCGGGGCTGGGCTATGACCCCAGGCTCGCCCGCGAACTCCTCGCCCAGGCTGGCTACAAAGACCCCAGCACCATGATGACCATCGAACTGCTTTTCAACAAAGACTCCGGGCATGATCTCATTGGCCAGTCCATCGCACGAAGCTGGCGCGAGAACCTCGGCGTCAGCGTCACCCTCCGCACCAAAGAACTCAAAGTCTTCAAAGACGATCTCAAAAAACACAACTTCATGACCTCCCGCGCCGGCTGGTTTGGAGACTATGGCGACCCCACAACCTTTCTTGAGATCAATCGCTCAACCGATGGCAACAACGATCGCAACTACTCCAACCCGATCTATGACGACCTTCTTGATCAAGCTGATAAAGAACTGGACACGCACAAGCGCATGGCCATCCTCTCTCAGGCTGAGCAACTCATCATGGAACAAGACCTTCCCATGATCCCCATCTTTCACTATGTCCAGATTAATCTCTTTGATGCCCACCGCATCACAGGCATCAGCTCCCACCCACGCCAGCAACAAGACCTCTTTCTTGTCGATGTCTTTGGCGATGGCAAGGGCCCGGATCTGCCTCGGGCATTGCCTCCTTCTGAACCGATCCTCAATGACCAGCCGGATCTTGCCTTGAGCGAAGAGGGGAGCCAGTAGATGGGCCGACTGATCCTCTGGCGGCTCATTCAGCTGCCCTTCATCCTCCTTGTCATCTATACCATCACGCTCACGCTCGCGTGGAAAATCCCCGGCAATCCTCTCGAAAACCCCGAAGGACGCAGACCCCCTCCCGAAATCGCCCTGGCAATGCAAGCACAGTACAACCTTGACAGCTTCCCTCGCTTTTATGTCTCATATCTTGATAGCCTGACTGGCATTCGCTGGCTGCGCGAATCAATCGATGGCACAGCTCGTCAGCAGGCAACCAATGCAGAAGCTCAAGGCCTGGCACTGCCCCCACGCCATGTCATAGACCTGGGCCCCTCCCTCCAATACAAGGACCAGCGCGTCAACGAAATCATCGCATCCTCACTCCCCGTCTCTGTGCTGCTGGGAGCAACCTCGATACTCATCGCTCTGGTTATTGGTGTCTTTGCGGGGGTCGTCGGCGCGATCAAGCCCAACTCGCTGATCGATCTTGTCACGCTCACCGTCGCGCTTGTCGGCATCAGCCTGCCCAGCTTTGTCATCGGCACCGTCTTGCTGCTGATCTTTTCAGTCACGCTGCGCTGGCTTCCGGTGGCAACCTGGGGCTCACCACGCGACATGCTGCTCCCCGCCATCACGCTCAGCTTGCCCTTTGCTGCCTACATCGCCCGCCTCATCCGCATGGGCATGATCGAACAGCTCTCAAGCGACTATGTCCGCACCGCCCGCGCCAAGGGCGCCAGCACAATGCGCGTCCTGCTTGGACATGCTCTGAAAAACGCTTCCCTGCCCGTTTTGAGCTTTCTAGGCCCTGCTACAGCACTTGCTATGACAGGCTCGTTTGTCGTTGAGCGGGTCTTCAGCGTCCCGGGCATTGGTCAACACTTTGTCAATGCGGTTCAAAACAAGGATCTGTTTTTGATCATGGGCGTAGTACTGGTCTTTGCGACCATGCTGGTGCTGTTCAACCTTGTGGTTGATGTACTCTACAAGTGGATAGACCCGCGGATCGAATGACCCGCGGGTTCCACTTGAAACTCACATATAAAAAAGATTTCAGAGGGTGCTGATTACCAGCCGCCTCTACGCCCACCGCCGCCACCAGACCGCTCTTCACGAGGCTTGGCTTCGTTGACAACCAGAGGCCTGCCGTCGCAGTCATGGCCGTTAACCGACTCAATGGCGGATGATGCATCAGAGTCTGAATCCATTTCAACGAACCCAAAGCCTCTGCTTCGTCCCGTTTCGCGATCCTGAATGATATTGGCTGAAGACACTGACCCATGCTGCTCAAAGAGGTTGCGCAGGTCATCGTTGCTCATGCTGAAAGGCAGATTGCCGACATACAATTTTTTCATCGTAACTACTATCCGTGCCTGATTCATGCTTTAACAGGAACCAACATCGTCTCAGGCTCTAACGAAAACCGGTTCAGGCGGGTCATTCCCACTGCAGCAAGTGTAGCCTGCCTGAAACCAAGGGCAATACCCTGCTGAAGAACAAAAACAAGCCTGATCCCGCCATAAAAAGGGCAAGCCCAGACTCAGTCATACCTGTAAATCTTCAAAAAGGGTCCATCAGCCCGTGCCTCTGAGCCGCTTGAGTTGTTCTCGCTGCACTCTGGCAGAGATCTGTCTCAAGCCTTCTGTCAGGCCATTTCTGATGCCATGGATTTCAGAGCAGTAAAAACCATAACGACGCCGTCCTGAAGGCATTTCTTTAATACTCTGGACAATTGCGTCGCCTTTGTATGTGCTCTGGCAATCGTACAAGTTGACCGGGATCTTGCTGCCGATCTGTAAAACTTTGCTTGAACTCGCAGAGAACCCCGTGAGACTGATATCCAGAACAGAGCATCCATCCTGGCCATCAATGTTGGACTTGATATTTGCAAGCACCGTACAGACACGATAACACTGTCTTGATTCCGCCGAGACGGGCTTGCTGGTGGTCGTGAAGGTAAATACTGGAGCCTCTCCATCGATCAAGACCATCGCTATCGAGGCACTCTGCTGCATGAACTCACAGTTGTGCTCGCAATAAATCAGCACTTCCTGTTCGTCATGGAGCAGTTCCTGAGGCTCCTTGAACTCAGCTGTCCAGATACCCTCACTAAAGTCCGTGATAACCGCGGGATACATCACACGCTGAGAGCTGCTTTCTTCAGGTATGCATATAAAAAAAATAATACCTTTTTCAAGCATTCTTATCCTCTCCCGTATCCAAGGGGGTTTGTTCAAACAGGTAGTCCTGCACCATCGGCCACCTTCATGCCCCACATAAGGGGATATATAGCAAATCAAAAAAATCACTTTGCCCGGGATTTAGCCAGTCTGATACACTCCTTTCAGTGGTGGCAAGGCTAAAACTCTGTGCTGGCAAACTGGCATTCTGGAGGTCCGAAGATGAACAAACGCTCGCTCATTGGTCTGGTTGTGTTCGTGATTATCGCATCTGCCGCTGCAGCCATCACATATTCAAGACTCAAGAGCAGCACCCCGACAGGTGAATATCAGAAAATCGCCTGGCTGGAATCTGATGAGCCTCAAAGCCTGACAGCTCCCTTTGATATCAGCACCAGCAAAAAAAGTGATGAACCCAAGGTTCGAATCCGGCTCGGCGTCTATGCCCACCACCCTGATGTCCGCCCCTCAAGCGTGGGCAACCCTGTGCTCCTGTTCTCTATCGTCAAGGATGGCTCAGAAGGAGAAACACTGGTTGAACTTCTCAGCGTGAGCACAAAGAAAAAAGGCTTTCAAGAAGTCATCGAAGTGACCTGGGAGGGCGATCTGGAGCCCGGGACATACCACATCAAAGCCCAGAACCCCCAGCACGGCTGGGACGCCACCGTCGAACAACGCAAATAACAAACTCCGCTGTTCACAGCTTCACCCACCCTCTCAATGTGCCTGATTCCCCCACCTGGTGCCAGTGTAACCACTGCGCGCCCACAGCTGTGCAGTGTGATTCTTTGGCAATCAATGCGCAAAGCACTCTGGGTTGAAGACCTTAGATGCAATATATCCAGGAGTATAAAAAAACAGCGACCCGTTTCCGAGCCGCTGCTTTGGGTTTCACGAATCAATCAGACGATTACTCGTACTGGTTGGTTGCCTCGGTCTCCTGCACCGGACTTGTCAGCTGATCGCTGTTCATACGGACCAGGAAGCGGATATCGCCAGCCTTGAGAGCCTTGATATTCACCTTCCATGTCGCAACCGCCTTGGGTGCGAGCGATGCCAGAGGTGCGAAGGTCAGCGTGTTGCCACGAAGAGTGCCGTTGGTCGCACCCGTAGAAGAAACATACTGCTGCTCACCGGGAATCTCAGCAACAATGATGATATTGGTACCCGGAGCCGTGCCCTGGTTGGTTACGGTAATGGTGTAAGTTTCGCCAGAGCCAACCTCGATCAGGTCGGTATCAACCACCTCAAGCAGAATCGCAGGACGACCCACGACAGGTGTGGAGCAGCGATCTGTCACTGCCACAGCACATGCACCAGTTGCGGTGGCTGATGCTGTGTAGTTGCCAGGACCAGCGGGCTTGACTGTCATCGTGACGGTCTTGTTGGCGTCAGCAGCCAGCGAACCCAGGTTCCAGACGATTCGTCCATTGTCATTGGTGCCACCAGCAGAAGCCTTGACGAACTCTGTGCCGCTGGGCAACATGGAAACAACGGTGGTATTGGCAGATGCTGCATCGCCGGTGTTCTTCACACCAAACTCAAAGGCAATGCTGCGACCAATAAAGCGTTCTTCGGGGCAGTCTGCAGTGATCGCAAGCACGGGTTTGGTGATCGTGGTGGTAGTTGCTGCACTTGAAGCAGTCAAGCCATCAGCAACAGCGCTTGCCTTGGAACTGAACTCGCCTGTGGATGCTGCCTTGGCATTGAAGGTCAGTGTTCTGCACTCGCCCGCAGCCAGGCTGCCGACAGGAACATCGATCACAGATTTGCCATCGGTCGTGGTCAAGCCGCGAGGCAGCGTATCACGCACACGAACATTGGTTGCCACACCTGTACCTGTGTTGCAAACCTCATACTTGAGTACAACCGTATCGCAAACCAAAGCCTGCTTCGTAGCTGTCTTGCTCACACGCAATGCAGGATCAACAACATTCAAAGTTGCGCACAACAGGTTGTTGTAGGAAACTGATACACAGTTTGATGCCAGGCCGACATCTGCAGAGGTGGCGTTCACTTTGATGATGCGGGTTTCGCATGCACCAAGATCACCCAGGCTCCAGAAAATGCCGCTGCTGGACTTGCTGCCAGCAGGCGAGGCACTCGTGACGGACAGGTTGTTTGCACCCTCTGCTGTCAGCACCACATTCTGAAGTGTTGCGTTGGTCAGATTGGTGACATGATACTCATAGGCATAATCAGCTCCGGAGCGAACCTCCCGAGGCATGACCTGATGGACCATAATGGCGCTGGAATACCGATCGCCGGTTGGGAATGCCATTCCCGAAGCGCTCATGTCTGGCCCGATATCTGGTGTGTAATCCCGGCAAGGGCCAGATGCTGCAGGCCTTGGTGCTGGCCGAGCTGCCTTTGGCTGAGGGACCCCAGCTCCCCACAAAAATGTTGCAGTGTCGCTTTCAGCGATACTGTCTGTAGCATTGTCCGACCCCTCCATCTGGGTGGTCGTACACGCTGTTGACAACAGCATGGCAGATGCTGTCAGCGATGCCAGAAAAAACTTACCCAATCCACTCTTATTCATCGATATTCTCCTGTAGACCTTCTCTACACATAATCGTCCATGATGATTGATCAAGCAACCCTTGCCCCTCATCCAGTCAAAGACCCTGGCTGCATACTCCCCGCTTGCCAGGTAAAAAACAAAGCCGTACTTTTTCCCGCCCCTAAAGAATACTCTCAAGCACGATCAGGGTGCTTTCCCATTTTCAGTCCGTAAACCAAGCCCATGAAGTTCGCTTTTTGATCGTACCAGAGGCAATGGACATCATAGCCTCTTTATATTACCCCTGCATTTATTCACCCAGAACCCGTTGAACTTCCTCAGCCGTCGTCTGGCTCGAAAGAATCTTACGCCTGGCATCTTCTTTCATAGGCACAAAGCCGTGGCGTATCGCGGTTTCATAGAGCGTCACCCCGTCAGCCCGCTCTGCGGTCTTCCTGCGAAGTTCATCATTCATTGTGACCATCTCGTACACCGCCATTCTGCCACGAAACCCTGTTCCAAAGCAGTTTTCACATTTCTGGCCTTGAACCAGACCTGCGCCTGAGCAATCCGTACAGATCCGCCGCAACAGCCTTTGAGCGAGCACGCCCACCAGCGAGGAGGTGATCAAAAACGGCTCAACCCCGATATCCATCAATCTGGGAATCGCACCGGGCGCATCATTTGTATGAAGCGTCGCCAGCACAAAGTGACCCGTCAACGATGCTTGAATTGCCAGCTTGGCGGTTTCCTCATCGCGAATCTCACCCACCAGAATAACATCCGGGTCCTGCCTCAACAACGCACGCAAACCCGTTGCAAAGGTTACACCTCGCTTGGTATTGACCTGCATCTGACTGATGCCATCCATGTGGTACTCAACCGGGTCTTCAACAGTCATCACATTGCGGCTGCCACGATCGACACACCCAAGAGCTGCATAAAGCGTGGTCGTTTTACCCGAACCCGTTGGACCCGTCACCAACAACATGCCATTGGGCTGATCGATCAAACCCAGCAGGTCTTCTTGCATCTGCTCGGTCATCCCCACCTCATTAAGTGAGAGCTTGGTCTGCGATTGATCCAGTAGCCTCAGCACAATGCGCTCGCCATACACCGTGGGGATACACGACATGCGAATATCTATCTTCTTTGATCCGATCCGCACAGAAGTATGCCCGTCCTGGGGGCTGTGACGGTTGGCAATATCAAGCTCCGTCATCACCTTGAGCCGGCTTGAAATCGCTGGCGCAAGCGCCTGAGGCGGGCTAAACGCATCCACCAGCATCCCGTCTACCCGCAGGCGAATGACCAGACGATTCTCCATGGGATGAATGTGCACATCGCTGGAGCGCCTGCGGAGTGCCTCAAACAAAATCATGTTCACCAGCCGAATCACAGGCCCCTGATTGGCCAGTTGCAACAAGTCGTTTGATTCGCCAATCGAACCCGCTGCGGTCTGCATCGCAGACTCATCCAGAGGCATCTCTTCGATGATCTCTGTCACCAGATCCTGCTGCTGCTCATACCCCCGATTAATCAGATTCGCAACCGACCCCCGAGGACAAAGCACCAGACGAATGGGCAACCCTAGTGCCTGCTCGATCATTGAAAAAGTTGCAGGCTGCATGGGCTGAGCTGTTGCAACCGTCATGACCGCGCCATCAAAGCAAGTCGCTGCTACATGATCGCGCCGGGCAACCGCTGATGGAACTAACTCGTAAAACCGCGCAGATGACTCCTCTATCCGAGGCTCAGAGATGAACTCAAGCCCTGTCCGATCGGCCAGCAGCTTGAGTGCTGTGTGCTCATCGGTCGCCAGCATCGAGAGCAGGACATCCCAAGGCTCCGTGTCAGATCCAGGATGGCTGGCAAAGTTCCTGAGCTGTTCACCTGACAATCGCATGGGGCCAAACAGCCCTGCGATTCGGCTCCAGTCGCTCGTAACCAGCCCGTTCTTGTCCCCCGAATCGGTCTGATCCGTGCTTTTTTTTCGTTTTATGCTGATCGCCATAGCTCAACCGCCCTTGCGCTCAACATTGCCCGCGCGAGAAGGTGTCACTTGCGTACCCTGGCTTTGATTTTCATCTGTGGAACGCTCCTGCATCGTAATGGGAATCATACTGGGCTTCAGCTCTGGCAGATCCAGATCGACCCCGGTTTCTGCCTGAGGCCCAAGTGTCAGCAAACGCAAATCCCGGAATGTCGGATCACGCATGATCTTCGGCGTAATGAAAACATAAAGCGTCGTCTTGCGATCAGTGCTGTTGGTATCTCTAAACAAGTGGCCCACAAGCGGGATATCGCCAAGGAGTGGCACCTTGACAACCGTCGAACCTTCTTCACTGACCGTTATGCCACCAACAACAATCGTCGTATCAGATGGAATCGTTACCGAATCGGCGCGAATATTGCGCTGTTGACGCGGTGCCGGGATGCCGTTGGAACCTTCTCCTACAAAGTTGGAAAGCTCTATTTCGTAATCGAGCCTCAGATATCCCTCTTCAGAAATGTGAGGAGTCACCAGCAAACTTGTCCCGGCATCCTCAAAGCCCGCAAACGAAGTCTGCGTCGTGGCAGTGCCCTGCTGGGACGAAGTGGTAGGCTGTTGATCCAGACTCACTACCTCTGCTTCTTCATTGTCATCAACCAGCAGCTGAGGCGTAGAAAGAATCTTTGCATCCGCTTCACGCTTGAGCGCGTTGATGACTATGGGAACATACTGGCTCTTGATCAGAGCTGCTGTGAAACCGCTCAGCCCCGTCACAACATCAACCGGATTGGTGAACCCCGAAGTGTCCGAAAAGTTGGTCAGCCCGAAGTTTGTCCGTAATGCACCACCAGCACCCATTGCATTGACCAGCTGCGTTTCAAACGCCAGCCTCATCGAGTCATTGGCGGTGATCGAGATGATCTTGGCTTCGATATAAACCTGTGGCCGCCTGAGATCAATCTTGCTGATCAACTTGCCAAACTCACCCTGCTGACGCACCGGAGCCTTAATCAAAAGCTGGTTGTTGATCGGATCAGGCTGAACGAACAGCTCCTCATGCCAGGGCAAAACAACCTCATCAGGCTTTTTAGATGTATCACCTTCATTGAACTGGTTTCTCGAAGCGCTTGAGGACCGGTTTTGCTGTCGTTGAGGCTGACGCTGGGTCTGGCCACCCGGCAACAAGGCGTTATCCGCTCCAGCCCTCTGATTATCGACAAGCCCTTGAATAAGGTCTGCCACATCAGCAGCATCTGTGTGGTAAAGCTTGTAAACCTTCGTCACAACACGCTCAGAATCCGTGTCATACTCAGCCACCAGCTTGGCCATCTGTTCGTGCTGGGCTTCTGTTGCGTAATACACAATATCGCCTCGCTGAATCGAGACGACCATCACCGAACCCCCTTCAAGCCTTTGTTGATCCTGCCCAGCTGCCTGCGTCCCTGATCGCACCGGCTGACCGGGCACAGTGCCCTGGGAATCATCACTCAGAGTGACAACCTCACCCAGTCCTCTCTTTGATGCCAGTTGCGAAATTGCGCTGGTCGCACCACGGGTGTGATAACGCCTGGGAATGAGCGTATCGGGACGATCGATCATCTCAATGATCATTTTGACTTCTTCAACCTCGTCATCCCGGCCTCGAAAAATCAATGCATTGCCTTGAGAATAAACCAGGAGTCGATCTGCAATGCTGGACATGCCAGCCCCCGTGCCTGCAAAGCTCGCTGCATTGAGTGCTGCATTACGAGGATCAGGCCTGCCCGAAAGATTGGTCGCACGCGGCAAAGCTGATGACGATGATCCCTTTCCCATCAACTCGATCGCCCGGGCTCGCGCTTCAGGTGCTGCGATATTCTGAATATCGATCCTGACCAGCTTCATCTCAGCCCGCTTGGCAATGATCCGTTCAACCAGTTGTTCAACAATGCGAACCCGGGGAGCGGTATCCGTCACCATGAGCACGCCAAGCTCATCAAGCGCGGTAATGCGACTCGTCGCGGAACCAAGTTGAGCCTGAATCGCGGTCTGCAAAATCGAAGGCTTCACATTCGGAATATTAATGATCCGTGTCGTTGCCAGCATCCCCTCAAAGCCGACTGAAACATTTTCCGAGCGCACCACTCCATACCAGCCCGTCTGCTCGTCAAAGGTCATCGCAAAGCCCTGCTGACCCAGCAAGCTGTCGATCAGGCTGAGCAGCTCCGTCTTGGGAACCGTCACCGGAGCGTTGAGCGCAACGCTGCCCGTGACACCCTCCACCGAGTGAATATTGATCCCCAGTTCCTCAGCAGCAAGCTCAACGAGTGCTGTCAACTCAACAGGCTCAGAAAAGACGCTGAGCGTGATCGTCTCAGCTTCACCCTCGGGCATACTCGCTTCATCCTGAGCCTGGGCATAAAGCGACCCTCCACCTGAGATCAACGCACAGATCGTCAGCACACACAGACGCTTGTTCATCATACAAATGGGCTCACTTTTTACTCGATCCATCCATTTCGGCAATGCTGAATCCTCCTTCTGCTGCTCCACGCTCCAGTAGGGTATACGGATAGCACACACCCTGCCTGCATCGGCTCAAGCAGAGATTCTACGCCAAACTCCGACCCGCACTGGTGAATCAGGCCAACAATCGACCATGCCTGGGCTTCGCATCGTCAGCCTGCTCCCCTCAGCCACTGAAATCCTTTACCGGATCGGTGCCAAAAGGATGCTCACAGGCGTAAGTCATCGATGCGATTTTCCCGCCCAGATGCAACAAGCCAATCTCCCCATCGTCACTTCACCCCTGCCCCCATCCATCGCTGCCTCCCCCACCCCTCCTCCTTCAACGCCCATCGTGCTCAATGAAGCCTTGCTTTGCCATCTCAAGCCCGATGTCATCGTGACAGGTCCAGCCAACCACGATCCCGCTCGCGAGATCGACCCCGTCACTGCATTTGTCCAGAAACATTGCCCCAAGGCTCACATCCTTCAGCTCAACCCCCGAGGCATCGAAGACATCCTCGACAACATTATCCGCCTTGGCGAAATCACCAATCTGCTCACCAGTGCCGAATCTGCGGTCGTTTCCCTGCGTGAACGCCTGTTCTCCATCCAGGAGCATGTCTGCGCCTTTGCTGATGGCCGAGTCGTAGGCTTTCTTGTCCAAACCCAGCCTCTGACCATCGCTGGCAACTGGATCGTCCAGCTCATCGAACGCGCCGGCGGCTCACACCCTCTCAACCAGACGGCTTCACCATCTGATGGCTTTGGCTCAGGACTTGCCCAGGGTCAACGCCTTGCTGGTCAATCCATCGCTGTGCCCCCAGCCCTGTTTTGTGCGACCAGTCCAGATGCTCTCATCATCTGCCCGCAAGGCCTGGACCTGAACGCTGCTGGTCATGCGACAAAAACCCTCAGCAAGCAACCCTGGTTTCAGAAACTGCCCGCTGTTCGACATGGCAAGGTCGCAATCGTCGATGGCAAACAAGCCTTCCACCGCCCCGGCCCCAGAATCGTCGATGACTTCGCCTGGCTTACAGGCTGGCTCACAGACCGCCCTCGTTTGATCCCCGATGATTTTCCCTTTAAGTCCATGAACTCGTGATTCTGACCATATTCTTGTACAGTTGTGACACGCTGCTCTTGCGTGCCCCCGCGGGCTGAGGTCTTTTTTAGCCCACATGGTCTTGGATTGTGAGTTTTTCAAGTGTCGCTTGTTGTACATGTCATCGCGATCTTTGCTGGAGCCTCGCTCTTGTTTGTCATTGAGCCCATGGTCTCAAGACAAATCCTCCCGCTGCTCGGAGGCAGCCCCGCGGTCTGGAACACCGCCATGGTCTTCTTCCAGGGCATGCTCCTGGCTGGCTATGCCCTCTCGCATCTCCTTTGCCGATACCTTGGCTCCGCTCGCGCCGGCGTTGTCTACCTTGCTCTGATTGCACTCGCAGCAGCGACCCTCCCCGCAGGCATCCCAGCACACGCCTCGCCCCCCACTACTGCCTCACCCATCATCTGGATGCTGAGCATTCTCACCCTCAGCGTCGGTCCCGTGTTCCTTGTCATTTCCATGACAGGCCCCATGATCCAGAAACTGTTCTCTCTCTCAAACCATCGCACAGCAGCTGACCCCTATTTCCTCTACGCTTCGAGTAATGCTGGCAGCTTCATCGCGCTCATCGCCTATCCCATTATCATCGAACCAAACCTCAGCCTGAGTCAGCAAGCTTCTGCCTGGTCCGTCAGCTATGGCGTATTCGGGCTTCTCCTGCTCACCTGCCTCATCACACTCAAGCGCAAACACACCCGCCTTGCCCCGCACAAACCAGACCAGCCAACAAGTCAGCATCCAGCACCTCCTTTCACACTCAAGCGCATCGCGTTATGGATTGTTCTGGCGATGATCCCATCAAGTCTCATGCTCGGCGTTACGCGTTACATCTCTACTGACATCGCCGCTGTGCCCTTGCTCTGGGTGTTGCCGCTGGCGATCTACCTGCTCTCGTTTGTCGTCGTTTTTGCGCGCCATCGCATCGTGAATCCCGTTGCCATGAATCGCCTGCTGCCCATTATCTGCATTGCCCTTGCTGTTTCAGCCATGCTTCATGCCAAGAGTCCCATTGCTCTCATCATCGCCCTTCATCTCATCGGGCTCTTTGTCGCAAGCGTTGTCTGCCACAGCAGGCTCGCAGATGATCGGCCCAAAGCCAGACACCTCACCTTCTTTTACCTCACCATGGCAATCGGAGGCGTCCTCGGCGGCATCTTCAACGCCCTTCTCGCACCACTTATCTTCACCAGCCTCTGGGAATACCCCATCGCCCTCGTTGCAGCCTGCCTCTTGCGCACCCACGATCCTGACCTGAAATACACACCAGCCCAACGCGTCTTGAACATTGCTCTGCCTGCCATCCTGGCAATCGTCATGCTCATCGGGTTCAAACCCATCTGGAGCATGAAACTCACGCCAGGCTCAAACGCGATCTTCGGCCTCTACGCCCTCACCATCGGCCTGCCCGCTCTGGCATGTTTCTTGTCTATAAACCATCGACTCAGGTTTGCTCTGGGGCTGGCGGTACTCTTTGTTGCTGCTGAACTTCGCCCCAGCGCACTGGGTCCAACCATTCACCAGGCACGCTCGTTCTTTGGCGTTCACCGCGTTCATAAAACAGTTGATGTCCACAGGCTCATGCATGGCGGAACAATCCATGGCATCCAGATCCTCTCGCCTGAAATGCGCCGTGTCCCCCTTTCCTACTACCACCCACAGGGTCCTCTGGGTCAAATCATGACCCAGCTCTACCACTTTGACCCAAGGCTGCGCAATTCGCCTTCAACCAGCACACTCAAAGACGCTGCACTCGTAGGCCTCGGCGCTGGTGCCATCGCAGCCTATGGCCTGCCCGGACAAAACTTCACCTTCTACGAAATCGATCCCGAAGTCATACGCATCGCACGCGATAAATCGCTCTTCTCGTTCACAAGCGACTCTCCCGCCAATATCAGTTTCGTTGTCGGTGATGCCAGACTCAAACTCGCGGATGCACCAGATGCATCCTTTGATCTGATCGTCCTTGATGCTTTTAGTTCAGACGCCATCCCCATCCACCTCCTCACGACCCAGGCTGGTGCGCTTTATCTCTCAAAGCTGCGCCCCGGCGGGATCATTGCAGCCCACATCTCTAATCGATACCTTGATCTTGAACCCGTCCTGGGCGCACTTGCTGACGATCTTGGTCTGATTGCACGAGTCAAAATCGATATGCGACCCGAAAACCAGCCCCCCGATCAGCCCCAAGGCTCAACCTGGGTCGTCATGGCTAGAAATCTCCATGACCTTGGCCCCCTGGCCCGCGATGGCACCTGGCTGAGCATCTCTCGCCCGCTCAAAAAACCATGGACCGACGACTTTGCCAATATCTTCACCGTCTTTAACTGGTGATATGCTTCACGCATGCCTCAACTTCAATACCAGACCGCTGGCGAATCCCATGGCCCGGGGCTCATCACCACCATCACAGGCCTCCCCGCTGGACTCACGCTCGACATCGACATGATGAACCACGAGCTTGCCCGCAGACAGGGCGGCTATGGTCGCGGCGGACGACAACGCATCGAAACCGACCGCATCCAGTTCATCACCGGCGTGCGCAACAATCAAACACTTGGCTCGCCCCTCTCGATCATGATCGCCAACAAGGATTCACGCCTTGACGATGCAGAGCTCACCCCTCCGGTCTATCGCCCCAGACCCGGGCATGCAGACCTGGCTGGCTCGATCAAATGGCTCACGACCGACTGCCGGGCGACACTTGAACGCGCCAGTGCCCGTGAGACAGCCGCCCGTACCGCAGCTGGGGCAGTCATTCGCTGTCTGCTTCACGAGTTTGATATTGAAATCTTTGGCTTTGTGCGTTCTATTCTCGATGCCAAAACCAATGTCGCAGTTTCGTTTGACAAGCTGAGCGATCTCCGCAAGAAGCGCGATCAGAGTGAAACTTACTGCCCTGATGCAGATGTGACCCAGCAACAGATTCAGATTATCCGCCAGGCCAAGGTGGATCAGGACACCGTAGGCGGCTTGGTTGAGGCTCATGTGTTTGGATTGCCGCCGGGCATCGGCTCGAGCATGGACTGGAAAGACAAGCTTGATGCACGCATTGCCTATGCCGTCATGGGGATTCAGGCTTTTAAGGCTGTTGAGATTGGACTGGGCACGGGGTGTGCGCTCTTGCCGGGGTCAAAGGTGCATGATCCGATTCGTTTTGATGCGAAACTCACTCAGACGCCTTGCCTTGGATTTACACGCGATACCAACAATGCCGGAGGCACCGAGGGCGGCATGACCAACGGCCAACCCGTGGTCGTCAAAGGCACCATGAAACCGATCTCAACACTCCTCAAAGGTTTGCCCAGTGTCGATCTGAACACAAAACAACCTGAGCAGAGCCAGTATGAGCGCAGCGATGTGTGTGCTGTGTCAGCTGCAAGCGTGGTGATGGAGAATGTTGTCGCGTTTGAAGTCGGACGCGGATTTCTTGACAAGTTCACAGGCGATTGCATGACGCAGATCAAAGCCAACTATGAATCGTTCATGGAACTGGCACGGATGCTGCCTATTGAGCCTCCGAGTCAGACGCTCGCAGATGGATAACGAGCCGCGACTGTGAAGAATTGTGGTTCACATAAATATGCAACAAAGACCGCTTCAAGACAGTCGCAGTTCATCTGATTTTCCGGGATTTTGCTTACATCTGACCTGAGAGCATGGCTTCTGCAAGCGCAGCCAGTTCATCATCGTCATCTTCTTCGTCGCTGCTACCCAGGGCTTTGATGCGATTGTTCAAATCGCCCACGAACGAGATACGCACGCCGAAGTTTTCGCCAACCTTGACAGCTGTTCCCGAGCCGATGCATTTGTTGTTGATCAGCAGGTCCAGCTCGTCATCTGCGCTCTTGGGTATCTCGATGATGGTGCCCGGGATCATGCCCAGCACTTCTGCCATGGTCATTTGCAGATCGCCAATGCGAACAATAAGAGGAACCTGCAGCTTCAGTATGGCAGAGATATCTTGACTCATCAGGTGGCATATCGACCAGCCTGTGCTGCGAACTTCAACAGGGACGAACTTTCGTGGCCTATAGCGTGTGGGCCTGGCATGTGCAGGGAAAAGGCGTGGGTATCAGCCGTGATACCGCCCGATAATGAGCGAGACATTGTGCCCACCAAACCCGAAGGTGTTGTTCATTGCGGTGCGAATTTTCTTTTCACGCGCAACATGGGGGATCAGATCAATGTCAAACGCTTCATCAGGCGTATCCAGATTGATCGTCGGTGCGACGATGCCATCGTGAACACCATGGATGCAGGCAATGAGTTCCACAGCTCCAGATGAACCCAGACAATGCCCATGCATGGACTTGGTTGAACTCATCATCAGCTTGCCACCAGCACTGGCTCGGGCATGATCACCAAAGAGCGTGGAGATGGCTGTGACTTCTGCTTTGTCGCCCAGCGGGGTGGATGTGCCATGGGCGTTGATGTAATCAATGTCCTCGGGGTTGAGCCCAGCATCTTGCAGTGCCCATCTCATCGCCCGGGTCGCACCGCGACCTTCAGGGTCTGGAGCAGTGATATGGCAGGCATCAGAGCTGTTGGCAGCACCAAGGAGTTCAGCATAAATCTTCGCACCGCGTTTTTTGGCGTGTTCTTCTGTTTCAAAGACGAACATGGCTGCGCCTTCTGAAAGAACAAAGCCATCTCGTGCCCGATCAAACGGTCGGCTGGCGGTGGTGGGAGACTTGCTCGTTGTAAGGGCTTTCATGGTCATGAAAGCACCCAGGCATAGAGGAGAAACCGCAGCTTCAGAGCCGCCGACAATCATGACATCGACCAGCCCTCTGCGGAAATATGTAAGGGCATCGCCAATAGCATGACCCGAGCTGGCACAGGCGGTGACATGCGTCGAAGCTGGACCTTGCATGCCGAATCGAATTGAGATGTTGCCTGTAGAGGCGTTTGCCATGAGCCTTGGTACGGTGAAGGGGCTCAGGCGTGTAGGACCACGGTCCAGGAGTGTTGTGACACTGTCTTCGATGGTTTTGATGCCACCGATGCCAGATCCAACAACCACGCCTGCACGCTCAGGGTCACCCTTTGACAGGTCTATGCCCGCGTGCTGAACAGCTTCAATCGCAGCAGCCAATCCCAGCTGGGTGTTGCGATCAAGCCTTTTGGCTTCGCGCTGGCCGATGATCGCAGCGGGGTCCCAGTCTTTAATTTGACCAGCGCAGTGTACCGCCCACTGTTCGTTGTGCCTGCTGAAACCTTCTCCCTCGACGAGGGAGATCCCGCTTGTTCCCTGCCGCATGGCGTTCCATGTAGAAGGCGCATCATGCCCGAGGTTGGTCACAGCCCCCATACCGGTGATCACAACGCGACACGAACTGATCGTACTTGGCGATTGCATACTCTGACCCCAAAGCCCAGGCAGCTGGTTATACCCAGCAGCGACCAGGGCGTTTACTCGATGCCGCGGGCCTGTTTAATGAAATCAATCGCCTGTCCAACGGTTTTGATGGCTTCTGCCTGCTCGTCAGGAATCTGCGTATCAAACTCGTCTTCAAACTCCATGACCAGCTCGACGGTATCGAGACTGTCGGCGTTGAGATCTTCAACGAAACTTGTTGCTCGACTGATCTTGGACTTATCGGCACCCAACTGCTCTGCGACGATGTCGATCACCTTCGCTTCAATCTCCTGCTCAGTCACGCTGATATCTCCGATAATGGGCAACTCACAATCCCACGGGCGACCCACATAAGACGCACCGGCTGCTGTGCCTTGGTTTCAAGTGGCGATTCTAGCACCACTCGCCCCGATGAGCCAGCCCGATGAGCCCCTCATTGGTCAGTCGGCAAATTTATCGGGGCGGGTTGCCCATAACCCTGTGTGACATCGCAGGATAGGAGAAATCCATCCAGGCCGCACGATCGTCACCCTGTCGGTTTATGGCGAACAGTGGGACTGGCCCATTCGTACTGAACGGTCGATGCCTCTGCATACGAAATGCTCTGTGCGAGGGTCGGTGGGCCGATTGTTCGTTTCAGAGCCTATGAGAATTAACATGTCACAGATGCCTCAAGAACCAGAAGCCTTTGCCGAATGTGTCGCGAGCATGCTTCACAGGATGCAGCCCGAAACCGAGATCGACCTGGGTGGACCCAACGAACTGGTCATCGATGGTCGGCGTCTGGACCTGGAAAACCTCTATCGCATGGTCGCACAAGACCAGGAGCGAGGCACCGAAATCGTTGAGCATTATCTGGATCAGCTCTTCACAGGCGAAACCTACGAAATCACCGATGTTTCGTTTTCCTTTGCCAAGCCTCGCATCATGCCCCGGATTCAGCCCGTCTCGATCTTTCAGCACCTCTCGCGAGAACTGGTCGCCCATGTGCCCTGGATCAACAACACTGTGATCGTGTTCGTCACCGACCTGCCCAACATGACCGTCAGCATCACCACCGAACAACTGGTCCGCTGGGGTGTCACAGCCGATGACCTTGACGAAATAGCACGAGCCAATCTGGACAGCTACGCACAGGATCTCACATACCAGTTCATTGAATCCAAAGAAGGTGGCCGAGCTGTGATCATCACCGAGCAAGATGGCTATGACGCTGCACGCATCCTCATGAGTGATCTGCACAACAGACTTGCTCCGGAACTGGGTGGCAACTTCTTTGTTGCAGCTCCCGCACGCGACATGTTCGTCGCCTTCAGCCCCAATCCCGACCCATTCGTAGGCCGCATCCATTCTCGCGTCACACAGGATTTTTCCAGGCTTCCATACCCCATCACGCCCGACTTATTCCTCGTCACGCGAGATGGCGTAGCAGGAAGTGTGAGTAGCGATGAAGACCTGGGCTGGCAACTGGACGACAACGAAGCGGCCTGAGTGCCCATAAAGTTCAGGAATCTGAAAAAGAGATGATTCGTTAACGAACCGCGACCATGAGGACGCGGTTTTTTTCTGCGCTTTTTCTTGTTTCACACCCCCACAACTTGATACCTGTCAGACAAACCCGGACACACAACCATCTCCCTGTTATATTTCAGTTTCCGTATCAAGCAGGGTTGGGAAGGGGGCCTTCAGGAGCCGCATCCGGGTTTTCATCCGCTTCAGAATCCTGTCCAGATTCTGAGGGTGGTGTGGTTGTTTTTTGCGATTCAGCTGTGAGAAGATCGCTGATCGTGGGTTTGTCCAGAGTTTCGCCTCGCAAGAGCTGATTCACTTCGTCAGTATCCAGCGTCTCGTGCTTGATCAGAGCCTGGGTTATGGATTCGACCCGCTCCCAGTTTTCATCGAGCAGCTTCTCAGCATCATGGTACGCTTCATCAATCAACCTTTTGACTTCTTCATCAATGATGCGCGCGGTCTCGTCAGAATATTCCTTGTCAGCAATGAGGCTTTCTTTTGACTCGTCACTCGCATAACGCACAAAGCCCAGGCGATCACTCATGCCCCATTCCAGAATCATGTGCCTGGCGAGGTCAGTGATGTACGCAATATCGCTCGATGCGCCGGAATCAATATCACCCATCCCTCGCTGTTGAGCGATGCGGCCCGCACACAG
The DNA here is from genome assembly GCA_029260555.1 of Phycisphaerales bacterium. Taxonomy (GTDB): domain Bacteria; phylum Planctomycetota; class Phycisphaerae; order Phycisphaerales; family UBA1924; genus JAJDCZ01. The sequence continues at coordinate 50,661 of JAJDCZ010000032.1, forward strand.
CACACGCATGGTTGCAATAATCCATCGCAGGCTCATGCCGGTGCGATCCTTCTCAGGCATGGAAAAAGTTGCACCCAGAGCCTGACCACGCGGAATGATGGTCACCTTGTGCAAGGGGTCAGCATCAGTAAGCAGCGCCTGGAGTACAGCATGCCCAGCCTCGTGGTAAGCGGTGCGAGTTTTATCATCATCTTCCTGCCTGCGGCTCTTTCTTGCCCTGCCAAAGCGGATTTTGTCGCGAGCTTCTTCAAGATCTTCCTGCTCGATGAACTCCTTGTCGGTCATGGTTGCCGCGATAGCGCCCTCATTGATGATGGCTGCCAGATCGGCACCAGAAAACATGGGTGTGATCTTGGCCAGCCTCTTGAGATCCACATTGGGTCCAAGCTTGACCTTCTTGGAATGAACCTTGAGAATCTCGTGCCTGCCCAAGACATCCGGCAGCGTCACCGCGACCTGTCGATCAAACCGGCCGGGACGGATCAGTGCAGAATCAAGCACATCCGGGCGATTGGTTGCTGCCACCACGATGACACCATCTGCAGGTTGAAAGCCATCCATTTCGACAAGAATTGCATTGAGAGTCTGCTCGCGTTCGTCGTGCCCTCCGGTGGTGAAACCGCCGCCTCGGCGCCGCCCGACCGCATCAACCTCGTCAAGAAAGATGATGCACGGAGCACTCTCCTTGGCTTGTTTAAAGAGATCGCGTACTCGAGAAGCTCCGACGCCTACGAACATTTCCACAAAGTCTGAGCCTGAAATTGTAAAGAAAGGCACATCGGCTTCACCAGCAATAGCCTTGGCCAGCAGCGTCTTGCCACACCCGGGAGGCCCTGTCAAAAGCACGCCCCGGGGAATACGGCCACCAAGTCGCGTAAACCGCTTGGGACTTTTGAGAAACTCGATGATTTCAGCCACTTCATCCTTGGCTTCATCAATGCCTGCAACATCCTTGAATGTCACACCCGTCATTTCCTTGGACATGACACGATGGCGTGATTTGCCAAAGTTGCCCAGCATGCCTCCGCCTGCGCCTGCGCTGCGCATCGCCCTGCCTACAAAGAACCAGATCAGCAGCAACAGCAAGATGAATGGACCAAACGCCCACACAAACGGCAACCAGCGCGAGCTGGGACGCGACTTGACATTCCCGCCTGTGATTTCAATGACAGCCTTGGTTATCGCCTCAGCCGAAGGCACATTGAGATAGATCACCACGCGAGATTCGTTCCCGCCAGGATCGGCTTTGCGCATTGAGACTATGGAATCATCGCGGATTTCCACGCTGTCTTCAACGATGTCGCCATTGTTGTAGTAAGTTTCAAACTGTTGGAGCGTGATGCGTTCGCCCGCTGAGTTGTTGTTGAACAACATGAACAGCGTCACCACGACCAGAACCACCATGATCATGCCGAACATGCCACGGTTGGGAGGGGTGGGAGCACCGGGAGCACCCGGCTTGCCCGGAGTTGGATTGCCTTTTTGGTTTTTTTGTCGCTTTGATCCTTTGGACTGCTCATCTGAAGATGGCTGATCGTTCTGGAAAAAAGCTGACTGCCGCACTGATTCGGGCGTGAGGTGCGTTGATGGTGATGGCTGATCGTGGTGTGTCATAAGTATGGGCGTCCGGGGGTGCTTCCTGTTCATTCGGTATTCCGGGCCTTCAAGTTCGATCAAAACCAGTGCCAGGCAAGACACGCAAGGCTAGATGCAAGTTCCCAGCCCGTCCAACCCTGCACAGAATCTCCCCCACCCCCACCCCCACCCATCCCCATCTCCACCCCACCCCACCCCACCCCACCCACCACTTTCTGCCTTGCCCCTACCCAATACCCCCATATTTTCTCTCCCCCAGAGGGTTATCTCTGAAAATAGTGTCAAGGTACAAGCCGGGTTGCCTTTTTCACCATGCTGAACGCATCTGGGCAACGATATCTTTGGCAAGTGCCTGAATTGCAGCCGTCTCGCCAAGAGCAAGGGATTCACCGGTTTCTCTGGTAGGTGTATAAGGCTCAACCTGCTTGAAACCCCGCCGAGCAGCCAGAACCTGTCCCGATCGGGTGTCCTGCCAGTCAAAGTTGACCGTCAGCTCAAGTGAGAAGTCCTGCCCCAGCGACGAGTTGCGCTTGGTCGTCAGCAGGCGGTTCTGCCATTGAGTGATCTCTCCAGTAAGCGTCGTGTCCGCATCCTGAGCATGAGCAGCGATGCGCCAAGGCGTACTCTGGCGGATTTCCTTAATGATGGCTTCGGTCAGCTGAATCTCAAGATCATGGTTGAAGGTTTTATTTCCCCAGATCGGCACCGCCACAGTCTTGATCGACTCATCGTGTAGAGATGCAAAGGAATAGCCTCTGGAGGGATCACTGGAACAGCCTTCCAAAACGCCCAGCCCCATCAGCATGAGCACCAGAGAAATCAGCAAACGCGGATTGCCCAACAACAAACAACTCATGGAGCATCACCTCCCGAAACCGGTGTTGAGTCCTGATCTTCCAACTGATCTTGTGATTCGATCAGGTCATCGGTGGTTTCCTGAGCGCTTTGCTCGAGCCAGCCATAATCCTGCATGATGCTGATCGCGTTGGACGCTGCCAGCGAGCGTGGGTGCTTGCGAATGAGTCTTTTGAGCATGAATCTTGTTGAAGCCATGTCCTTCCGATTCAAATACCACATGGCGGTGTCGAGCATTTGCGCCCCTGCCGACTCGTCGATGCGAGCTGAGAGTGCATCGCCGATGCCGCTGCGTTGAGCCTGGAGCGGGTAGCGTTGCACAAACTGTTTGATGAGCGCGTTGGCTTCTTCCAGGCCTCCCCCGTCGTACCGGGGGCCACGAAACCGTGCAATGTTGGCATAGATGCGCTGCTGTTCTGCATGGACGCGGTACTGGCTGGTGGGATGGTTGAGGATGAACATTTCGTAAGCCACCGCTGCCTGCTTCATGTCGCGGATGCGGTAGTAGTAATCCGCCAGTTCAATGCCTGCTTCTTCAGCGAGCCTTGACGCGGGCATGCGTTCCTGGACACGAATGAGCAACTCTTCGCCATAGCCATAAGCACTGTTGATGCGGAGTTTGAGAAACTTGCGTTTCATGCCATTGAGATATTTTTTGCCAATCTCAAGCTCCTGCTGGACCGCCTGCACAAATGCGGGCGAGCTGGGGAACTCGCGAATCACCCTTTCATAATCAAACAAGGCCCGAAACTCACTGCCCATAGCCGTCGTGGCATTCGCGCGAAGCACCAATGCCTCAGCGAGCCATGAGTTTCCTGATCGCTCGTTTTGTGTGATCCAGGCATCGATGACACCCTTTGCCTGCCTGGGCTTGTTCTGGGCGATCAATCGGCGCGTCTGGGCCAGCACCGCTTCATCTGTCCCTGCGATGGGCGCTTCGGTCTGGGTCCAGCCCTGCTGATCGTCAAGCTGAAACTCCAGCGACTGGGCCCGAGCAACGCTCTGTGTCAGCCCCAGAATCACCACGATTACCATTCTCTTTGTATAAAAGCTCATCACGCGCAGTTTACACGACTCAGAGACGCAAGGCTGGGTGCCTGCTCTGCGATCAAAAAAATAGAGCGGCCGGGAACTAGCCCAACCGCCCTGGAAGGTGGCAAATTTGTTCACTCACTCAGCGTCTACGCCGCCCAAGCCCCATCAGACCAATCAAGCCCAATGCTGTAGAGGCTGGTGCAGGCACGATATCAAAGGTGAAATCGTACTGCATGATGAGCACATCGTACCCAGAACCCGGAACCAGCTGACGAAGATTGAAGTCCGTGCCATTCCATGGCCCACTGAGCTGAAGCGTGAACGAAAAATCCTGCTGAGGCTGACCCGAACTGGATACAAACGATAGTGACGCCCTGTTGATCGCAACATTGGTCACATTCTGAGAGGGGAAGTCAATCGCATCAACAGCCCCAACACGCCAATCCATAAAGTCCGCAGATTCGCCATTGAGAGTCTGTCCGGGTGGCAAGAGATCAGAAATATCGTTGGTGAACCATGTCACCTCAACACGGTTGGTATCAGCAAAGGCAAACTCTTGCCAGAAGCCGAAGATCGTTGAGCCATTGAGTGTGGACTGGCCGATCGGCTCCAGTGAACCTTTCAGAACCGAGACATCCTGTCCATCATTGATGAACATGCCATCACCAGCTTGTGTCGCATAGCGAAGCCCGAGTGAGGCTGTGGACGATGCGGGAATAGCGAGGTTTCCCCCACCTCCACCGCCAACGGTGTCGCGACCGATGTCGTTCTGTTCGTAAAGCTGAGGGTCAAAGTTGGAGTCGCCCCTTGCCATATTCCAGGCAAAGCCCCCTTCTGTGAGTGTGTTTCCCATCAGATCGGCACTTGCCGACTGTGGCAACGCCGTGATAATCGATACACCGATCACTGCAGCGCAACTGGTCCCAGTCTTGAACATAACCAAACCTCCCCCGCTGACTTGGCGCACATATCGCGCTGAGTAGCGGAACTCCGTACAAACAAAAAACTCTCATTCCTCAACCACAGTGCAAAGACGCATTCCATGAACGGGCTTTGGACCCGATCCATCGAATACGCCGTCAGCACGAGTTGAAGGTACATCAGAACTGGCAAAACGCCAGCCAAGCGTGCAAAAAACCCGCACGATCGTGATAACTGACCCAATCGGCAGGTCCATCTCAATCGTTATACACCAAACCCGGACTTGTTCCTTCCTTATATGATTGAATCAATGGAACTCACCCCGCTGCGATATTTCATCACCATCGCCCAGCTTGGGCACATGACTCGGGCAGCAGAAAAACTGGGAGTCACTCAGCCTGCGCTTTCTGCCATGCTCCGCAAGCTCGAGCAGGAAGTAGGCACCGAGCTTTTGCATCGCACTGGACGCGGGGTTGAACCCACCCAGGCTGGCAAGCAATTCCTGACTCACGCAAAGTCCTCCGTTGCAGAAGCCGATGCTGGCATCAAAGCAGTTCGTCAGCTCATCGGGCTTGAGATCGGGTCTATCAGGCTCGGAGCTGGCGCAACCGCAGCCAGTTGCATCCTGCCCAGCACCATCTCGATCTTCCGAAAACAGCACCCCCAGGTTCGATTCCAGATCAGAGAAGCAGGCTCAAGGGCCATCGCCCGAGCTGTGCTTGAAGGCCAGATGGATCTGGGAATCGTCACACTCCCCATCGTGACCAGTGGCCCGGGCGCAGTCCCCGGAGCACTTGACCTGCTCACCATCGGCCTGGTTCAAGACGAACTGATGCTCATTGTCCCGCCCGGGCATCGGCTCAGCACCCGGCGAACTTTTCGCTGGGTAGACCTCCACAACGAACCCGTCGTCGCATTTGAAGCCAACTCCGCTGTCCGGCGTGTCATCGACGCTTCTGCAAGGCAGTTTGATTGTCAACTGGATGTGGTGATGGAACTCCGCTCCATCGAGTCAATCAAACAAATGGTCGCCGCAGGCATCGGCGTGGGATTCGTCAGCCGATTTGCACTGGCCAACCACCCCGACCAGAGGCTGCGCTGCAAGGACAGCAGGCTTTTACGCGAACTCGCACTCATCCGTCGTCGAGATCGCCTGCCCAGCAGTGCCGCGGCTGCCTTTGAACAAGTCCTGCTCAAAGCATTACAGAAAAAACCAAACTCCACCAGTTGAACACCCGCATATTGTATCATAAATATTTCTTATCGAATATCTAATCATCATTGCTTTGACTCATGGCACATGATGGCCGATGATGTGTAGACACACCAGCAGTTGAGCACGGAAAGGAAAGCACCATGAGCACGCAGGCAGACGCATTCAAAGCACAGGATACATTGAGCACCTCTTTCGGGGAGTATGTCTACTACAGGCTTGGCGCATTGAAAGACGCAGGGCTTTGTGACATTGAGAAGCTGCCTTATTCCATCCGCGTGCTGCTCGAGTCGATGCTTCGCAATCTGGATGGCTTTACCGTAACCGCAGATGATGTGACGGGGCTTGGAGGGTACGACGCCAAGAATGTCGATCGCGTTGAGATGCCTTTCATGCCCGGGCGGGTGGTGTTGCAGGATTTCACGGGTGTGCCTTGCGTTGTTGATCTGGCAGCCATGCGGGATGCAATGAAGGCTCTTGGAGGCGATCCCGAGCAGATTAATCCCGAGGTGCCTTGCGATCTGGTCATCGACCACTCGGTGCAGGTGGACGATTTTGCCACGCGCGTCGCCCTGACGATCAACGCAGATCGCGAGTTTGAAAGAAACAACGAGCGATATGTTTTTCTCAAGTGGGGCCAGGAGAGCCTGGACAACTTTTCAGTGGTGCCTCCCGCGACAGGGATTGTGCATCAGGTCAATCTTGAATACCTCGCCAAAGGTGTCCTGACCCGCAAAGTTGATGGCAAGACCGTTGCCTATCCCGACAGCCTCGTCGGAACCGACAGCCACACCACCATGATCAATGGCCTTGGCGTAGTAGGCTGGGGTGTAGGAGGCATCGAAGCTGAAGCCGTGATGCTGGGTCAGCCTGTCTACATGCTGACACCTGAGGTGGTGGGCTTCCGCATTGTGGGCAAACTGCCCGAAGGTGCGACCGCAACAGATCTGGTCCTCAAAGTGACCGAGTTGCTGCGCAAGCATGGCGTGGTCGAAAAGTTTGTCGAGTTCTTTGGTGCAGGACTACAAAACCTGAGTCTGCCTGATCGAGCGACAATCGCAAACATGGCTCCCGAATATGGTGCCACGGTGGGCTTCTTCCCTGTAGATCAGGTCACGCTGGACTACCTGCGCTTTACCGGCAGAAGCGAAGAAAACATCGCTCTTGTCGAAGCCTATTGCAAAACCAACAACCTCTTCTGGACCGCTGACAGCCCTGAGCCAACCTTTGCCGATGTTCTGGAGTTGGATCTGTCTACGGTTCTTCCTGCGGTTGCCGGTCCAAAGCGGCCACAGGATCGCATTGACCTTCGAGAACTCCACACCTCTTTCGCCCAGTCACTCACCGCACCCGCAGGCCCACAAGGCATCGGTGTCGCTAAAGACAAGATCGCCACCTCGGTAAATGTCATTCATACCCAGGCGAGCCATCCTGAAGCCATCGGGCTTGAGAGTCAGTTGCACCATGGATCTGTGGTCATCGCAGCCATCACGAGTTGTACGAATACCTCAAATCCTGATGTGCTGATCGCTGCGGGTCTGGTCGCGCGAAAAGCCAATGCGCTGGGGTTGAGTCGCAAGCCCTGGGTCAAGACAAGCCTCGCGCCTGGGTCACAGGTTGTCACTTCGTATCTGGACCAGGCGGGGTTGACGAGTGATCTTGAAGCCTTGGGCTTTCACACGGTGGGCTATGGATGCACGACCTGCATTGGCAACTCGGGACCATTGCCCACAGAGATCGAAGCTGCGATTGATGAAGGCAATCTTGCTGTTGCAAGTGTCTTGAGTGGCAACCGCAACTTTGAAGGCCGAATCCATCCCAAGATTCGCGCCAACTACCTGGCAAGCCCGCCTCTGGTCGTGGCCTATGCCATTGCCGGGCGTGTTGATGTAGACATTTACAATCAACCCATTGCACAGGACAAGGATGGCAAGGATGTCTATCTCAAGGACATTTGGCCATCCAATGCCGAGATCCAGAAGGTCAAAGCCCAGGCACTCAAACCCGAGCAGTTCCGTCAGCGTTATGCAGATGTTTTCAGGCAAAACGAAAAGTGGAACAGCGTGCCCGTTAGCAAGAGCGATCTTTACGCCTGGGATGATGAGAGCACCTACATTCAAAATCCGCCTTTCTTTGAAGGCATGACTGCTGATGCACCGGGGCTTAGAAGCATTGCCGGAGCGCGTGTTCTGTGTCTTCTGGGTGACAGCGTGACAACAGATCACATTTCACCAGCAGGCCGCATTGAACCTGAAACACCCGCAGGGCAATACCTCGTCAAACAAGGTGTCAAGCCCGCCAACTTCAACAGCTTCGGCTCAAGGCGAGGCAACGATCGCGTGATGACACCCGGCACCTTTGCCAATGTGCGTGTTCGCAACAGATTGGCAGCCTCCAGCGACGGAAACATTCCCGAAGGCGGCTGGACGCGTGACTTCACCCAAGGCGATGGTTTTAACGCACCTGTTTCATATATCTACGACGCTGCAATGAACTACAACAAGGCCAGCGTGCCTCTGGTGGTTCTGGCGGGCAAAGACTATGGCATGGGGTCGAGCCGGGACTGGGCAGCCAAAGGCACTTTGCTTCTGGGTGTGCGGTGTGTCATCGCAGAAAGCTTTGAGCGAATCCATCGTTCAAATCTGGTCTTCATGGGCATTGTCCCTCTGGTTTTCCAGAATGGTCAGAGCGCTCAAAGCCTGGGGCTGGATGGCACCGAAACCTTTGATATCAAGATGCCAGACCCCGCAGAGCCTGGCTGTGCCGTTGATGTGGTCGCTAGAAAGCTCGATGGCACAGAAGTCTGCTTTACCTGCACAAGCCGAATCGATACCCGTGTGGAGCTAGAGTATGTGCGCCAAGGCGGGATCCTGCCGACAGTCATCCGCAAGAAGCTCGATTCGAGCCGATCAACCGCGGGCGCATAGTCCCCATCACCCAGGATCACATGTCATCTGCACAATGAGTCCCGTGCATTGACAGCTTACAACTGGATATCATCACTTTTCCTCAGCGCCAAAGGCGGGCTGAGGATCTCGTTGGCAACGATGGCGTGTTGCCAGTCCTGAATGCCCATGGTTTTTCCCATGATCCTGACATTGCTGTGCGTTTTCAGTTTGTAGTGCGCATCGTGTGGCTCATGTTTTTTATGATGCTGCGTTTTAGTTTGAGCACTCTTGGGTTTGCGTGAACGATTCTGTTTTTGAGACGGGCTCTTGCGGGATTTGCTTTTCTGCGCCTGCTTTTCCAGCTGTTGACTGGCCATTCTGGCCTGACCCTGCTGACCTTGACGAGCACTGGGCGAACTGGGAACCGGCACTGGCATGCCCGGCCGCCCCGCCCCCCCCATCCCCCCAGCACTTCTTACGCCAGTTGTTGTGGGGCTTGTGGTTCTCATGCTTGGCACGCCTGGTTTGCCCCGCTGGGCTGCAGCCTGTTGCTGACGCCTCCGCAGTTCCTGAAGTTGTGCACGACGACGGGCCGCGATGACATCCGCCTTGCTGAGGCCCGAAGTTGCCGGGCGTGCAGCTGGGGTTCTGGCAGCTGCTGTTGACACAGAAGCCTGGCCAGACTGAGTCCGCCCGGTGCGGAGGGACTCTTGTCTGCGAAACTCGCGTTCTTTTTGAATGCGATACAGCTCTCGCTGTTCTTTAAGCTTGTTGAGCACCCAGCTCAGAGCACTGAACCCAAAGAATGCAAGCAGAATAAAAAGTTGCAGTTTTCCCATAGCGATAGTCTATCAGGCCTGAGTCGTTATGGGAACCACCGCGCGCAGGCTGTCAGGCCCGGTGAGCACCGCAAACTCGACACCAAAGATGGGGGTGAGCTTTTCAGGGATCAGCGTGTCCTGAGCTGTGCCTGCCTGAGCGACATCGCCCTTGTCATCAAGCATGACCACCCGATCCGCTGTTGAAAGAGCCTGGGTGAGATCATGTTGAACGATTGCAACTCCAGCACCCTTGTGTGCAAGTTCGCTGATGAGATTCAAAGCGTCATGAGCATGGGCCGGGTCCATAGCTGAGGTCGGCTCATCCGCCAGCAGATACCCTCCCTCTGATCGGCCCGCCAGTTGACACAGTGCCCGCGCCAGTACAACGCGCTGCTGTTGGCCCACACTCAGCGTAAGCATCGGCTCATCCGCCAGATCCGTGATGCTGAGCTGATCCATCGCCTGATCAATGCGTCTGTGACGACCCGAACGACTGAGCAGCAACCCAAAGCCCACAACCTGACGCACGCTATAGGCAAAGCCAACATTTGGTCTCTGAGGTGCAAAGGCCAGCTTGGCTGCACGCTCTGACAGAGGCATGCTCTGCAGATCCCCACCATCCAGACACACCCGCCCACTTCGAGGCCTGGCAACCCCAGCCATCAGCCTGATCAGCGTAGATTTGCCTGCACCATTGGGACCAAGGATGCTGGTCACACAGCCGCTGGGGATCTCAACACTGATATCGCTCAATACCGGACGATCAGCGCGATACCAGAAGTTGATTTTCTCTGCAATCAGTGCCATCACAAAGAGTATAAAGCCCGCCCCGCCTGCTTATGCAGCAATCCGCGTGATATTTGACACAGGTTCACTCACATCAGCAGTCTTGCCCAGCACCAACACCACTGCTACAGCGTTGATAATCAGATGCATCAGGCTTGCCACGACCAGAATAGTGATGAATGGAGCAGGATCAGATGCGTTGCTCCTTGTCAGCGACAACACCAATCCCGCCACCATGGGGCCAACAAGAAAACCGGTATTTCCCGCAGCGTGATAGGCTGCGATCGCCCCGGAACCTCGCCCTGCTCGCGTGACCAGCAAAAGCGATGAAGCAAAGAGACCTGCACCACCCAGGCCGATGATGCCCATGATGACAAAGGCAAGGACCCCGCCATCCGTAATCCACAATGGCACACTGACCAGGCTGCCAGCATAGAGCAGGCTACAAAGCAGACGACTTGCCCGCAGCCCGATGCGGTCTGCCAGATGCCCCATGGGACAGGCACCGAGTGCTGTGAGCAACATGGCAACCCCCACCAGAGCCCCTCGCTTTGCAGGCGACATCTCCAGCCCCATCGCCAGATACAATGGCAGCGTGGTCGCAAGCAACCCGCCCAATGCACGATCCGCAAACATCATGATGCATGATGCATAGACAGGCTGTGAAGACAGACGCTGTGGCTGATTCTCTTCTTGCTGTGTTGATTGTTTTTGCGTGCTGACTTTTTTTTGCTCCCGTGAGAGCATGCTTGCTATTGCTGCTGTAACCAGACATGCCAGCGAGCCAAACCAGAGACTTGCAATAGGATTAACATTTCCAATTCGGCCTCCAACGCCGATGCCGACTGCAATGCCAAGCATCAAAAAGGTCGCAGCCGCCCCCATGCGTGAGCCTTTCTTTTCAGGCAGGCAGGCTGAAGCAATGACATCAAAAGCCACAGCGTAAACCGCAACATCCGCAAAACCTTCAAAGAACCGAACCACCAAAGTCGGTACAAAACCGATATGAAGCGACATCAAACCCAGCAGCGCAGCATTTGCAAGTGCCGCCAGCATGATGGTCCTGCGCTGACCCAATGCGCGACACACCTTGCCCAGCATCCCCGCAGCGATGATCGCGCCCAGCAGATTCACACTCATAAACCAGTGTGCAGGACCTGGCCCGACCCCATAACGATCCACGATCAACTCACGGAGCACAGGCACAACCGCTGCGTCCGGTAATGCTGAGACAAAAAGGATGCCCATTGCCAGTGCAAGAGTGACACCTGAACCGGCGGTTGGTGTGTTGTTCGTAGATCTTTGTTTCATCTGCCTTTTACTTTGTCCAATGTGTGATGCCTGAGTCCGAGAGGATATCGACAAACTGGCTGAGATTCTGCAAACACAGACACAACAAAAAAAATCCTGTATCTACATGCAAAAATATCCCCACCATGGGTGCTTTTTGGGGGCTAATTCATTGTCCTGACAAAGGAATCAAGAGTCCAACTCAAGATGGCATCCTTCTGGAACGATCGAATCAATTGGGTGAGTCAGTACGACTGATCCGTTGATGAGATAACAATATCCACTTTGCGCGCTGTTCGAGCCTTTTCGGACATGCAAATCGTGAGGTGGCCAGAGCGAGGTCTTATTCGCGTGAGCGCTAACACACTGGTCGAAGAAATCGCCAAGGTCGTCGCCCTGACTCAGCCTACTGATCTTCCCGCTCTGGTGACGATCCAGGAGAAGCTGCAGGCTCTCAGTGAACAGATCCAGGAAGATGATCTGCGGGCACTATGTCGTGTTGCAGACAAGGCTGCTGGTCTGATTGATGCCATTGTTCTCAGAGAGACAGATGACATTGAACAGGCCTACTCATGTGTGCAGGGCGCTGTGTCTTACACACAAGAAGCCATGGAAGCACACGAGAACGGCCGATCGATTGACTCGATCACACTGCCTCGTTTCCCAGGTGAGCCCGAGCCAGTTCCAGTACCCGTTGATATCGAGATTGACGAAGAGCTACTCAGTGCCTGGGTAAGCAGCTGTGAAGACACGCTGGCAGAACTCGAAGCCAATGTAGTTGAGATTGACACCGCAGAAGATCCTGCTGAACTCATCGGAGCCATCCGGCGAGGCGTACACACGATCAAGGGCGAGTGTGGCGTGCTTTCACTTCATACTGCACAAAAAGTCTGCCATGAAGCCGAGTCGGCTATCGATGTGTGCATCGACAATAACGAGCCGTTCCCTGTTGATCCCGTTCTGGCACTGCTGGACTGGGTAAAGGACTATGTCGCCAGGCTCAGCCAGGATCCTCGCAGCCCGTGCCCTGCTCATGAAGAGCTGTTGCAAGTCTTTGTTGATATCACAGAACCAGCAAGCGTCAAATTCACACCAACTGCTGAACCAGAATCAGCTGTCGAAACAGAAACACCCGTTGATGAACCCGATGTCGCCCAGCCCGTACTTGAGCAGGAAAACATACCTGCCTCTGAAAGTGCGTCTGAACCAGAACAAATCAAAGATGATGGCTCACGCGTGACCTTCCCTGATGACCTTGGGATGGACGAAAATCTGAATGATTTTCTTTGCGAAGCACGCGAGCATCTGACCGCTGCTGAAGAAGCCCTGCTCTCGCTTGAGCAGGACTTTGGTGACATCGAGTTAATCAACACCATTTTCCGAGCTTTCCACACCATCAAAGGCGTGGCAGGTTTCATGAACCTGACCCCCATCGTAGAACTGGCCCATAACGCTGAAACACTACTGGATAAAGCCCGCAACGGCGAGATCACACTCAATCCCGAATATACAGACCTGATCTTCCGATCATGCGATCTGCTACTTCAACTCATCGCAACTCTGGAAGGCACCGAAGCTCCCGCAAAGATTGTGTTCGATTCTCTCGTCGCCGAACTCAAACGAGTCGTGGCTGGGGGTGCTCCTGGAAGCAACCAGGCAGAAACACCGCCAGCAGTGGTTGCAAGCACACCCGCTCCTGTTGAATCAACACCAGAAACGAAAGCAACAGAGACTGAATCATCAGCACCCGCTGCATCCGAGGCTCCTGCACCCGTTACTGAAACACCATCAGAACCTCAGGCACCCGCTGCCAAGAGCGACACACCGACAACTCAAAGCAAGCCTTCACCAAACACCAAAGCCAAACGCCGCACCGAGCAGACGGTCAAGGTCAGCACAGGTCGCATGGATGCGCTCGTGAACATGGTCGGCGAGCTGGTCATCGCCCAGCAGATGATTGTCCAGGACTCTCAAGTCTCTCAAATCAAAGAACAAAAGACCCAACGAAATCTCACCCATGTTGGCAAAATCATTCGTGACCTGCAAGAGGTCGCCATGTCACTTCGCATGGTCACTATCAAGGCCCAGTTCCAGAAAATGGCCCGCCTAGTGCGCGATCTTTCCATCAAAGCTGGCAAGAACATCGAGTTCAAGATGGAGGGCGAAGACACGGAACTGGATCGCAATGTGGTCGAAGAGATCGCCGATCCGCTCGTACATATGGTGCGAAACTCCTGTGACCATGGTATCGAACCCGAGGGTGTACGAGTTCAAGAAGGCAAGACACCTCATGGCACGCTCACCCTCCGCGCCTACCACCAGGGCGGGTCAATCGTTATCGAAGTTCAAGACGATGGCAAGGGGTTGAATCGTGACAAGATTCTCGCCAAAGCTCTAGACCGAGGCCTCATCCCTGCAGATCGTAATCCAGCAGAAATCCCTGACAGCGAAATCTACAACATGGTCTTCCTGCCCGGCTTTTCCACCGCCGACAAGGTCACAGATATCTCCGGGCGTGGCGTAGGCATGGATGTTGTACGCCGAAACATCGAAGCCTTGCGAGGCAAAGTGGAGATCCGCTCAACCCCAGGTGAAGGCTCAACCTTCATCATGCGCTTGCCACTGACCATGGCCATTATTGATGGCATGATTGTGCGCGTGGGATCACAGCGATATGTCCTGCCCACATTGTCCATAGAACAAAGCTTCAGACCCAAGCCCGACCAGTTGCACACCGCTGCAGGCGGCAAAGGCGAGATGGCAATGGTGCGTGATGCACTACTCCCGGTCTATCGCCTGAATCGCGTGTTTGATCTTGAAGAAGGGGCTGATGCATACGACGAGTCTCTCCTGATCGTGATCGAATCCAACAGCTCACGATGCTGCCTGCTGGTCGATGAAATCCTCGGGCAACAGCAAGTGGTTATTAAAAACCTGGGTGAGGGGGTCGACTCTCTACGAGGCGTCTCAGGCGGTGCCATCCTTGGCGATGGACGCGTCGCACTCATCCTCGATGTAATGGGCTTGATTAATGAAGCAACCAATGTTTCCGTTTGACTCAGATTGAAAAGGCGAAGACCATGACAACAACGAATAATAGAACATCAATTCTCCAGGCAATGGACAGCACCGACGCAAATGAAAACAAGTTTCTTTCATTCTTTCTTGGAAATGAAGAATACTGCGTCGAAATCCTGCGCGTTCGCGAAATCATCGGGATCATTGATATCACACCGCTGCCTCAAACGCCTGATTATGTCAAAGGCGTCGTCAACCTGCGCGGCAAGATTATCCCTGTCATCGAGCTTCGCCTCAAGTTTGGGCTGGAACCCAAACCCTTCACAGAGGAAACCTGCATCGTTGTCGTAGAGATCGCAGGCTCTGACGATGAAGAGCAGTTCCAGATGGGCGTGATCGTTGACAATGTTTCTGAAGTCATCGACATCCCGCGCAGTGCCATCGAACCCGCACCTCACTTTGGATCAACACTCGATACCAGCTACATCAACGGCATGGGCAAGGCCAAAGAAAAAGTCCTCATCCTTCTTGATATTGACCGGGTTATGACGCTGAGCGAAGCAAGCGACATGACCGCAGCAGCATCTCATGCAGATGGCGAACAACCCCAGGATATAAGTGCTAAAGCAGCATAAAGCATCAATGAGCACATGAACCCCGACAGAAGCAAATCAGGCAGTCACACACGACTCGAAAGGAAAATGACATGTCAGCAATGAATCAAACAAACCCCAGTGGCAAAGATGAGCAGGGAGATGTCTCCCACGCACAGGATCTTGAAAACCAGTTCCGCGCACTCAGTCGCGCCCAGGCGACGATCGAGTTCAACATGGATGGCACCATCATCACCGCCAACGATAACTTCCTCTCTACCGTGGGCTATACCCTTCAGGAAGTCCAAGGCCAGCACCACAGCCTGTTCGTTGAAGAATCATACAAAAACAGTCCTGAATACAGCCAGTTCTGGCGAGATCTGAATAATGGCGAGTTTAGGTCTGGTGAGTTCCAGCGTGTTGGCAAAGGTGGAAAAACCATCTGGCTACAGGCGACTTACAATGCGATTCTGGATTCCAGCGGCAAGCCATACAAGGTTGTCAAGTTTGCCTCAGATATCACTGAAACAAAGCAGGCTTCATTGAAAATCGAAGCTGAAGCCCAGAAAGTCAGCGAGATGATGCGCAAGATGCCGCTGAATGTGATGCTGGTAGACAAAGATCTGAAGCTTACATACCTTAATGAGACAAGTCGTAGCACACTCAAAACCATCGAGCACAACCTGCCTGTGAAGGTGGAGGACATGATCGGTACATGCATCGATGTTTTCCATGCGGACCCGGCACTTCAGAGGCGACTGCTTGGTAATCCCAAAGAGTTCCTGCCTCATAAAACTGAAATCGTCATCGGTGGCGAAGATGTTGCTCTCCAGGCTGACGGTGTGTTTGACGGCGAAGGCAACTTCCTCGGGTGCATGGCGACATGGACCGTAATCACGGCACAAAAGCAGCTCGAACGCGATCAGGCTGAAGCCCAGGAACGCGAGCGAAATGCAAATGAGGAACTGACCCGCAAGGTTGATGAACTGTTGACCGTTGCTCAAGCTGCAGGTGCAGGCGATCTCACTGGCGAAGTCACCTTCTCAGGCGACGACCCGGTCGGTCAGCTGGGCAATGGCATCATGCAGATGATGGACAACATCTCAAATGTTCTGCGCGATGTTAATACCGGCTCAACCCAGATTGATGGTGGTGCACAGCAGATTGCCGGTGCCAGCCAGTCTCTTTCAGAGGGTGCATCCGAGCAGGCTGCCAATCTTGAAGAGATCAGCGCCTCGCTGGAAGAGATGTCCTCCATGACAGGGCAAAACGCAGAGAACGCCAGACAGGCTTCGACTCTTTCTGAAGAATGCCAGACCTCTGCAGATCGTGGCTCTAATGAGATGGATGCCCTGACCGAAGCCATGAACGAAATCAAGGCTTCCAGTTCACAGATCTCCAAGATCATCAAGGTGATCGACGAGATCGCCTTCCAGACCAATCTCCTGGCATTGAACGCTGCTGTTGAAGCCGCGCGTGCTGGCGAAGCTGGCAAGGGCTTTGCCGTGGTGGCAGAAGAAGTTCGCAATCTGGCTCAGCGCTCTGCTGAAGCTGCCAAGAACACTTCAGTCATGATCGAAGAAGCTTCCAAGCGTGCTGACAACGGCGGCGCCATCGCTGAACGCGTCGGCCAGGCACTCGTGGAAATCGTCAGTGGTGCAAACAAGGTCAGCACACTCGTAAGCGAGATTGCATCAGCATCCCAGGAGCAGGCTGATGGCGTAAACCAGATCTCCAAGGGTGTATCTGAGCTTGACAAGGTAACCCAGCAGAACGCAGGGAATGCTGAGGAACTCGCCTCAGCCTCTGAAGAAACTGCCAGCCAGGTTGCCAGCGTTCGCGAGCTGGTCCAGCAGTTCAAGATTCGTGGCATGGACACAGAGGCTCCCGCCCCTGCTCCGCGTCAAGCCGCCAGACCCAGCAAACGCCCAGCTCCCGCACTCCGCCCCAAGGTCGGAGCCGGCGCTTCTTCAAACGAGTTCCCAATGGATGATGACTTTGAGTCATTCTAAGCCATAACAAGTGTTTTTCGTGCTCCCACCTGCTCGAAAGGGTAGGTGGGGGTTTGGTTAGTCGAGAATGGTTGTCTTCGCTACACGCAGGATTCTTACGAATGTTCACGCTTAAAAAGCACGAGTTTGAACGAATTTCCCAGATCGCAGCGCAACGCTGGGGACTTCACATGCCTGAGAAAAAAATCTCTACGGTGACCAGCCGTATGGCCAAGCTGATGCGCAAGAGCAACTACAGCTCTGTCAAGGAAGCTCTGGAACACATCGAAGCAGACCCCAGCCCGGATGACCTGCTTGAGTTCTTTGATGTTCTATCAACCAACACAACGAGCTTTTTTAGAGATAAATCCCATTTTGACTATCTCGAACGAGAGTTCTATACACCCCTTCAACGAGGAAACCTTACGCTGCCTGGCAAACATATAAGGATCTGGTCCGCAGCGTGCTCTCGTGGACATGAACCTTATACCATCGCAATCAATGCCTTGGAAAGCCTGCCCTCGATTGACAAGTGGGATTTCCAAATTTTGGCAACTGACCTTTCTTCCTTATCCTTGCAGGAAGCCCAACGCGGGATCTACGACGCTGATCAGGTTGATACGATCGATTCTGCACTCTTGCGCAAGTATTTCCTCAAGCGAAAGGGTGATCCATGCGATCAATACAAGGTGTCTGATGCGATCCGATCACTCGTCACCATTAGAAGGCTTAATCTGATGGATTCCTGGCCCATGAAAGGACCATTCAATGCGATCTTCTGCAGGAATGTCATGATCTACTTCGATAAACCAACAAGAGAAAGACTGGTCAATCGAATGTGCGACCTGCTCCTGCCAGGAGGTGTGCTGGCGATCGGAAGTGCTGAAACCTTGTCTGGCCTCCGAACGCCTTTGCGACCTGTGGCTGCCAACATTTACATGAAGTGATCTGGAGTGCGAATGCTGACCATGCCAACACAGACATATAAAAAGAAAGCCGTGGATGGAAAGATTGTGGTTGGTGTGGCCGACATGGCCGTAACCAGCGATCCGGATGCCCTGCTTATTACCTATGCACTGGGGTCGTGCATTGGAGTGACCATTTTCGATCCTGTAGCATGTGTTGGTGGCATGCTGCATTTCATGCTGCCAAACTCAAAGGGAAGCCCGGATAAAGCCAAGGCAAACCCCGCCATGTTCGGCGACACCGGCGTGCCACTCCTGTTTCGCATGTGCTATGACCTTGGGGCAACCAAGGAAAATATGGTCGTGTGTGCTGCGGGCGGTGCAGAAATTCTGGCAGACGATGGCCACTTCAAAATCGGTTCAAGAAATAGAACCATACTCAGAAAACTCTTCTGGAAAAACAGCATTCTGGTTGCCGCGGAGGACACAGGAGGCGTTGGAAGCCGAACTCTCCAGCTCAATGTGCCCGATGGCCATGTCGAAATTCGCTCCAAAGGTAATGGGAAACTGCTATGGCCGGAATAAATAATATAATTAGTACTTTCGATCGTCTCCCTGCATTGCCAGGAGCTGTCAACCGCGTCGTATCCATGCTCTCAAGCGGTGAATATGACATGGGCGAGCTTGAATCCGTGATCTCTACGGATGAAGCACTGACCTCAGCCGTCTTGCGCATCGGCAACTCCGCAGCCTATGGCACCCCCGGAAAAACCTTTGCCCTCAAGCAAAGCCTCGTTCGCCTTGGGTCAGCAACACTCATGAAGCTGGTTCTCGAACAGGAGATGACGCAAGTCTTTGAAGTCGCTGGTGCCGGGTATGGCTTGCGCAGGCATGCCATGTGGCGAGGTTCCGTCGGTGGCGCAGTGGTTGCAGAAAAAATCGCCAGCGATTCCAAGTTTACTGATCCCAACCTGTGCTTTGTCTGTGCGTTGCTCAGAGACATCGGCAAACTCGCCATTGATGCCTATCTCTGTGGCGACAACGCACCCCAGGCTGATCCAGATGAAGATTACCTGAACCAGGAACGATCAGCCTTTGGCTTTGACCACGCTGAAGTTGGCAGACTCCTGGCACAAAACTGGAACTTGCCTGACCGCATCGCAGATGCCATCGGGTTCCACCACACACCACCCGCACCAGATGACCAAACGCACGATGTGTTGTTTGACATCGTTCACGCTGCTGATGTGGTGTGTCTCTGGTCAGGCATGGGTATCGGTTGCGACGGCTTGAACTACCGCGTAGCTGAACATGTTAAACAAGCCTATCTTCCACACCGAAAGGTCGCAGAAGAATACATGGCATTCGCATGGACAAGGATAAGCGAAATTGAAGACGATTCGCAGCAAACCCGAGGAGCGATCGCATGAACTGTAATCTAATAATTGTTGATGATTCTCCCATTCTCCGCGCTGCAATCAAAAAGGTTGCCAAAGTCGCAGGCGTTGATGAAGATCGAATTCTCGAGGCTGGCAACGGGCAAGAAGCCCTGGAAGTCCTTGAAACGGTCTGGGTCGATCTGGTGCTGCTGGATCTCAATATGCCCGTGATGAATGGCGAAGAGTTTGTCATCGCCAAGAACAAGAATCCTGACCTGGCCGATGTGGCTGTGGTTGTTGTTTCCACCGAATCAAACATTGATCGTCTCCAAAAAATGAAGGACCTTGGCGTTGTGGACACACTTCACAAGCCATTTGAGCCTGAAGACCTCTGCAGACTGATCGCAAAAGTCATGGGAGTAAAATCATGAGCAAGATTGATCAAAATCAACTGGCACAACTCGCAATTGATGCCCTTGAACGCACCGCGTTCGTACTGGCAGATCCCACCGACAGCCAGCAGGCTGAAGAACTGGGGCAAATCGAGTTTTTCTCCATCCTTAACTATGGCAACAACGCCAGCGGAGCCATCTGCCTCGGTGCAAGCGAAGGGTTTGTGCGCGAAATGGCCTCCAGCCTGCTCGGCGTGGATGACTCTGAAATCGACCCCACCAAGGAAGGCCAGGATGCCATCAACGAACTCGCCAACATCATGGCCGGCTCAGTGATTCTCGCACTTGGTGGTGATGGTCAATACTTCCAGATGAATGTCCCACGCACCACTACCGCATCAGAGTTGCCGCCACTTTCCAGCAACGCTGTTGAGTGCTTTGTCGAGTCTGAAAGCGGCGTACTGAGAATATGGTGGCTGCCTGATTCTGTCAGTGCTGCTGCAGCTTGATTCCACACAACCAAAGCTTGTTCGTTTGACTTCCAAGAGATTTGCAGAGGGTTTTATCAATGATCGGCGACATCAAGGTTCTTATTGTTGATGATTCTTCCATCGTTCGGCGTGTCCTTTCAACCGAACTGGACAAACAAAAAGGCATCCGTGTTGTTGCCACAGCACCGGACCCATACATCGCACGCGATAAAATTTGCACACTCCGACCCGATGTCATCACTCTTGATATTGAAATGCCCCGGATGGACGGACTGACCTTCCTTAAAAAGGTCATGAAATACAACCCCGTGCCCACCATTATCGTTTCATCCCTGACCGCCAAAGGCTGCGACATGGCAATCGCCTGCCTGGAAGCTGGCGCCATTGATGTCGTGTGTAAACCCAACGAATCCTACTCTGTTGGCGATCTCTCTGACAAACTCGCCCAGCTCATTCGTGCTGCTGCCAACGCCAGAGTCACCAAACGATCCGCAGCCGACATGCCCACCAAAGGCACACCGACTTCCCCCGGAAAAGCCCTGCTCGCAACCACCCACAAGGTCGTCGCACTTGGGTCTTCAACCGGAGGCACCGAAGCACTCCGCACCGTCCTCACCGGACTTCCCAAAACCTGTCCTGGCATCGTCATGGTTCAACACATGCCTCCCGGATTCACAGCCTCATTCGCAGAAAGGCTCAATGACCTCTGCGAAATCGAAGTCCGCGAAGCCCGCGATGGCGATTCCGTCCTGCCGGGCCTGGCATTGCTCGCTCAAGGCGACAAACAAATGACCCTTGCCCGTGACGGCGATCGCTACATCGTCCGTGTAAATGAGGGCCCACGCGTCTGCAGACACCGCCCCTCCGTCGAAGTCCTCTTTGAGTCCACAGCAACATACGCAGGCTCAAACTCGCTTGGTGTCATCATGACAGGCATGGGCAGCGACGGTGCTGGAGGCATGCTCACCATGAGAAAAGCCGGCGCCATGACCATCGCACAGGACGAAGATTCATGCGTCGTCTTTGGCATGCCCAAAGAAGCCATCAACCTTGGTGGCGTCCACCTGGTCAGCCCGCTTGATCAAATCTCTTCTCGAATCTGTGAATACGCCCAAGGCAAGCTCTCGCCCAAAAAAGCCGCCTGATCCAGGCTGCCGATGCTCAGCACATCCAGATTTCAACACTCCATTAACTTTGATCAGCATCAAGTGTTGTGAGCTTTCTCACAGATACACCTGAAAAGCAACCAGACTCACCTAATCCAGCAGTTCCTTGACCGCTTCGAGCAGCCCCTGGTGCAGCTCAGGTGCTTTTTCTGCCCAGACTGAGCAGTGCGTATTGTTAATGATCTTTTCTGTAGTTCGGCTCAAGAGCAGCGTGGCGGTTCGTGATCGCTCATGAGTGCTCAGCACCAACAGATCAACACCAATCTCACCAGCCTTTACAGGAACCGCCTGAGGAGCTGTGCCCTTGACTGTATGCACCACCACCTCCACCCCTTCATGCTCAAGGCTGTCAACAAGTTTCTGGCCTCGCTCTTTGGTAATCTGTGCCAGTTTCTCGCACGCTTCATCAAACTCCATAACCGTATGAAAACCCGCGGGAATGGTATATGCAGTAATCAAATGTACGGTGCTGAAGCCCAGCGTTCTGGCAAGAGTGATACCCCGTGTGACTTCCAGATATGAATCCGCATCCAGATCCGAAGCGACGCCGAGTGATCCAAAGTCGCCCCGGAACTCCGGCTGCACGATCAGCGTGCTGACCGGGCTTTTCCGCACCAGCTGGTTGGCAATAGAGCCCAGAGCACCTCGTTTGAGCCCGCCCTTGCCGTAACGCCCCATGATCAGCAGGTCCGCTTTGATTTGTGCCCGGAGCTTGAGGATCTGTCGTTCAGGCACGCCTTTGACCACATGAAGCGTCGCACAGCCCTCCAGCCCATGACTCTTGACAAAAGTATCAAGTTCCTCGCAAGCATGAGTTTCGTGTTTTTCACTCAGACCTGGCACCGCTTGTTCCTGAGAGCCAGAAATAGGCTCAATAGCATGGACCGCGTGAAGCTCTGCTCCGATTTTCTCCGCCAGCCTCTTTGCCATGAGCACCGCAGCAACGGATTCGATGGTCAATCCTGTCGCTACGAGGATCTTTCTAATCGGTCTTGGTTCCTGATTGCTCATCCGTTGCGTTCCTTTGTATACAACTCTACCTATCTGACATCGGCAAAAGCCACATCAGACTGACCCAGAGCATACATTATCGGCAATAAACTCGCCCGGCTCGGCCCCGGCTGGCACAACGCTATCATTCTCTCGCCCTCCGTCCTTACAAACTCAGCTCACACCCGTGATAGACACCCCCTGCTCTGGTGAATCAGACCGCATGACGACCGACATCAAACACATCCGCAACTTCTCGATCATTGCCCACATCGACCACGGCAAGTCCACACTGGCTGATCGCCTCCTGCAGGCAACCCAGGCCGTCACCGCCCGAGAAGCCCGTAATCAATTGCTCGATTCCATGGACCTTGAACGCGAGCGAGGCATCACCATCAAAGCCTCTGCCGTCACCGTCCACCACACCCACAACGGCCAGGAATACATGCTCAACTTCATCGACACCCCAGGGCATGTCGATTTCACCTATGAAGTCTCCCGAGCCCTCAAAGCCTGCGAAGGCGCCATTCTCGTCGTTGATGCGGCCCAAGGCGTACAGGCACAAACCGTCGTCAATGCCTATCTGGCGATTGAGCAAGACCTTGATATCATCTCTGTACTCAACAAAATCGACCTCCCCGGTGCCAGACCCGACGACATCGCCATGGAGATCGAGCAGGCACTGGGAATGGCCGCCGAAGACTGCATCCTGGTTTCTGCCAAAACCGGCCAAGGCATCGACGAACTGCTTGAAACCATCATCGAAAAACTCCCCCAGCCCCCAGCCCCCACCACCAACAAAACCCGTGCACTCATCTTCGATGCCATCTACGACGACTACCGAGGCGTCATCGTCTATTTCCGCATGTTTGATGGCACACTCAAAACCGGCGACAAAATCCGCATGATGGGGCTTGGTCGTAACTTCTCCATCACCGAACTCGGCAAATACACACCCAAACCGGAAAAAGTCAAAAGCGTCGGCCCCGGTGAAACCGGCTATCTCGTCGCCGCCATCAAAACCCTCGGCGATGTCCGCGTTGGCGACACTATCACCCTCGAGAACAGCCCCGCTGACCAACCACTCAGTGGCTACGAACCCCCCCAGCAAATGGTCTTCTGCGATTTCTACCCCTCAACCAACAGCGAAAAGAAAAACAACGACTTTGAAGAACTCCGCGATGCCATCAACCGCCTGAGCCTCAACGATTCGTCGTTCACCTTCCAGCCCGTTCACTCTGAAGCTCTGGGCTTCGGTTTCCGCTGCGGCTTTCTGGGCCTCCTCCACATGGACATCATCCAGGAACGCCTCGAACGCGAAGGCGATGTCGAAATCGTCCAGACCGCCCCCACCGTCTCATACAAGGTGCAGGTTCGTTCAAAAAAAGGGCTCATCAAGGAACTGGAAATCCACAACCCCGCCGACCTGCCCGATGCCGGCACCATCGTCTCCATTGCCGAGCCCATGTGCCGGGTCAACATCATTTCGCCCAGCGAGTTCGTAGGCGAAGTCATGAAACTCTGCCTGGAACGCAGAGGCATCTACAAACATCAAACACTCGTCTCCGCAACCCGACAGATGATGACCTTTGAAATCCCCCTCGCTGAAATCATCTACGATTTCTACGACAAACTCAAAGGCCTCACCAGCGGCTACGGCACCATGGACTACGAAATTACCCAATACCACAACGACAACCTTGTCAAGGTCCAGGTCCTCATCAACGCCGAACCCGTCGAAGCCCTCTCACTCATCTGCCACAAAGACCGCGCCGAGTTCAGAGGTCGACAACTGCTCACCAAACTCAAAAAACAAATCCCTCGACACCAGTTCGAGATCCCCCTCCAAGCTGCCATCGGTGGCAAAATCATCGGCCGCGAAACCATCAAAGGCTTCCGCAAAAATGTAACCGCCAAATGCTACGGCGGCGATGTCTCGCGCAAACGAAAACTCCTCGAAGCCCAGAAAAAAGGCAAAAAACGCATGAAGTCCGTAGGCTCAGTCCAGATCCCACAAGAAGCCTTCATGGCCGTGCTCGATCAAAGTGAATAATCAACCTTTGCCCATTGAAATACCAAGATGCATAATTATTTTTTTATATCAGGCTGCTGTAGCTTGATATAATCAAAGACTGACATCGTTCCCGGATAGGGTTGTTTCATAATGCGTTTATGAAAATCTCTCTTTGATTCAAATGTAAGCAAGGCCGCAACATGCTGCAGGCTTCCATCAGCTTTTACCGCTTGAACACGATCAACTACCTGCTGGTTGTCCATGTACGCAACATATGGCGATATAGCAACCCGCTGATGTTCTAACTGCTTGAAGTTGCCATGCTGATCAATCCCGCCTCGAAGTTTTACATAGGGGTACGATGCTTCGAGTTTGTCTTTAAGATCCAAGTCCGGCGGCACTTGGTCAAAGGGACCATCAAAGTAATTGTTGGCAGCAATGTTTTCCGCATTCACACCAAGGAGTAAATATCGCGTTTGTCCAGTTTTTTCAATCTTCTGAGTTTCAAAGACGAAGCCGGATTCTTTGCCTGACCAAAGTGTTGTCCCTTCGATTTTCTGCAGTTGATCCCAGACCTGAACTAAAGGATTAAGAAAATAATATAATGCGTTGTCTTGAGTATTAAAGACTAAAATGAATGCATATCCGGATTCATCAAGTACTCCCGTAACAACCTCTTCGTTGTCCAGTAAGGGCACTGCATTGTGCATAACCTTCTCGGATTCATCTCGAAATAGCATCTCTGATGCCAAATGAAATACAACCCGTTTTTGGCCATACTCGACGCTGTACGCATTATTACCTTGCGGCAATACGACGACACCATTTTCTTCCTTAAGAGTCAATGAGTGCGATAGCGTATTGTCCTTTGTATCAAAGTATGCAAAATATACGATGCCTTGGTCAGCCATTGTAAATCGCAGATTGCCGCTTACCTTATGCTCACCCAGATCAAAGCTGTAATAGTAATAGCGCTCGGTAGGGTAAACAATCGCAATCTCGGGGAGCTGACCAAACACATATTCAAAAACCGTGTTTGGGTCGTCAAAGCTCAGCTCGACAGGAAAGTTACTCGGTTTAACGCGGCTTCGCGTAGATGCTTCCATGCGCTGTTGCTGTTCGGAACTAAACGCCCCCGCTGCATCCAAACGGGACTCTACAAAGCGCTGATTCCATTGCAGGTTTTTGTTCTGCGATTCGCAGCCACCGGCAACAAAACACATGGATAACAAAATAGCCGAGAAAGTCGCAGCACTTGTTCGCATACCAGAACCCGTTATTGTAATTCCAAGAGGGCTATTAATACCCCACAAACTACTTAGAAATCTTTGAAAGACACGAGTTTGGAATGTACCTTCAATATGCCAATGCTCAATTTGGGACGACATCCATGATTGAGTCCCACCCATTGTGTTCCGGTGGCCAAAAATGTGGATTGATGATAGGTACTGACCATAATCTTGACAGGGCTGCATAATGATTTGTAGGCCAGCTTGGATTATTGGAATTTGGATCCCAACTTGCTGATGGATTCAGAAAATGCCCGGGTGGATAGGTCATACTCAATGTGGTCAAATGGTTTAACCAACTGGCACTGATCGGTCCATAATGACTCGGAGGATAGATTAATGCACTATTATCTAAACCATGACTCCAGGATCCTGATGATTGAGTTTCATGATCAGAATCCTGATTTAAAATACTGTCGTTGTACAAATGATTTGCCGGATAGTACCTGCTGACTGTATTAATGTGCGTATTAGGCCAGTCTTGACTTCTTAATAGCTTATGATTCGATGGCCAGAAAGCACTTAATTCGGATGCATGGACAGATGGGTTACCGAAATCCCATAACTCACTAAAAACATAAAAGTGACTAGGCCCCCAGTTGTTAAAATTTGATTGTAATGAGTTGTGAGTCGGTGGATTGCTCCAAGTAGATGATGCCGCTCCATCATGATTTGGAGGCCAATCGCTACTCAACTGCCCATCATGGTTTGGACCGGGCCAGCCATTACTGAAATACGCTGTGTGATCGTCTGGCCACGACGACCCCTGAGCCATTCCACCAGGGAGCGTCTGTTCATTGGGTGTCACCCAAATGGCCATAACAAGGTTGCTCACCATGTGTTGAACGATTTCGTCTGTAAGGGGGCAGCCCAGCTTGGCTGAAAGAACAATGAAGTCAGCAGCGTCTACCACGCCATCATCATTGATATCTCCTTCTCGAACCAGAAATGATCCATTGGCACCCTGATTCGATATGAGAACAGAAAGATCATTGGCGGTGATCAAACCATCCCCATCCAGATCGCCCGCCATGGCTCTGACAAATCTGTCCAGGTAGATGAGAAGATCCGCCGGGTCTAGGACACCATCGCCGTTTTCGTCCTGCATTGGGTCATTCATTTTTTCCTTGAGCCACAGACCAAGATCAAAAACGCTCAATCTGCCATCCCCATCCAGGTCCTGCATGGCCGCAGGGGATCCAAAGGTACAACTCTGAGCAAATCCCGCCGGTGCACTTACTGCTGTTACCGTCAAAGCAACTGCTAACTGCCCCAGATTTCTTCTTTTTATAAACACTGTATGTGTTCCTTAACTTAGACCAATGGATCTCAGCATAAAGCCATTAAACCTGATCAATAATAACGAACTGGGGGGGGGGTCAAGGTTAAATATCTATTATTGTCGATAATTTGTTCTATTTTGAATCACATTTTGAAAACATGCCAAAACCTGATTCACCATCGGATTAGATACAAAACCACAAAATTCCATCGTAATCGACCTGAATGACACAAAATTGAGGCGCGCTAATTCTTCGTTTTACCCTATCAATTCAAAAATGCAGCGTGCCTCATTCACATAAATCTGGCCATTCCACCTCCCACTAACCTTACCTAAACCTTGACTCTGCCAAGATGTTAGACTTTAACCAATCAGACGCATGGCGAGAGTTGAGATAGGGTTATTTGGTGTTTTTTACGAAATCACAAACTCCGTTTCCGTAAGCCTCCCCTGCACATTTTTGAGATGCTCTTCATACCCGGCGCGCCCCATCAGCCCGAAGGTCGCCTTCTTCCCAAGCTCCACCGCAGGCTGGTTGTACGCATCAATGTTTAGCAGCAGCCCCGCATAAGCCGTCGTAACCTGCCAAAGCTGAATAAACTGCCCGATATGCTGAGCATCGATCCGCGGGAAGCGAATCGTAAAGTTTGGCCTGAGTGATTCGACCAGTGCATATTCCGTCGCCTTTTTCTCCGCAGCCATGAGCTTGGCGATGGACGACCCTTCCAGATATTCCAGCGCCTTCACGCCCAGCCCCGTTGGAATCGAAACATCCGTATCAAACTCCTGCACTTCCAGAAATCCAATCACCTTGTCGTTGGGGCCTTCGCGGTAGAGCTGAACCTGTGAATGTTGATCCGTGGTGCCCAGTGCCTTGATCGGCGTGTATCCCGCATAAATATCCTCGCCAGCATTGTCAGCCTGTTTGCCGAGCGATTCTGCCCAGAGCTGGGCATACCAGTCCGCCATGCGGTACAGCGCGTTGGCGTAAGGCATCATCACATGGTTGGACTTGCCCTTTCGAGCCGCCAGCTCCACCAGCAAAAACGCAAGCATGGCTGCGGGATTCTCACTCAGCCTGGGATTTGAACATTGAACATCCATCTGCCCAGCACCATCGAGCAGAGCATCAATATCAATGCCACACATCGCAGCACTGAATAGCCCCACAGGGCTGAGCACACTGAATCGTCCACCAACACCTTCAGGCACAGGCAGCGTTTCATATCCCTCAGCGTCACAAATAGAACGCATGGTGCCCTTGGCAGGATCTGTGACCGCGACGATATTCGCACCCGCCTTGTCACCCAGTTTTTTATTGAGCATTTCACGGATGATCATGAACTGAGCCGCCGTCTCAGCTGTCTCGCCAGATTTACTCACAACATTAAATAATGTCCGCTCCAGCCCACCACCATCCCCACCTGCAGCTTCACAAAACGCCAGCGTCTGACTCAGCGTATCAGGATCAACATTGTCAACAACGAACATGCGCGGCCCATTTCGTTGTTCGCCAGCCAGCAGATTGTGCGTGGAGGGGTTCAATGCTGACTGCAATGCGATATTGCCAAGAGCTGAGCCTCCGATGCCAAGCACCACCAGATTGTCAAATCGACCCTTGAGCTTGTCCACAAGCGTCTTGACCGCTGTGACATGCTCTTTGCGCATATCCCCAAAGGGCAGCTCACGCCACCGCTCCCAGCCCGTCCCCCGGGACTTGCTCAGACGCTCAGTAATATGGGCAATAGCACTGGCAGCCTCACCCGCAGCATCAATCCGGGCAGGGTCCAGACCATGAAAACCAACCCGGGTTGACAGACAGTTTGCATATTCAAGAGTGAGCATGCCAAGAGGGTATCGCCGGTTTATGGAAACTGAAAGTACGGTGACAGAAAACAGGTCTATTGTGTGGTTCAGCCAAGGCTCAATTGCGTCGAGTCGTTAACCAGAGCCTTGGTCCAAGAACAGGGGAGTGAATCCGACCATGATCCATCCATGGCATGATGTGAGTCCAGCAATCGAAGGCCTTGAGTTTAAACAGGCGGTCCGCGCCATCATCGAGATCCCCAAAGGCTCGTCCAATAAGTACGAACTGGACAAAAGCTCGGGGATGCTCAGGCTCGACCGGGTTCTCTCGTCAGCAGTGTATTACCCTGCCAACTATGGGTTTATCCCCCAAACCCTGGCTGAGGACGATGACCCGCTCGATGTGCTGGTCTATTGCACCGAGCAGATCCCGCCGCTGTGCGTATGCCGGGCCAGGCCTGTAGGCTTGATGACGATGGTCGATGAGGGTCAGCCTGACCACAAAATCATTGCCGTTCTGGAGAATGACCCGGAGTTCGCCCATTATCAGCGTGCGAGCGATTTCGGGCCTCACAAGTTCAGGATGCTGCGTCGATTCTTTGAGGATTACAAAATGCTTGAGGAAAAAGATGTCGCTGTCGACGAGATCCTGCCCGCAGATGCCGCCATTTCCATCATCGAAGATTCCCTTTTGCGTTATTCTACAGCTCGTCGGAGCGGTTCACTGACGGGCTTGACCAGATAGGCGATCACTCAAACTTCCTTTTTCAACGAGGATCAGGCATGTATCGAGATATTCAGCGGGTGCTGATCGACCAAGGCACAATCGCAGCTCGTGTGCGCGCCATGGGCCAGGAACTGGCAACAGACCTCGACAGGGATTTACGCGAGCAGGTCCAGAACGGCGACAAACCGGGGCAGATCGTACTCATACCCATCCTCACCGGTGCCATCGTCTTTCTGGCCGATCTGATTCGGCAGATGCCCTTGAAAATGAGCATCGATGTCGTCGCAGTTTCAAGCTACCCCGGCAAATCGGTGCAATCCAAGGGAGCCAGCATCAAAAGCGAGCTTCCCAAAAACCTCAAGGATAAGCATGTCGTCATCGTCGACGACATTCTGGACTCTGGGCAAACCATCTCGATCGTGCGCAGCCTGATCTCGGAACTTCAGCCCGCCAGCCTGCGAACCTGTGTGCTTCTGGATAAAAAATGCGTTCGCGCCCATCAAGGTGACGCTGCGATCCAGGCAGATTACTTCGGCTTTGATATCCCCGACGAGTTCGTCGTAGGCTATGGGCTTGATTACAACGGGTATTACCGTAACTACCCGGAGATCGCAGCATTGCGCGACGATGCACGATAATGCACCATGACCAATCACTCTGCCAGTCAGCCGGGGGCTGAGCTTGCTCTGGGCAACATTTCAGCAGCATCTCGTCGGCTGCTCCCAGATAACACACCAATCATCCATGTTTTCAAACCCGGCGCCTGGTCACTTCTGGTACGAAAACCCGTACGACAACTCGTTTTTATAGCTCTCATCTCGCTCATGCTGGCATTTGCTCCCAGACTGAATCTTGCACTCACGCTCCTCGTGCCAGGCCTCGTCATCTTCGTGTTGATCGACTTTGTGTGGGAGCTTCTTGTCTGGCGCAGCACCGCGCTGGTCCTCACCGAAAACTCCGTCATGAAAATCACAGGCGTACTGACACAACACACCGTCGAGATTCATCTGGACAAAGTTCAACACGCTGTAGTCAGACGCACAGTAATACAAAGGCTGCTTGGCATCGGAGATGTCGGCTTTGCCTCAGCTGGCACCGCTGTTCTTGAACAGGTATGGAGCGATATCCCCCACACCGCCCAGATTCTGGCGCAAATCCGCAAGGCTCAGACAAAACTGTCCAGTCCGTGCGAACCTTCCAGGGAGTCTGAGCGTTGAATCTTCAGCGAACCAAACCTGTAATAGGTCTTGCTGGAGGCATCGGAGCAGGCAAAAGCGTGGTCGCCCATGTTTTACAGGACTTGGGCTATCTCGTGATCGACTCGGATGCCCGTGCCAAAGCAATGCTCAACGAACCCGCTGTGCAAAAACAGCTCATCGCATGGTGGGGCACAGAGATTCTGGACGACTCGGGCATCGTCGATCGAGCCCGTGTGGCTCAAGTGATCTTCAGCGACGATAAACAGCGTGAAAGGCTCCAGTTGCTCATCTACCCACGCCTGGCAACCCAGCGCAAAGAGTTGATCAAACAAGCAATGGCTGACGATGCTGTTGCAGGCATCGTGATTGATGCACCGCTGCTCTTTGAAGCAGGCGTGGACAAAGAATGTGATGCCGTCATCTTCGTCGATGCACCTCGAGATGAAAGACTCAAGCGTGTGATCCAAACCAGAAGCTGGGACGAGCATGAACTTGCTCAACGAGAATCAGCCCAGATGCCTGTCGATGAAAAACGCTCCCGCTGTGACGCTCTCATTGACGCATCTGGCATGATTGAACAGACCCGTGAGCAGGCCCAGGTGCTTGGAAGGCGTTTTACGAGGCTTTTTGACAAAAACTGACCACGGAGAGCAAATTGGCGTGTTTTTTATCAGTCAGCAAAATAAAGCTCGTACAGTCAAGCGAGGTGTCCTATACTGTCGATGAGATGGAACAGTTGAGTACCAGCAAATGTTGGTTCTCATCCAATGGGGAAATCTTGCTCCCCTCTGTTGAGTCTTTCAACAGGCCCTCGATTCAAAGCACCCACGATAGTTGATCAGGTTAACGGGTTTGGATCAGGCAATTGATCAGTGTGAACCAGAACCGGTCTATTTGATGACCGATGCCAGTTTGCTGCATGTGTATGTGTAGTGAGGCCTGGGGAGGCCGCTGGAAAACCAAAGAGTAAAAACATGGCAAAAACTACAGAAGTTGTTGATCAGCCCGCAGAGGCTCCTGCACCACGCAAACCTCGCGCGTCCAGAGCCGCATCAAAAGCTGGTTCCAAGACCAAGACCGCCAGCGATTCCAAAGCAGCTTCCAAAACTGCTGCCAAGTCCTCGTCTTCCAGAAACGCAAAGTCAGCCCCTCCAGCGAGTGACAAGCCTGAACCACAGACTGCTGCAAGTGCCCCGGCTGAAACCTCCAAACCCCAGACTGGTGATGCGCAATCCAAATCTTCAGGTTCTGAATCCCGTTCAGAGTCCCGCCCAGAAACACGATCTGACCGTGACTCAAACAGACAGAACTACCAGAATCGCCACAATAACAATGGTGGTGGTGGTACAAACAAGCGACGCAAGAAAAAACGCAGAAGCGGCAGCGGCGGCTCACGCAGCAACTCCATGTACCCCGAGGGAGCACTGCCCAGTGATGAAGAACTCGAACGCGAAGCTGCCGAGCTCGAACGCATCGCTGCCAACGCCGATCCAGAAGCTTTGCAAGACACGCTGAGCATCGATGAACTCCAACGCATGCCCATGGACAACCTCTTCCAGGTCGCTGAGCGGGAAGGCCTGAGCGAGTACCGCCATTACCCCAGACAGGAACTGGTCTTCAAAATCCTCAAAGCCCGCGCTTCCAAAAAAGGCTTGATGTTCGGCGAAGGCACACTCGAAATCATGCCCGACGGCTTCGGTTTCCTCAGAAGCCCCATCCAGAGCTATCTCCCCGGACCAGACGATATCTATGTCTCACCCTCCCAAATCAGACGCTTCGGCCTGGCTCGAGGCATGGTCGTCAAAGGCGCCATCCGCCCACCCAAAGAAAGCGAGCGATACTTCGCCCTGCTCCGCGTCGATCATGTCAATGGCACTGACCCCAAGAAAATCGCCAACCTCACCAACTTTGAAGATCTCATTCCCCTTCACCCCGACAAGCGATTCGTCCTGGAAACCGACCCCAGCGTGATCGAAACACGCATCATTGATCTGGTCGCCCCCATCGGCAAAGGCCAGCGCGCGTTGATCGTCGCTCCCCCTCGCACGGGCAAAACCGTGCTGCTCCAGAGAATCACTCAGGCCATCTCAAAGAACTATCCCGATACATCCATCATCGTCCTTCTGGTCGATGAAAGGCCCGAGGAAGTCACCGACTTCCGCAGACACACCGATCCACGCGTCGAAGTGGTCGCCAGCACCTTTGATGAACAATCTTCAAGACATGTCCAGGTCGCCGAAGTGGTCATCGCCAAGGCAAGACGCATGGTCGAGTTTGGCGAAGATGTCGTCATCCTGCTCGATTCAATCACCAGACTGGCAAGAGCCTACAACACCGAAATGCCCCACTCCGGCAAAATCATGACCGGAGGCATCGATGCCAACGCCCTCCAGAGACCCAAAAAATTCTTCGGCGCCGCCCGCGCCATCGAAGATGGTGGCTCGCTCACCATCATCGCCACCGCACTCGTCGACACAGGCTCTAAAATGGACGAAGTCATCTTCGAAGAGTTCAAAGGCACCGGCAACTCCGAACTTCATCTTGACCGCAAACTCATGGACAAACGCATCTACCCCTGCATCGACATCCCCGCCAGTGGCACACGCCGCGAAGAACTGCTGCTTGATCCCAAGGAGCTTGAGCTGGTGTATCGCCTGCGCAAGGTGCTGGCCGATATGAATGTGGTCGAAGCAATGGAAATGCTCAAGAACCGCCTGGGCAAAGACAAAACCAACGCCGAGTTCCTTGTGAAGATGGCGATGGGATGATAAAAACCCGCCGATGCCATACGATGGCATCTGTATCAGCTCAAAGGACGCAGCTGACGGGAGTATTGAACTTTGCGAGCCATCCGTGTGTTGAGCTTGTCCATGCTGGTTCCGATCGCAACGGTCTGGGCGGGGTCTCTTTCGCTAGGCGGGATCTGGTTGATGATGGTGGGACCACGCAGGCTGCCCTCGCTGACACTGGCATGCTGGATGGGTGGCCTGGCAGCAATCGCAGCCGGTCAGTTCATCTTTGAAGCCCTGGTAGCCGATCGTTTATTTCCCAGCGCCAGTAAAAAGCTGAGCCTGACCGCCGAGTTTTCATCATTCCTCGCGTTCGTGTTCGGGTTGGGCGCCATGGTGGTGTTTTTACTGATCAATCAAGGTGCCATGTGACCAGGAGCCAGCCATGAAAGATTATACAAAATGGGCCAGCAACCTCGTGCTCACGCTACTTGTGACATTGATGCCCAGCATGACCCACGCTGCCACCATTGACCTCACCCCTGACACACCTGAACAAATCACCGCCACGCAGATCGTCCGATTGTCCTTGATCGACCTGCGATACATTGAAGAACCTGATGCCAACGATTACATGATTACTGAAGCGATCCTCTCTCTGGCTTCAGAGCTTGAACCTGAGAATCTGGATTTTCTCAATCGCCGCATTCAAGCTGCCGTCGTTTCAGAAGATCAGAATCGCCTGCTTGATCTGACCCGGCAACTGCTTCGCCTTCAGCCCGACAACACCATCGCAGCTCTCAGGCTCATCTCTGCACGCATCGCCAAACTTCAAACCGCCGAACTGCGAATGGCTGCCTACGAAAGATTCCTGGGCACAGCAGGTCAGCGCCTCCCCGCATCCATCCGAAGCCGCCTGGCACTGGATGCTGCACTGCTTTCTCGTGAAATGGGCAACGACGACATCTTTGCATCATATCTTGAACAGTCGCTCATCCTGGACCAGACCAACAAAGACGCAGCCCTGCTCTCAGCAACAACCATTGCAACGCTCAGCGACGACCCCATCACCCGTCTTGAATCGCTGGACATGTTGCTGCTGGCCGATCCCCTTGACCCCAATGTTCATTTTTCGATCGCCCGTGAACTTTCTGCCAACGGAGCATTCAAAAACGCTCAGCGATTCTTTGACAACGGCATTTTTCTGTACCGGGCTGCTGAAAAGCCCCTCGATGAGCAGACCACAATCGGCTCTCTGGTGTTGAACTGGTATAACAACGGCCCAGCTTCCACTGCAAAAAAACTGACTGACGACCTCTTCGTCCAAAGGCTCTCAGCAACCAAACTCATTGAGGATCTCAGAAAAACCGGACGCTCAACCGAAGGCACCAAAACCGCAGAAGAAACCAGACTCCCCATGCCCCTTGAACGCATCCTGATGCTGACAGCGGAATCTCAGGAAGACCCAGAACTTCTCAATCTTTCCATGACCGATTATGTGGGTTCCATTGATGAAATTGCCCGCCGACTGAGCGATCCCACACGCGATGGTGCTGCTCTGACCAGCAATGAAATCTTCGCGCGTGTCTGGAAGATGACCATCGACCTGCAAACCTTGAGATTCTGGCTCAATGTCCAGACCGATGCCGTTGAACAAACCTGGAAAACCGTCCGCATGCCCGAGGATGCAAGGGTCAAACTCTTTCCCCTGCTCCCCGCCTGGCAGGCAATGCGCTTTGGCGATGCCAATGAAGCAATCAAGCTGTTCACCGCCCACCTCGGCAAAGATACCATGGCCAGAATCGGCCTTGCCCTGGCCTTGGAAAAAGCTGGCCGAACCGATGACGCTGTAGAACAGTTGATGACCCATGCCCGCGAACATCCTCGTTCGCTCATCGGCGCATGGTCATACTGGAAAGCCAACCGGCTTCTGGGTCTGACCGACGGGTCGACCTCAGCTCTCCTCCCATTATCCGACAACTCCGCACAGCTTGAAGCCATGGCTGACCGCATCCCCAGCTGGATCGATGACATGGTCCAGTCACCCATGAGCTTTGTTTCGCTCAACATAGAACCATTGGCTCGCGAGTTTGGCACTCTGGATCGCATACAAATGGCTGTCCGCCTGACCAACATTTCTCAGATCCCCCTGGGTGTCGGCCCCGACCGCCCCATCAACAGCCGCCTGCTGTTTGCCCCCAGACTTGAAATCCATTCCTCAAAGATCGATTCAAACGCATTACCCGAACCAGCCCTGCTTAACCAGAGACTCGTGCTCAAGCCCAACCAGTCTGTCTTATATACCATCTGGCCCAACGCTGGTAGAACCGGCCAGATCATGGAAAAAAACGCCGGCTTTCTAAGCAGAATTTCCTGGCGCGTGCTTCAGGGATACCTCATCAGTACCGAGATGCGAACCTTTCGCTCTGGTCCCGGTTGTTTGACACTGGATACCGGGCTGGTCATCAAGCGACCTCTGCCACAGATCAAGCTCGATTTTGCACAACTGGTATCTCTGATTGACACTGCCCCTGAAGATCAACTGCCTCAGCTTGTCGCAACCGCCCGTGTGCTCATAACCAACTCGATTCTCACTGATGAAAACACGCTGGAAGTCGAATCCAGACGCCGCGCCATTGCCCAGGCATGCGCAAAACGATACCCCTCCGTGGACAAACTCATGCGAGCAATGATGGTCGCAATGCTCCCCCACAGCAACGAGTTTGTCGCAATGACCTCCTTTGATAATGCCACCCGCCAGGAACGAGATCCCTTCGTATTGCCTCTGGTGTTGATCACACGCATCACAGATGCAAATGATCCATTGCTCACAACCGCACTGGATCTTGGCGACGACCGCGTTTCACGCGTGGCAAATGGCGTGCAAGCCCGTCTGGCTGCTGGCAACAAGGTCTACGCAATGCTGGGTTTGGGCAGCCAGAACAATCTGCCTGAGTTTGATCTGGAAAAGACCGACCCCATGTTTGATCTACCCCCAACCGAACTCGACGAGAACGGCTCTCTCGTTCCCGAAGGCAGCCCGTGAAAACTCGCAAAAGGTGGGGCCGCCCGCAGAACAAAGCCCTTGGCTTTACTCTGGGGCTGATCTTGCTCGTCGGTGCCATCTGGTTCGTCTTCCATCAACATGACATCTTGCTCAAAGCTCTTGATCACGCCAGCAACGCACCTGCATGGCTCTTGCTCTTGGCTGTTGTCCTGCCCGTTGCCAACTGGCTTTTAATCTCACTGAGCTTCTGGGTCCTGACCTCAAGGCACGGCCCCGTCCACCTGAAAGAAATGAATGCACTCATCGGCTCCGCATGGCTCTTGAACTACCTCCCCATGCGCCCAGGACTCATCGGCAGAGTCGCATACCACAAAAAATATCACCACATCGCCTTGCGCACCAGCGCCCGAATCCTCTTTGAAAATGTTTCAACCTCAGGCCTGTGCGCAGCACTGCTCGTCGTTTCACTGGCTTTCACACAATCCATCAACTCGCTGCACTGGTTCAGCGTGCTCATGCTGCCCATGGCTCTTCTGAGCCTGATCAGCCTTTCGCTCCTGAGCCTGCCCAGACACACTCGCTTCCTTCACTACAGCATCAACAGCGTCATCCGCTACGCCGACCTGCTCCTCTGGGTCGCCAGATACTGGGTCGTGTTCAGCATCGTGGGCGAACCCATCACCCCCCTCGTCGCTGTCGCTGTCGCACTTGCCAGCCAACTCGCAATGCTCGTGCCTCTGGTTGGCAATGGGCTGGGACTGCGAGAATGGTCCATCGGCCTGGCTGCAGCACTTGTCCCCCAGGCTGCCAGCGTCCTGGGCAACCACTCTGCAATCAGCTCACAAGATGCCGCACTGGGAGCCATGGCTGCTGATCTGGTCAACCGGGCTGCTGAACTCCTCATCGCCCTCCCCGTAGGCTTTTTATGCATCGCCAGACTGAGCAAATACCGGCTCAAACAATCCAGATAACCCCCAAATACTGAGATGTCCAATAACTCACTCTCACGAGCTGCGACCGTCAGAGCGTGGCCTTTGCCTTTGATTCTCTATGATTCACGCCCCCCACCACCCCATCACTCGCCATTCATGAGCCGTCAGACTCAACCCAATAGCTCATTCTCAGCTCCCCCGGGAAAGTTCCAGGCCCCACCTGTACATTGCAGTGTTGTCAAAGCGCGATCTTGCCGATCCATTTAAGCGTAGCTTATGTAAAAGGTTCTGTGCTGCAAAATCAGGCGTTCCCCGCTCTTGTTGCCACAGCTCGTCAAGCAGAACCAGACTACAGCCCCAGGGAAGCTGAGCATGATCAACGCCATCGAACAAGATCATCAGCGATTCAGACAAATCGTCAAAGGCAAAATCCGCAAAGAGCTGCGCCGCTTTCTCTCTCGTAGCGAACTCATCGGCAAAGAAGGTAAACGCTTCGTCTCCATCCCCGTTCACGATCTGGATACTCCCACCTTCCGCTATGGTGACAACAACACCGGCGTAGGCATGGGTGAAGGCCAGGAAGGCCAAACCGTGGGCAAGCCCGATCAGGGCGACAATGCAGGAGGCGACAAGGACGGTCAGCACATCCTTGAAGTTGATGTCTCCCTTGATGAACTCGCTGACATCCTCAGCGAAGAACTCGAGCTCCCTCGCATCAAACCCAAAGGCGAGCACCGCATCTCAACCATCAAGGACAAATACACCGGCATCCGCCCCGTAGGCCCCGCCTCACTCCGTCACTTCAAACGCACTTATCGCGAAGCGCTCAAACGCCAGATCTCCATGGGTCTCTATGACCCTGACAACCCCGTCATCATCCCCATCAAACGAGACCTGCGTTTTCGAAGCTGGAACGAAGTCCGCAAGCCCCAGTCAAACGCTGTCATTGTCTACATGATGGATGTCTCAGGCTCCATGGGCGATGAACAAAAAGAACTCGTCAGACTCAACGCCTTCTGGATCGACACCTGGCTCAGACGCAACTACGAAGGCATCGAAAGTCGATACATCATCCACGATGTCCGCGCCCAGGAGGTTGACAAAAAAACCTTCTTCTCCATCCGTGAAGATGGAGGCACACGCATCAGCTCAGCCTTCCAGTGCTGCAAACAGCTGCTCACCGATCACTACGACCCAAGCGACTGGAACATCTACCTGTTTCACTTTTCCGATGGCGACAACTCATCGGAAGCTGACAACCGCCAGTGCGTCTCTCTGCTGATCGAAGACCTGCTCCCGCCTTGCAACATGTTTGGCTACTGCCAGGTCGCCAGCGCCTATGGCAGCGGCAACTTCCTGCATGTGCTCCGCGAAGCCTTCCCCGCCAGCACCCCAGGCCAATCATCCTCCAGCCCGTCTGACGACTGCAAACTCGTAACAACCAAGGTCAACTCCAAGGATGACATCTACGAATCACTCAAACTCTTGTTTAAAGCTGGACGCTAAGGGCGCTGAGCCGCTCTAACACATGGTCAGGCCGCCATCCACCGCAATCACCTGCCCGGTGAGGAACCCCGCATCCTCAGCACTGACATACGCCACCGCCGCTGCGATATCTTCAGGCGTACCCAGTCTCCGCAGTGCCATCATGGCTTTGACACCATCTTTAACCTGATCAGGAAGATTGGCTGTCATGTCTGTTTCAATAAACCCTGGCGCAATCACATTGGCAGTCACGCCTTTGGACCCAAGCTCACGGGCGATGGTGCGCGTCAATCCCACCAGCCCCGCTTTGGATGCTGCGTAGTTGGCCTGACCAGCATTGCCCACCAGTCCACTTGTCGATGCAATGTTCACGATGCGCCCGAATCGGCCCTTCATCATGGGTCTGGCTGCGGCTCGAATCGCTACAAACACCGACCTCAAATTAACACGAATCACATCGTCAAACTCTTCATCACTCATGCGCAGCACCAGATTGTCGCGCGTGATTCCCGCATTGTTAACCAGAATGTCCAGCCGACCAAGCTCCTTCACTGCCGATTCAATCGCACCTGCCAGCGCCTCGCCATCACCAACATCCACAGCCCGCACGCTCGCTGAACCACCCGCTTGCTCAATCTCGTGAGCCAGATCATTCAAAGGCGACTCTGTTCGGCTCACCAGCACCACATGCCTGTTTTCATTTGCCAGCCGCTTTGCGATCGCGCGCCCGATGCCTCTGCTGGCACCCGTCACAAATGCGACCCGCTTGAAATCTTCTTGAGTGCTGTTGTCAGCCATGCGCACAATTACTCCGTGGTTCTTGTTTTTCGTATCCCGCTCAGCCGCCGGATTCAGGAATATTCACCGGGCCGCCCGGGGTATTCTTTTTCTTCTTCTTGCGAGGCTTGTCAGTACTCTCATCCTGAGCCCCCATCGCTTCACGCACCAGCTTCTGCTGATCCGCAGGCAAGCCTTGAATCATGCCTTCCATCGCTCCCGCAATGTCCTCAGCATCAATCCCCCCAAGATTGGCAAGCTCTGCTATTGTCGTACCGTCCCAGTCCGTTGCCCGCGCACGAACCTCATCCGTGCATGCCCCAGGCACAAAGATCCACTCACCAAACGCTTCTTGCATCACAAACGCAAGCAGATACGACTGCCCCGGCTCTTGAATAGCAAACGCCACCGCATCCATCAAACCCGTAGGCGTGGGCATTGGCTGATAGAACACCACACGAACCGCTTCAATCTCACTGGTCGCCTCGTCCCACCCGCCGCTGGCATCCAGCTCCTCAAGCACCTGCCTGCCCGATTCATCAAGCAGGTCAAACATCGCATCATGGTCGCCCCGCGCCAACGCATCTTCCAGCCCCAACACCGCACGAATCTTGTCCTCATCAACCGGTGCCAGTTCCTGAGGAAAAGACACCCGCGCATCAATATTCATGTCCTGAGCAATCCCATCAATCTCTGGTGCAATCGGCGCAGGTGGTGGTGGTGGCGGCGGCGGTGGCGGTGGCGGTGGCGGTGGCTTGGAACATCCCGACACCATCAATCCCAGCCCAATCACCAGGCTCCCAAAAAACAAACCCCGAATCCTGCGTCCTGACTCTAACTTCTTATTCCGGTTCGTCATGGCTTTTCACCTTTATCGATCGATCAATCCGTCTTGTCAGCCCCACAAGCGTCCGTCCCGGTGCCAACTCGTGCCACTGGCCACTCACCTGCGATGCCATCGTCAAGACACTCTGCGCCCAACGCACTGGCGATGCTAACTGTTGGACGAGTCGATGGCGGATCTGTTCCACCAATGATCGACCCTCGCCCTCAGCATAAGCCTCCGCTGTCACATTTGCATACACCAGACATCGAGGCTCACGAATCCGAGTCTTGGCAATCGCTTTGGCCAGATGCTCCGCAGCAGGCTGCATGATCGGCGAATGAAACGCCCCGGCAACCGCAAGAGCTGTCGCCCGAAGCCCCGCCTTGCTCGCTTCATCCATCGCCCGCTCACACGCTGCCTTGTCGCCACTCAGCACAATCTGCCCCGGTGCATTGAAGTTCGCACACACCAGCACCCCCTCCTCCCCACCATCCCCACCACGAGCAGCATCACAGACCGCCTGAGCCTGCGTTTCATCTGCACCGATCAACGCCACCATCCCCGAGTCCACAGCACACGCAGCTTCCTGCATCACCCGACCACGCAGTGCCACCAACTCCAGACCATCAGCAAAATCAATCGCCCCAGCCACATTCAACGCCGTGTACTCACCCAGACTCAGCCCCGCAACCGCACTCAAAGGTGCATCCCCCTCACCAAACCCCCATGCTGCACAAAGCCCACGCCAACAGGCAATCGAACTCACATAAATCGCAGGCTGAGCCACATCCGTCTCGTTCAATCGAGCCGCAGGCCCTTCAAAGCACAACTCGCTCAATGGTGCCCCCAGCCGATCACCCAGAACTTCATCAGCCTGTGCAAAGACCGCCCGTGCTTCTGGTGAAGCATCATGCCAGGCTTTGCCCATCGACACCGCCTGAGCACCTTGTCCGGGACACATGATGATGAGTTGCTCGCCCATGGCCTGCTCCTGAGTCACTTCTTCATACCGTTGTAACCCGCCCCAAGATCCCGTCTGTCACTGGCAATCTACAACTGCCACAGACTCGAACCCCAGGTCAGCCCCGCGCCAAAGCCCAGAAACATCACGCGTTGCCCTTCATGGAAGCGCCCAGCACTCTTGAGTTCATCAAAAATCAATGGCATTGACGCCGCGACCGTGTTACCCACGCGATCAATATTCACCAGCATCTTTTCCTGAGGCAGCCCGAATCGATCACGAGCCGCAGACAAAATCCGCGAGTTGGACTGATGACAAATATAATGATCAATATCGTCCGCTCTAAGCCCCGCCTTGTCCAGCGTCTCCTGAATCAACTCGGGAAAGGTACTCACCGCAAAACGGAAGACCGCGTGACCATTCATCGAAATCCTGGAATAATCGCGAGCATCATGCTCAACACCCTCAGGAAAATCCCGCTCGTGACATGGAATCAACAAGTGCTTGGCACGCTCGCCATCCGTGTGCATCGCCTGAGCAATCACGCCCTTGGAAGCATCTTCAGTCTTTTCAAGAATCATGGCACCCGCTGCATCACCAAACAAAATCGCCGACGCCCTGCCATGCGTTGAATATTCAACATGCCTGGTCACACAGTCTGCACCAATCACCGCCACCTTGCGGTATGACCCTGCGCGGAGCATGTCATGTGCCACATTGATCGAAAACACAAAGCCGCAGCAGGCCGCAGACAGATCAAACCCGACAATGTTTCCCGCCCCGATCGCATCAATCACCTGACACGCAACCGAAGGCGTAGGCATGTCCGGCGTAATGGTCGCCACAATCACCAGATCCAGCTCCGACGGACAGACCTTCGCATCTTCAAGCGCAAGCTTGACCGCCCGCGTTGCAAGAGCTGAGGTCGTCTCTTCTTTGCTGTCATGATCGCTTACAAAACGCTTGCTGATACCTGTGCGCTGAACAATCCACTCATCAGATGTGTCCATCAACTTCTCAAGGTCAGCGTTTGTCACCTCTCGCTTTGGAAACGCAGACCCCACACCGACCAGACGCACGCCATCGCCTGATTCAGCAGCTCGTGACCCGGAACTCATACTGTCTCTCGATCAGGCTCAATAATGTGCGAAACCTCCGCAAGCCTGGCAACGATCGCTTCATTAACGCCGCTGGCGACAAACGCACGAGCTGCTCGAATAGCATTCCGCAGCGTGCGAGGCTCACTTGATCCATGTGCGATCATCATTCCGCCATTCACTCCCAAAAGTGGTGCCCCGCCATGCTCATGATAGTCGTTCTTGGCATAAATCTGCTTAACCACCGGCTCAAACTGTATCGCCAGATTGGGATCAATCTCAAAAATCTCCTGAGCAATCGCTGCAAACAGACTCTTGGCCAATCCCTCAGCCATCTTCAAAACCGTATTACCAACAAACCCGTCAGTAATAATCACATCCGCTTCATCATTGAAAAACCCGCGCCCCTCAATAAACCCCGTGTAGTTCAACCCCGGCATGCTCTTCATCGCATCATGCACTTCGCGAATCATCCCCGTCCCCTTGGCCTCTTCAGAACCAATGTTCATCAATGCAACACGAGGATTCTCAATCTTGTGCAAATGCTTGGCATAAGTATCTGCCATCAGAGCATACTGAATCAGATGCGAAGCCTTGGGCGATGGATTAGCCCCCGCATCACACAGCACGATCGGCCCATGAAACGCCGGAATCGTCACCGCAATGCCCGGCCTGTGTACACCCGGCAACCGCTTCATATGCATGATCGCTGCTGAAACACACGCGCCGGTATTACCCGCTGAAACCACCGCATCCACCGGCGACTCCGTC
This sequence comes from Phycisphaerales bacterium, assembly GCA_029260555.1. Classification (GTDB taxonomy): domain Bacteria; phylum Planctomycetota; class Phycisphaerae; order Phycisphaerales; family UBA1924; genus JAJDCZ01. The sequence continues at coordinate 93,893 of JAJDCZ010000032.1, forward strand.
TTGGGCGAACCCAGCAGTGCCATGCGCACAATCGATGAATCAGACTTGACCCGTACCGCCTTGGCTGGCGATTCGTGCATTCCAATCAATTGCGATGCATGCTCGATAACAATCCGATCATCGCGGATTCTGAACTCGGTGAGATAGTCCTTGATCTCATCCTCTGGCCCAACCAGAATGAGTTGATCGCCAGGCTCCAGATGCTCCAAAGCTTCGATGGCCCCGCGCAATATCGCGTCAGGAGCATGATCGCCCCCCATCACATCGATCGCCAGACGCATGGGTCAGTCCTTCACTACACCGATGCCCAGCTTGGGCACCGTGATCTTCAGCCCCGGACGAACATAACCGGATTCTTTGCACACTCGATGGTGCAGCTTGGGCATGCCGCTGAGCGGACAAACCGCTGAAAGCACCGGCTTAAGCGCATCGTGGCTCCGACGACGACGAGAGCGACCGTGGCTTTGACGCATTGCAGGAACCATGACAGAACCCCTCTAACTAAAAAAGCTATCCCGCCCGCAGAGCAAAAGCCCCGAAAACGCGGATATATGCAGACTCATTCAACAACTCTTCCAACAAACAGGCCCACCGCCAACCCAAAGGCCCTGCCGTGGTCGAAAAGCCTAGACCCAGCCCCCCGAACAGTCAATCCCAACAAGGCCCCCCCACCTCACCAAAAAACGCTGGACCAACCCGCACTAGACGCTACACTAAGCCTGTATCGCAGGCAGTATCCCGGGTTTTTCCCGCTCCTGTCCATGCCTCCCTAGCTCAATTGGCAGAGCAGCTGACTCTTAATCAGCGGGTTCGGGGTTCGAGTCCCCGGGGGGGTATTTTTCGCATCCACTGCACCAACCAAGCCTTACCACTCTTCAACCAACCAATCAAGCCCCTCCAGCACATACCCCATACCGGATAATACCGGATTCCGTACCGGATTTTGGCTTCTCCCACCAACCAAAAACCCTGCATTATCATGTGAACATGACCTCCCGTAGATTGTGGACTTCAGCATCTGGCTGCCCAAGTGTGTGCCAAAGAGACCGAGTCCAGCCATGTCAAAACAGCATCCCGGAAGAACCATCTCCGTATCTTTCCATAAGCCCAGCGGGCAGTACCGTAAATATGTCGGTAAACAAATTGGCAAACACGGCTCCCTCCAACCCAAATGCTGGTATCTTGGCAATGACCAACGGGAGGCTGTTGGTCTAGCCCTCGAACTCACCTCTGAATGGGCAAAGCTCAAGAGAGCCGGTATTGGCTCCTGGCCTGTCGCAAGAGATGAAACCGCCAAGGATCTGGAGGCTGAGCACCATTATCCCGCCCATTGCTCCACCACCACGGCTGTTGCCGTGAGTGAGTTGACATTGGATGATGCCGCCAAACTCTACCTCTCAGAGCAGGAAAGTCGGCAGAGATCCAACCAAGTCTCATCTGCCCATGTCCGCCATTGCAAATACCGAATCGGGCGAGCACTTGATGTCCTTGGGCGGCACCGACCGCTCAGCAGCGTTGATCAGCATAAACTCTTCACGCTCGTCAACCACTTCGTAAGCCGCCCTGAGTTGAAGACCAGCCCAGGTCAAACCAAGCAACCTGGTCGCCAAATGAGCATTGCCACAGCCGTGGGCATTATCCTCGCAGTCAAAGATCTATTCCGGTGGATCGACGAACATGACTCGATCCCCTGGATCAAGCCAAGGTGCTTTCGCAGAATCTTTTCGATCAACCGCCACAAGATGGTCACCGATGGTGAGTATGCCTGTAAGCCACCGCTCATCCGCAATGTTGTTCCCACATTCACAATCGACGAACTAACTCATCTCTACGCCGAGGCTGACCGGCGAGTCCGTGCATGGATGCTGCTGGCATTAAACTGTGGCCATACCCAAAAGGATCTGTCTGATTTGACCACCGCCGAGATTGCATTCGATGCGACCAATCCTTTTATACAGCGTGAGAGGGTCAAAACCCATGTCCATGGGGTATGGGTCTTGTGGCCTGAAACCTTGGAGGCTATCGAGCGTGAGATGGCACCAAAGAACCCATTGAACCGTGTCTTTCTTTCAAGCCAAGGCAAGACCCTTGTTGGTGGTGAAAACTATGGGCGTGATGTCGTTCGGATGGAGTGGCTTAAACTCCGTGAGAAGGCCGGCATGTCAAGAACTCTTTCTTTCAAGTACTTGAGGAAGACCGGCGCAGACTTGATCAGACGAATCGACGGGGTTGAAGTCAGTGAGATGTACCTTGCGCATGTTGAACCACGGACCATGAGCAGGCCCTACACAAATCGCTCCTGGAAACAACTCGATGCTGCACTGGCCAAACTCCGCTGCCAATTTGAAAACATCTGGAAGATCAGTAGTTGATGCCTGGAATGCGTAAATGACGCTCAACTCCAGGTATCTGGAATAATCGACCATGATGTGGTGAAGAGATTTTTTGTTTGCGTAACTCAATGAATGACTGCAGGTCCGAAGCCTGAATACGCACACTTGGGCGCTGTCCTCGCCCCGAGTCCAAGGCAACTGTCACCAAGCGACTACCCTCAATGTATCGACGAACAGTTCGTGTACTGACACCGAGCGTACTTGCAACTTCCTCAGCCGTGAGCAATGGTGACACTGGAATCCGATGAAGTCGTAGCTCATGTGCAATCGCATCCAAGGCTCGCTCAATTCGATCGAACCGATGTTCATCGTTCTTCAGCTTTGACTGATCTGACAGCATCACTGCCTGTTTTACTAGAGCACTCTCAGTCAAAGCGTATCGAGTATCCGCAGTGCGTGAAGCAGTTTGTGGCGTCGGTCGGGGTCACCTGATCGAGCACGCTCTGCATGGAGTTCCAGAGGGCCCCCTTGGTTCGACAGCGCAGCGAGCGCAG